>NZ_JCAFSR010000006.1:0-390205 GCF_059369475.1 Stenotrophomonas sp. YJH_SMC_65
CAGGCCGCCAGCGGATGTCGACGCTGGAAGCGGCTCCCGCTGGCGGCATCGTGATTGCAATCGGCGGGATTCCAGGGGCTGCAACTGGGGCCGCGGATCCTGCGCACGGAAACGGCCGGACTGGCCGCGATCGCGGCGTTGCAGGCGCGCTTGGGCGATCTGGGGTAAGGCTGATTCGTGGTAGTGCCGGCCGCTGGCCGGCATCCACGGGATCATGGGGTTGCCGGCCAGCGGCCGGCACTACCAGCTACCCGGCCGGCGGATTGCCGATCAGGCCGCCAGCGGATGTCGACGCTGGAAGCCGCTCCCGCTGGCGGCATCGTGATTGCAATCGGCAGGGTTCCAGGGGCTGCAACTGGGGCCGCGGATCCTGCGCACGGAAACGGCCGGACTGGCCGCGATCGCGGCGTTGCAGGCGCAGTTGGGCGATCTGGGGTAAGGCTGATTCGTGGCAGTGCCGGCCGCTGGCCGGCATCCACGGGATCATGTGGTTGCCGGCCAGCGGCCGGCACTACCGGGAACCCGACCGGCGGATTGCCGATCAGGCCGCCAGCGGATGTCGACGCTGGAAGCGGCTCCCGCTGGCGGCATCGTGATTGCAATCGGCGGGATTCCAGGGGCTGCAACTGGGGCCGCGGATCCTGCGCACGGAAACGGCCGGGCTGGCCGCGATCGCGGCGTTGCAGGCGCGGTTGGGCGATCTGGGGTAAGGCTTCGTGGTAGTGCCGGCCGCTGGCCGGCATCCACGGGATCATGGGGTTGCCGGCCAGCGGCCGGCACTACCGGCTACCCGACCGGCGGATTGCCGATCAGGCCGCCAGCGAATCCAGCGCCGCTTCCAGTGCATCCAGGTTCGGCAGCAGCGCGCTCTGCTCACCCAGCAGCACGCGCATGTGCACGATCTGCGGCAGGGTTTCTTCGGAGGCGTCGGCCAGCAGGCCGTCGCGCGGCACCGAGATCAGCTGCGGGAAGTTCTGCGTCAGCAGCGCGTAGTACGGGCGCTGCGCGTTGCCGCTGAGGGACTTCAGTACTACCACCTTGTTGTGGCCGGCCACCGTCTCTTCGCCCAGCCCGGAAAGGCGTGCGAACGACACCAGCGGCACCTGCCAGCCGTGCCAGCCGATCTCGCCAACCAGCCAGCGCGGCGCATCGGAGACCGGGTGCACCGGTACGCGCGACATCATTTCGGCCACGGTGGCATTGGGCAGCAGTACGCGCTCGTTGCCGGCCTGGATCAGGACGCCGCGGATTTCGTCGTTGCTGGCGTAGCTCATGGTGCCTCTCCGTTGTCGTCCTGCTCACCCCAGCGCGCGGCAATTGCCTGCGCCAGCTCCTGCGGTTCACCGGCCACCATGCCGGCAGCAACCACGGCGGTGGCCGCAGCCGGGTCGTAGCAGCCCTCGCCTACCTGCCCGGCCACCCACGCACCGGCGGCCGCCAGGTCCAGCGCCGGGCCGACATGGGCCAGGTCGGCACCGCTGAGCAGCACCAGCGCAGTGTGTGCGGCCGGCAATGCAGCGAGCGAAATACCGGTGGCATCGCTCTGGAAATGCAGGCCATCGCTGGCCGCGCGCACGCCGATATCATCAGCCAGCACGTGGACCTCGCCCGGCGCGGCGCGCTGGCCGGCCTCGGCCAGCTGCACCGGCAACGGCGAAACACGCGACATCTGCTTGACCAGGTTGCCGTAGCGGCCACCGTCCAGGCGCATGTGCACCAGGACCGGCACGCTCAACGACGCGGGCAGTGCGCCGAGCAGGCGACGCAACGCATCCGGGCCACCGATGCCGGCCAGCACCAGCACTGATGCGGCGCGCGCACCGGCCGGGGCGGCGGCATCCAGATCGACCAGGGTCAAATGATCGGTATCGAAGGAGGGCTGCGGCGCAGCGGCCGGCGCCGCCACTTCTGCCGGTGCCGGCGCTTCGATCGATTCCTCGACCAGCGACCAGGCGGTGTGATCGAAGGAGATCGGCGGTGCCGCAGGCGCCGCCGGTTCGGCCGGCGCTTGCGGCGGCGAAGGCGGATCCCGTGGTTCGGGCACGTCCGGCTGCAGTGCCGCCAGGGCCTGCTCCAGCGCGATCGGTTCGTGCAGGTGTGCCGGCGGCGAATACAGACCGTCGGCCGGAACGTCATCGGCCCAGCTCAGCGCCTGCGCCAGATGCGGCTGCAGGGCTTCTTCCTGCGGTGCCGGCGCGGGCGCCGGATGGCCGGGCTCCAGCTGCAGGCTGGGCTCTTCCTCGGCACCCGGCGGCAACACCTGCTGGTGGCCGTGCAGCTTGGCCGCCAGATGGCGCCCCCAACGCTGCGCCTCCCAGCCGTCGCGGCGCGCGGCCAGCTCGGCCTCATCGAACACCAGGGTCAGCCCCGGTGCCGAGAGCGCGGCGTCCAGCCGTTCCAGTGCGTCCTCGATGGCCGCTTCCAGCGCGATCACCACGAACTGCGGATCCGCAGCCTGCAGGACCTGTGGCTCCAAGCCGTTCGGGTCATCTTCCAGAACCAGCTGCACATCTGCATGCGACAGCGCCTCGCGCAGGCGTTCGCGCGCCGCACCGGGGCGGGCCAGCAGGGCGACGGCCGGGGCCGGATGGGTTTCACTCACGGACACGGGCGATCCCCAGCAGGTCGTACACGTTACGCATCAGGTCCAGTTCCTGGTACGGCTTGCCCAGATAACGCTGGACACCGATCTCGAAGGCGCGCTGGCGGTGCTTGTCGCCGCTGCGCGAGGTGATCATCACGATCGGCACATCCTTGTAGCGCGGGTCGGCGCGCATCGCCGTGGCCAGCTCGTAGCCGTCCATGCGCGGCATCTCGATATCCAGCAGCATCAGGTCCGGCACGCGCTCTTCCAGCCGCTCCAGTGCTTCCACGCCATCGCGGGCGACGCTGACTTCGAAGTTGTGCCGTTCGAGGATCCGTCCGGTCACTTTGCGCATGGTCAGCGAGTCATCGACCACCATCACCAGCGGCACCTGGCGTTCGTCGCGCGGTGCATTGGCCAGCACCGGTGCGGTCGGATTGGCGAGGAAACGGCGCACCAGCGGCGCGACGTCCAGGATCACCACCACGCGACCATCGCCGGTGATGGTGGCACCGTAGATGCCCGGTACCGATGCGATCTGCAGGCCGACCGGCTTGACCACGATTTCGCGGTTGCCCAGCACCTGGTCGATCGCCACGGCAGCGCGCAGGTCACCGGCACGCACCAGCAGCAGCGGCACCTGGTCCTGGCCATCGGCGCGTGCCGGGGCCTGCCCGACCAGGCTGCCGAGGTCATACAGCGGATAGTCTTCGCCGCTGTAGCGGTAGCTGCTGTCGGCGGCCTCGAAGCGTTCGCGTGACAGGCGGCCGATACCACTGACCGAGGCCACCGGCACGGCGAAGGTGGTTTCACCGATCTGCACGAACACCGCCTGGGTGACGGCCAGCGTCTGCGGCAGGCGCAAGGTGAAGCGCACGCCCTGGCCACGCACCGACTGGATGTCGACCGAGCCGCCGAGCTGGCGCACTTCGTTGCGCACCACGTCCATGCCCACGCCACGACCCGCCAGCTGGCTGACCTGGTCGGCGGTGGAGAAACCGGAGGCGAAGATCAGGTTGTCCAGTTCCTGCTCGCTGGGCTGCGCGTCGGCGGCCAACAGGCCACGATCGATGGCGCGGCGTCGGATCGCTTCGCGGTCCAGGCCAGCACCGTCATCGGCCACTTCCAGCACGATTTCCGAGCCTTCACGGTGCAGGCGGATGGCGACTTCGCCCTCTTCCGGCTTGCCGGCGGCGCGACGCTGTTCCGGCGCTTCCAGGCCGTGGGCCACGGAGTTGCGCAGCATGTGTTCGAGCGGCGCGACCATGCGGTCGAGGACATTGCGGTCCAGTTCGCCGTGGGTGCCCTCGAGGGTCAGGTGCACCTGCTTGCCGGTATCCATGCCGGACTGGCGGACCACGCGGCGCAGCCGCGGCACCAGGCCATCGAACGGCACCATGCGCGCGCGCATCAGGCCGTCCTGCAGCTCGGAGCTGACGCGCGACTGCTGTTGCAGCAACGAATCGTACTGGCGTGACAGATCGTCGAGCACGCCCTGCAGGCCCCCGAGATCGGCCGCCGACTCGTTCAGTGCACGGCTGAGCTGCTGCAGCGTGGAGAAGCGGTCCAGTTCCAGCGGATCGAACTTCTGATCGGCCTGGTCCTGCTCACGCTGGTAGCGGGCGACGATCTGCGCCTCGGTTTCCAGGTCGAGTCGGCGCAGCTGGTCGCGCAGTCGCGCATTGGTGCGCTCCAGCTCGCCCATCGCGCCGCGGAAGGCACCAAGCTGCTGTTCCAGGCGCGAGCGGTAGATCGCCACTTCACCGGCATGGTTGACCAAGCGGTCGAGCAGATCCGCGCGCACGCGCACCTGTTCCTGCTGCGGGCGCGCCAGCGGATCTTCATCGATCACGCCTTCGGCCGGCAGCGGTGCCGACAACGGCGCATCGAGCAGTGCCGGCGCAGGGCCGGCGACCGCTGCCGACGCGGTTTCTGCAACGCTCGCCACGTCCGCTGCGCCTACGGCAGCCGCTGCTGCTGCGGCAATATCGGTGGTGGTACGCACTTCGAACGCATCGACCAGATCCTGCGCCGGTTCCACCACGCGGTGGTTACCGGTGCGGGTCAGCAGCTGGTGCAGGCGATCGAATCCGCGCTCCAGCAACTGCACATCGCGGCGTTCGATCTCGGTGCGACCGGCGGCGACCGCCTCCAGCAACGATTCGATGCTGTGGCCGAGATCACCGATGGCGTTGATGCCGGCCATGCGTGCGCCACCCTTCAGGGTGTGCAGGTCACGCTGCAGGCCGGCCAGCACCTCGCGGTCCTGCGGTGCATCACGCAGCTCGCTGATCAGGCCATCGCAGTGGTCGAGCAGGTCCTTGCCTTCCTCGACGAAGATGTCGACCAGCTCGCGATCGTAGACGCTGAAGTCGAGCGTATCGGTGCTGTCTTCAGGCACCGGCATGGCAAGGATGTCAGGTGTCACGGTTTCAGGCACGTCGGCTTCGGGCGCGCTGGCTGCCACGGCATCCGGTACCGCAACCGCATCGACGTCGGCGGCTTCGGCGTGGACCTCCGCCTGGCCCGGCGCGTCTTCCAGTTCGAAGAAGCGTACCGGTTCGGCGGAGGCCTGCGCTGCGGCCTCCGCGATCTCCTCATTCACCGTCGCCGGGGACGGCTGATCGGCGCTCTCTCCTTCACCGATCGCCGCCTCCCCGCCGACGTCCGCATCCTCGGCAAAGGCTTCCGCCTCGCCCGGCGCGAGTTCGCTGGCCTGCAGGCCGAGCACGGGCCATTGCCCGTCGTCGGCCAGGGGCTGCTCTTCGTCGATCACGTGCAGGCCGGCCTCGAGCGCGGCTTCCAGCGAGACCGGTTCTGCAAACCCCGGCGCAGCCATTTCATCCTGCAGGCTCGACAGCTCGCTGTCGAGTGGCAGTGCAGCAGGCATTTCGAACGCCGTGGCATCAGCGACGTGCGCGCGATCGGCCGAGGGCGCATTCAGGTCAGATGCGACGGCTTCGACAGCGGCCGGAGTCTCTTCGGCGTCGCGGTCGTCAACCGGCAGCGCACTGGCATCCAGGTACGGCGACAGATCATCCACGACGGTCAAACCGGCATCGTCGGACAACCGCAGCACGCCTTCGGCCTCCGCCTCGACACCGGCTACGGCAACGGCTGGAACGTCGTCGGCCACCTGGATCGATTCGACCACCGGCAGCGACGCATCCTCCTCACCCGGTACGGACGGCCATCCGGCATCGAAGTAGCGCGAAAGATCATCGCTGGCCGTCAGCTCACCGACCTCCAGCCCGGCCTCGATCGCCACGTCGGCGACCGGGGCTTCGACAGTATCGGCACGTGCTTCCGCGTCCTGCTCCGGTGCGGCAAACGAATGCGGCACCGCATCGGATTCAAGCGCGACGGCTGTCGATGCATCCGCGTCCAGTTCCACCGGCGGTTCGTCATCCAGCGCCAGATCGTCTTCTTCGTCTTCCAGGCCCACCATCGGCCAGCGCGCTTCCGGCAACGCGCCAGCCAGCGCCTGCAGGCGCTGCGCGAGTACCTGTTGCGGCGCGATGCGCGGCTGTTCGGCCTGCAACGCTTCCATGGTGGCGGTGATCGCCTGCGCAGTCGCATCCAGGGCGGCTACGCCTTCATCACCCGGGACCACCTCGGCGGCCAGTGCGCGCTTGATGTAGGACTCCGCGCCGCCGGTCACCGCCGTGATCTCGGGCACTTCGGTCATCGCGAAGGCGCCGTTCATGGTGTGCACCGCGCGCAGCAGTGCATCGCTGACCGGTTGCGGCGCCTGCTGCGCCGAACGCAGCCAGTCCTGCAGGGTGGCCTGGTGGACTTCCACCTCGGCCTCGAGAATCTCGCGCAGCACGCTGTCGATGTTGGCCGGCGTACCGGCCACTTCGGCCTCCACGTCGGTATCGGCCGGCGCCGAGGCGGCAGCCTCCACATCGAGAATGCGGCTGATCTCGTCTTCGCCGTCAGCTTCAGCAACCGGTACAACCGGCGCAGCCGCACCCGGCAGCGGTACGTAGTAGGTTTCCTCGCCTGCGCCGACACGATCGGCAATGGCCTGCATGGCCTGCAGGTCGACGCTGATGCGCTGGCCGTGGCGCAGCGCTGCGTTCAGTTGTGGCAGCGCCGCATGTGCGTTGTCGACCATCGCCAGCACCGCCGGCGAGGCGGCGCGGCTGCCATCCAGCACGCGGTTGAGCATGCCTTCGATCTTCCACGCGAACTCGCCCAGCGTACGTGCGCCAACCAGGCGGCCACTGCCCTTGAGGGTATGGAAGATGCGGCGGATCGGGCGCAGCCGGTCCATGTTGTCCGGCTGCATGCGCCACGCCGGCAGCAGCGTGCCCAGATTGGCGAGCTCGTCGTCGAACTCTTCCAGGAACACCTCGCGGATGTCCTCGTCGATGTTCTCGGCGTCGTCGTCGAAGCCGGCGTCGAAGCCCGTAGTCGCGTCGGCATTGGCGTCGGCGCCGGTCGCAACGACCGCCTCCGGTGCCGTCGCGGTGGGCATCGCCTGCGGATTGAAGCCGGCAGCGGCTGCACTCAGCTCGGCGAAGAACTGGGCATCGGCTTCGCTGAAATCGATCGGCGCGATGGTGTCGATATCGATCACCGACACGGCCGGCGCCGACGTTTCCGCTGCCGGGGCGGGCGCTTCGATCGACGGCGGAGTGATCGACGATGCCGGCAGGTCATCCGGAGCCTCGTCCACCCTGACCTCCGCCGCAGGCGATGCATCGGCCAGCGGCGGCGCCACGGCATCGACGATCTCCAGCGACGGATGCAACCCGGCGTCATCGTCCAGCGACAACGCTTCCATCGCGTGCAGCGACAGCACATCGTCAGCGTTGTCCAATGCATCGGCGTCGAAGCGGAACACCACGTCGTCGGCCTCGGCAACCGCGCCCCGTTCGGCCGCTACCGGATCGAACACCGGCGCAGCATCGAATCCGGTCACGGGCGAAACCACGCTGTCCGTCGTCTCGTCGATCGCAGGCGCTGCGCTTTCCTCGAGCACCTGCGGCGCCTCGGACAGCGACCACTGCGGTGCATCGGCGTGATCGCTGTCGGCCAGTTCGAAGCTGACGGGATCGAAACTGGCGAACGTCGGCGCGCGTTCGTCGCCGGCGGGCGCGGCCGCCTCGGCTTCGGGGTAGAACGGCGCCAGCTCCCACTGCGGGACATCAGGCGCAGGTGCGCTGGATGCGGCGAAGACCAGCGATGCCTCGGCATCATGCTGTGTTGGCAGCGGCGAGGCGCCAGCATCCAACGGGCTGGCGGCCACGACGCCCGCGGTGCCCAGCGCGCCGAACATCAGGCTGTTGTCGGGCACCCTCGGTGCCGGTGTGGCCGGCGGCGGATCGAAGGTGAAGTCCGGCAGCGATACCGGCACGTCGCCGGCCGCGGGCGCAGCAGGCTGCACCGGTACCTCGATGCGCTCGGGCTGCAGCGGCTCGACCTGCACCGGCAGCGGCTCACGTTCGATGGCAAGCGCTGCCGGCGCTTCCGGTGCGGCGGCGTTGCGTTCGGGCAGCGGCCAGTAGCGCAGTGCCTCGAGGCTGCTGCGGGTGATTTCAAGGATGTCTTCGCGGCCCGGGCGACGATCGCGCAGGGCTTCCAGGTAGTACTCCAGGCTGGCCATGGCATCGGCCAGGGTGTCCAGCTGGCGGCCGCTGGGCACGCGCTGGCGGCCGATCAGCTCGGCCTCGATGTACTGCTGCACGCCACGCAGGTAATCGGCGGCGGTTCCCAGGTCGAGCATGCGCAGCGCGCCGGACACATCGCCCAGCAGGCGCGGTACATCCTGCAGCTCGGCATGGTTCCAGCTGGTTTCGATGAAGGCGACGAAATGCTCGCGGGCGGCAGCGAAGTTGGCGATGGCTTCATGGGCCAGCACTTCCACCGTGCGCCGGTTCTCCACCGCGCTCGGATCGTCCTCGCCACTGCCGCCGGCGCCCAGATGGGCAACCTGGTCGTCCAGCGAGGCATCGACGTACAGCAGCGCACCGGCGATATCCAGCAGCAGGTTCTCGTCGATCTGCTGGCGCCCCTCGACCACGCCACGCAGCGCGTCGCGCTGCTGCACGACCACGCCACGGGCCACGCCCAGGCCCATCATGCCCAGCGTGTCGGCCACGGCGCCCAGTTCGTTGGCCTGGGTCTGCAGCTGTTCCGGTGCACCGCCGGTGCGCAGGTGCAGGTCAAGCGCATCCTTGATGCGCAGCAGTTCTTCCTTCACTGCGCTGCCGACGGTATCGAGCAGCTCGCGGTTGCGCCCGCTCAGGCTGCCCCGGGCATGGTCCAGCTCGGCCTCGGTGGCGGTGATGCTGTCCGGCGCAAAGGCCAGCAGCACGCTGTCGTTGACGCCTTCTTCGCCACGCGACGCGCGGATCTCGTTGAGCAGCGGCATCAGCACGATCGGAATGTCGCGATGGCCGTTCTGCAGGCGCTCCAGATAGTCCGGCAGCAGCACGCTGCCACGCATCAGGGTCGCACAGGCTTCATCCCGGTCGGCCACCTGGCCGGCGCCGATGGCATTGGCCAGCTGCTCGAGCTCTTCGGCCACCATCGCCGGGGCATACAGTTCAACCATGCGCAGGGTGCCCTGCACCTGGTGCAGGTAGCCGGCGCAGATGCGCATGCGGCTGGCATCACTCGGGTCTTCCGCGTAGTACTCGACCTCGTTGCGCACCTGGCGCAGGGTCTCGTCCAGCTCGGGCTTGACCCAGCCCAGCGCTGCGTGGCTCATCGCATCGCGCAGACTGCTCATGGACGCGCTCCGTTCGCCGCCGCGCGATGGCCGCGCGGATTCTGGCGTGGGGAATGGAAATGCTTCATCGACTGGTTCCTTGCTCGCCGCCCTGCCCGCGTCACGCCGGCAGCTTGAAGTCGGCGACCGAACGGCGCAGGTCCGCCGCCAGCTGCGCGAGGTGGCCGATCGACTCTGCGGTCTGCCCGGCACCCTGCGAGGTCTGGCCGGTGATCTGCCGGATCACGCCCATGGTGCGGGTGATGTCCGAGGCCGCGGCCGACTGCTGCTGGGCGGCGATGGAGATGTTCTTGATGAGGGTATTGAGGGCGTTGGACACGCGCTCGATCTCGGTCAGCGCGGTACCGGCGTCCTCGGCCAGGCGCGCACCGGACACCACTTCGGCCGTGGTCTGCTCCATCGAGGTGACCGCTTCGTTGGTATCGGCCTGAATGGCCTGGACCAGGTTTTCGATGCGTCGGGTCGCACCCGAGGTACGTTCTGCCAGGCGCTGCACTTCGTCGGCCACGACCGCGAAACCGCGGCCCGCTTCACCCGCCGACGCCGCCTGCACCGCCGCGTTCAGCGCCAGGATGTTGGTCTGCTCGGAAATGTCATTGATCAGTTCCACGATCGAGCCGATTTCCTGCGACGACTCGCCCAGGCGCTTGATGCGCTTGGAGGTTTCCTGGATCTGGTCGCGGATCTGGTCCATGCCCTGGATGGTCTCGCGCACCACGCCGGCGCCTTCGGCGGCGATCACCACCGAGCGCTGTGCCACGTCGGCCGACTCGGCCGAGTTGCGCGACACCTGCTCGATGCTCGCTGCGATTTCACCGATGCGGTCCGAGGCGGAGGTGATCTGGTTGGCCTGGTGGCCCGCCGCCTCTGCCAGCTGCATCGCGGTGGCCTGGGTTTCCTGGGTGGACATCGCGACCTTGGCCGAGGTGTCGTTGATGGTGGTCACCAGGTGGCGCAGCTCGTCCACCGCATAGTTGATCGCGTCGGCGATCGCGCCGGTCATGTCCTCGGTCACCGAGGCCTTCACCGTCAGGTCACCCTCGCCGAGCGAGGAGATTTCGTCCAGCAGCCGCATGATCGCCTGCTGGTTGCGGCTGTTGAATTCCACCTGGGTCTGGTAACGCAGTTCCTGCTCGCGCGAGCGGCTGCGCACGTTGGTGGAGACGAAGCCGATGATCGCGATCAGCGACAGCGCGCCGGACACCACGCCGATCCAGAAGTTGGGGAACAGGCGGGTGTCGGACACCGAGCCGAACGAGGAGAACGCATCGAACAGCTTGCGGCTGTCGTCCAGCATGTGGGCCGAGCCCTGGCCCAGCGCGGTCGCCGCCGATTGCGCCGCGAACAGCTGGCGCGAGCTGGCCAGGATCGCATCGGCGTCCTGCTTCATCGCTTCCCACTTCTGCTGCGACTGCTCCAGTGCGGCCACGGCGGCAGCACCGCGCACGGCGGTGATGCCCAGTTCCTCGTTGCCGTTGCGCAGGCCGTCGAGCACCTGCGAGAACACGGTGATGTCACGCGCCAGCGCATCCCCGGAGGTCGCTGCGGCGCTGCCACCGGCACGCATTTCGGTCACCCGACGGGCCATCGAACCGGCCACCACGACCTGCTGCAGTGCGCTGTACACCTGCGACGAGGGGGCGCCGGAGGCGGACATCGCGCGCACCAGCTCGTTCAGCTGGGCCTGCAGGCCCGGTACCGCGCCGGTGAAGTTGTTGGCATTGCCGGCCAGCGCCAGCACCGCCGGCTCGCTGGCCACCAGCTGCCCGGCCTGCTTGCCCAGCGGCGCCCAGGTTTCGCCCAGGGTGGCGATGGCGCCGGACACGCCCGGCTCCTTGCCATAGCGGCCCTGCAGCGTCGACACGTTCTGTTCGATCGCGTTGCGGGTGGCCTTGAAGGCGGTGAAGGCCTGGGCGTTGCCGCCGACCGCGTCACGTCCCTGGTTGGCCAGCTGCTGCGACAGCACCTGCAGGTCGGCGGCCTTGGAGCCGGCGTCGGCAAGGCGGCTGCCCTGCCAGGTGGCGACGCCGGTGTTGACGCCGAACAGGATCATCGATGCCAGCAGCAGGAACAGCCAGAGGTTGCTGCCGCCCAGCCGCAGCTTGCCGGTCTTGGTGGCGTCCGAAGCAGTACTCATCGTTCAACCTCGATCTTCAATGCAGGGGGCGATGCCCGGCCTCAGGCCGCGGCTTGCCGGAATTCAGGGGTGCGCGACAGCAGCGAGAGCGAGAACACGCCCCAGTCATGGCCGTCGGCATGGAAGGCACGGTCAACGAAATGGCCGTAGCGGCCTTCGGCCAACGTGCCCGCGTCGATCTGCTGGTCCAGCTCGAAGCTGCGCTGGCCGAACAGTTCATCGATGGTCAGTGCGACGTCGCCGCCAGCCTGGCGCATGATCAGCACGCGCTGGCCTTCCTGCTGCACGGTGCGCGTGCCTTCCAGGAAGTACTTCAGGTCGACCACCGGAAACAGGTTGCCACGCAGGTTGCCCACGCCCAGCAGCCAGGGCTGCGCGCAGGGCACCGGGGTCACCGGCGGCATCGGCACGATTTCCACCACTTCGCGGAAATCGGACACCAGCCGGCGCTGGCCGACGCGGTAACCGACGCCACGCCACAGGTCCTGGGCGAACTGCCGCCCGGGCAGCTGCACTGCATGGGCCAGGCTGCGTCGTTCGTAGGCTTCAAGGATGTCGAAGGGCGAGCGCATCAGGCCACCAGTTCGTTGATCCGCGCGATCAGTTCATCCTCGCGCGGCGGCTTGACGATGTAATCGGCTGCGCCCTGGCGCAGGCCCCAGGCCTTGTCGGTTTCCATCGCCTTGGTGCTGACGATGATCACCGGGATGTGCTTGATCGCCGCATCGCGGGCCATCGCCCGGGTGGCCTGGAACCCGCTCATGCCGGGCAGGACCACGTCCATCAGCACCAGCTGCGGCACCTGGTCGCGGACCAGCTGCAGGCCATCCTCGGCGTTGTCCGCTTCCAGCACCTCGTGGCCGGCACGGCGCAGCCACTGGGTGAACACCGCGCGGTCGGTCGGTGAATCCTCGATCAGGACGATACGAGCCATTGTGCCTTTCCCCCCTGGTCAGGCGTTGACGTATGTGCGGATGGCACCCAGCAGTTCTTCGCGCGTGAAAGGCTTGGTCAGGTATTGCTCCGAGCCGACGATGCGCCCCCGCGCCTTGTCGAACAGACCATCCTTGGACGACAGCATGATCACCGGGGTCGCCTTGAACAGCTGGTTGCCCTTGATCAGCGCACAGGTCTGGTAGCCATCCAGGCGCGGCATCATGATGTCGACGAAGATGATCTGCGGCTGCTGGTCTGCGATCTTGGCAAGCGCTTCGAAGCCGTCGGTGGCGGTGACCACCTCGCAGCCTTCGCGCTTGAGCAGCGTTTCCGCAGTCCTGCGGATGGTCTTCGAATCATCGATGACCATCACCCGGAGTCCTGCGAGTTCCCCGCCCGCAGTCGTGTTTTCAGTCATTGCCTATCCCCAAGCGCACGGCCCAATCTCTGGCGGGAGCCGCTGCGAAAGCGTATCTATATCGCACTTCCCGCGCCCGCTTCAAGGCCGGCCTGCCGCGCAGGGGGTAGCACCGGGCTGAACGTGACCGGGTTCGCAATGACTGCGCTGCCGGCAGGCGGACGCTGCGTTGCACTACGGCGGGGAGGCACACGGCCGGCGTTGCCGCTACCATCAACGCCTTGCCTGACAGGTGCGCCCATGCCGTTGAACGTCATCGTGGTGATGGACCCCATCGCCCACATCAAGATCGCCAAGGACACCACCTTCGCCATGTTGCTGGAAGCCCAGCGCCGTGGCCATGCCCTGCACTACGTGCGGCCCGGCGGGCTGGCCCTGGAAGGTGGCGTGGCGGTGGCCCAGACCGCACCGCTGCAGGTGCGCGACGACCCGGCCGGCTGGTATGAGCTGGGCGCGTTCAGCCGTACCGAGTTCGGTCGCGGCCAGATCGTGCTGATGCGCAAGGACCCGCCCGTCGACGCCGAGTACATCTACGACACGCAGGTGCTGGACGTGGCTGCCGCTGCCGGCGCCTGCGTGGTCAACAACCCGCAGGGCCTGCGCGACTACAACGAGAAGCTGGCCGCCCTGCTGTTCCCGCAGTGCTGCCCGCCGACCCTGGTCAGCCGCGATGCCAAGGCATTGAAGGCCTTCGCGCTGGAGCACGGCCAGGCCGTGCTGAAGCCGCTGGATGGGATGGGCGGCCGCTCGATCTTCCGCAGCGGCCAGGGCGATCCGAACCTGAACGTGATCCTGGAAACCCTGACCGACGGCGGCCGCAAGCTGGCGCTGGCCCAGAAGTTCATTCCCGACATCACGGCCGGCGACAAGCGCATCCTGCTGGTCGACGGCGAACCGGTCGACTACTGCCTGGCGCGCATTCCCCAGGGTGACGAGTTCCGCGGCAACCTGGCGGCTGGCGGCCGTGGCGAAGGGCGCCCGCTGAGCGAGCGTGACCGCTGGATCGCCGGCCAGGTTGGCCCGGAGATGAAGCGCCGTGGCATGCGCTTCGTCGGCCTGGACGTGATCGGCGATTACCTGACCGAGGTCAACGTGACCAGCCCGACCTGCGTGCGCGAGCTCGACGCGCAGTACGGCCTGAACATCGCCGGCACCCTGTTCGACGCGCTCGAGGCCGGCCTGCGCTGATGGCGGCCGCACCTGCCGTCCTGCCCCCGCCGGCGCGCGAAGCGCAACGGCTGGGCGCGACCATCGCGCTGTCGATCGTGGTCCACGCCCTGCTGATCCTGGGCGTGGGTTTTGCGGTGAAAGGCGACGCACCACTGGTGCCGACGCTGGAGGTGATCTTCAGCCAGACCCGCACCGCACTGACCCCGAAGCAGGCCGATTTCCTTGCCGCCGCCAGCCAGGAAGGTGGCGGCGAGCACGACCGTGCGCAGCGCCCGCGCGACAACCAGGCCGGCATCGTTCCGCAGGCCCAGGCGGGGCTGAGCCCGGTGCCGCAACAGCAGCAATCGGCCGCGCCGGCGCCCCCGCCGCAGGCGCGGGTGGTCAGCAGCCGCAACGGCGAAGAGGCAGTGGCCCAGGCGCAGGCGCGCCCGACACCGGAGCAGCCGGAACCGGATGCACCGCTGACGGCACGCGAGCAGCGTGATGCCGAGATGGCACGGCTGGCGGCCGAGGTGCATCTGCGCTCGGCGCAGTACGCCAAGCGCCCGAACCGCAAGTTCGTGTCGGCCAGCACGCGCGAATATGCCTACGCCAATTACCTGCGCGCCTGGGTCGACCGCGCCGAGCGCGTCGGCAACCTGAATTACCCGGACGAGGCCCGGCAGCGCCGGCTCGGCGGCCAGGTGGTGATCAGCGTGGGCGTGCGCCGCGATGGCAGCGTGGAAAGCAGCCGGATCCTGCGTTCAAGCGGGACGCCGTTGCTGGATGAGGCGGCGCTGCGGGTGGTGCAGCTTGCGCAGCCATTCCCGCCGCTGCCGAAGACCGAGGACGAGATCGACATCCTGCAGGTCACCCGCACCTGGGTGTTCCTGCCGGGTGGCACCCTGCACGACGACCGGTAGGGGTTTGTTGCCCGGGCCTGCGGCCCGGGACCCGCTGGAAGGCTGGAGCAACGGCAACAGCAACAGCGGCGGTTGGGATATTGGGTTTGGCGGGGCGGTATGGGCTTGCAGGAAACGCCGTAAACCCGTCCCTGGGGGCTCGATGGCGCCTTGCTCGTGTGCGCTGTCCTGCGAACGCGGCAAGACCGGGGTTGAGCGTCCTGCCCAACCCGCCCGAGGCGTGCCTCGGGCCCATGGCGCCAACGGTGCTGCAAGCCCATACCGCCCCGCCTCTGACAGATCCCGACGCATCATTGCTGTTGGTAGGTGTCGACCTTGGTCGACACACATCCACGCTACGCGTGGATGCGAGCGAAGCGATCCGCTGTTGACTTTGATTTTCTTTTGATTTTCCGTGGCGGACGCACACGGAAACTGTCAGAGGTCGGGCGGGGTGGGTTCGCGGGGGTGTCCGCGGCATGGATGCCGCGGCCAAGCCCCCATGGGTGAGGGCGCTTTGCTTGCGAAGCACTGCTTCGCAAGCGCCCGAACGCACAGCCGCCAGCGGCTGGGCCGGACCGCGGAGCGGGGTTTACGGCGTCCCCCGCGAACCCACCCCGCCCGGCCAAGCGCGGCTTTGGTTTATGCGATCAACCAACCCCGCCACGAGGGGCTCAGCCGTTGGCCTTCGCCTTCGCCTCGCGCGCGGCCTGCTGCTCGACCAGGGTCAGTGCCACGTTGTCGCGCAGGTAGGCCGGCTCGACCTTCTCCGGTGCAATGGCTTCGCCGCGCGCGAACGCCGGCACCGCCAGTGCGAGCACGTCCGACGCACGCGGCAATGCCGTGGCGTCGAATCCGCGCAGGCCAGTACCGAGCTGCGCGACCAGCGCACCCTCGGCTGCGGCGAACCCGGTACCGACACCGTAGGCCGACAGCCCTTCCGGCAGCGCCACCGCTGCCGGCGCGCAGACGCGCTCGGCATCGCGCGCGACCGGCAGGCCGTCCACGCGCTCGAAGCGGGCGACGTAGAGTTCGCCCATCCGCGCATCGATGGCCGACAGGATCTGCGTTTCTTCCGCCGGTGCGCGCAGCGCCAATACCTGCAGCGTCGAGACCGGCAGCAGCGGGCGGTCCAGTGCCAGTGCGATGCCCTGGGCAATGGCAATCGCCAGGCGCACGCCCGTGAACGCACCCGGACCGCGACTGAGGGCGATGCCATCAAGCTGGCGACGGCTGATGCCGGCGTCGGCCAGCAGCGCCTCGGCCCACGGCAGGCTCAACTCGGCGTGCCGGCGCGGGGCGATCTCGAAGCGTTCCAGGATCTGCCCATCGACATGCAGGGCAACGGAACAGGCTTCGGTGGCGGTTTCAAAGGCAAGCAGTTTCATTGGATCAGGTCAGAACAAGGGGAACGTGGCACCGGGAGCAGGCTCCGGGCCCGCCGCAACGGCGGCCGGGGCAGCCGCATCATCGGCCACGGGCAGCCATTGTGGCCTAAAGAAGGCCTGCACATCGGCCAGGCTGCGGGTGCGCCGGAACGGCGGCAGCGACTCAAGAAAGACCCGGCCATAGCCACGGTTGAGCAGGCGCGGATCGCACAGGACCAGCACGCCCCGGTCGCTTTCGCTGCGGATCAGGCGGCCAACGCCCTGCTTCAGGGCGATCACCGCCTGCGGCAGCTGCTCGTCGCGGAACGGGTTGCCCCCCTGGCTGCGGATCGCCTCCAGCCGCGCCTCGTATACCGGGTCATCCGGTGCCGCGAACGGCAGCTTGTCGATCATCACCACGCTCAGCGCTTCGCCGACCACGTCCACGCCCTCGCGGAAACTGGCCGAGCCCAGCAGCACGCCATTGCCCGATTCGCGGAAACGCTGCAGCAGCGCCGCGCGTGGCGCCTCGCCCTGCACGAACAACGGCCACGGCCCGTCGCGCAGTGCCTCGGCGGCCTCGCGCAATGCACGGTGCGAGGCGAACAACAGGAACGCCCTGCCCTGCGAGGCCTGCAACACCGGCCGCAAGGTCTGGATCAGCGCGGTGCCAAACCCGCGCGCCGCCGGATCGGGCAGGCCTTCGGGCAGGTAGCACAACGCCTGCTCGGGCCAGTTGAACGGGCTCGGCTGGACCAGCGTGTGCGGATCGTCCAGGCCCAGGCGCGTGGCGATGTGGTCGAAGCCACCGCCCACGGTCAGCGTGGCCGAGGTGAAGATCCATGCCGCGCGGCTGCGCTCGCGATGCTCGCGCAGCGGGCCGGACACATCCATCGGCGTGCGCTGGCAGCGGAAACCACGCGGGGTGAGCTCATACCAGAGCACATCGGCGGCACGGGGGGTCTCCGCCGGATCGGTATCGAAATCGAGGGTGGGCTCATCATCGCCCAGCCAGCGCTGCAGCCGCGACACCGCCTCGCGTGCCCGCGCATGACAGGCATCCAGACCCGCCGCCGCCTCGCGCAGCGGTTGCAGTGCCTGCTCCAGCGTCACCAGGCCGGCCATCACCGTATCGAATCCATCGCGCACCTGTGGCATCGCCAGCGCACGCCACTGCGTACCCCGTGGCGGCAGCCCCTCCATCGCCGAGCGCAGCGCCAGCAACGCCTGCTGCAACTGGTCGACCGGTTCCTGCAGGGCCGACTGCGCGCCGCCTACGCCGCGCGCCTCGGCCAGGCAGTCGCGGCCGAGTTCCTGCCACGGGCGCATGCCGAAGCCTTCGCCGAAAAACTGCGCGGCCAACTCGGGCAGCTGATGCGCCTCGTCGATGACAAAGGCCTGCGCCCCCGGCAGCAACTCACCGAAGCCGTCCTGTTTCAGTGCCAGGTCGGCCAGCAGCAGGTGGTGGTTGACCACCACCACGTCGGCAGCCTGCGCACGTTGGCGCGCGCGCACCACGAAGCAGTCTTCCCAGAACGGGCAATCGGTACCCAGGCAGTTGTCGACCGTGGAAGTGACCATCGGCAGAAGCGGCGAGTCATCGGCCAGGCCTTCCAGTTCGGCGATGTCACCGAACTCCGAACGGCCGGACCAGGCCAGGATGCGCTGGAACTGCGCAGCCTGCTCCGGGCTGGAAAAACGCGGTTCGCCCCGCGCCTGCTGCAGGCGGTAGCGGCACAGGTAATTCGCGCGTCCCTTCAGCAGCGCGCTGCGCAGGCCAACGCCCAGTGCCTGGCGCACGCGCGGCAGATCGCGGTGGTAGAGCTGGTCCTGCAACGCGCGGGTACCGGTGGAGATGATGGTGCGCAGCCCGGACAGCAGCACCGGCACCAGATAGGCGAAGGTCTTGCCGGTGCCTGTACCGGCCTCGGCCAGCAGCAGGTCGCGCTGCTGCAGCGCTTCGGCGATGGCGTCGGTCAGGTGCAGCTGTGCCGGACGCGGGACAAAGGCATCCAGATGCGAGGCGAGCGCGCCGCCTTCGCTGAGGGCTTCGCGGCTGGCATGGACAAGGTCGGACATCAGAGGGAGAGGATACCCGGCCGGGCGCTGCCCGGCACCCGTTTCAAGCCAGGGCAACAGCAACAGCGGTGTTCATGGCTCTGGATTTTTACGTACTGGGCAGGCCGGGAGGGGCAGGCAGGACACGCCGTAAACCCATCCATGGGGGCTCGATGGCGCCATCCATGGCGCCAACGGTCCTGCCTGCCCCTCCCGCCCCACCCTCGACAGTTTCCCAGTGACGGATGCACGCGCGGCGTCGCGTCGAGCTTGCTCGACTGCCCTTTCAGAAGCGGTGGGTGGAACGGAAACAAGAAGGGGTCGGATCCGTTTTCCTGCGGAAAACGGATCCGACCCCACAACGAGTGCGCGCAGCGCGCGACCCGCTTTTGATTTTCTTTTTCTTTTCCGTGGCTGGACGCACACGGAAACTGTCAGAGGTTGGGCGGGGTGGGTTCGCGGGGGTGTCCGCGGCATGGATGCCGCGGCCAAGCCCCCAGGGACGGGTTCACGGCGTCCCCCGCGAACCCACCCCGCCCGGCCAAGCGCGGCTTTTGCTTCTGGCTTCAGCGACCAACCCACAGCCACGAGGGGCTGTGCCGTTGGCTGAAAACTCAGTACCGCTTGATCCCCGGCACCGTGCAGCCCTCAATCTGCGCATGCGCCGACACCGCATTCTCCTTCTCGCCCCGCGCCAGGCGCGACTGCTCGATCGTCGCCCAATGCCGGCGGCACAGCGGCCCGGTCTTCGAGCCCAGATCCACCGCCTTGCGCGCGAACGTCTCCGCCTGCGCCCACTGGCCCTGCAGCAGCGCCAGTTCGGCACGTTCCTGCAGCACTGCCGGGTCACCCGCCACGATCTCCAGCGCGTGGTCCAGGCTGCTGGCCGCGCCGGCCAGGTCGTTCGCCTGGCGTTGTGCCAGTGCAGTCACCCGCAGATCTTCCACCTGCGAATCACGCAGCGGCTGTACCGACAATTCCTTGTCGTCCGGACCCGCTGCAGCATCCACCGCAGCCAGGCGCTGCGCCGGCGTGGTGGTATCGACCGGCTTGACCACCGGTGGTGCGCTGCTCACGCAGGCGGCCAGGGCCAGGCTGAGGCCGGTCAGGGCCAGGGGCTGCAGCAGGGATCGCATGTTCATCGGCATCATCGGCTCGGGGGAGGAGTGGCGGCGGCAGGTGCCGCGGCAGGTTCGGCAGGCGCTTCCGGCTTGCGGTCCAGGCCGAACCAGCTGCGCCAGCCACCGCCCTCGCCGTCGGCCTCGCCCTGCCCCTCCGGCGACGCGGCCGGCGCGCACGGCGCATAGGCAGGCGCATAGCCCACCACGAACGGGAAACGACGCGCGCCGGGGCAGCCTTCATCGGTGCTGTTGAGGCCGGTGGGGGCCACCGACTGCCAGTCCAGGCCCTTGTTGCTGACCCGCAGCGGCGCGCTCGGCAGGCGCTGGAAGATGCCCGACCAGACCCGCATCGCGCCGGTGGCGCCATACAGGCCGGCCTGCGCGTTCTGGTCGTTGCCGATCCAGATCACTGCCAGGTGATCACCGGTGTAGCCGGCATACCAGCTGTCACGGCCATCGTTGGTGGTGCCGGTCTTGCCGGCGGGCTGCAGGCGGCCGAGGCCATCGGCATTGAGCCGCTGCGCGGTACCGCTGGCGACCACCTGCTGCAGGCCGACACTGATCAGGTTGGCGGCAATCGAGTCGCCTTCCTGCGCCGGTGCCGGGGTCTTGTCGTACCGCTTGAGCAGCTTGCCCTGCGGATCGAGCACGCCACGCACCGCGTGCAGCGGCTGGATCTCGCCGCCGGACGCCAGGAACTGGTACAGCTGCGCCATCGCGTACGGGCTCTGGTCGGTCGAGCCGAGGATCACCGCCGGGTTGGCGTCAGCCTTGATGCCGGCCAGGACATGGATCAGCTGGGTCACGCGCTCCGGGCCGACCTGCATGCCCACGCGCACCGTGGCCTGGTTGTAGGAATGCGCCAGTGCGTCGATCAGGCGCACCGTGCCGTGGCTGCGGTTGTCCGCGTTGCCGGGACTCCAGTTGCGGCCGCGGCCGAGCTGCACCGTCACCGGCGAATCATCCACCCAGCTGGCCAGCGAGTAACGGTCCGGCTGCGCCAGGGCCAGCAGGTAGACGAACGGCTTGAGCAGCGAACCGACCGGACGCTGCGCCTCGATCGCGCGGTTGAAGCCGACCTCGGACACCTCGCGGCTACCGATCACCGCCAGCACGTCGCCGTTGTGCACGTCGGTCAGCACCATGCCGGCCTGCAGCTCGGGGCGGCGCTTGCTTTCCAGCGACTTGATGGTGCGGGTCACCGCGCCTTCGGCATAGGCCTGCGCGGACGGCGACATGCCGGTCATCACGCTCAGGCCCGCGCCCTGCAGCGCCGATTCCGGATAGTCATGGCCGAGCTGGCGGCGGACCAGGTCAACGTAGGCCGGGAAGCGGTTGGCTGCCACCAGGCCCGGCGTCTTGGGCACGCCCAGCGGTGCCTTCAGCGCGCGCTGGTACTCGGCATCGTCGATCAGCGTGGCCTCGTGCAGCTTGCCCAGCACGAAGTTGCGGCGATCCAGCGCGCGCTCCGGGTTGCGCCGCGGGTCGTAGAAGGACGGCCCCTTGACCAGGCCGATCAGCAGTGCGATCTGCTCGGTCTCCAGCGACTGCAGGTCACGGCCGAACCAGAACTCGGCGCCGGAGGACATGCCATGGATCGCCTGGCTGCCGCGCTGGCCCAGGTACACCTGGTTGAGATAGGCCTCGAAGATGGTGCGCTTGTCATAACGCGCTTCCATGATCAGTGCGTACAGCACCTCATTGAACTTGCGGGTGACCGTCTGCTCCTTGCCGATGCCGAGCAGGCCGCTGCGGGCCAGCTGCTGGGTCAGCGTCGAAGCGCCCTGGCGGCTCTGGCCACCGGAACGGATCGTCACCCACACCGCGCGCGCGATGCCGGACAGGTCGATGCCGTGGTGGCGGTTGAAGTCCTTGTCCTCCACCGCCTGCAGGCCAGTCACCAGCAGGTCCGGCGCCTCGTCCATGCGGATCAGGCGGCGCTCTTCCTGCTTCTGGCCGTACAGGGTGGCGATGCGCGCCGGATCCAGCCGCGCGGCCTTCAGCGCCTTGCGGTTGTCGGCGTCGCGCAGCGAGGCCACGCCGCCATCGGCCAGCGACAGCTCCACCCGGCGCGGGGCCACCCGGCCGTCAACGTCGTTGAAGCCGCGGCTGGAGATGACGAAGCGCCCGCCGTTCACCGCATAGGTGGCCGGCTCCTTGCCCTGCCCGTCATCGCGGTAGGCAGAGGCGGCCAGCTCGGTCTTCAGCGTAGACGCATCCATCGCCTTGCCGGGGGTGAGCACCAGCGGGCGCGCGTACACGCGCGTCGGGATCTGCCAGCGCAGTTCACCGAAACGCTGGGTCACCTGTTGGTTCAGGTACAGCGTATAGGGAATGAGGAAACCCAATCCCAACGCGACCGCAGCCATGCTCCAGGTGATCAGCCGGCGCCGCCACAGCGGACCGTTGTCCTGCTGGTCGTCGTCGGAATCGTCGATGTCGTCGGAATCGTAGCGTCGGGGCACGGGAATGCGAGAATGTAGGGTCTGGCGAGTCTACCCCAGCCGCTGCGGCTGGCGAATTCTCCCGGGTTCCCCTGCTTAAGCTGGAGTTGCAACCGGATGGCGATGTCCCTGGCCGAGATCCGATACCTGATCAACCGCCTGTCGGGCCTGGCCCGCCGGAGCCTGGCAAGCCTGCGCACCCGTGGCTGGCGGGCCACCTGGCAACGCATCCGCGTGCATGCCCAGCGCGCCGTCCCCGCCCCGCGCACGCCACTGTTCCTGCCGCCAGCGCAGGATTTCGCCCCCTTCACGGTGCCGTTCAGCGAGTCGCCGGAGGTGAGCATCGTCATCCCGGTCTACAACCACGTCGCCCACACCGTGGCCTGCCTGCGCGCCCTGGCGGCGCACCCGCCGGCCGCCGCGTGCGAGATCCTGGTAGTGGATGACGGCAGCAGCGATGCCACCGTGCAGTGGATGCCGCAGGTGGCCGGGCTGCGCTATGAAGTGCGCGCGCACAACGGCGGCTTCATTGAAGCCTGCAATGACGGTGTATCGCGCGCACGCGGCCGCTACGTGGTACTGCTGAACAACGATACGGTGCCGCAGCCGGGCTGGCTCGACGCCCTGCTGGACACCTTCGGCAGCGTGCCCGACGCCGGCCTGGTCGGCAGCCAGCTGCTGTACCCGGATGGCCGCCTGCAGGAGTCGGGCGGGGTGATCTTCGCCGATGGCAGTGGCTGGAGCTACGGCCGCTTCGAGGCCGCCGATGATCCGCGCTTTGCCAGCCTGCGCGACGTCGACTACTGCTCGGGCGCGGCGCTGATGCTGCCACGCGCCCTCTGGCAGCAGCTGGACGGCTTCGACACCCGCTACAAGCCGGCCTACTACGAGGACACCGACCTGGCCTTCCGCGTGCGTGCACACGGCCTGCGCGTGCTGGTGCAGCCGGCCAGCCGGGTGATCCACGACGAAGGCACCAGCAACGGTACCGACACCGGCAGCGGGGTGAAGGCCTACCAGGTACGCAACCAGGCCATCTTCGCCGCCCGCTGGGCCACCGAACTGGGCCGTCATCCGGCGGTCGGCGAAGTGCCGTCTCCGGCGCTGCTGCTGCGCGGCCGGCGCCAGGTGCTGATCCTGGACGAGGAAGTACCGCAACCGGATCGCAATTCCGGGTCACTGCGCCAGGTCAATCTGATCCGCCTGTTGCTGCAGGGCGGCGCCCACGTTGTGTTCGTACCGACCCGGCGCGAGCACGCCGGTGCGGCCACCGAAGCGCTGCAACGGATGGGCGTGGAAGTCTGGTACGCGCCCTTCCTGGACGGCGTAGCCGGCTGGCTGCGCAGCCACGGATCGCGTTTCGACGTGGCAATGCTGGTGCGTCACCACGTCGCCCACGAATGCCTGCCGCTGCTCAGGCGCTATGCACCGCAGGCACGGACCGTGTTCGACACCGTTGACCTGCACTACCTGCGCGAACGCCGCGGTGCCGAAGTGGCCGGCGACGCAACCCTGCTGCGTGCAGCGGAACGTACCCGCAGCAGCGAACTGGCCGTGATGGAGCAGTGCGACATCACCGTGCTGGTCAGTGCGGCCGAACGGGAGCAGCTGCAGTCCGATGCGCCGCAGGTGCGGGTGGAGCTGATCTCCAACCTGCATGAGGTCGCGGGTGCCGGCGCCGTATTCGAGCAGCGGCGCGACCTGGTGTTTGTCGGCGGCTTCCGTCATCCGCCGAACCTGGACGGCATGGAATGGTTCATCGGCGAGGTCTTTGCCCGCATCCGCGCCCGGTTGCCGGAAGTGCGCCTGCACTGCATCGGCGCCGCGGCGCCGGAGTCGCTGCTGGCACTGGCCGCACGCCAGCCCGGTGTGCAGATGCACGGGTTCGTCGAAGACATCACGCCCTACATGGACGGCGCGCGCATCGCCATTGCGCCGCTGCGGTTCGGCGCCGGCGTGAAGGGCAAGATCAACCTGAGCATGGCCCACGGCCAGCCGGTGGTCGGTACCACCTGCGCCGTGGAAGGCATGCACCTGCATCCCGGCCAGGACGTGCTGGTGGCCGATGACGCTGTCGGTTTCGCCGATGCGGTGATCCGCCTGTACCAGGATCCACAGCTGTGGCAGCAGTTGTCCGATGCCGGCCTGGCCAACGTCGCCCAGCATTTCTCACTTGATGCCGCCCGCGCGACCGTGCAGCGGGTGTTCTTCGCCTAGTCCGCCCGTCCACCGGCGCGACGCAGGCGGTCTTCGAACGCCGGCAGTTCGGCCAGGTCCGGTTGCAGCAACCGCGCCTGTTCGGCAGCGTGCGCGGCAAAGGCCAGGTCGCCATTGCCGAGCCGTTCGCTGCCGATCGCCAGCCAGCGCTGGGCCAACCGCAGCCGCGCCGAGGGCAGGCCCGCTGCGGTCGGTGACAGCGTCTGCCAGGCCTGCAGGCAGGCACCCGCCGCCTGTACACGGTTCTGCCGCAGATTGTCGTCGAAGCAGCGGCGACTGGCGGGCAGCAGGCGTGCTGCGGCAGCCTTGACCCGCGTGTCGCGGGGGGCCAGTGACTGGGCTTCGCGCAGTGCGTCGAACGCGCTGTGCCCCGGTGGGCTGATCCACTGCCCTGCACGTTCGGCACGCTCGATCTTGCGCAGGTGGTCGCGCAGCTGGCGTTCGCGCTGCGCCGTACTGATCGCGGGCTGCTGCAGGGCCTGTTGCGCCTGGCGCGCACGCTGCAGGCGCTGTGCCAGTTGCTGCCGGATTGCCTGCGAAGCGCCCAGCTCCGCCGCCAGGGCTGCATCGCGTTGCGCCGCATCGAACTGGAAGTCGTCGGCGGATGTCTGGCTGCGCACGACCACCGCCTGCAGCGCCTGCTCACGCCCCCGCTGGGCATTGGGATCATCGGCCGCCACCGCAAGCACTGCCAGGAAACCCTGGGCCGCGGCGTCCAGCTGCTGTCGTTGCAGTGCCCGCTGCGCCTGCCGCAGGCGCTGGTCCACCGCGCGCGCCAGGGCTTCCTCGCTGGCCGGCAGATCGGCATGACCGGCATCGAACTGGCGGGCACGACGCAGGATCGCGGCCGCCTCGGCCAGCTCTCCGCGCCCTGCCAGCGTGCGCGCCTGCAGCAGCAGGTCGCTCAGCGCATCTTCGCGCCCTTCCAGCGCCGGCAGGTTGTCCGGCTGCAGGGCGAGGATGCGCTGGAACAAGGGCAGCGCACTGCTGTCGCCATCATCCAGGCGTCCGGCCGCGAACGCGTTGCGCGCCTGGGCCAACAACGCACCAATACCGGCTCCGGCACTGCGCCGCGCCTGCAGCTGGCGGGCGACCGCATCGGCTTCGCCCTGCGGCACCTGCAGCTCACGGGCCAGTGCCAGTGCCTGCGCGCTGCCGTCCAGGTCACCGGCGTGCAGGCGATCGCGCGCCTGTTGCAGCGCTGCCGCGCCGGTATTGGCCAGGCCCTGGCGCGCCTGCGGGCGATCACCGTCCAGCGCCAGCACCGCCTGGTAGCGCTCGCGCGCACCACTGCCATCGGCATCGCTCAAACGACCGGCGGCCAGCGCACGATCCCCCTCGGCCAGCAGCTGTTCGATCTGCGGCTCATCCCAGAACCAGTCGGCCAGCGGCTTGCGCAGCAGGACCAGCAGCACGAACACGGCCAGCGCCGCAAGCAGCGCCCAGCGCCAGACCCGGCGCGCATGGCGTGCCTGCAGCCACCACCAGCGACCCTCGCGACGGACGCGGTCCAGCGCAGGATGTTCAGCGCCATGCGGGCGATGCGGGGGCTCGCGTTCCATGCGTGCAGGGTAGCCGGGGCAGCGTGAAGCTCAGCCGAGGCGACGTGCCTCGCTCACGCCCGGCAGCGCATCAAGCTTGCCCAGCAGCGTCGACAACTGCCCGTAGTCGCTGACCTTCAGCCGCAGCCGCAGATGGGCACGGCCACTGTTGCGCACGTTGTCACTGTGGATGTCGAGCACGTAAGCGTCTTCCTGGGCGATCAGGTTGGTGATGTCCTTCAGCAGCCAGCGGCGGTCGACCGCGTCGACCACCACGTCCACTTCGTAGCCGCCACCGGCCTGGCCCCACTCCACCGGCAGGATGCGCTGCGGGCTGGCGGCGGCCAGCCGGGCCAGCGCGGCGCAGTCTGCACGATGCACAGTGACACCACGGCTACGGGTCAGGTAGCCGACGATCGGCTCGCCGGCCACCGGCTGGCAGCAGCGTGCCAGCTGCACCAGCAGGTTGCCCACGCCCTGCACGGTGAACTTGGACTTGCCCAGGTTCTCGCGGCGCGCGGTCGGCCGCGGCAGGGTCGGCGCGGGCGCGGGCTGGCTGGCGGCACGTTCCGCCTCCAGCAACGTCCGGCTGACCTGGTTCGGGCCGGTATCGCCCAGCGCCACCTGGATGTACAGGTCATCGACGCTGTCGGCATGGAACTTCTTGGCCGCGACGGCCAGGTCCGAGTGCTGCAGGCCCAGCCGCTTCAGCTCGCGCTCGAGCAGCTCGCGACCGGCCTGCACGTTGCGCGCGCGGTCCAGCTTGTGGAACCAGCTGCGCACCTTCTCGCGCGAGCGGTTGCTGGCCAGGAAGCCATTGGCCGGCATCAGCCAGTCGCGGCGCGGGTCGGCCTCCTTGCCGGTCAGGATCTCGACGCGGTCGCCACTGCGCAGGCGATAGGTCAGCGGCACGATACGGCCGTTGACCTTGGCGCCGCGGCAGCGGTGCCCGACCATGGTGTGCACCTGGTAGGCGAAATCGAGCGGCGTAGCGCCCTGCGGCAGGTCCAGCACCTCGTCCTTCGGGCTCAGCGCATAGACCCGGTCCTCGGTCAGCTCGGCATCGAGCGCCCCGGCCAGTTCATTGCCCTGCCCGTCCTGCGCCTGCTCCAGCAGCTGGCGCATCCAGGTGATCTTGCGATCGAAGGACTTCTCCGCGCCCTTGCCGCCTTCCTTGTACTTCCAGTGCGCGGCCACGCCCAGCTCGGCCTGCGAGTGCATTTCATGGGTACGGATCTGCACTTCGATGGTGCGACCTTCCGGGCCGACCACGGCGGTATGCAGCGAGCGATAGTCGTTGGCCTTCGGGCGTGCGATGTAATCATCGAACTCGCTTGGTACCGGCGCCCACAGCGCGTGCACCACGCCCAGCGCGGCGTAGCAGGCGGCGACGTCGTCGACCATCACGCGCACCGCACGGATGTCATACAGCTGGTCGAAGGCCAGCCGCTTCTTCTGCATCTTCCGCCAGATGCTGTAGATGTGCTTCGGGCGGCCGCTGACTTCGGCCTTGATGCCCTGGGCGACCAGCTCGCGCGACAGCACCTTCTTGACGTTCTCGACGTAACGCTCGCGGGCGATGCGGGTTTCGTCCACCTCGCGGGCGATGCGGCGGTAGGTTTCCGGTTCCAGGTGGCGGAACGCCAGGTCCTCCAGCTCCCACTTCAGCTGCCAGATGCCCAGGCGGTTGGCCAGGGGCGCGTGGATGTCGCGGGTCAGCTGGGCCAGCGCGCGGCGTTGCTCGTCGTCCAGCTTGTCGGCCGCGCGCATCCTCGCGAGCTGGCGCGCCAGCAGGATCGGCACCACGCGCAGGTCGCGGATGATCGCCAGCAGCAGCCGGCGCAGGCCCTCGCTGTTGCGTCCGGCCTCACGGCCGGCGTGCAGCGCCCACACCGGGTCGGCCGCATCCTGGCCATCGAGCAGGCCGATCACCGCCGCCTGGTGGCTGCCCAGCGGCAGCTGGTCCAGGCTGGCGCGCAGGCCCGGCAGGTCGAACAGCAATGCTGCCACCACCGCGCCTTCGTCGGCCGAGAGCATCGCCAGCGCATCGAGGGTATCGCCCAGCACCGACCAGGTGGCACGCATCTGGTGGTCGCAATCCGGCGCTTCCCAATGCTCGCGCAGGGCC
Source organism: Stenotrophomonas sp. YJH_SMC_65 (assembly GCF_059369475.1). NCBI lineage: Bacteria > Pseudomonadati > Pseudomonadota > Gammaproteobacteria > Lysobacterales > Lysobacteraceae > Stenotrophomonas > Stenotrophomonas sp. YJH_SMC_65. Next base: position 27,745 of record NZ_JCAFSR010000006.1, read on the forward strand.
TGGCGCAGCGGAGCAGGCAGCACCGCTGCCGAGGGACGGTTCAACAAGGCATCCAGGCCAGGGACGGAAGCGCGGTTCACAGCATCGAGCAGGCAAGACAGAGGCCCCTACACTAGCGCCGGCGTCGTTCAGGGACAATCACTGCGGCCACCATCACCCGGCATGAAGACATGCCGCTACACTCGCCAACACATCCAGGAGAGACCCGCCATGCCTTCGATTGCCCTGCGCGTCCGTCCACGGCTGCTGGCCTGTGCCGCCGTGTTGCTGTCCCTGTCCGCGCCTGCGCTGGCCCAGCGCGTGGTGGAGGGCGACCTGCAGCAGCAGATGTCGCCCACCGAGTTCAAGGCCGCCGGCCTGGACAAGCTCAGCGCCGCTGAACTGGCCACGCTCAACCGCTGGCTGCAGGGCAAGGTCGAGGCGGCCACCACCCAGGCCGTAGCCGCAGCGCGCGAAGAAGGCCGCCAGGAAGTGATCAAGAAGAACCGCGGCTTCCTGGACTTCGGCAGCAGCGAACCGATCGAAAGCACCCTGCAGGGCGAATTCCGTGGCTTCGGCCAGGGCCGCCGCTACGTGCTGCAGAACGGCCAGGAGTGGGAGCAGATAGACGCCACGCACTATTCCGGTGGCCGCAAGGAAGCGCCGAACGTCAGCATGCGCCCAGGCGTGATGGGCGCCTGGTACATGAAGGTGGACGGGGTGAACGTGCAACCGAAGGTTCGTCGCACCAAGTAACGCCCGGGCATTCCAGCCGTGCCGGATCCATGCCCGGCGGCCATGGTCGCCCGATGGGGCGACCATGGCGCGCGTTCACGCCTGGCGAAGTGCAGCCACCCGCTGCGCCAGCTTCTTCGCCGAAATGCCGGTGCGTGCCCCCAGCTCCTGCGCGAACAACGACACCCGCAGCTCTTCCAGATCCCAACGCAGCGCCTGCCATTGCGGGCGATCACGCAGGCCCTGCTGCTCGCCCGCTTCCAGCGCCTCCAGGAACGGGTGCAATTCCAGCATGCGCGCCTGGTCACGCGACGGATCACGCTTGGCACGCTCGGTGCGCAGGATCATCGCCTTCAGGTAGCGCGGGTACTGCGCCAGCGCGTCGGCCGGCGTGTCGCGCAGGAAGCCGGGGTGGATCAGCCCGGCCAGCTGCGCTTCCATGTCGTCCAGGTTGCCACGCGCCCAGCCCATCAACGGCGCCTCCAGCAACGGCTTCAGTTCCGCCACCAGCGCCAGGATGGACTCGGCCAGTTTCAGCCGCGACATCGCCTCGCCGAACAGGGCCTTGGCCGCATGCTCGCGGCGTTGCTCGAAGGCTGCCGCATCGCGGATGTCTTCCAGGCCTTCGGCCAGCACCGCGTTCATCGCCGCATCCACCAGGTCTCCACGCAGGCGTTCCTGCGATTCGATCGCGGCATACAGCAGGCCGGTCTTGGCACCCACCGGCAGCTGCTTGCGCGCCTGCTTGACCTTCTCGGCCAGGGCAATCTCCAGCAGCCGGCGCACACCCAGCGGGTGGGCCTCCTGCGCCTGCTGGCGATCGGCGAAGATGCGCAGCGCCACGCTGTCGCCCTCGTCCAGCAGCGCCGGATAGGCCGGAACGCCGGCTTCACCGGGCACCTGCAGCGGAATCGGCGCGGCCGGGAACGTGCGCAGGCCATCGGCCGCCATCTCGCGCCCCGCCCGTGCAGCGAAGGCATCGCCGGCACGGCCGCCGAATTTCGCGCGCAACGCATCCAGATCCCGCGAGGTCGCCAGCACCTTGCCGTGCTCGTCGCGCAGGCGCAGGTTCATGTGCAGGTGCGGTTCGATCGAAGCGGGTTCGAAATCGAGCGCCGTCACCGTCGCGCCGGTGGCACGTGACAAAAAGCGCGCCAGTTCGCCAGTGATGGCATCGGCGCTGGGCTGCGGGAATGCCTCGAAGAACGCACGACCGAAGTCCGGCGCCGGCACGTAGTTGCGGCGCATCGCCTTGGGCAGGCTGCGGATGAGTGCCGAAGCCTTGTCGGCGACGAAGCCAGGCGCCAGCCAGCCCAGCTGCACCGGGTCCAGCGCGTTGAGCAGGTGCAGCGGCACGTCCAGGGTCACGCCGTCATCATCGGCACCCGGCTCGAAGCGGTAGTGCAGTGGCAGGCGCGCCTGGCCCAGTGGCAGGTACTTCGGGTAGCGCTCCTGTTCGCTGCCCTCACCCGGCAACAGGTCGACCAGTGACCAGTGCAGGGTCTTGCGCTGTTCCGGCGCCAGCCCCTTCCACCAGGTATCCAGCCCTGCGGCCGAATGGATCTGCGGCGGCACCCGGTCCAGGTACCAGCGCGCCTGCCAGTCCTCGTCGGCCACGATGCCGGCGCGGCGCAGCTTCGCTTCCTCCTCGCGGGCGACCTCCAGCACTTTCTGGTTGTCGGCCACGAAGCTGGCGCGGGTGTTGATCTCGCCGGTCACCAGCGCCTGGCGCACGAAGATGTCGTGCGCCTCGCCCGGTGCGATGCGGCCGTAGTGCACCGGCTTCTTCGGTGCCAGCACCAGGCCGAACAGGCTGATCTGCTCGGAGGCCAGCACCTGGCCCTGCGCGCGCGACCAGTGCGGGTCGAAGTGCTTGCGCAGCAGCAGGTGCGGCAGTTCGGCGATGACCCAGTCCGGCTCGATCGCGGCCAGGGTCATGCCCCAGACCTTCTGCGTGTCCAGCAGGTTGGCCACCAGCAACCACGGCGGCGGGCGCTTGGACAGCGCCGAACCGGGGAACGGCAGGAAACGGCGCTGGCGTGGCGCCTGGAAATCGCCCTTCTCGCTGCGGTGCCCGATCTGCGTCGGCAGGCCCGCCACCAACGCCCGGTGCAGGGTCTGGTAGGCAGCCGCGCGCACGCGTTCGCTGAAGCCGCCGCCCGCCGGTGCCTGCTCCTTCTGTGCACGTACGGCCACCGGCGTCGGCGCCGCTTCGGCCTTGCCTTCGCGGGCCAGGCGTGCAGCGCGGTGCAACTGGCCACGGGTGGCCTTCACTGCGGCGGCATCATCACGCGCTGCCGCCGGCGCACTGCTGCCGGCCAGCAACGGCGCCATCGACGCCTCGTTGGCCTCTTCCTTCCAGCCCAGTTCCTCGCACAGCAGCCGCAGCTGGCGGTGCAGCTCGCGCCACTCGCGCATGCGCAGGAAGCCGAGGAAATGACGGCCGCACCAGTCGCGCAGCTTGGACTGGGTCAGGTCTTCATGGGCCTGCCGGTAGGCATCCCACAGGCGCAGCACGCCAACGAACTCGGAACGACCATCGGCGAACTGCGCATGCGCGCTGTCGGCGGCACCGCGTGCTTCGGGCGGACGTTCGCGCGGGTCCTGGATGCCCAGGAACGAGGCGATCACCAGCATCGGCCGCAGGCAGCCGGCGGCCTGCGCGGCGACCAGCATGCGCGCCAGCTTCACGTCCACCGGCAGGCGTGCCATCTGCTTGCCGATGGTGGTCATGCGCCGCTCGGCGTCGATCGCACCCAGTTCGGTCAGCTGCTGCCAGCCATCGGCCACCGCACGCTCGTCCGGCGCTTCCAGGAACGGAAACTCCTCGATGCGGCCCAGGCCCAGCTGCAGCATGCGCAGGATCACCCCGGCCAGGCTGGAGCGGCGGATTTCCGGATCGGTGAACTCCGGCCGCGCCTGGAAATCGGCTTCGGCGTACAGGCGGTAACAGATGCCCTCGGCGATACGGCCGCAGCGGCCCTTGCGCTGGTTGGCGCTGGCCTGCGAGATCGGCTCGATGTGCAGGCGGTCCAGCTTGTTGCGCGGACTGTAGCGCTTGACGCGGGCAAAGCCCGGATCGACCACGTAGCGGATGCGCGGCACCGTCAGCGAGGTCTCCGCGACGTTGGTGGCCAGCACGATGCGCCGGTTCGGCCCGGGATTGAACACCCGGTCCTGGTCCTGGTTGGACAGCCGCGCATAGAGCGGCAGCACCTCGGTGTTGCGGTACTTGCGGCGCTCCAGCGACTGGTGCGCATCGCGGATCTCGCGTTCGCCCGGCAGGAAGATCAGCACGTCGCCGCGCGCATCCAGGCGGGTGATCTCGTCGATGGCCGACACGATGGCGTCGTTGACGGTGCGTTCGCCCTGGTCTTCGCCCTCGCCTTCCAGCGCGCGATAGCGCACTTCCACCGGGTAGGTGCGGCCTTCGACGCTGATCACCGGCGCATTGTCGAAATGCTGGGCGAAGCGTTCGGTATCGATGGTGGCCGAGGTGACGATCAGTTTCAGGTCCGGGCGCTTGCGCAGCAGCTGCTTCAGGTAGCCCAGCAGGAAATCGATGTTGAGGCTGCGTTCGTGCGCCTCGTCGACGATGATCGTGTCGTAGTTCGACAACCAGCGGTCACTGGCGATCTCCGCCAGCAGGATGCCGTCGGTCATGAACTTGATGCGGCTGTCGTCGCTGACCTTGTCGTTGAAGCGCACCTGGTAGCCGACCAGCTGGCCCAGTTCGCTCTGCAGTTCCTGCGCCACGCGGCTTGCCACCGCACGTGCGGCAATCCGTCGCGGCTGGGTGCAGCCGATCATGCCGGCCTGGCCACGGCCTGCGGCCAGGCACAGTTTCGGCAGCTGGGTGGTCTTGCCCGAGCCGGTTTCACCAGCGATCACCACCACCTGATGGTCGCGGATCAGCCCGAGGATGGCGTCGGCTTCACGCGCAATCGGCAGCTGCGGGTCCAGAGTAATGGACGGCTGCTGCTGCGCCCGGACCTGCCGGCGCTGCACCGACGCCTGCAAGGCCTGCTCGAAGGTAGCGGCCAACGCCGCATCCTGTGGCTTGGCCTGGCAACGCGAGAGCATCCCCAGCAAACGGCCCCGGTCGCGGCTCATGGCGCCGTCGATGGCGGCGCGCTGTTGGCGCAGGCGGGACGATGGATTTTTATCGATAGAGTTCATCAATCGGTTCGTTCAAAACTTTGATAGCGACCAGTCATCACGACCGGTTTATTGTGAAGGCCAACGATTCCACAAGGAGGAACCCCATGGCGAAGACCAAGAGCACGACCAAGGCCAAGACCGGCAAGCAGAAGCTTGCAGCGGCGGCACCGTCGGCGCCGAACATCGATATCGGGATCACCCAGGGCGACCGCAAGAAGATCGCCGACGGTCTGTCGCGCTTCCAGGCCGATGCGTTCACGCTCTACCTGAAGACGCACAACTTCCACTGGAACGTGACCGGGTCGATGTTCAACTCGCTGCACACCATGTTCGAGACGCAGTACACCGAGCAGTGGGCGGCACTGGACGACGTGGCCGAGCGCATCCGCGCGCTGGGCTTCAATGCCCCGGGCTCCTACCGGGAATTCGCTGCGCTGACCTCGATCGCCGAGGAACCGGGCCTGACCGACAGCGCGGACTGGCGTGAAATGGTACGCCAGTTGGTGGTCGCCAACGAAGCAGTCTGCCGTACGGCACGTGAAGTGCTGGAGGTGGCGGCCAAGGGAGACGACGCCCCGACCGAGGATCTGATGACCCAGCGGCTGCAGACCCACGAGAAGTACGCCTGGATGCTGCGCTCGCTGCTGCAGTAAGAGTTGGGGGGCCCGGCAGGGCTGCGCCCTGCACCCGCAGAGGCCTTAAAGCCAAGGCCAGAGCCAGAGCAAAAGCTGGCCTCCTGTGGGTAGGCGGGATGGGTCCGGTGGCAGGGGACGCCGTAAACCCGTCCTTGGGGGCTTGGCCGCGGCATCCATGCCGCGGACACCCCTGCCACCGGACCCACCCCGCCTTCGGCAGTTCTCCGCGATCTGCCGGCAAAGCCATTGGGGTCAGATCCGTTTTCCCCAGGAAAACGGATCTGACCCCATTTTGTTTGTCGAGTTCTGACAGTTTTCATCCACGCATGGCGTGGATTGATCTGGCCCCCCGTCACCGGGAAACTGTCGGGGGTGGGGCGGTGTGGGCTTGCAGAACCGTTGGCGCCATGGATGGCGCCATCGAGCCCCCAAGGACGGGTTTACGGCGTGTCCTGCAAGCCCACACCGCCCCGCCCAATAAGCAGACAGCCCAGAGCCGGCTGTTGCCTTTGACGTTGCACTGGCTTGCAGCAGGTGCAGGGCGCAGCCCTGCCGAACCCCTACCCCTCCCTCCGGGGTAAACTAACCGGATGGCTTCCCGTCCCGCGCACGACCTGCTCCAACGCGTCTTTGGTTACGACGATTTCCGTGGTCCGCAGCAGGACATCGTGGAGCATGTGGCTGCCGGTCACGATGCCCTGGTGCTGATGCCCACCGGCGGCGGCAAATCGCTGTGCTACCAGGTCCCGGCCCTGCTGCGTGACGGTTGCGGCATCGTCATCTCGCCGCTGATCGCGCTGATGCAGGACCAGGTCGAAGCCCTGCGCCAGCTCGGCGTGCGCGCCGAGTACCTGAATTCCACCCTGGATGCCGAGACTGCCGGCCGCGTCGAGCGCGAACTGCTCGCCGGTGAGCTGGACATGCTCTATGTCGCTCCCGAGCGGCTGCTGACCGGTCGCTTCCTGTCGCTGCTGTCGCGCAGCCAGATCGCCCTGTTCGCCATCGACGAAGCACACTGCGTGTCGCAGTGGGGCCACGACTTCCGCCCGGAATACCGCCAGCTGACCGTGCTGCACGAGCGCTGGCCGCAGATCCCGAGGATCGCGCTGACCGCCACCGCCGATCCGCCAACCCAGCGCGAGATCGCCGAGCGCCTGGATCTGCAGGAAGCACGCCACTTCGTCAGCTCCTTCGACCGCCCCAACATCCGCTACACCGTGGTGCAGAAGGACAACGCCCGCAAGCAGCTGACCGACTTCCTGCGCAGCCACCGTGGCGAGGCCGGCATCGTCTACTGCATGTCGCGGCGCAAGGTCGAGGAGACCGCTGAATTCCTCTGCGGCCAGGGCTTCAACGCCCTGCCCTACCACGCCGGCCTGCCGCCGGACGTGCGCGCGAACAACCAGCGCCGCTTCCTGCGCGAGGACGGCATCGTGATGTGCGCCACCATCGCCTTCGGCATGGGCATCGACAAGCCGGACGTGCGCTTTGTCGCGCATACCGACCTGCCCAAGTCGATGGAAGGCTACTACCAGGAAACCGGCCGCGCCGGTCGCGATGGCGAGGCCGCCGAGGCCTGGCTGTGCTACGGCCTGGGCGACGTGGTGCTGCTCAAGCAGATGATCGAGCAGTCCGAGGCCGGCGAAGAGCGCAAGCAGCTGGAGCGGGCCAAGCTCGACCATCTGCTGGGCTACTGCGAATCCATGCAGTGCCGCCGCCAGGTGCTGCTGGCCGGTTTCGGCGAGACCTACCCCCAGCCCTGCGGCAACTGCGACAACTGCCTGACACCGCCGGCCTCGTGGGACGCGACCATTCCGGCACAGAAGGCGCTGAGCTGCGTCTACCGCAGCGGCCAGCGCTTCGGCGTCGGCCACCTGATCGACATCCTGCGTGGCAGCGAGAACGAGAAGGTGAAGCAGCAGGGCCACGACAAGCTCAGCACCTATGCGATCGGTCGCGATCTGGATGCGCGCACCTGGCGCAGCGTGTTCCGCCAACTGGTCGCCGCCAGCCTGCTGGAAGTGGACAGCGAGGGCCACGGCGGCCTGCGCCTGACCGACGCCAGCCGCGACGTACTGACCGGCCGCCGCCAGATCAGCATGCGCCGCGACCCGGCCAGCAGCACCAGCGGGCGCGAGCGCAGTGCGCAGCGTACCGGGCTGTCGGTACTGCCGCAGGATCTGGCGCTGTTCAACGCCCTGCGCGGCCTGCGTGCCGAACTGGCCCGCGAACAGAACGTGCCGGCGTTCGTGATCTTCCACGACAGCACCCTGCGCAACATCGCCGAACAGCGCCCGACCAGCCTGGATGCACTGGCACGGGTCGGCGGCATCGGCGGCACCAAGCTGAGCCGTTACGGCCCGCGCCTGGTCGAGATCGTGCGCGAAGAGGGCTGACGGTATCGCGTTGCCGCGCTGCGCGGCCGCCGGGCATGGTCCCAACGGCGCGCGGGCGCCCCTGTAGAGCCGAGCCCACGCTCGGCTGCCCCTGCGCGAACAGCAGCCGAGCGCGGGCCCGGCTCCACCTTGGTGCAGCTCCAACCTTGAACCGGCCATTCAGCCGGAAGTGCATCCGCGCCCGCTTGCGGCTAGATTAGCGCCATGTCCCTGGCCTCGACCCTGCTTCGTGTCGTGCTCATGCTCAGCCTGTTGCTCAACGGGCTGAACGCGGCCATGGCCAGCGGTCATGAAGAAATGGGGCGGATGGCACACGCCGTCGCGGCCGCCGCAGCTGGCGGTGACGCCGACTGCCACCACGCCGGCATGCAGGCCGACCCGGCCCCGCAGGCCAAGGCCCCCGCCCACGACGCCCACTGCCAGATCAAGGACTGCGTGCGCAGCTGTGCCCAGCACCCGTTGCTGGTGGTGCAGCCGTTGCCGTTCATGGCCGGCCCGGCGTTGTCGCTGGCACCACAGCCGATGCCGGCCACCGGCCGTCCGGCGCCGCCGCTGCCGCCGATCTCACGCCCTCCCATCGGCTGATTCCACATGCACCGTGCGCCCTGCGCACCGTAGCCGGCCACCTGCCGGCGTCTTTACGTGTCTGGAGTCACCACCATGAATACCCGCATTCCCCCCGGTCCGGGCGCCGTGCCCATGCCGTCGCGCCGCCTGTTCGTGCAGGGCCTGGCCGCCGGCGGCGTGGTTGCCGGCATCGCCGCCGTCGGCGTACCACAGCGCGCGCTCGCCGCCGCCACGGCCACCCCGCGCCTGGCCGGCGCCCCAGCCGTGCTCAGCGACACCCGCATCGAACTGGCCATCGGCGAATCACTGGCCAACTTCACCGGCCGCACCCGCCCGGCGATCACCGTCAATGGATCGCTGCCGGCGCCGATCCTGCGCTGGCGCGAAGGCCAGACCGTGGACCTGTTCGTGCGCAACACGCTGGAACGCCACCCGACCTCGATCCACTGGCACGGCATCCTGCTGCCGGCCAACATGGACGGCGTGCCCGGCCTGAGCTTCAACGGCATCGGCCCCGGCGAGACCTACCACTACCACTTCCAGCTGAAGCAGTCGGGTACCTACTGGTACCACAGCCACTCGATGTTCCAGGAGCAGGCCGGCCTGTACGGCGCGCTGATCATCGATCCGGCCGAACCGGCGCCGTACAGGCACGACCGCGAGCACGTGATCATGCTGTCCGACTGGACCGACATGGATCCGGGTGCGCTGTTCCGGCGCATGAAGAAGCTCGCCGAGCATGACAACTACTACAAGCGCACCCTGCCTGACTTCCTGCGTGACGTGAAGCGCGGGGGCTGGTCAGCCGCGCTGTCCGACCGTGGCATGTGGGGGCGGATGCGGATGACGCCGACCGACATCTCCGACATCAACGCCCACACCTACACCTACCTGATGAACGGCACCGCCCCGGCCGGCAACTGGACCGGGCTGTTCCGCAGCGGCGAGAAGGTGCTGCTGCGTTTCATCAATGGCGCCTCGATGACCTACTTCGATGTGCGCATTCCCGGCCTGAAGATGACCGTGGTCGCCGCCGATGGCCAGTACATCCATCCGGTCAGCATCGATGAGTTCCGCATCGCTCCCGCCGAAACCTACGATGTGCTGGTCGAGCCCACCGGCCAGGACGCGTTTACCATCTTCTGCCAGGACATGGGCCGCACCGGCTTCGCCGCCGGCACGCTGGCGGTGCGCCATGGCCTGCAGGCGCCGATTCCCGAGCGCGACCCACGCCCGTTGCTGACGATGAGCGACATGGGCCACGACATGGGCAGTGGTGGCCACGGCGGCCACGACATGGCCGCGATGAAGGGCATGGAGGGCGGCTGCGGCGCCAGCATGGGCCACGGCGCGCCTGCCGGTGGCGATACCGCCAGCAAGGCGCCGAAGCACCCGGCCAGCGAGCGCAACAACCCGCTGGTGGACATGCAGAGCTCGGCCACCGAACCGAAGCTGGACGACCCCGGCATCGGCCTGCGCGACAACGGCCGCCAGGTGCTGACCTATGGCGCGATGCGCAGCCTGTTCGAGGACCCCGATGGCCGCGAGCCCAGCCGTGAGATCGAACTGCACCTGACCGGGCACATGGAGAAATTCTCCTGGTCGTTCGATGGCATTCCGTTCGCCAGCGCCGAACCGCTGCGGCTGAACTACGGCGAGCGCATGCGCATCGTGCTGGTCAACGACACCATGATGCAGCACCCGATCCACCTGCATGGCGTGTGGAGCGATCTGGAGAACGCGCAGGAGGAATTCCAGGTGCGCAAGCACACCATCGACATGCCGCCCGGCACCCGCCGCAGCTACCGCGTGCGCGCCGATGCGCTCGGCCGCTGGGCCTACCACTGCCATCTGCTGTACCACATGGAAGCGGGCATGATGCGCGAAGTGAGGATCGAAGAATGAGCCGCTCACTGCTTTCCCCCAGCCTGCTGGCCCTGGGCCTGGCCGCCGCATTGCCGGTGTTCGCGCAGTCGCACGCCGGGCATGACATGGCCGCGATGGATCCGCCCGCAAAGACCGCCAACGCGCCGGTCGAACAGGCCGATCATTCGAAGATGGATCATTCGAAGATGGATTCGGGCGCCACAGATCATGCCGGCATGGATCACTCGAAGATGGACCATGGCGCGATGCAACCGGCGGCGATGGACCATTCGCAGATGGACCACGGGGCAATGGGCCATGCCACGCCCGCGCCCACCGAACCGCGCGACCCCATCCCGGTGCCGTCCGATGCCGATCGTGCCGCTGCATTCCCACCGATCGCGCACGGCGCGATGGAGCATGCGCCGGAGATCAACAGCCTGCTGCTGATCGACCGCCTCGAACATTGGGACGGCAAGAGCAGCAACGGCCAGGCCTGGGAGGCCACCGGCTGGATCGGTGGCAACATCAACCGCCTGTGGCTGCGCACCGATGGCGAACGCAGCCGCGGCCGCACCGAGTCATCGTCGCTGGAAGCACTGTATGGCCGCAGCGTGTCGCCGTGGTGGGACGTGCTGGTCGGCGTGCGCCAGGACTTCCGCCCGGCCGACTCGCGCACGTGGGCGGCCATCGGCATCCAGGGGCTGGCACCGTACAAGTTCGAGAGCTCGGCCACGCTGTATATGGGTTCCGGCGGCCAGGTGCTGGCCAAGGCCGAGGTCGAGTACGACGTGCTGCTGACCAACCGCCTGATCCTGCAGCCGCTGCTGGAAGCCACCGTCGCTGCCAGGGATGAACCGGAGTACGGCATTGGTCGCGGACTGAACAAGGTCGAAGCCGGGCTGCGCCTGCGCTATGAGTTCAGCCGCCGTTTTGCGCCATACATCGGCATCAGCCACGAGCGCACGTTTGGCGACACCGCCGACTACGCCGGTGACCACGCGCGCGACACACGCTGGGTGGCCGGCGTGCGCATGTGGTTCTGAGCAGCGGCTCGTGCGCAATGGCCAGCCCCGGCAGCCGCCGGGGCCGGCTACACTGCGCCACGTTCCAGTGCAGGCACCGCCATGTCGTTGCAGATCCGCCGCGCCACCCTTGCCGATGTCGACGCCCTGTCGGCGATCGCCATCACCACCTACACCGAAACCTGGGGCGACTCGTACCCCGCGCAGGAGCTGCATGATTTCCTGCAGGCGCACTACAGCAGCGAACCGCAGCGCACTGAACTGTCCGACCCACGCAGTGCCATCTGGCTGCTGATGGACGGCGACGCCGTGGTCGGCTACCTGGCCGCCGGTGCCAACACCCTGCCGCATGCCGATGCACGCGAGGGCGACATCGAACTGAAGCGGTTCTACATCCTGGCCGCACACCAGAACGGCGGCCATGGTGCACGCCTGATGGACGCGTTCATGGCCTGGCTGGACCAGCCGCGGCGCCGCACCCTGTGGGTGGGCGTATGGGAAGAAAACTTCGGCGCGCAGCGCTTCTACGCGCGCTATGGCTGCAGCAAGGTCGGCGAGTACGACTTCATCGTCGGTGATACCCACGACCGCGAGTTCATCCTGCGGCGGCCGTGATCATGCAGCCCATGTAGCGTCGAGCCATGCTTGGCCAGGGGCCGCAATATCCAGTCGAGCATGGCTCGACGCTACAAACTAGAAATCGAACAGTTCCGACAGGAAGCTGTCCTTCTTCTTTTTCTTGTAGCCCTGGCCCCGGTTGTCCTCGTAGCGCTGGCCGAGGTGGCGGGTATCACGGTGCATCACCGGTGGCGGCGAGGCCGGCTGAGCCTGCACGGGCGCTGGCGGCGGTACGGCCGCACCGGCGCCTGCGCGCTCGATGATCTTGTCCAGCTCGCCACGATCCAGCCACACGCCGCGGCAACTTGGGCAGTAATCGATCTCGATGCCGTGGCGTTCGGCCATCTGCAGCGTCTGGGTCTTGCACACGGGGCACAGCATCGGTATTGCTCCTGTCGGTCTGGTTTCGACTGTACCTGCACCGCGATGACTGTGCGGCAACGCGTGACCGATGGCACAGGGACTTCCGGCGCGTGCCCACATGCGTACCGCGCGGCACACTGCGCCCTTGTCCCGCAGGGAATGCGTACATGACCGTGTTGTCCCGCCTGCCCACCACCGCGCGCCTGTTGCTGGTGCTGCTGGGTGTCGGCCTTGGCCTGAACCTGCGGGATATCGCCGCGGCCATCGGCACACCGGTTCCCGCACTGCCCATCCCCTATGGCGGCAGCCTGTTGGACAACGCGCTGGCGGTACTGGTGGCACTGCTGCTGGCCGCGCTGCTGCGGCCCCGTGACATGGGCCTGATGGCCAGCTTGGGACTGCGCGGAAACGGCTGGGGCGGCCCGTTGTGGGTGCTGCTGGCCAGCCTGCCCTGCTGGCTGGGACTGGCGCTGCTCGGAACTCCGAACACGGCGCTGACTGCGCTGGATGCCACGATGCTGGCCGCGCTGTTCCCGCTGGCCGAGGAAGTGCTGTTCCGTGGCCTCGGCTTCGTGCTGCTGGTGAAGATCGTGCGCGGTCCGTGGCCGTTGCTCGCGCTGCCGCAGGCACTGCTGTTCGGCATGGTGCACTGGCTCGGCTTCGGCGGGTTCGACGGCGGCGGCATCGCACTGTTCATTGGCGCGGTGATCGCGCTGGGCGGCTTCATCTTCGCCTGGCTCGACCACCTCGACGGCGACACCCTGTGGTGCGGCCTGGTCCTGCATGTTTCGATGAACCTGGCCTGGAATGTGTTCAGCCTCGATGACGCCATCGCATTGGGTTGGCAGGCCACCGGCCTGCGCATCGGCACCGCCCTGCTCGCAGTGGCGGTGCTGGCCTGGCACGTGCGGCTCAGGCGCCAGAGAGGCCTGTAACGCCCGCTTAGCTTGCCGTGCACGTCGGGATCACTACCGGCTTGCGCATACTTGCGCGCCTTTTCACCGTTGCTGTCCGGAGTTGTCGCGTCATGTTGCTGTCCAAGCGCCACGTTGAACCCCGCGTCCTGCTCATCGAGGACGCCGAGGAAACCCGCGAGCTGAGCCGACTGGCGCTGGAAAGCCAGGCCTGCCACGTAGTGGGCGTGAGCTCTGCCGAAGCGGCGCTGGGCCTGCTGGCGGCCGGTGAGCGTTTCGACCTGCTGTTCACCGACGTCAATCTGGGTGCGATCAGTGGCATTGAAGCCGCCAACCGGGTCCGCAGCCTGTATCCCCAGCTGCCGATCCTGGTGACGTCGGGCATGGACCAGCACCAGGTGCTGCCGCAGCTCCGCGACGGCATCCATTTCCTGCCCAAACCCTACAACATGAGCGAGCTGCTCGACGCCATCCGGCTGTGCTTCCGGCACGCCGATGTGGGCGTATTGACCGGGCCGGATGCACAGGCGGCCTGAGGCACTCATCAACCGCTGCTGTACGGCCCGGTACCCGGGAACACCTTCAGCAGCGCGCGGGTGATCATGTCCGGGTAGACGGTGAAATGGTCCTCGCCGTCGATCACCATGTTCTCCACCTTCAATGATCGCCCGCTGCTGCGCAGCTGCTCGGCGAACTCGGCGTTGTGGCGCAGCATGTCGTTGCGGGTGAAATAGCGCGGCTCCGGCTTGACCGTTTCGAAGCTGCCGATCGACAGCACCACCGTGGTCGGCTGCGCAGGCGCCTTGGCTTCGGCCAGCATGCGCGGCACCCGATGGTTGTCGAACCACAGCGACGGGCTGGACAGGATGTAGCTGCGGAACATGTCCGGGCGCGTGGTCAGCACGTAGGCGCCGAACAGGCCGCCATAGGAATGACCGGCATAGGCGCGCCGCGCCGGATCGGTGCGGTAGCGCGCATCGATCAGCGGCAGTACGCGCTCGGCGAGGAAGTCGCGGTAATGCGCGGCGCCGCCGTAGCTGACGTCGTCGCTGTAGTCACGCGGATCGGTGCGCGCCGGATCGCTCGGCGTGTAATCCCGCGAGCGGCTCTGCCTGGAGGTCAGGCCTTCCTGCGGCGGCAGCCCGACCAGGATGAAATCCTCGATGTTGACGCCCTTCTGCCCGACCAGGTTGCGCACGCTGCGCACCAGCGGGAAGCTGTACAGCGCATCGGTCACGTACAGCACCGGATAGTGCTTTTCCGGATGTGCGGCGTAGTCGGCCGGCAACGCCACCCAGATCGGGTAATCGCGTCCCACCGGGTCGTGCACGCGCAGCGCCTCGGTATCCGGCAGCACCACGCCCTGCGCGGCGGTGGCCGCGCTTTCCTTCGCTTCATCCGGAGTTGCCGGTGGCGCCACCGACATCGCACAGCCCCCCATGGCCAGGCAGGCCGCCACACTCCATCCACGCACACGCTGCATCCACACTCTCCCGTTGCGGGCGACGTACCCGGGTGGCGTCGCTACCGCATCCTCACACGTCGCGCGGCGCCGCGCCACGCGCGGTCAGGGCGAGGCCGGCGGCGGCGCCGGGAACAGTGTGCGCAGCGCCTGCAATGCGGCCGGGTGGTAGACGGTCGCGTGGGTTTCCTCCGGCAGCGGCAGGTACTTCACCAGCGGCGACGGCGAGGCCTGCTGCAGCAGCGCGGCCAGTCGTGCCGTGGAGGCGGCCAGTTCCGGTTGCCCGCTGCTGGCCAGGAACACGTGCGGCTGTGCACGCGTCACCGCCGGCAGCTGCCGGGATGCTCCGGCCAGCATCGCACCACGGTTCCACCACAGGCTGGGGTCCAGCGCGATATAGCTGTTGAACAGCGTCGGCTCCTGCAGCAGCGTCTCGACCACGAACAGGCCAGCCAGCGACTCACCGATCAGCGCACGCTCGTCTGTGGTCGGGTAGCGCTGGCGTACCTGCGGCATCAGTTCATCGCGCAGGAAGCTGCGGTAGGCCGCCGAGCCACCGATGCGTGGCGCGATCTTCTGGTCCTGCGGGTCGCTGCTGGGGCCGGTCATGTCGCGGCGGCGCTCGGTATTCTCGATGCCGACCAGCAGGAACGGACGCATGCTGCCATTGCCGGTCAGCACCTGCACCAGCCCTGCCACATGCAGGAAATCCTCGCCGATGCCGCCATCGGCCATGTACAGCACCGGCAGCGGCGCCTTCGGATCCAGGCCCCAGGGCTGCGGACGATAGACATTGATGCGGCGGGTCTCGCCCAGTGCCTTCGACTGCACGGTGAAGGTCTCGCCGATCACCAGTGGTGCGGCCGCAGCGGTCGATGCCGGCGGTGCTGCCGGCACGGTGGGAACAGCTGCGAGGCCCGGCCCTGCGGCGGCCAGCAGGATCAGGGCGGAGAGAGCGACGACGCGCATGCGAACTTCCATTTTCGAGAGGACGGCCAGCATAACTGCGCCGGCGCCCTCAACGGCGATCCAGTTCGATCACGGCCTGGCAGGCACGGAGCTGGTCGTCGGCATCGCGTCCGATTCGAACAAGCGCTGCCGCAACCTCTGCTCGTAACTGGGCGCCCGCATCACGTTCGCCGGTGCGGGCGGCGGCTTCGGACAGACGGCCGGTATGGCACGCGGCGAGGTCGTCGCGCAGGCGGAGAGTGCCAGCGCGCAGGGCAGCCACCACATCGGCATCCACCTCGGCCGCGCGCTCACGATCCTGTTCATGTTGTTCCCCCAGTGAGGCCATCGCCTCGCTCCGTTCTTCCTGATCCCGGCGCAACCGCCGTTCGGACTGCACCGCGCCGGCCTGTTGCTCCGCATCGGCACGCGCCATCGCGAGGTCGCTGCGATCACCGCGCCAACGCCAGCCAGTCATGAACATCAGCAACGACCACAGCAGCAGCGACGCCATCACCACCAGCATGCGCGGCATGGGTCACTGCTCCGCCAGGCAACGCGCATGGCGCTGCTGCTGGCGCTCCCACACTCCCCAGCACACGGTGTTGGGGCGGCCGTCGATGCGGGTTGAACAGTCGTAGCCCCCTGCCCGCCTCCACAGCAGCAAGGCATCGCAGGCCTGGTGATACTCACCCTGCAGCAGATGCCGGCGCATCGACGACGCGCGCCAGTTGCCGATGCCGTACTGGTAGAGGAAATCGACATAGACGTCGTACTCGCCCTGGCTGAGCGCCACACCGGGCAGCGACGCGCGGAACTCCCCTTCCTCCCTGGCCAGATGAGCCTGCACGGCATGCAGCGCGCGTACTGGCGTGGTGCGGTCGCCCAGCCTCACCGGCGTGCCATCCTCGCGAACGGTCGAGCCGAAGCCATAGGTGGGCCGGTCATTGCGCGTGGGCACCACTGCGGCGTCGGTGTATCCCTCGCGGTCAACGATGGCGATCAGGCCCGCAGCACTCAGCGCAAGCGCGGCGACCAGGCTGCGTACCGGCAATGTACTGCCGGGCCGGCTCATTCGCGCTCCCTGCGGCGCCATTCGCGCAGCCAGCGCCAGCCCAGATAGGCAATCTGCGCCGCCAGGTAGATGATGGTGAGGACCACGACCAGGCG
This sequence comes from Stenotrophomonas sp. YJH_SMC_65, assembly GCF_059369475.1. Lineage (NCBI taxonomy): Bacteria > Pseudomonadati > Pseudomonadota > Gammaproteobacteria > Lysobacterales > Lysobacteraceae > Stenotrophomonas > Stenotrophomonas sp. YJH_SMC_65. The sequence continues at coordinate 44,584 of NZ_JCAFSR010000006.1, forward strand.
GTCCAGGGTGATGCCGGCTGCAAGCGCACCGGCGACGGTAACCGGCGGCGCCGACTTGATGGCCGCCGCGCCGGCCGTGCTGATGATTTCTTCTTTCATGATGGGTCCTGGAGGGAATGCAGGCCGCGTCGCATCGACGTGGCCCGAAGAGGTGCCCGCCCCGCTGCCGGCTCGGCACGAGGGTTGTTCCGGTCGGGAGGCGGGCGGAAGATCGGTTCCGCCGCTCATGCGGCCTGGGCGATGCCCTCCATCCAGCCACGTACGCGCTGGAAGCCAAGTTCGACCAGGTTGAGGTAATGCCGGTTGGATACCGGCCGCTGCCCGCTGTTGGCCAGCAGCAGATTCGCCGTTTCGAATCGTTCGACCTTGCGTCGGCCACGCCCGCAGTAGTAGCCGCGCAGCGCACAGGCCATCGCCACGTTGTCACGCGCGACCGCCGTGATGATGTCTTCGATCTGCTGCGCCAGCTGATCGGTTTCCAGAGGCTTGTAGCCCTGGGCCCGCCCCGGCATGTCACCACGATGCTCGATCAGCACCGCCAGCAGGTTGCGCGACTGGAAGCCGAGGTATTCGCAGTCGCGATGCAGCGCATATTCGCCGCCCCAGTGCTCCAGGCGGCTGCGGACATACTCACCGAACGTATCAAGCTGCATGGGTGGCTTCTCCTTTGACGGGCGACGGGGCCGGACCGAACACATCCGGGCGCAGGGATTCGCGGCGCACGGCGCCCGCAGTGGCCAGCTCGATGCGCCGGCACAGGCGCGCGCCGGGCAGCTTGTGGCCGCGGGCGATCATGTAGAGGGTCCGCAGCGCGCAACCGGTCTGGTGGGCCAGGCGGCGCATGACGGGACAGCTGGGGGTGCCGTAGCCCCCTTGGGAGATGGCGTAGTCGATGAGGTTCATGGGCCACACATTACTGCCACGGTAATGGATAGTCAATACCGTTTTGGTCATTTGCTGGATTGGTAATGCAGCGCACCATCTACAGATGGACGCCAGTACCGCTCGCACCCTCAACATGCGCCTCCGCGTGGCCGCCGCCGGCGGCCCGGCCGAGTGGGCCCGCCTGTACGGTGGCACCCGCTGGGCCCAGCCCCAGGTCAGCCAGTGGATTTCCGAGAGCAACCCGAAGAGCATCGGCCATCGGCTTGCGCGCGATCTTGAATCAGTGATGCAGCTTCCACATGGAACGCTGGATCGCGTCGATCAGGACGGAGACGTGTCGCTTCAGTCTCAATCTACGGGACTGGATTTCGAGAAAATGAGCGCTGCGGTCAAGGTGCTTTCGCACTACCTGGAGCTGGTCGGCGATCCACCGGAATGGATCTACGATCCCGTGCTGCTGGAGACCGCATTCATGGTCGTGGACGAGTTCGGTCAGCCCTCTGCACCGGACAATGTGCTCGACCTGACGAAGCTTCTGGCAAGACGGATCAGGGAGGCAAAGGATGACTCACACGCGACTCGAGGAGCTCGCACAGCGGTTGGCCGCTAGGACCCAGGAACTGCGCGGCGAGCGCACCCCGGCGCCGGCATTGCGGGTGGTGGCGGGAGACGCACATGTGGTCCGCGGGGAGAGGCGCATGGACGCGATCATGCGCGAGTGGCATTGCCGCATGATCCGCAACGTACGCCGACGCTGGGGCGAACCCATGCAGCATGTGATCGATCAGGCATGTTGCGGTGTGGTCAACATCGAGCAGCTCGCCGACGACGCACTGATCCAGTTGCACAAGGACATGGAGCGCGCGGAGGAGTGTATCCGCGAGGGCATTTCCTTCCACGACGCCGGGCTGTTGCGCGCGCATTACGGCTGACAGCGTCCCTGGCCGGCCGGAAACGGCCGGTTCTGATGAGATCAATTACCTGAAATTACCTTTATTGTTACCTTAAAGGTAATTTTTTTAAGGTGAGCGACGTGGGGGCAGCAGCGACGGAAGCGGGTGCGCGGAGCGCCGCCTCCCCGCACCCGCTGCCAGCGGGCGCCGGGGAGTCGATAGCACCTGCAACACCGCATCGTTGCAGCGGCGCTTCCCCCATTGCGGAAGTGCTTTGAAGGAAGCAACAAAAAAGGCGCCCCTTGGGCGCCTTGATCGTCAATGCAATGGTGGGCCGTGAAGGATTCGAACCTTCGACCAAAAGATTAAAAGTCCGCCGAGCCTTCCTTACAAATCAATTGCTTTCCGCAAATATTTTACGGAGGACTGCCTCTCTTCGCCGCGAATTTCGTCTCGGTCCCGAGCCATTTTACGGAGGCCAAACGACGCAAAACGCATCAGAGCGCATCCGGCCCTCAAGCTTGTTGGCGCTGGCTTCCGCTCGTCGCGACTGCGTATGCAGGCTCACGTCAACGGCTTTGCAATCCGCACGTATCGCTTACACATCAAGTATTTACCAGAACAGGCCATCCTTCTCGCCACCCTCTGATCCCACAAGCCATCTCGGGCGCATCACCTCTCGAAGGCGTCCAGGGCGCCTGCTGGATTCAAATGGTCGGTCTTCAGCCACCAACATGTCATCTAGTTGCTCTGCTGGCTCGGGGGCATCTTCAGCGGAAGCTGCGAGGGTCACAGCGTCATGGGCCTCGACTACGTATTCGATTGAATCAACCAAACCTCTCACCACGTTGCGGACGAGCTCCACTTGCTCCAAGGAGATTGGTAGCTTTTCACGCGGAACGGTCGGCCCAAGGTCGCCTTCATGTGCAATCTTATTCCGCCGCTGCACCATGGAAGACAGCTCGGTATTCAATTTCCTTTGATGCTCTTTAAGTTCAGATGGAGTGGCTTCGGGATTCTGATGCCGAGCAATCTCCTTCCAAAGTTGGACATCAGAGGTATAGCGAATGGCATCTGCAATCTTGTCAGGCATCTGAAACGTCAGATGCGATATCTGCGCCCGCACGTCAAGATCAAATGCGGCCGATCTTTCACTAGGGGAGCTGGCCCGTACAACTCTCCACATCGCCTCTGCACTCAGCCGAAAGCTACTGAATCCAGGGTATTTTGAAGCTCCGCTTTCGAACTGGCTAACCATTCTGCTAGCTAGAAGTTCATGCACATAAAGATCAAGGGCCGCCAGGCGCGTGACCCATTCAGCCCGAAGCAGTTCGTCTGCACGGTGCTGCGGAATACCCATGTTCACCAAATTGTCATAGAGCAATGCTAGCTCGTCTCCCCGACCCCACAGCTGCTCGAACAATAGTCTTGGGCTCATGCTGTCACCGCAATCACACGCTCCGCAAACTCTTCGAACGCATCCTTGAAGACATTCATAGAACTAAGCGTTTGCGCCCAAACGGCGCCCTGTTGATCCAGCATAGAGGAGGTAAGGGCAAATATCGGAACCCGGTGCTCCTGTGCGTATGCAATGAGGCTATTGAAATCCCCAACTTCCAACATCGGCTGCCACGGCTTCAAACCCGTCCTCGCCTCGAAATCCTGAACATTGATCATGCCTGCCGCGTCAAGGGACGGAATGAATACGCTTTCCATCTCCCCCTTCAGCCTTTCGACCCACTTCTGGAAAGCTTGCGCAGGAGCGCCCATTCTTGGACGGAATTTCTGAATGACGGATCCAATAAAGGTGGGATGAGGCGCCGGGAATGGATAATCGGCCGTGCGAAGGACATTCAAGCTGTGAGCAAGTTCCGCCCACTTCCGCCAGCGCGGCAGCACCGAGGAAAGCGAGTCCAGCGCCATTGATGAAAAGTAATCAGGATGGAACGGCACAATGAAATGGTCACAGGTCGCAATCAAATTCTGATTCATAGGACCTACACTGGGGCTCATATCAACCAGCACATAGTCCGCTTTGTACGCATCTGCCGTAGCTTCCAACATGTAGCGCGCTGCACCAGGAAGATTGCGAAGCGGCAATAGAGAGCCGCTTAGTTCCTGCGCCAAGCCTAGCGTAGTTTCGTAATCCGAAAGACCTATGTGTCCCGCCAGAAGTAGAAGATTCGGAACGTCATTGTGCACAGTGAAGCAATTTGCTGCCGTGATCTGGCGAGGCTGAGACTCGAAAGCCGGCGCCAATGCATCCTTGATGTTATTCGGCTGCGGAGCGCCATATAGCGACTGCATGTCATCGAGGCCGCGATAGCCACCGATCAAGCCCGTCAGGTTACATTGAGGATCAAAGTCGGCCATGATGACTCGCTTGCCCTTTAGCGCGAGCATCCACCCTAGGTTAAAGACGGTCGTGGTTTTACTCACGCCACCTTTGTGATTGAACATGCATATTATCTTTGCCACGAAGCCAACTCCTCACCAAGTGGCAAGAGTCTAGCCGATAAACAGGCTCATTCTGGGGGCTATGTGCTCGGGCGCGGAGACAATGCTAGCCAGCCCTCAACCAGCACATGTCCCGCCCGCAAAGCTAGGTCATCCGCGCCGGCCTGGGCCACACCTGCGTCACTCACCTGGCCGGGGTCGCTGTCCAGGGTGATTCCCAGGTCATTCGCCCACTTACGTTCGTTGCGGATCTCTTCCAGCGTGTCGTACATGCGACCGCCGCGTTCGCTTATGACCGAGGTAAGCGAACGGATGCCAGCGCGGATCATCATGCGGAGGCCGGTCGCCTCTCCAGCCACACGCAACATGCGATCGCGCCGCTGCGCGCGGCACCCGGGCGGGAGCGACCGACCTGCGTGGTAGGTCTGCGCGTGTTCGAAGCGGCCGTAACCGCCTATGTGGCGACTCTGCGCAGCAGCATGCAGGACGGCGACACGCCGCTCTGCGATACCACCCGGGCCCGGCTGGCGCAGGCGATCGAACTGCTGGAGCTGGTCAGGAGTCAGAGTCGCAGCGTGGTCGATCCGGCCGACCCGTGGCGGGGCCTGTACCACCCCAGTCGCCTCCCGGCGCGCAACGCCGACGGCGAGATCCTGTGCCATCCGGACGTTCCGGCGTGGGCCGACGGTCGCGAGGTATCGCTGCGACCGTTGTTCCTTGCGCAGGGCTTCGACCTGGTCGTGGTTGAGGGCGAGTTCTCTGAGGAAGGCATCGGATCGGGCGTCTACAGCGCCGTGCAGGAGCTGCACGATTGGAATCCGGAGGCACCCGGCGGTGACTGGCGTCTCGCGTGGCTGGGCGAGACCGAGGACGGCCTCGCTGCCTGGTTCGTACGCCCCTTGGCTATCGCCGCCCGTGATGCAATTGGAACTCACCCATGAATACCGCGCTGGCGTACAACGCAGTCCTATGCTTGGTTCAGCAGATCTACGAGGCACTGCTCGGGCAGCCGGTCCTCACGCGTGTCGATATAGCAGCAAAGATGGGGACGATATCCTGCACTAGCCCTTCTGCTGAAGCTATCCGCCTATACCCGCAGCCCTCCCCGAACAGGTCACTGTTCTTCGTGCAAGGAGGAAATGTCCGGGTCCGAACTCCCAGAATCGCTCAATGCCACCTCTGCACGTTCGACAGACTCAGCCTGAGGGAGTGAAACATGCTTACACACAGTCGCTGCGGGATTCTCCTTTCGATCCTGGACCATCCGCTCCACTTGAATGCCGGCATACCAAGCAAAGCCGCAAGAGATTGCAAGCCCGAAAAAGAGCCCCGATTGCTTCAAGCTGCTGAGCACTGCACCCGTGCGCTCATGATGTGCCTTTACGAGCACTGCCGTTGCTGTAATGGTCAAACCGAGCAACACAAAAAATGCCAGGACGAAGAGCAGCAACGTGTTCCAAGGCCAGATCGTGTTCAACTCGGACAGAACATATCGTCCAAACGCGTACGAACCCGTAACGTAAACCGCTGCCGAACCGTACACAGCCTTGTCATTCAACCATTTAGTTACAGCGCCAGTGGCCATTTTTCTCGCTCTCCATTATCACGATGGTTGGATCGGGTCATATCGATGCAGCATAGACGAGAAATGAAACACTTGGGGAAGTGCTCGCACCGCTTGGACGACCGCACTATTGCGATAGCTCTAGGCGTGACGGCGGAGTTCATCGAGACCGAGAAATGCGACAACTCGCTCTCAATCAGCGGCCCACTGGAGCCACGCTCGACTCACGCGCACGCAGGCACTGATGCTCCGGAGCGGTCCCAGTCGGGCGACAAGCTATGCCTCTGCTACGAGGAAAGATCCGACGCCAACTATGGTCAGCTTGACCAGCAAGGCGACGCAAGGAGAGGTAGCCATGCCGTACTGTTCTCGACCGCCCACGAAGTCACCAGACCACACGTCGGCAACGACCATGCGGGGACGCAGCATCATCAATTCCGCCTAAGGGACCGAGAAGACCCCGCTACCAATCACCACAACACAGGATTTCACAGTCTCCGGCCTTTCGTCGGTCGACTCTGGCAAATACGGGCTGAAGGAACCTACCAACAGCGGGTACTGCGGGCGAAGCACACGATCCCGCCGCGCCACGCTGTGGCCACTCCTATCGGAGGGGGCGTTCCTACGCCCGGACTCCCGACCCAACTGGTCCTGGCCCAATGATTGGAGAAGTTCTGCAATTCCAGGACCTGCAGGAGCTTTGTCGGCCCGGCGAGCGCCCCCGCCTTGCCACTGTGGAGACGTGGGCTCGCACACAAGGAATTCGTTACAAGTACGACGGCAAGGGCGGTATCTGGACTACCGCCGCAGCTATGAACGCCGCTCTCGGCCTACAGCGAGCGTCGAACGATGCATATGGGACTGACGTAATCTGATGGCACCTCGACCGCGAAAACACAATCCGTCCATCCCGCCGCACATCGACCAGGCGAAGATCCCCAAGGGCGTTTACTGGGATGCGACAGGCCGTGGCCGCTGGTACATCTTCGAAGCAGCGACGGGCATTGATGGCCCCCGGCAAACTCGCCGCACGGTCGCGGGCCCCGAAGCCAAGCTCTCCGAGCTGCATGGCCTCATGGAGTCAGCAGAAGGCACCGGAACCGTAGAATGGGTCTGCACTCAGTACCACGACAGTGCCAAGTTCAAGGGGCTCGCGGCTGGCACACGCGCGGACTACGAGTCAGCGCGCAATGTCTTAGTGCGCTACCCCACGAATCTGGGCGTGCCGTTCGGCAAACTCCAAGTCAACAAACTGCGAAATCACAATTTTCAGCGGCTTGTTGACAGGATCGAATCGGCAGGAACACCCACTAAAGCAAACAAGGTGCTGCGCTACTCACGGCTCGTTTTCCGCTGGGCATTGAATCGGGGCATCGTGAACCACAACCCCGCGCAGGGCTTGGAGCAGGCGAAGGAGCGCAAGCGGCAGCGCCTTCCCACTGATGATGCCTACATCAAGTTACTCAACTTCGCGCGGGATCGCGCCCAGCGTACAGCAAGAACTGAGGGCTCGGTGCCGCCGTATCTCTGGATGATCATGGAGCTAGGCTATCTCTGCAGGCTTCGCGGTATCGAGACGCTCACATTCACCGAGGCGCAGGGCACCTCCGAAGGTCTGCATACGAACCGACGAAAGCGAAGCCGGGACAGTCTCGTAGAATGGTCACCTAGGCTGCGTTGCGCCTGGGAAGCCGCGCTCGCCCGCCGCGAGGCCATCATCGAGCGGCATCGACTTCCCCTACAGATGCGGGCCGACCAGCGCCACCTCTTTCTAGCAGAGCACGGCGAACTACTTCGGAAGACCAGCCTGGACAGCACCTGGCAGCGGTTCATCCAGTTGGCTATCGCCTCCGGCGTCATCTTGGCAGATCAGCGCTTTAGCCTTCACGACCTGAAGCGCAAGGGAGGCACAGACACCATCGGTAGCCGGGCGGAGCGTCAGGACGCTCTGGGCGTCACCGATGCGATGATGAAGGTCTACGACAAAAGCGTTCCGAGGGTGAAGCCGGCCGCACCGTAACGAATGGAAGCCTGACCCCTAGTAGGGCAAAATGTGCCCACGCTGAGCACCTATACATGACCGCGCCCATAGCCCCCTACCAAACCCCTGAAGCTGCGACCCCGTTCCTCAAGTGGCCGGGCGGGAAGCGCTGGTTCGTTCTAAAACACATTCAGATGATGCCTACGGCATTCAACACCTACGTTGAAGCGTTTGCAGGCTCGGCGTCGGTCTTCTTTGCACTGCGCCCTAGGCAGTCAATCCTATGCGACTCGAACGAGGAGCTTATCTCGACCTACCGCGCAATCAAATGGAGGCCAAATCAGGTCGATTCGGCACTGCGTCGACATGCAGAGAACCATTCGGACGCGTACTACTATGACGTGCGCGCCCAGCGACCTACTGGCCTTATTGAGGTCGCTGCGCGGATGATCTACCTGAATAGAACATGCTTCAACGGAATCTACAGAGTCAACAAGAAGGGGGAGTTCAATGTTCCTCGGGGCTCGAAGGATGCAGTGATGTTAGCGACCGACAACTTCTCGGCTGTCGCTAGAGCCCTCCGCGATTCAGAGCTCATCTCCGGAGACTTCTCTCTCGCAGTTAACCGCGCATCTGCAAATGACCTCGTATTTGCCGATCCACCCTACACTGTGCAGCACAACAACAATGGATTCATCAAGTACAACGAAAAAATCTTCTCTTGGGATGACCAAATCCGATTAGCCATGTCGTTGCAAGCAGCGTCAAAACGCGGCGCAATGGTTGTGGCAACGAACGCCAACCACAAGTCTCTGCGTGAGCTTTACGCCGATCTAGGCTTCACTTGCACCACTACCAGTCGCTTCAGCGCGATCTCCGGTACTGGCAGCGATCGCGGCCAGTACGAAGAGTTGATCATCACCAACTCAAGCAGAGAGCGGTAAGGCCCAGCCTATAAACCCCTCAGGCCGCGACAGGAGCGCGGAAGCCTCCGCTGCGCGCCCCCTCCAGATGGCGAAAGGCAGGTGAGACATGTCGATATCGTTTAGCTCGTCCAACGCCTCTCCATAGTCAACAGCAAGGTCTTTGGGTTCCTCATGGAGCTCCTGGTCATACAACCCCGCGCTAGCTAGCCACTGTACCAGCCATTTTTTGCATTCATCGCCATTAGCTTTCAGATTCTCTGACAGAGCCAGAGTCGCCACTCTTACAAGAAAGAGTGCGCGACAAACAACATTGGCAGCACCTTTGTCCGGTGACGACGCAATGTCAAACAAGCTCAAATCGACTTCTGCCTCAAATGCCTTGTCCAACGTCGAGGTAGGAACCCCAATCCGGCCGCTAGTCATGGCAATGATTCGCGCAAGCGTGGCAGCACGGTCCGGAGCGACACCGCCTCTGGCAACCTCGTCTTCTTCCTGCTGCGTGAGATATTTCTCGACGAAGTAGCGAACAAGTGTCGCGTCGAATACCACACCGCCGCCACTTTCCATGAGCAGACTCCATATCCCACTGACAAGCTCGACAGATGCTTCATCCATGACAGGACTTGGCTGACGAGCCTTCGCATGATAGCTAGCCTCGATACGGGCATGATGATCGTCACGGCCGCGCGCCAAATCATAGCCCCAATCTGTCAACAGAGCTCCAGGACTCGTGGGGACTAGCATTAGATCCGATAGAGTTACACCGGAAATGATGGAAACGTTACTGCTCAGCAGTTGTTGCGCAAAAGGCGTACGAACCCACTCCTTCCAGACAGCCCAAGTGGCTTCGTGAGTTCGATCTCCGCTGGACAGCTGAAAACTGAAGCGGGCACCAGCTCGGTCTAGGTAGTAGTTATCCCCCATGCGAAGGCGCACACCACTTCCTGCAAAGATGGACACCGCAGCTCTTAGCTGAGCGTAGTAGGCAAAATGGATTGCGTTGTCGCCCGCATTACACAGGACTGATCGAAGAGCCGCCCCAAGATACTGCCACGCTTCCATAAGGTGCGAGACTTGATCACCCGCCAGACAAGCTGCATCGTCGCCAGCAGCATCCAAAATCTGACCAGGCCCCGTAATCGGACCGAGCCTTGCAAAGGCATCAACAACGGCAGCGTTTGCGGCATTACCGCAAACGACATCTGCACCAACCTTCGTACCACCCGCTCGAACAGGCGGCGGCCTTCTCGGCGGTCTACCTCTGTTCGATGGGCTCATTGGTAACCCGCCAAATCCGCAACGCGATCAGCAGCGCTAGAGACTTCGGCGTTCTTAGCGGAGCGAAGAGCGCGAACGCATTCTTGCTGCAACGAAGTGTAGCCGCTACTCCCTCGATAGCTTCCCTGACGCAGCTTCTCGTCCTCACTGAGGCCTGGCGCCTTCGATGTGCGCCAATCCATAGCACCGGATACAAGCCCCCGCGCCACGCCTCGCAAGAACTGCATCGCCTTGCTATTCCCAGTCAACGAATGCAAAGCGTCCGTGACAACTGAGTCAGACATTGTCTCTTCGACAGTGTCGACTTCCCACTCTTCCAACCCAATATCGCTGTATGCGATTTGGCACATTGCATTGAAAACGAAGGAGATTGCGCGGACACCCTGATCTGTTGCCAGCAGAGTGTGCGGCCCAGCAAAAGCAGCATCCAAGTCTTGCGGATTCGATCTGCGCCTTGCGTCGGGATCGATCCTTCTATATGAATCACGACAAGACACAGCCCAGTCTGCGCGACTGTTCTGCGCCTCGTCAGCAACGGCCTTCCAGATGGTTAGTAGCAGCGCGGCTTGCTGTGCGCGGGTCCAGGGAAGCACTCGATCTTCGCCCCCTCCCTTGATGGAGCCGAACAAACCACCGATTCGATGGTCCGCGCCCCAACGGCGAATGAACGTGGCCATGAGGGTCCGAATGAAGGCGGCGTTCGAAACGTGGCCCTCGATTCTGCTACCCAACAACTCAATGCGCTGCCGCCAGACGCTTTCTTTGTGGCGCCATAGTGCTTCAGTTAGCTCCTGGGCACGGTGCTCACGGTAGACCTTGAGGTTCTCACCTTCCTCCAGCCAAGACTGGTTCCGCAACTCTGGGTAGAGATCGAAGGCTAAGCTAGGATTGATCTTCTTCGGCTCTACGTTAATCACCCAGAAGAGATACGCCTGCCAAGAATTGGTGAGTCCATAGAAGAAGACGACCGGCACATCGTACTCACCGTCAATCCCATTAAGCGCATCCATCGCAAAGATACGATGCTGCCCATCAATGATCTCCAACGGCTCAAGAGCATTCTCCGGCCTTGTATCGGCAACAGGAAGCTCAAGTTCGTAGGCTCCGTCCCTCTCATTAATGTGGAGAGCGTTCTCCTTCTCGAGCCGGTACTCTTGCCCATGACGTCGCCGCGTCGCGTCCGGCTCCAGAATGTTCACAAGAATCGCAGTCGGCAACCAACCCGGATGAACCAGATGACGGTGATCCTGCGGCTTGATACCCGCCGCCGACGACACAGGGAAACCCCACTGCATGTACCGAGCAATCTTGCTGGATCTCTCGACCTCGTGGACGCGCTGATACCCACCCTCACCAGGCTTTCGGTCTTCCACGACCTGACGGCGACTTACGCCGGAAAGCCGACGCAACTCCGAGATGGGCACCGACCCTAAAAAAAAGTGATCTGCGGGTTTTGGCAGATTTCTCTCGCTGTACTCAGCCAGGTCCCAAGTCCGGAGCCACTGGTTGACCCTGATCAGCGGAATAGATTTTTTCATTCGGCCCCCCTGAGACCATCCGTTTCCCCAAGTGGGCCGAGTTTAGCAGCCCGCCCGTTTGACCGCGCAATTTTACGGAGTGAATTACGGAGCCAAAGAAAAAGGCGCCCAGAAGGCGCCCTAAGTCTTTGATTGCAATGGTGGGCCGTGAAGGATTCGAACCTTCGACCAAAAGATTAAAAGTCTTCTGCTCTACCGACTGAGCTAACGGCCCGATGCATCGCCCGGCCTTTCGGCGGGGTCCGCATTCTACCCTACTTTGCCGGGTCGCGCGAAGTACAGGGGTGTTGCGTGTCCCGGCCAGCGGCCGGCACTACCCGGTCGGGTCAGCCCGCTTAAACCTTCCGGGCCTTCCACGCATCCCATCCATGTTCACCACCCGGAGCCACGGATGCGCCTCACCTGCTGTCTGATCGCCATCCTGCTGTTGCCCTGCACAGCAGTGGCCTCGACGTCCCAGGTCGTCACTGACGACATCGCCCGCTTCTGGGCCACCTATGACGCGGTGCGCGCCGAACCTGATGCCGAACGCCGCGTGGTGCTGGTCCAGCAACGCTACATCGATCCCGGCAGCCCCGGACTGCATGCACTGATGCAGGTCCGCAACTACACGGCCCGCGAATACGCCGAGGCCATGCAGTCATGGCCACGCTTCTGGACTTCGGTACGGCCGTTGACTGCGAACGCGCAGCAGGCCAGCGCCACGCTGGACCGGGACCTGGACGCGTTCCGCGCGCTCTACCCTGCACTGCGTCCGGCCACCATCACCTACGCGATGGGCGTGCTGCGTACCGGCGGCACCACGTTGGGCGACAAGGTGTTGATCGGGGCGGAGATGGCGCTGGGCGATGAGCGCGTGGACGTAAGCGAGCTGCCCGCGCCGATGCGCGGCCGCCTGCGGATCTTCTACGACAGCCGCCCCGGTACGAACAACGCGCAGAACAACCTGCACGAGTACGTGCATACCCAGCAGCGCGAGACCACCGGCAGCCTGGCCCAGTACGCAGTACGCGAAGGCGTGGCCGAATACGTGGCAGAGCGCATCAGCGGTCGCCGTCCGGCACTGCCGCTGTACGCCTATGGGCCCGCGCACGAGGCACAAATCCGCACGCGCTTCCTTGCCGAGATGCACGGTGACAGCCTGGACAACTGGCTGTACAACAGCGCGCGCAATCCGTTCGGGGTGAGTGATCTGGGCTACTACGCCGGATACCGCATCGCGCAGGAGTACATGCGCCAACAGACCGACGAGGGGGCCGCCATCGCGCGGATGATCGAACTGGACTACGCCGATCCGGACGCGGTGCGCGGCTTCATCGAGGCATCGGGATGGTTGCAGGCCCGGTAGGTCAAGGAGTGCGAACCAACGGTTCGCACCCACCGAGAGGGGGGCGGGCGCACCCACCGAGAGGGGGCGGCTTGCACCCACCAAGAGGGGCGGTTCGCACCTGCAGTGAAGCCGGCCAGCGGCCAGCTCTACCAGACGCGGTCAGGCGTACAGCGTGGGGTCGGGCACTCCGGCCTCGGCAAAGCCCTGCGCGCGCAGGCGGCAGGCATCGCAATGACCGCAGGCGGCGCCGTGAGCGTCGGCGTTGTAGCAGGACACGGTCAGGCCGAAGTCCACGCCCAGGCGCACGCCTTCGCTGACGATCTGGCCCTTGCTGAGGAACTGCAGCGGTGCGTGCACCTTGATGCCCGCACCTTCCACGCCCGACTTGGTGGCCAGGTTGGCCAGCGCCTGGAACGCCGCCACGAACTCGGGGCGGCAGTCCGGGTAGCCGGAGTAATCCACGGCGTTGACGCCGCAGAAGATGTCGTTGGCGCCAAGCACTTCGGCCCAGCCCAGGGCCAGCGACAGCATGATGGTGTTGCGCGCCGGCACATAGGTGACCGGAATGCCGGCACCGCCGGCCTCCGGCACGTCGATGTCGTCGGTCAGTGCCGAGCCGCCGATGCTGCGCAGGTCCACGTCCACGGTCTTGTGCGCGACCACGCCCTGGGCCTTGGCCACGCGGGCGGCAGCGTCCAGTTCGGAGGTATGGCGCTGGCCATAGCGCACGCTCAGGGCATGCACGGCGAAGCCCTGTTCCTGGGCCATGGCGATGACGGCGGCTGAATCCATGCCGCCGGAGAGAAGCACGACTGCCTTCTTCATGGGAAAAACATCCGGTTGGGAGGGGAAAGCCAGCACGCTGTCCCGCGCCGGAGTTACATCAGGGAACGCTGCGCCGGCTCATCGGCCCGGCTCGTCGTTCCACAGGATTTTATGCAACTGCATCTGGAAGCGCACCGGCAGCCGGTCTTCGACAATCCAGTCGGCCAGCTGCCGCGCGGTGATCTCGCCCTTGCTGGGCGAGAAGAACACGGTGCAGCGCTGCACCAGGCCGTGCCCGGCGACCATCGCCTTGGCCCAGTCGTAATCCTCGCGGTTGCAGATGACGAACTTGATCTGGTCGCGGGCGGTCAGCAGCGGCAGGTTTTCCAGGCGGTTGCGGGCGGCTTCGGCCGAACCCGGCGTCTTGATGTCGACGACGCGCGACACCCGCGGGTCCACCGCGCTGACGTCCAGCGCACCGGAAGTTTCCAGCGAGACGTCCATGCCGGCATCGCACAGCTTTTCCAACAGCACCAGGCAGCGCTTCTGCGCCAACGGCTCGCCACCGGTCACGCAGACGTGGCGCACGCCCTGGGCCAGCACCTCGGCCACGATTTCGTCGATATCCCACCAGGTGCCGCCGTGGAAGGCATAGGCGGTGTCGCAGTACTGGCAACGCAGCGGGCAGCCGGTCAGGCGCACGAACACGGTTGGCCAGCCGGCGGTATCGGCTTCGCCCTGCAGCGAGGTGAAGATCTCGGTGATCTTCAGGCGTGGCAGGGGCGACTGCACGATCTCACTGGGCGTGGCGGCGGCGCTGGACGGAGTAACGGCGGTCATGGCGGGTACTTCTTGGTGGGACACGTGGCGGGTGGGCTACCGTGGCCGGTAACGAACGCAGCCGAGCATGGCTCGGCTCTACGAAAACAACCGGGCAGACAGGGCCCGGCGCTGCCGGATCCGGGCGGGTTTGCCGAACCGGAAACGAAAGCAGCCGAGCGTGGGCTCGGCTCTACAGGGCACCTATTGTACGCCGGGTCAGCGGATCTGCTTGCCGAGGCGGATGGACTGCAGACGGTCCTGCGCGGTGCGCGCGGCGTCCGAGCCGGGGTACTGCGCCACGACGGCCTCCAGCGTCTGCTGGGCCTGGTCGACCTTGCCCTCGCCATACTGCGAGAGGCCGACCTTGAGCAGGCCGCCGGCGGCCTTGTCGTGGGTCGGATAGCGCGAGAGCAGTTCGCGGAACTGGGTCTCGGCCATCGGGAAGTTGCGGGTGGCGTAGTAGCTCTCGCCCAGCCAGTACAGCGCGTTCGGCGCGTAGACGCCGTTCGGGTACAGCTGCAGGAAGCTCAGGAACAACTGCGCCGAATCATCGTACTTGCCGGCCTTCAGCGAATCGAAGGCGACGTTGTAGGAGGTGCGCTCGTCGCCGGTGGCGGCAAGACTGCCGGCATCACCGTGGACGGAAGGCGGCCGCTCGGAAGTGGCCGCCGCTGCGGGTTTTGCCGGGGCCGGTGCGGCCTTCGGCGCGCTCGCCGGAACGGGCGGCAGGGCCGGGGCGGCATTGCCCCCTTCCAACCGGTTCAGGCGGCTGTCCAGATCCAGGTACTGGTCCTGGGCGGACTGCTTGAGCTGGGCGTTGTCGTGCTGCAACTGCTCGATCGAGGCCTGCAGGCTGGTGACCTGCTGCCGCAGCTGATTGATCTGGTTCAACAGGTCCTGGTTGGCGCTGTTGTTGTACATCTGCTGCTCGAGCGCGCCGACACGGTCGGCCAGGCTCTGTCGCTGTGCATGCGCCGGTGCGGCAGCCACGAGGGCTGCCGCAACGACCAGCATCAGTTTGATGCCAATGCGCATGGATTACTGCGCGGTGTAGACGATTTCGACGCGACGGTTCTGCGACCAGCAGGACTCGTTCGACTCGGTGCAGACCGGACGCTCTTCACCGTAGGACACGACGGTCAGCTGCGAAGCCGAGCCACCGTTGGCCTGCAGGGCCGAGTTGACGCCGTTGCCACGACGCTCACCCAGGGCCTGGTTGTACGCGCGCGAACCGCGTTCGTCGGTGTGGCCCTGCAGGGTGATGCGCGAGGACGGACGGTCACGCAGGTACTTGGCGTGGCAAGCCATGATGGCCTGGAATTCCGGCTTCACGTCTTCCTTGTCCAGGTCGAAGTAGACAACGCGCTGGCGCAGGCAAGCGTCGGTGTCCAGGTCGCCCGGGCCGTACAGGCCGGAGGTCGACGGACCGGTCGGGGTGGTGGTGGAGGTGCCGGTGTCGACCGGGGTTGCCGGCTCTTCCTTCACCTTCTTCGAGCAACCGGCCAGGACGGCCACAGACAGCAGGGAAACAAGCAGAACGCGGGTGGACTTGTTCATGGCGATACCTTTGTGGCTCCTAGGCCGATGAGGGGTTCAAGACAGCGAAAATATTAACACTCTTTTAGCGCTGGGTACGGTATGGGGACCATGCCGGTTCGCGCACATCTCCGTCAGCCAGAACCAACCGCTGGCGCACGCGCGCATCGGCGGAAACGGCGTACAGCACACCACGGCCACCCTCGCGGGCGGCGTACAACACCATGCTTGCGTTGGGCGCAAAGCTCGGAGATTCATCCAGCGAACCCGGGGACAGCGTGCTCCAGCGGGGCGAACCCAGCGAGCTGTCCATCATCGCGATCTTGTAGCTGTTGCCCGAGCCCTGCGCAACGGCGATCTTCTTGCCGTCGTAGGACACCGAGGGCTTGGCATTGTAGTTGCCCTGGAAGGTCACGCGCTCGGCACTGCCACCACCGGCGCCGACCTTGTAGACCTGCGGGCGGCCGCCGCGGTCGGAGGTGAAGTACACCGCGCTGCCATCCGGCGCCCAGGTCGGCTCGGTGTCGATGGCGAAGTGGTTGGTCAGCTGGGTCAGCTGCTTGCTGCCCAGGTCCATCACGTAGATTTCCGGGTTGCCCGAACGCGACAGGGTCAGGGCCAGCTTGCGGCCATCCGGCGAGAACGCCGGGGCGCTGTTGATGCCGCGGAAGCTGGTGACCAGTTCGCGCGCACCGGTGCCGATGTTCTGGATGTAGATCGCCGAATTGCCACGCTCGAAGCTGACGTAGGCCAGCTTGCTGCCATCCGGGCTCCACGACGGCGACAGCAGCGGCTCGGCCGAACGCACGATGGTCTGCGGGTTGTAGCCGTCGGAGTCGGCCACCATCAGCGCATAGCGCATGGCATCGCCCTTGCCGCTGGCGGTCACGTAGGCGATGCGGGTCCAGAAGGCGCCGCGCACGCCGGTGATCTTCTCGTAGATGGCGTCGGCCATCTGGTGGGCGACGTCGCGCATGGCGTTGCCACGGGCGGTCATCGCCAGGCCCAGCAGGCGCTCGCCCTTGGGCACGTCGAACAGTTCGTACTCGACGCGGTAGGCACCGGCACCGGCATCGAGCACGCGGCCGACCACGATGTAGTTCTGCTTCAGCGCGCGCCAGGTGGCGAACTGGATGTCACCGCCACGCACGGGCTTCTCGACGATCTGCGCTTCCGGCAGCGTGCGGAACTGGCCCGAACGCTCCAGGTCGGCGCGGACCACGCCGGCGACGTCGGTCTGCGGAGCGGCCGACGAACCCTGGTAGGGCATCGGCACGATGGTGATCGGCAGGGCGGAGGCATTGCCGCCGATGATGTCGATATCCAGCCCCTTCTGCTGCGCGACGGCAGCAAAGGGCAGCAACAGGGCCGCAAACACGGCAAGCCAGCGAGGCATCTTTTTCATGGAGCGCTCAATAGGGGGAAACCGGAACGAGGGATAACAAAGCAGGAGTGAACCGCTTCGCAATCATGAACCAAGGGTACGTGAATTCCGGGTCAGTTCCAGCCCGTCCTCTCACGCACCGTTAACGTCGTGGCCAACATCGCACCTGCCTGCCCCGGTCACGCCGCCCCTCGGGGCGGTGTTCGACAGCAGCCTGCAGCCTGCCCGGCCGAAACCGAGCACGCCAGAGGCAAGCGCGACATCCGTGGGCAGGAGTGGCCCGAGGCCACCCCTGCCCTGCCCGCCTCAGCGATCCTGGGCGGTAAAGGTGAAGTTGAGCGTACGCGCGAACACCGACTCGAAGCCGCGGTACGGCAGTGGCTGCGCATTGAGCACCGCGGCCTCGATCGAACGCTTGCCGGCCTCGTCATAGGGGCAGTTCGGGCTGACCTTGGCCTGCATCACCGTGCCGCCCGGAATCTGGGTGATGGTGATCTGGCAACGCTGGCCCAGCGGCACCGTATCCGGGCGCACCCACTGCGACAGCACCTTGGCCTGGATCGCTGCGGCGTACTTGGCTGAAAGATCGTCGCTGTTGCCACCACCACCGGCCGCCGGCTGGGAAGCGCCGCTGGAGCCGGCAGCGGCACTGCCTGCGGCATTGCGCGCGGCGGCGACCTCGCGCAGCTTCCGCTCGGCCAGCTTGGCTTCCTTCTCGGCCTGCTCGCGGCGGGCACGGATCTCGGCGATCTTCTTCTGCTTCTCGGCCTCGGCCTTGTCAGCCGCGACGCGCTCCTGCTCGGCCTGCTTCTTCTTCTCGTCCGCTTCCTGCTGCTTGGCCAGGCGCAGCTTCTGCTCCGCTTCTTCCTGGCGCTTGCGTTCGGTCAGGTCGATCTGCTCCTGGCGGCGCTTGGCTTCCTGTTCCTGCTTGGCCTTCTCCTGCGAGATGGCCAGTGCGCTCACCGCTTCCTGGTCCTTGGTGTCCGGCTGCGCAACACGCTCCTGCGCCTGTTGCTGCTGGGGCGTGGGCGCGTCCTGCGGGCGCGGCTCGGGAATCGGCTGCGGTGGCGGAATGGTGTCTTCCGGCACCGGGATCGGCTCGGCGACCGGCGGCGGCAGGTCCTCCAGCTTCTCTGACTGGCGCAGCGCCTGGCGTGCGGCGGACGCCTCGGAGGCGGACAGCGCCAGGCTGGCCTCGACCGAGGGGTCGCCAGCGGCGGCATCGGTGTTGCGCTGGGGCGACCACAGCCAGGCCACGATGAAGACCAGCGCGACCAGCAAGTGCACCAGCAACGCCAGCGCCAGGGGCAGACCCCAGCCGGGTTCGCGCTGATGCGGGGGTGGCAGGGCGTCAGCGTGCATCGGTGGCCAGGCCTACCTTGTCTACCTTGGCGCGCTTGATCACGTCCATCGCGGCAATGACCTTCTCATAGGCCACGGCGCGGTCGGCGGCGACGATCACGCGCACGCCCTTGTCCTGGGCGGCGATGCCGGCCAGGCGGCCTTCCAGTTCCTCGGCCGACACGGCGGTCGGCTCCTTGGCGTCGGGCAGCTTCAGGCTGAGCTGGCCGTCCTGGCGCACCGAGACGATCACCGGGTCCTGCTTGCTCTCCAGCGCCTTGGCGTTGGACTGCGGCAGGTCGACGTCGAAGCTCAGGGTGAGCAGCGGTGCGGTGACCATGAAGATGATCAGCAGCACCAGCATGACGTCGATGTAGGGAACGACGTTGATTTCCGATTTCAGCTTGCGGCGCTTGCGGCGACCGATGGCAGCGGACATGGCTTGGACTCCCGGGTCAGGCGCTTACTCGTCGCCAGCGCTCTGGCGCTGCAGGATGGAGCTGAACTCTTCGGCGAAGGTCTCGAACCGCACCGACATGCGCTCCACGCGGGTGGTGAAGCGGTTGTAGGCCCACACCGCCGGGATCGCCACGAACAGGCCGATGGCGGTGGCGAACAGTGCCTCGGAGATGCCCGGCGCGACGGCGGCGATACCGGCCTGGGCACCGCTGCTGATCATGTCGTGCATGGTCACCATGATGCCGAACACGGTACCGACCAGGCCCACGTACGGGGCAGTCGAGCCGATGTTGGCCAGCAGCTCCAGGTTGCGCTCGAGCTGGTCCACTTCACGGGTGTAGGTGGTGCGCATGGCGCGCTGCGCGCCTTCAAGCTGCGCACGGCCATCCAGCCGGCGCTTGTCGCGCAGGCGGGTGTACTCGCGGAAACCGGCTTCGAAGATGGCTTCCAGGCCGGTCACGCTGCGGCTGCGGTCGGTGGCTGCGCTGTACAGCTTGCCCAGGTCGGCGCCGGACCAGAAGCGGTTCTCGAACTCGTCGGCTTCGCGGGTGGCCTGCTTGAACACGCGGGCCTTGCGGAAAATGATCACCCAGCTGACGAACGAGCCGACCAGCAGCAGCAGCACGATGATCTTCACCGGCAGGCTGGCCTTGGCCATCAGTTCGAGGTAGTTGATGCCGCCGCCGGTGGTGGCCTGGGCAAGGGTCTGTGTCGCGGCGTTGCTGACGTCGGCCGGCAGTGCCTCGGTGACCGTGGCCTGCAGGGCCAGGAGCGTTGCGATCATCCGTTGTTCCTCAATGTTCGGATTCGGGGTGGAGGTGGGGTTGCAGCACGGCAAGGACGGCATCGTCCATGCCACGAGGGCGGAAACTGGCCGCTTCCAGTGCGGCGATGCGGACCTGCGCGGACAGCAGCAGCTCGCCGTCGCGCAGGATCTGCTGGTCGAAGACCATGCTGGCCTTCTTCAGCTGGACCAGGCGGGCAGTCACCTGCAGGGTGTCATCCAGCCGTGCCGGCCTGATGAAATCCATCTGCATCGAGCGCACCGCGAAGACCATCCCGTGCTCGGCGCGCATGCGCTCCTGGCCGTAGCCGAGCGCACGCATCCATTCGGTCCGGGCCCGTTCCATGAAGGCCACGTAGCGGGCGTGGTAGACCACGCCACCTGCGTCGGTATCTTCCCAGTAAATGCGTGTCGGCCAACTGAATCGGGGCTCAACCGACATCGGGAACCTCCGCGAACAGGTCCTGCGGCGGGTTCTTCGGCTTCAGGCCCATGTGCCGGTAAGCCTTGTGGGTGGCCATGCGGCCGCGCGCGGTACGCACCAGGAAGCCCTGCTGGATCAGGTACGGCTCGACCACGTCTTCCAGCGTGCCGCGCTCTTCGGACAGCGCCGCGGCCAGCGATTCGATGCCGACCGGGCCGCCGTCGAAGTAGTCGACCAGGGTCTTCAGCAGGCGCCGGTCGAGCTCGTCGAAGCCCTCCGGATCGACCTTGAGCATCTTCATCGCGGCCTGTGCCACGGCCTCGTCGATGTGGCCGCCGGCCTTCACCTGCGCGTAGTCGCGCACGCGGCGCAGCAGGCGATTGGCGATACGCGGGGTGCCGCGCGCGCGCCGCGCGATCTCGCCGGCGCCATCGGCGGTGCAGTCGATGCCGAGGATGGTGGCCGAACGGCGCACGATCCGGGTCAGCTCTTCGACGCTGTAGAACTCCAGGCGCTGGACGATGCCGAAGCGGTCGCGCAGCGGCGCGGTCAGCAGGCCGGCGCGGGTGGTGGCACCAATCAGGGTGAATGGCGGCAGGTCGATCTTGATCGAACGGGCGGCGGGGCCCTCGCCGATCATGATGTCGATCTGGAAGTCCTCCATCGCCGGGTACAGCACTTCCTCGACCACCGGCGACAGGCGGTGGATCTCGTCCACGAACAGCACGTCGTGCGGCTGCAGGTTGGTCAGCAGTGCAGCGAGGTCGCCGGCCTTCTCGATCACCGGGCCGGAGGTCACCCGCAGGGCCACGCCCAGCTCGTTGGCGATGACGTGGCTGAGCGTGGTCTTGCCCAGGCCGGGCGGCCCGAAGATCAGCACATGGTCGAGCGCGTCGCCACGGGCCTTGGCCGCTTCGATGTAGATCTCCAGCTGCTCGCGCACCGGGGCCTGGCCGAGGTAGTCGGCCAAGCGCCTGGGGCGGATGCTGGCGTCGGCGGCGTCATCCTCGCGGGTGGCGCCGGCGCCGATGATGCGGTCGTCGGTCATGTGCTGATTATGCGGCAAAAGCGTATGGGGTCGGATCCGTTTTCCAGAGGAAAACGGCTCTGACCCCGAACCGAACACCGGGAACATGGGGTCAGAGCCCTTTTCCTGCGGAAAAGGGATCCGACCCCGCGCGCGTCAGATCTCGACCTGGGCCCCGAGTTCGACCAGGCGGTTGCCCGGAATCCGGAAGAAGCCGGTGGCCGGGGCGGCGTTGCGATGCATCAGCGCGAACAGCTTGTCACGCCAGATCGGCATGCCGCGGTTGGCGGTGGCGACGATGGTCTCGCGGCTGGCGAAGAAGGTAGTGTCCATCGGATCAAAATAGATGCCACCGTGGTCGCACGAGCGCATCAGCGCCAGCGGCACGTCCGGGGTCTCCATGAAGCCGAAGCGCACGTAGACGCGGTAGAACTCGTCACCCACCGATTCGATCTTCAGCCGCTGCCCTTCCATCGCATACGGGATCGGCAGGGTTTCCACGTGCAGGAACACGTTGCGCTCGTGCAGCACCTTGTTGTGCTTGAGGTTGTGCATCAGCGCATGCGGCGCCACGGTCGGGTCGGCGGTGAGGAACACCGCGGTGCCCGGCACGCGCACCGGCGGGGCCAGCATCAGGCCCGGCAGGAAGGTATCCAGGCGGATGCCGTCCTTGCGGATCTCGTCGCGCAGCAGCTCGCGGCCACGGCGCCAGGTGCGCATCATGGTGAACAGGAAGATGCCCAGCACCACCGGGAACCAGGCGCCCTGCAGCAGCTTGGCGCCGTTGGCGATGACGAAGCCGAGGTCGATGATGAAGAACACCACGCACAGCGGCAGCAGCCAGCCACGCGACTTCGGCCACAACGTCCGCGCCACCACGGCCAGCAGCAGGGTGTCGATCAGCATCGTGGCCGACACCGAAATGCCGTACGCCACGGCCAGGTTGGACGAACTGCGGAACGCCAGCACCAGCCCGAACACCATCACCGCAATGCCCCAGTTGATGCCCGGGATGTAGATCTGGCCGATGGTGTCGTGCGAGGTGTGCTTGATGCGCATGCGCGGGATGTAGCCCAGCTGCATGGCCTGGCGCGAGACCGAGAACGCGCCGGTGATGACCGACTGCGAGGCGATCACCGCCGCCATGGTGGCCAGGATGATCATCGGGTACAGCGCCCACGACGGCACTGCCTCGAAGAACGGATTCTTCAGGGCCTCGGGGTGGTTGAGCACCAGTGCGCCCTGCCCCAGGTAGTTCAGCACCAGGCACGGCAGCACGAAGAAGTACCAGGCGTGGCGGATCGGGCGCAGCCCGAAGTGGCCCATGTCCGCATACAGCGCTTCGCCGCCGGTCACCGCCAGCACCACTGCACCGAGAATGAAGATGCCGTGCCAGCCGTGCTCCATGAAGAAGCGGATGCCCCACCAGGGGTTGAAGGCCTTCAGCACCTCGGGCGCATCGACGATGTTGTAGATGCCGATTGCCGCCAGCGACACGAACCAGATTGCCATGATCGGGCCGAACGCCTTGCCGATCTTCTCGGTACCGAAGCGTTGCGCGGCGAACACCGCCAGCAGCACCACCAGGGTGACCGGCACGATGAAGACATGAAGTCCGGGCGCGGCCACCTCCAGGCCTTCGACCGCACTGAGCACGGACATGGCCGGAGTGATCACGCCGTCGCCGAAGAACAGCGAGGCGCCGAAGATGCCGAGGATGCCCACCACATAAGCCGAGCGCGAGCCGTTGCGCAGCGTGCGTTGGGTCAGCGCCATCAGCGCCATGATGCCGCCTTCGCCATCGTTGTCGGCGCGCATGATGATGGTGACGTACTTCAGGGTCACCACCAGGTTCAGCGCCCAGAACGCCAGCGACAGCACGCCCAGCACGGTGTCGTGGTCGCTGTTGAGCCCGTAGTGTGGCGAGAACGCTTCCTTCAGGGTGTACAGCGGGCTGGTACCGATATCGCCGAACACCACGCCGATCGCACCGATGACCAGCGCCAGTCCTCCAGTGGAGGGGGCGTGGCCATGGCCGCCGGGGGCGGCTGCGTGCGGGGTTTGACTGCTGGACATGGGACTCCTGGCGAAGCTCAGGCGGTAGGTTGGGGGAAAGGGACGCGGTTCAGCGCAGCGCGGACTGCAGCGCCTTGCGGATCACAGTGGCCACTTCGTCGCCTTCATTGAAGGCATCGCGGGCCATGCGGGCCGCTTCGGCCGGCTTGTAGCCCAGCTGCTGCAGGGCCACGGTGGCATCGGACAGCGGATCGGCCGGGGCCGGACCACTGCCGGTGGGCAGCGCGCCGCCGGCACCGAACTGGGCCGCGCGGTCACGCAGTTCCAGCACCATGCGTTCGGCGGTCTTCTTGCCGATACCCGGGATGCGGGTCAGCGCGGTGATGTCGCCGGCCTGGACCATGCGCGCGAATTCTTCGACGCTGACACCGGACAGCACGGCCAGCGCGATCTTCGCGCCGATGCCGCTGACCTTCTGCACGTCGCGGAACAGGCGCCGCTCGCCCTCGCGCAGGAAGCCGTACAGCGAGACACTGTCTTCCTTCTGCGAGTAATGGGTGTACAGGGTGACCTCGCGGCCGAGCTCGGGCAGGTCGTAGAAGGTGCTCATCGGCGCCTCCAGTTCGTAGCCCACTCCGTTCACGTCCACCACCAGCCACGGCGGCGCCTTGTAGGCGACGATGCCGCGCAGTCGACCGATCATTGCGTGCAGCTCCTCATTTGCGGCCCCACGCCTGGCGGGCACTGAGCCCCAGGCGGTTGGCCGTCGCCCTTACGTGGGCATGGGTGATCGCCACCGCCAACGCGTCGGCCGCGTCGGCCTGCAGCTTGGTTTTCAGGTTGAGCATGAGCCCGACCATGTGTTGAACCTGTTGCTTTTCGGCACCACCGCGCCCGACCACCGCGAGCTTGATCTCGCTGGCGGCGTATTCGTGCACCGGCAGGTCGCGCAGCACCACGGCCGAGATCGCCGCGCCGCGGGCCTGGCCCAGCTTCAGCGCCGAATCGGGATTGCGCGCCATGAACACCTTTTCGATGGCCACTTCATTGGGCTGGTACTCGCGGCACAGATCGGCCAAGCCCAGCACCAGCAGTTTCATGCGCTGCGGGAAGTCGTCGGCGCCCAGCAGCACCAGCGGCTGGTGGTGCACGTAACTGACGCGGCCGGCGGCGTCGACATCGATGATGCCGACCCCGGTCCGCTGCGAACCGGGGTCGATGCCGAGGATGCGGGTCATGCCGCGCTCCTGGCGGGGCGGAACGGGGAGCGCTGGCAGGCGTATGGGCTCATGACTGTCCGCGGTGACCGTTCAACGGCCCGCGCCCAGGCCGTCGAGGACGGCTCAGGCGTAGGCGTCGGCGCCGAGTTCGGCGTTGGAATACACGTCCTGCACGTCGTCCAGGTCTTCGAGCATGTCCAGCAGCTTCTTGACCTGCAGGGCGACCTCGCCTTCGACCTTGATGTCGTTGTCGGCGCGGAAGGTGATCTCGGCGTGGTCGGCGACATGCCCGGCGGCGACCATTGCGTCCTTGACTGCGTTGAACGCGTCAGGGCTGGTGACCACGTCGATCGAGCCGTCATCGGGGTAGACCACGATGTCGTCGGCGCCGGCCTCGATGGCTGCTTCGGTGATGGCTTCCTCGTCGGCACCCGGGGCGAAGCTGAGCACGCCCAGGCGCTTGAACATGAAGGCCACCGAGCCTTCGGTGCCCATGTTGCCGCCGCACTTGCTGAACGCATGGCGGACGTCGGCCACGGTGCGCACGCGGTTGTCGGTCAGGCAGTCGACGATCACGGCCACGCCACCCGGGGCATAGCCCTCGTAGCGGATTTCCTCGTAATCGACGCCTTCCAGTTCACCGGTGGCCTTCTTGATGGCGCGCTCGATCACGTCCTTGGACATGTTCACGGCCAGGCCCTTGTCCACCGCCACGCGCAGGCGCGGGTTGTTGTTGGGGTCGCCTCCACCGCCGCGCGCGGCAACGCCGATCTCGCGGATGATCTTGGTGAAAATCTTGCCGCGCTTCGCGTCGGACGCGTTCTTGCGGGCTTCGATGGAGGGGCCTCTACCCATGGGTGCTACCGTCTGGCTGCTTCAGGATCAAGGCGCGGATTCTACCTGATCGGGCGCTGCAACCGTGTCTAGGCCCGTATTGTTGTAGCGCCGGGCCAATGCTCGGCTCAATGGGCCCGACGGAATGCAGCCGAGCATGGGCTCGGCGCTACAAGGCGGCCCCGCCTGCCCTGCCCCTATGCCGCCGCCGCGTCGCGGCTGTGGTCGAAGTGGCCGTGGCGCAGGAAATGCGCGGTCTGCCGCGCGGCGTCGGGCGACACCACCAGGCCGCTGTGGCTGGTACGCACCACGCAATGGTCGGCCAGGCCCGGCAGGCGGGTCTCGGCCAGGGCCACGGTGCCGTCGGACGCATCGTCGATCGCGCCCAGCAGGCTGCCCAGCCCGTGCGGCACCGAACCGGCGATCAGGCCAACCTCGGCCTTGCCCTGCCAGTCCGGCAGGCCGTCCAGCAGCAGCTCGCTGCTGCGCCCCAGCGCCAGGCCCCAGCCATGATCGGACAACGAGCGCGCGGTACCACTGCCGCGCAGCGGCGAGCCCAGGCAGACCACGCGCTGCACTGGCAGCTGCGGATCGCGGCGCAGCGCCTCCAGTGCCAGCAGTCCGCCCAGGCTGTGACCGACCAGCGACAACGGCCCGGCGTCGGCCAGACGTTCCAGCAACTGCGGCACTGCCACATCGGGGCCACCGAACACCGAGGGATAGCCGAACGCGTGTACCTGGAAACCACGCGCGCGCAGGCGCCAGGCCAGTGGCCCGACCCAGGCACGGGCATTCCAGATGCCATGCAGCAGCAATACGGGGGGAGTCATGCAAACAGCCTGGCGGTCAGCGGGGCAGGAACGTGAGGTGATTGAACACGCGCGCGCGGCAAGCGGCGGTGAACGTCAGGCCGCGCGCGGCGCGCGGCGCAGGATGAATTCGAGGTCCTGGGTGTCGCCGACAGGGAACAGGTACTCGCCGGCCTTCTCGAAGCCGTAGCGGGCGTAGAAGCGCTGCGCGCCGAAGTTCTCCGACCACACGCCCAGCCACAACGTGCGCGGGCCTTCGTGTTCCAGCCAGGCCAGCGCGGTTTCCAGCAGGCGGCTGCCCCAGCCGCAGCTCTGCTGCGTCTTGACCAGGTACAGGCGCTTGAGTTCGCCGTCACCGGGTTTCACATCCGGATGCGGCAGGCCACAGGGGCCGGCGGCGGCATGGCCGACCGCCTCCCCATCCAGTTCCAGCAGCCACACCGCGTAATCGGGGTGGGACAGGATCACGCGCTGGCGCTCGACCGTGTAGGCCTCCTCGAGGAAGGCCTGCAGGTCCTGCGGCGGGTACAGATGGCCGAAGGTTTCAGTGAACGTGCGTGCGGCCAGCGCCGACAGGGTCGGCGCGTCGTCCACAGTGGCGCGGCGGATCGAATACATGCAGGAAGTTGACGTCAGGGCGAAGCGCGGGTCAAGCCTTTCCAGGCGATTCCGCTTCTTCTTCCTCGTCCTCTTCCTCGTATTCCTCTTCGTCCTCGTCCTCTTCTTCCTCGCCTTCCTCGTCCTCGTCGTACTCTTCTTCCTCTTCGTCGTCCTCGTAGTCCTCGACGCCGAAGTCTTCACCGTCCCAACGGCCTTCGCCGTCGGCGACGAAGGTCAGGGCCATCGCGGCCGGATTGGTGCCGACGCGGACCAGCCACCCCCCGAACACGCGTGCACGCTCGGTGACCAGGGTGGCCTCGGAGCCTTCATTGCCCAGCTTTTCCCACTCCAGCGAAAACGCAAACTCGGTCATTGCCTGGATCTCCTGATCAGTTGGTCTTGGGGCGAACCTGGATGTGCACTTCGGCCAGCTGCGCGTCGACGATCGGCGACGGCGCGTCGGTCATCAGATCCTGTGCACCGGTGGTCTTCGGGAACGGGATGACGTCGCGGATCGACTCGGTTCCGGCCATCAGCGCGGCGATGCGGTCGATGCCGAACGCGATGCCACCGTGCGGCGGCGCGCCGTAGTTCAGCGCGTCGAGCAGGAAGCCGAACTTGGCGCGGGCCTCTTCGGCGCCGATGCCCAGCAGCTCGAACACCGCGCTCTGCATGTCCGGACGGTGGATACGGATCGAACCGCCGCCGATTTCATTGCCGTTGAGCACCATGTCGTAACCGCGCGAGACGGCGGTACGGGCATTGGCGCGCAGGTCGGCGATGTCGTCCACGGCCGGTGCGGTGAAGGGGTGATGCAGGGCGACGTAGCGCTGTTCTTCCTCGTCCCACTCGAACATCGGGAAGTCGGTGACCCACAGCGGTGCCCAGCCGTCGGCGACCAGGCCAAAGTCCTTGCCGGCCTTCAGGCGCAGCGCGCCCATGAAGTCGGAGACCTTGTTGTAGCCACCGGCACCGAAGAACACGATATCGCCGTTGCCGGCACCGACATGGGCCACCAGCGCCGCGAAGCGCTCTTCGCTGAAGAACTTCTGGATCGGCGAGCTGACTTCGCCGTTGTCGGCGATCTTGATGTAGGCCAGGCCCTTGGCGCCGTACTTGGCGGCATGCGCGGCGTACTCGTCGATCTGCTTGCGGCTCAGCGCCGCGCCGCCCGGGATGCGCAGCGCGGCGACGCGGCCTTCGGCATCGTTGGCCGGGCCGGTGAACACGGGGAACTCGCTGTCCTTGACCAGTTCAGCCACGTCGACCAGTTCCAGCGCGATGCGCAGATCCGGCTTGTCCGAACCATAGCGACGCATCGCCTCGGCCCAGGTCATGCGCGGGAAGCTGGCATCCAGCTCGACATCGACCACTTCCTTGAAGATGGCGCGGATCATGTCCTCGACGAAGTCCTGCACATCGCGTTCGCGGACGAAGGCGAACTCCATGTCCAGCTGGGTGAATTCCAGCTGGCGGTCGGCACGCAGGGCCTCGTCGCGGAAGCAGCGCGCGATCTGGTAGTAGCGGTCGAACCCGGCCACCATCAGGATCTGCTTGAACAGCTGCGGGCTCTGCGGCAGGGCGTAGAACTCGCCCGGATGCATGCGCGCCGGCACCAGGAAGTCGCGCGCGCCTTCCGGAGTGGCCTTGGTCAGGATCGGGGTCTCGATGTCCTGGAAGCCCTTTTCGTCCAGGTGGCGGCGCAGCGCCTGCACCAGCTTGATGCGGGTGCGCTGCATGCGCTGCATTTCGGGGCGGCGCAGGTCCAGGTAGCGGTACTTCAGGCGGGTTTCCTCGCCCGGGTTCTCGTGGGCGTGGAACGGCAGCGGGGCGGCCTTGTTCAGCACGGTGATGGCGGTGGCGATCACTTCCACCTTGCCGGTGCGCATCTTGTCGTTCACCGCGTGGCGGGCGCGCACGACGCCCTCCACCTGCAGCACGTCCTCATAGCCCAGCGACGCGGCCACGGCGAACACGTCGGCGTTGTCGACCTCCACGGTCACCTGCACGATGCCTTCATGATCGCGGAGATCGATGAAGCAGACGCCGCCCTGGTTACGGGCCACGTCGGTCCAGCCGGCGAGGGTGACAGTCTGGCCAATCAGGGTCTCGTCGACCAGGCCGCAGAAGTGGGTACGCATGGGGGGAAGCTCCGCTGGAGAACGCCGGCACCGGATGGGGGCCGGAAAGCCTCGTATTCTGCGGCCGAGGCCCCGGCCGGGGCAAATCCGGGCAGTCACGCCGGCTTGATCGCCCCGGTCCCTATAGTCGGGCACCTGCCACCGTATGGGATGCCGCCATGAAATCGTTGTCCCTGGCCAGCCTGGCCGTGACCCTGAGCACTCTGGCCGTGCTCGCCCTGCCCTCTGCTCCGGCCGCTGCGCAGGACGGGGTGATCCGCTGCGAAAGCCAGAACAACCGTGAACGTGTCTGC
Source organism: Stenotrophomonas sp. YJH_SMC_65 (assembly GCF_059369475.1). Taxonomy (NCBI): domain Bacteria; kingdom Pseudomonadati; phylum Pseudomonadota; class Gammaproteobacteria; order Lysobacterales; family Lysobacteraceae; genus Stenotrophomonas; species Stenotrophomonas sp. YJH_SMC_65. The sequence continues at coordinate 73,891 of NZ_JCAFSR010000006.1, forward strand.
AGCACCGGCTGGCGCAATGCGCAGCTGGTCCGCCAGCTGTCCGGCAGCGCCTGCGACGAGGGCCGCACCTGGGGCAGCCGCAATGGCAGCATCTGGGTCAGCAATGGCTGCCGCGCCGAGTTCGTTGAAGCCCGCGGCGGCTGGGGCGGTGGCAATGGCGGTGGCTGGGGCGGCAACAACGGCCGTCCCGGCGAAACCATCCGCTGCGAGAGCCAGAGCAACCGTGAGCGCAGCTGCCCGGTCGGCTGGCGCAACGCCCGCCTGGTCCGCCAGCTGTCCGGCAGCCCCTGCGATGAAGGCCGCACCTGGGGCGTGCGCAACGGCGCGGTCTGGGTCAGCAACGGCTGCCGCGCCGAGTTCGCCGAGGCCCGCGGCTGGGGCGGCGGCGGTGGCTGGGGCGGCGGCAACAGCAATTATTCGATCACCTGCAGCAGCAACAACAACCGCACGCAGAACTGCGACTGGGATGAGCGCCAGGGCCGGCCGGTGCTGCAGCAGCAGCTGTCCGGCAGTGCCTGCCAGGAAGGCCGCAGCTGGGGCTATGCACGCGGCCAGGTGTGGGTGAGCAACGGCTGCCGTGCACGCTTCAGCGCGCGCTGAGCCCCGGGGTCGGATCCCTGGCCGACGGCCAGGGCTCTGACCCGTGGGTTCATGCAGTGACCGGGTCGGACCCTCCGCAGGAGGGATCCGACCCGAAGATCAGGGTGCTGGCGCCTTCTCGTCGCCCCACGGTGCGGGCGGCAGCTCGACCGGCTTGCTCAGGTCGAACTTCACGCGGAAACGGCGGCCTTCCGGGCGCGTCAGTTCGTAGACGAAAGTCTGGTCGGGGTCGATCTCCATCGCCCAGGTGTTGTGCGTGGAGGCCAGCATGTCGGCACGACGGAACATCGCCACCGAATCGGAGTCGGCTGGGAACCGCTGGCGCTCGGCGGTGCCCGGTGGCGTGCTGTCGCCGCCATAGAGGGTGATCGCGTCGGGGCTACCGTCTTCGTGGCGATGATCGTGTTTCAGGCGCAGGCCGTTTCCGGTGCGGGTCAGCACCCAGGTGCGCGAATGGTCATCCCCCACATGGAAGGGAATCCGAAGTTCATGGGCGGGGTCGGCACAGCCGCGCACATGCATGACCAGGCGCTGGCCGGCGAACGGGTCCTTGCCGGTCGGTGCCGGCGTGTCCTCCACCACCCGGCCCTCATAGGCCTGGCCGCAATGCGCGGCGATGGCAGCCATGAAGGCATCGGCCGGTGCGGTCGCCAGATCATGCGCGACCGTATCGGAACGCTGCGAGCAGGCAGCGAGGCTGAGCAGGAGGGCGGAAGCGGTGACAACGGCAGGCAGTTTCATGCCCCAACCCTAACGGCCATGGCCGACGGGCGCAAACCGCGCGCGGCAACCGGTCAGCGTTCGGCGATGTGAGGTTCCGGCCGCGTCTCGGTGGCCGCTACCGGCGCGGACTCGCCCTTGCCCGCCGGCTCCTGCTCCACCGGATCGACGTCGAAGGGTGTGCGGAACACCAGCGACGGCAACAGTGTGGTCAGTGCGGCGTACAGCAGCAGCGCGCCGAACAGCACCGCCGGAATCTGGAAACGCTCGCGCATGATCGCCGCCAGCACCAGGGTGAAGATCAGGGTCGGGGCCAGCGCCAGCGAGACGCGCAGGCTGCTGCGGAAGCTCTCGCCGAACATCACCCGGCGCTGCAGCCAGACCACGCCGATGCGCAGCGGCAGCACCACCAGGGTGATCACGATGCCCAGCCCCAGCGCCTCGAAACTGAGGGCTTCGCTGGGCACCTTGGTGCCGGCATTGAAGAAATAGAATGGCACGAAGAACGAGGCGAACAGGCGCAGCGCGTGCAGGTTCTCGTGCGAGGCCAGCAGCGGCATGCGCTGGTGCAGCAGGCGCGCGACCAGGCCGGCGATGAACGCGCCCACCAGGTAATACACGCCCAGCAGATAGGTGATGTACGCCGCCACCATGCCGACCATCACCAGCAGCGAGAACTCCGAGCCCGGCGCGTGCGGCGCCACCCAGCGGCCCAGCGCGATGAACAGCAGCGGCAGGCCGATCATCATCGCCAGCAGGGCCAGGCTGGACAGCGCCATGTGGCCCGGGTCGCCGGCCTGCAGCACGATGAACAACGCCGCTAGCGCCAGCAGTTCGCCGGCGATGGCCTTGCTGGTGACCCAGAACCGCTCGTCCTCGCTCAGGCCCAGCCGCGACAGCGAATCCATGATGAAGCCGGTGGAGGGCGTCAGCAGCGCCAGCGCCAGCAGCCCAGCGGCCTGCCATGGCAGCCCCGCATAGCGCCAGGCCAGCCAGCCCACGCCGAACAGCGTGCCGGTACGGATCACCAGGTGCGCCAGCAGCGGCCACATGCCACGCCGCAGCGCCTGCAGATCCACTTCCAGGCCCGCGAACAGGAACAGCGAGGAAATGCCCAGCGTGGCCAGCAGGCCGATCACCGCGTCGTGTGCCTGGTCGCCCAGCCAGAGCATGCCGATGATGCCGAACAGCAGGCAGGTCAACGGCGCCGGCAGGCTGAATCGCTGCAGTGCGCGCGGGATCACCAGCAGCGCGAAGATCAGCAGCAGGTAGATCAACTCATGGCTCATCGGGGTCTTCCGTGGGGTTCGAACGCGCGCAGGATGCGCGTGCCCGACCGATCCGGCAAGCCATTTCCCAATGACCCCGGTTACCTCATCCGATCATCGCATCGGCCAGCGCCCCCACCCGTGCAAGCACTGCTGCGCGCTGGTCGTCATCGACCGATGCGCCCTGCAGATAGGCGGTGACCACCCACGCGGTGCCGCCCGCATGCGGCCACAGCACGGCGATGTCGTTGCGCGTGTCATCACCGTTGCTGCCGGTTTTGTCCCCCACCCGCCAGCGCTTGCCCAGCCCGGCGCGCAGGCAGGCATCGCCGGTCTGGTTGTCGATGAGCCAATCGGCGAACTGCCGGCGCGATGCAGGCTGCAGGCCATTGCCCACCGCGAAGCGGGCCAGGCTGGTGGCCATCGCGGCCGGGCTGGTGGTATCGCGCGGGTCTCCCTTCGCGAACAGATTCACGTCCGGCTCGTTGCGGTCATTGCGGGTAATGCTGTCGCCCTGCCCGCGCAGGAATGCCGTCAGCGCCGACGGCCCGCCCACCACCTCCAGCAGCAGGTTGGCCGCCGTGTTGTCGCTGGTGGTCAGCGTGCCCCGGCACAGGTCGCGCACGGTCAGATCCTTGCCCACGTGGCGGCGCGCCACCGGAGCGTAGGACAGCAGATCCTTCCCGGCGATGGGCACACGGGTGTCGAGCGAAACGCGGCCTGCATCGGCAAGGCTCAGCACATGGGCGACCAGCATCGACTTGAACGTGCTGCACATCGGGAAGCGCTCATCCTGCCGATGCCCGCCGATGCGACGGCCGTTGCCGGTGTTCAGCACGGTGACGCCCAGGCGGCCACCGCTGGCTTTCTCCAGCGCGGCGAAATCGGCGGCGCCGGCAATGGCGGCGTTCGCGGCGGGTATGCCAGACGAGGCGGAAACCGGTTGCGCCAGCGCCGGGGCAAGCAGCGAGGACGCAACGGCAGCACCACTGAACTGCAGGAATCGGCGACGGGCGAGCATAGGGGTTCTCCTGGTGACCGCTCGATTATTGGCGCCTCCCCTGCAGCCGACCAGCGCGAAAAATCAAGGCAAGCCATAAGTGGAATTCATGCCTGTCGCGATCAACTCATTGAGATTTACGAAATTCCTCATTGAACGGGTACGATCAGCCATCATCCTGGCTCACGGCTTTTCGATGTTGCACCCTACCCTGCCGCTGAACGCGCTGCGCGCTTTTGAAGCCGCCGCCCGCCACCAGAACTTCACCCGTGCCGCGCTCGAGCTGTGTGTCAGCCAGGCCGCGCTGAGCCATCAGATCCGTGGGCTGGAGGACCGGCTTGGCATCCGCCTGTTCCATCGCCTGCCACGCGGCGTGGCGCTCACCGATGAAGGGGCAGCGCTGTACCCGGTGCTCAACGAAGCGTTCGAGCGCATTTCCGCCAGCATCGCGCGCTATACCGGTGGCCCGGCACGCGAGGTGCTGACGCTGGGCGTGGTCGGTACCTTCGCCACCGGCTGGCTGCTGCCACGGCTGGCGGCGTTCGAAGCCGCGCACCCGGACATCGAGCTGCGCCTGCAGACCCACAACAACCGTATCGACCTGGCCGGCGAAGGGCTGGACCTGGCGATCCGCTTCGGCGATGGCGACTGGCAGGGCCAGGCCTGCACGGCAATCCTCGATGCGCCCTTCGCACCGCTGTGCGCCCCCGCATTGGCGCGGCGGCTGAAGCAACCGCGCGACCTCGCCACACTGCCGTTGTTGCGTTCCTACCGCAGCGACGAATGGCCGCGCTGGTTGCAGGCGGCCGGGGTGAGCGGCGTGGAAGCCCGCGGGCCGGTGTTCGATTCCTCACTGACGGTGGCGATGGCCGCCGCCGGGGGCGCCGGCGTGGCCTTGCTGCCCTTGTGCATGTTCGAGCAGGAACTGGCCGAAGGCCGCCTGCTGCAGCCCTTCGGCACCACCTTGGAGCTGGGCCGCTACTGGTTGACGCGGCTGCGCTCGCGCGCCGAGCGCGAACCGGCCAAGCGGTTCCGCGAATGGCTGCAGGCGCAGGGCACGTAACAAAAAAGGGGACGGAGGGGATTAAGTCGTTTGTGGCACAAACGACTTAATCCCCTCCGTCCCCTTTTTTTTTTGCGTGATCAGGACTCCAGCAGCTCCATCCACGCCGCTTCGGCTTTCTCCAGCTGCGCGGCGGTGGTTTCGCGGTCACGTCCGATCACCGCCATGCGGGTGGCATCGGCATAGTTGGCCGGGTCGGCCAGCTGGCGGTCGAGCTCGGCCAGCGCGCCCTCCAGTTCGGCCACCTTGGCCTCGGCAGCCGCCAGCTTGTGTGGGTTCACCGGCTTCTTCTGCACCACCTGCGCCACCGGTGCGGTCTTGACCACCACCGGCTCTTCCACCTGCTCCATGCGCGCCTTGGTGCCCTGCGCCTGCGGGCGGGTGCGCAGCCACGCGGCGTACGCGTCCAGGTCGCCATCGAACGGTTCGACCACACCATCGGCCACGCGCCAGTAGGTATCGCAGACCAGGCCGATGAGGTGGCGGTCATGCGAGACCATCACGATCGCGCCTTCGAAGGTGGCCAGCGCTTCGGCCAGTGCTTCGCGCATTTCCAGGTCAAGGTGGTTGGTCGGTTCGTCCAGCAGCAGCACGTTCGGCTGCTGCCAGGCGATCAGCGCCAGCGCCAGGCGCGCGCGCTCGCCACCGGAGAAGCCATCAACCGGCTCGAATGCACGATCGCCCGGGAAGTTCCACTTGCCGAGAAAATCGCGGAAGGACTGGTTCGGTGCGTCCGGGGCGATCTCGCGGAAGTGCTCCATCGGCGATTGGCCTTCGTGCAGCGATTCCACGGTGTGCTGGGCGAAGTAGCCGATCTTCAGGTCCGGGTGCGCCATGCGCTCGCCGACGATCGGTGCAAGTTCGCCCACCAGGGTCTTCACCAGGGTGGTCTTGCCCGCACCGTTCGGGCCGAGCAGGCCGATGCGCTGTCCCGCTTCCAGGCCGAAGCCGACGTTGTGCAGGATCACCGCGTCCTTGCCGTAACCGGCCTCGACGTGGTTCAGGCGGATCAGCGAGAACGGCAGCTTGGCCGGCGGCGCGAACTCGATGCGGAACTCGCGCTCGGCGCGCACCGCTTCGGTGCCGGCCAGCTTGGCCAGGCGCTTCATGCGGCTCTGCGCCTGCGCAGCCTTGCTGGCCTGCGCCTTGAAGCGGTCGATGAAGCTCTGCAGGTGGGCGCGCTCGGCCTGTTCCTTCTCGTGCGCGATCTGCTGCTGGCGCAGCTGTTCGGCGCGCTGGCGCTCGAAATCGGTGTAGCCGCCCGGGTAGAGCTTGGCGCCGCCGCCATGCAGGTGCAGGGTGTGGGTGGCCACGTTGTCGAGGAACTCGCGGTCATGCGAGATCAGCAGCAGGGTGCCCGGGTACTTCAGCAGCCACTGTTCCAGCCAGTACACCGCGTCCAGATCCAGGTGGTTGGTCGGTTCGTCGAGCAGCAGCAGGTCGCTGGGCATCATCAGCGCGCGGGCCAGATTCAGGCGCACGCGCCAGCCACCGGAGAACGAGGACACCGCACGGTGGTGCGTCTCGGCAGGGAAGCCGAGGCCGTGCAGCAGCTTGCCGGCACGCGCTTCGGCGTCGTAGGCCCCCATCTCGGCCATCTTGGTGTGCGCGTTGGCCACCGCCTCCCAGTCTTCGCGCGCGGTCGCCTCGGCCTCTTCGGCCAGCACCGCGGCCACCTCGGTATCGCCGCCCAGCACGAAGCTCAGCGCCGGATCCGGCAGCGACGGGGTTTCCTGGGCCACGCTGGCGATGCGCACCTTGCCGGGCAGGTCGACGTCACCCTTGTCGGCCTCCAGCTCGCCCTTCACCGCCGCGAACAGGCTGGACTTGCCAGCACCGTTGCGGCCGACCACACCTACCCGGTAACCGGCGTGCAGGGTCAGGTCGACATTGGACAACAGCAGCCGCTCGCCGCGGCGCAAGGCGAAATTACGAAGGGAGATCATCGGGGGAGGGGTCCATATAACCGGATGGAATGTGCTGGTGAGCACTGTTCCTGCGACGCAATTCTAGCGTTAACGAATACTTGACGCGTCCCGGGATGCGCAGTGGCCGACGTTCCTCTCTCCCACGTCCCCGCCGCGCGCGTCCCGGGGTCCCTTCCTGCCAGCGCTGATCCGGGCTAAATGGTTGCTGCTGCAACGTTTTTTCTGACGCCTGGCATTTGACAGGCACTGAATATCCCGTTAATTGCTGTATTGCGCACCGCAACAACCGCCGTCCGCCTCACGCTCGTGATGTCGATTCCGGTGCCGCCCCCGCCAACCGGAGCCCATCCCGATGACCCGCAAGACCCGCCTGATCGCCGCCGCCGTCGCTGTCGCACTCGGTGGCTCTCCGTTCGTCGCCGCTGCACAGCAGGCCGGCACCGCCGCCAACACCCTGGACACGGTGATCGTCACCGGCACCCGCGTGGCCGACCGCACGGTCGCCGAATCGCAGTCGCCGATCGACATCATCACCCCCGAAGTGCTGCAGTCCACCGGTACCAGTGAACTGGCCACCGCACTGTCGCGCGCCCTGCCCTCGCTGAACTTCCCGCGCCCGGCGCTGACCGACGGCACCAGCGGCGTGCGCCCGGCGCAGCTGCGCGGCCTGTCGCCGGACCAGGTGCTGGTGCTGGTCAACGGCAAGCGCCGCCACACCTCGGCGCTGATCAACGTCAACGGCAGCATCGGCCGTGGCTCGTCGGCGGTGGACATCAACGCGATCCCGATCGCCGCGATCGAGCGCGTGGAAGTGCTGCGCGACGGTGCCTCGGCGCAGTACGGCTCGGACGCCATCGCCGGCGTCATCAACATCGTGCTCAAGGGCAGCGGCAGTGGCGGCAGCCTGGCAGTGGACTACGGCCAGTACTCGGCCGGCGACGGCAACAAGTACCAGCTGTCCGGCGACACCGGCGTCGAGTTCGGCAACGGCCGCGGCCGCGTGCACGTGGCCGGCCAGATCAGCCAGCAGGACGAGAGCAACCGCGCCGGCCCGTACCGCGGCACCACGCCGAACACCGGCAACTTCCCCAGCATCGGCCAGAAGACCTTCATCGTCGGCGACCCGCGCGTGGATGCCACCGCGGCCTCGGCCAACGCCAGCTTCGACTTCAGCGACCACGTGACCGGCTACGCCAGCGCGCTGCTCAGCAACCGCGACATCACCTCGTTCGCGTTCTACCGTTCGCGCAACCACAGCGGGCAGAGCGCGCTGCTGGCGCAGACCTACCCGGACGGCTACGTGCCGGAGATCAACCAGTATTCCAAGGACCGCTCGCTGGTGGCCGGGGTCAAGGGCAACACCGACAACGGCTGGACCTGGGACCTGAGCCTGAACCACGGCGAGAACACCCTGGACTTCCACACCCGCAACAGCATCAACTACAGCCTGGGTGCGACCAGCCCGCGCTCGTTCTACGACGGCACGCTGAAGTACCAGCAGGACATCTTCAATGCCGATCTGACCAAGTCGCTGGACTGGGGCCTGGCCTACCCGGTCACGCTGTCCTTCGGCGGTGAGTACCGCAAGGAGAAGTGGGACCAGAACCCGGGCGAACTGAACTCGTACACCGGCAGCGGCGCGCAGGGCTTCGCGGGCTTCACCCCGACCAATGAAGTGCATGCCGACCGCCACAACTACGCGGTCTATGCCGGCCTGGAAGCGGACCTGACCGACAAGTTCTCGGCCGGCATCACCGGCCGCTACGAAGACTATTCGGACTTCGGCGACCGCTTCTCGGGCAAGCTGTCGGCGCGCTACGCGTTCACCGACAAGGTGGCGCTGCGGGCCACCGCCTCCAGTGGTTTCCGCGCGCCCTCGCTGGCGCAGCAGGGCTACCAGGCGGTGACCAGCCAGTTCCTCAATGGCGTATTCGTCGAGCGCGGCACCTTCCCGACCACCAGCCAGGCCGCGCAGGCGCTGGGCGCCTCGCCGCTGAAGGCCGAGACCTCCACCTCCTACAGCCTGGGCCTGGTGCTGCAGCCGGTCGACCGCCTGTACATCACCGTCGATGCCTACCAGATCGACATCGATGACCGCATCGCACTGTCGTCGAGCATCACCACCAATGCCGCGACCAGCGCGCTGCTGGGCACCCTGGGCCTGCCGCAGGTGACCGCGTTCTCCTACTTCACCAACGGCCTGGATACGCGCACCCGCGGTGTCGACTTCGTCTCCAGCTACACGGTACCGTTCAGCGCCAGCAGCCTGGAGCTGACCGCGGCATACAGCTACAACGACACCGAAGTGCGCCGCGTTGGCGGCACCCCGCCGGTGTTCGGCACGCTGGGCCTGACCCAGTCGCTGATCGGCCGTGATGAGATCGGTCGCATCGAGGACAGCTACCCGCGCGACAAGGCGATCCTGAGCGGCACCTGGCGTTCGGACCACTGGGAGCTGGGCCTGGCCGCCACCCGCTACGGCAAATTCACCGTGCGCAACTCGGCCACCGCGCTGCGTGACCAGACCTACGGCGACGCCTGGGTGGTGGATGCCTCGGCCAGCTACAAGCCCAGCAGCAACTGGACCCTGACCGTGGGTGCCGACAACCTGCTGGACAAGTACCCGGACCGCACCGAAGACCTGCAGAACTCCACCTTCGGCATGCTGCCGTACAGCAACTACTCGCCGTTCGGCTTCAACGGCGCGTATGTGTACGGGCGGATCAAGTACACCTGGTAAGGGGTAATGGGTGCGCCGGGCCCTGCCCGGCGCTGCTCCACACACCCGCCCGCGGCCTCGGGGCAGGCGCGGCCCTGACCGTATACCGTTGCCAGCTCCTGCACCCGGTTTCCAGGCTGTGCGCTGTTGCACGCGCCTCATAGGTCGTCCCGTGCATAATCAGCGGACCAACGAAGGAGCCGCTCCGTGACGAGAGCCTGCATCACTCGCCGCCATGTGTACGCTGCGCTCGCGTGGGTTGCGCTGGCGGCCCCCCTGTCAGGGTGTTCAGGAGATCACGTGAAACCCAGCTATTCCAAATCGAGCCTTGAGCCGGTCGTCGTCACCCAGCTCTCCGCGTCGAAGCTCCAGGTCCAGTTCAATGAACCGATGGAAAGCATGTATTACGCGGCAGGGATGAGCTATGTCGTGGAAGGGGACACCATGAAAGTCGTTGTTGATCGCTGCCCCATATCCGGCCAATGCACAACCATGCTGCGGCGCGACGTGAAGCCCGGACCTGCTGGCCCGGCCCGTCAGGAAATTCCCTTGATGGCGCCGCGCGTGGTGATGCTGTACGCCGATGGCGAAACACAGATTTTTCCGTAAGGGCATCCCATGAGCGACAAGGTCGTCCTCGGCATCCATAGTCACGTAGACCCCCAATACACAGGGGTCGTTCAATCAGTTCGTGGACGGCCACGCCTGGATCTCGGTGACGCGAAACGGCCATACGACGTTCCATGGCCTGTGGCCAGACAACCATCCACTCGTTGAGGACAATGGCCCAGGTTCGGACATCCGCGAAGGCATGGAAGCCCGGGCCACACCTTCGGCCTCACGCTATTACGAATTGACTCCCGAGCAGGTCAAGCGACTTGACCAGGCCTTGGGCGAAAATGTCACCTGGTCATATGGCAATACCTGCGCATCGTGGGCGACCAGTACCGTGAACAAGGTTACCGGGCAGTCCCTGGATGCAGGCGAACTGCTGTTCACCGATACACCGCGGGAGCTGATCGAGTCCATTCGCAAGGCAGAGCGCGTGCGGCCCACCAGTCCTTCGCAGCCGCAACCGGCAACCGAACGGCCGGAAACCAGCATCCCATCGCTGAGCGATGCCTCGGCATCGCTTCACCAGCAGGCACTCGCCGGCGTCCACGCGCTGGACGCATCGTTGGGTCGCGCATCTGATGAAGCCAGCCAACGCATGGCGGCCAGCCTCACCCAACTTGCCCGGGCACAAGGTCTGGAACGGATCGACCATGTGGTATTGGGCTTGCCGGCTGGTCAGCCCCCAAGGCCGGAGAACGTCTTCGTCATTCAAGGAGCCTTGGATGACCCGGGCCATCTGCGTGCCCACATCAACATTGAAACGGCCCTTCAGCCACCCGTTGCGGAGTCGCTGCGGCAGATTCATCAGTTGGACAAGCAGCTGGCCGCCTCGCCGCAGCAGGCCGAGCCTGCCCTGGAAGAGACCCAGCGCCGGCAGATGGTGTGATCATCGACGGCTACGCCTGGAGCCCCCCATAGGTAGGCACCATTCGGCCCGTCAGGGCCTGCCATCTCTCAACAAGGCTTGATATCTCGCCCGTACAAGCCGCCCACGCAACGATCCGATACGCTGGCCAGGTTTGCCGTATGTGACCGCATCGGTGAAAATCGGGGCATCCCCCGATTGCCTGCGAGTGCCGATGCACCATGACACCGACCTGATCAACATCGTTGCCGTTGGCCTGGGGCTCGCCTTCATCTTCGGCGCGCTGGCCAACAAGCTCCGCTTGTCTCCCCTGGTCGGTTACCTGGTTGCTGGCATCTGCGTAGGCCCGTTCACCCCCGGCTTCGTCGCCGACCAGGCGCTGGCCAACCAGCTGGCCGAACTGGGCGTGATGCTGCTGATGTTCGGCGTCGGCCTGCACTTCTCGCTGAAGGACCTGATGGCGGTCAAGGCGATCGCCATTCCCGGCGCCATCGGCCAGATCGCGGTGGCCACCCTGCTCGGCTGGGGCGTGGCCTCGCTGATGGGCTGGCCCGCCATCCATGGCGTCATCTTCGGTTTCTCGCTGGCCACCGCCAGTACCGTGGTGCTGCTGCGGGCGATGGAGGAACGCCGCCTGCTGGAAACGATGCGTGGCAAGATCGCGGTCGGCTGGCTGATCGTGGAAGACCTGGCCTGTGTGCTGGCGCTGGTGATGATGCCGGTGATGGCCGGTGTGTTCGGTCCTGACGCGGCCAAGGAATCGCACTCGCTCGGCAGCGTGCTGGCCGACATCGGCTGGACCTTCGTGCAGCTGGGCCTGTTCGTGGCGGTGATGCTGGTGGTCGGTCGGCGGGTCATCCCGTGGATCCTCGAGCGCATCGCCGGTACCGGTTCGCGTGAGCTGTTCACCCTGTCGGTGCTGGCGATCGCGCTGGGCGTGGCGTTCGGCTCGGCGATGCTGTTCGGCGTCTCGTTCGCGCTGGGCGCGTTCTTCGCCGGCATGCTGCTCAACGAATCGGAGCTGAGCCACAAGGCCGCGCATGATTCGTTGCCGCTGCGCGATGCGTTCGCAGTGCTGTTCTTTGTGTCGGTCGGCATGCTGTTCGACCCCAACATCCTCGTCCAGCATCCGTGGCAGGTGCTGGCCACCGTCGCCATCATCATGTTCGGCAAGTCGGCGGCGGCATTCTTCATCGTGCGTGCGTTCGGCCACCCGACCAGCACCGCGCTGACCATCTCGGCCAGCCTGGCGCAGATCGGCGAGTTCGCCTTCATCATCGCCGGCCTCGGCGTGGCGCTGCAGATCCTGCCGAAGGAAGGCCAGTCGCTGGTGCTGGCCGGCGCGCTGGTGTCGATCATGCTCAACCCGCTGGTGTTCGGCCTGCTGGACCGTTGGCAGGCCAAGCAGGAGCAGTCTCCGCAGGTACCCGAGCCGCCCGAAGCGATCGGCCCGTCGCGCGACCTGCATGACCACGCCATCGTGATCGGTTACGGCCGCGTCGGCAGCGAACTGGCGCAGGTGCTGCGCGACCGTGGCGTGCCGGTGCTGGTGATCGATGACAACAAGGAACACGTCGAGCAGGCACATGCCAAGGGCCTGGCGGCGATCCGCGGCAGTGCCGCCGCCGACCGGGTGCTGGCCGAGGCCCATCCGGAGCGCGCCAAGATCGCGGTGCTGGCGATTCCGCAGCCGCTGGAAGCCGGTGAGGCGCTGGCCAAGCTGCGGGCGATCAATCCGGACCTGACCCTGCTGGCGCGCGCGCACAGCGATGCCGAGGTGAAGCATCTGCTGGAGCACGGCGCCGATGGCACGGTGATGGCCGAGCGCGAGCTGGCGTATTCGCTGGCGGAGATGATCATGTCCACGCCGCCGTACCGGAATCTGGGGCAGCACAGCATTCCGGTGGTGTGAGGGGTGTGCGTGCGGCAGGGCTTGCAGCCCTGCACCTGCCGAAACAACGGCAACGGCAAAAGCGGGCATAGCGTGGGATGGCGGGGTGGGTCCGATTGCGGGAGACGCCGTAAACCCTTCCATGGGGGCTTGGCCGCGGCATCCATGCCGCGGACACTCCCGCAACCGGACCCACCCCGCCTTCGACAGTTCCCCGCTGCTGTTGGTGGATGTCGACCTTGGTCGACACGGCGGCGCGCGGGGTCAGATCCGTTTTCCACAGGAAAACGGATCTGACCCCGGAAACAAAAAATCCCCGGTCGACCCGCATCGACCGGGGATCTGGATCGCCACGTTGCCACGCCTTGGAGAGGCAGTTCCACCGTAACCCATCGCGGTGCCGGCGGTGATCGCCTGTGGCGATGACGACCAAGCGCGCAGCTATCAGGCGCCGGCCAGGGCCTGTTCCAGGTCCGCGCGCAGGTCGCCGATGTGCTCGATGCCGATCGACAGCCGCACGGTGTCCTCGCTGACACCGGCCTTGGCCAGCTCCGCTGCATCCAGCTGGCGATGCGTGGTCGAAGCCGGATGGGTGGCCAGTGACTTCGCATCCCCCAGGTTGACCAGGCGGGTGAACAGCTTCAGCGCATCGAGGAAGCGGGCGCCGGCCTCGCGCCCACCGGGCAGACCGAAGGTCAGTACGCCCGAGCCATGTCCACCCAGATAGCGCTGCGCGGCGGCATGCTCGGGGTCGTCGGCCAGTCCGGCGTAGCGCACCCAGGCTACCCTGGCATGCGCCTTCAGGAACTGCGCAACGGCCAGCGCATTGGCATTGATGCGTTCCATGCGCAGGGCCAGGGTCTCGATGCCCTGCAGGATCAGGAACGCGTTGAACGGCGACAACGCAGCGCCCGTATTGCGCAGCGGCACCACCCGCGCGCGGCCGATGTAGGCCGCTGGCCCCAGGGCTTCGGTATAGACCACGCCGTGGTAACTGGGGTCGGGCTGGTTGAGCCGTGCGAAGCGTTGGGGCTGTGCGGTCCAGTCGAAGTGGCCGGAATCGATGATCGCGCCGCCCAGGCTGTTGCCGTGTCCCCCGAGGTATTTGGTCAGCGAATGCACCACGATGTCGGCGCCGTGCTCGAACGGGCGCAGCAGGAACGGTGTGGCCACGGTGTTGTCGACGATCAGCGGCACGCCCGCGGCATGCGCGACCTCGGCGATCGCAGCGATGTCGGTGACATTGCCGCGCGGGTTGCCGATGGATTCGACGAACACCGCCTTGGTGCGGTCGTCGATCAGCGCGGCGAACGCGGCCGGGTCGGCCGGATCGGCAAAGCGCGCCTGGATGCCGTACTGCGGCAGCGTGTGCGCCAGCAGGTTGAGGCTGCCACCGTAGAGCGCACTGGAGGCGACGATGTTGTCGCCGGCCTCGGCGATGGTCTGGATGGCATAGGTGATCGCGGCCTGCCCCGAGGCCAGCGCCAGCGCGCCGATGCCGCCTTCCAGCGCGGCAAGGCGCTGCTCCAGCACGTCGGTGGTGGGGTTCATGATGCGCGTGTAGATGTTGCCCGGAACCTTCAGGTCGAACAGGTCGGCGCCGTGCTGGGTGTCATCGAAGGCATACGCCACGGTCTGGTAGATCGGCACCGCCACCGCGCGGGTGGTCGGGTCGGGACGGTAACCGCCGTGCACGGCCAGGGTTTCCAGTTGCCACTGCGGGTCGCTCATTGCACCAGGCTCCATCCGGGAAACCGCCACCATAGGCCAGCCGGGGCCGCCCGCTGAAAGCCGCTGGCGATGACGTCCGTACCCGCGGTTATCAGGTTGGCCGCGATTCAGGCAGTCGTCATGGGGCGTTGCTAGGCTGCGCCGCCGGGCGCTCCTGCCTGGGAACGGAGGCCCCACGCATGCAGCCATCCCCCTGGACTCCCCCTGCCAGCAGTTCGCCCACGTCGGTCCTGCTGGTGGAGGACGACCGTCGCCTGGCCGAACTGGTCAGCGACTATCTCCACGAACATGGCTTCGCCGTGCAGCACGTGGCACGCGGCGACCTCGCCAGCGCCGCCTGCCGCCAGCATGCACCGGAACTGGTGGTGCTGGACCTGATGCTGCCCGGCCTGGGGGGCATCGATGTGTGCCGGCAGATCCGCAGCTTCTCCGATGTGCCGATCCTGATGTTGACCGCCTGTGAGGACGACATCGAGCAGGTGCTGGGCCTGGAATCGGGTGCCGATGACTATGTGCACAAGCCGATCGAGCCACGCCTGCTGCTGGCCCGCCTGCGCGCCCTGCTGCGCCGCCGCCACGGCAGCAGCAACACCGGCACGCCCAGCCGGCTGATGCATGGTGAGCTGCTGATCGATCGCATGCAGCGCGAGGTGCACCTGCACGGCCAGCCGGTCGAGCTGGGCACCACGGAATTCGAGATCCTGTGGCTGCTGGCCAGCCAGCCGGGGCAGATCCTGTCGCGCGACCAGATCCTGCAGGCGGTGCGCGGCATCGGCTTCGACGGTCTGGACCGCAGCGTCGACGTCTGCATCGGCAAGCTGCGCCGCAAGCTCGGCGACGATGCGCGCGAACCGCGGCGGATCAAGACCGTGTGGGGGCGCGGCTACCAGTTCAATCCTGCGGCCTGGTCGGAATGAAGCGGCTGTTCCTGTGGCTGTGGTTCATCACCGGCGCCTGCTTCCTGGTGTCGGTGTTCTTTCTCAACCACATCCTGGATGGCATCTACACGCCCGTGCAGGATCGCGTGTTCGTGCAGCAGGTGCGCGGGCAGGTGTACGCCCTGCGCAGTGGCCTGGCCGGCCTGGACGCCGTCCAGCAGCGTGAGCGCCTGCAACAGTGGCAGCCACACTACGGCATCGCCCTGACCCTGCTCGACAAACCTCCCGCGCTCGACGCGCAGGAACAGGAGGCCGTGAAGGCCGATGGCTTCGTCGTGCGCGATCAGTACCAGCAGGTGCTGCTGCCCATCGACGGCATCGGCGGCCGCTGGCTGCACCTGCGCCTGCCCGGCGCGGTGCAGATGACGACGTACATGACCATCGCCGCCTACCTCAGCATCCTGCTGCTGGTGGGCGCCAGCCTGTATGCCTGGGTGCGCCTGCTCTGGCGCGACCTGGAAGCACTGCGCCGGCACGCCGACCGCATCGGTTCCGGCGACCTGCAGGCACGTGCGCAGGTTTCGCCTCGCTCGCAGATCCGGGTCATCGTCGAACACTCCAACCGCATGGCGGCACGCGTGGCCGAACTGGTGCAGCGCCAGCGCGACCTGACCCATGCCATTTCGCACGAACTGCGCACGCCCATCGCGCGGGTGGCCTTCGGCCTGGACCTGATGCAGGACAGCGATGACCGCGAACGCCGCGAACGGCTGGCGCAGGGCCTGCACGGCGACCTGGCCGAGCTCAACCGGCTGGTCAGCGAACTGCTGGCCTACGAACGGCTGGAGCATCCCAGCGAGGGCGAGCCGATGCAGCGCATCGAAGCCAACGACTGGCTGCAGGCCTGCCTGGCCGATGCCCGCCGCGATGCCGAACGTGCCGGCATTGTCCTGCGCGTGCAGCCCAGCGCGTTGCCGCGAGTGGATGCCGAGCCACGCCTGTTGCAGCTGGCGCTGAGCAACCTGGTCGGCAATGCGCTGCGCCACGCGCGTTCGCAGGTGGAGGTCTCGCTGGTCGGTATCAGCGGCCGCGCCTGCCTGCGCGTGGACGATGACGGCCCGGGCATCGCCGAAGCCGATCGGGAGAAGGTGATGCGCCCGTTCACCCGCCTGGACGACAGCCGCAGCCGCGATACCGGCGGCTTCGGCCTGGGCCTGGCCATTGTCGGCCGCATTGCAGCCCGCCACGGCGGCGAGCTGCGCATCAGTCGCGCCACGCTGGGCGGCGCGCGCCTGGAAATGCACTGGCCGCTGGCTGCCAGCTGAACGCCCAAGGGCGCCATTACAGTTGATTACAACTCCCGCACAACTGCGGACGGATCGGTCGCCGGCATATCGCCACGCTGGCAACCCTGCAGCACTCGCCGGATGCGCGCGCTGCTTTCCTCCCATTGCCGAGAGTTTCCATGTCCCAGCTTCGCCGTTCCCCCGCCCTGCTCTGCCTGGCCGTGTTGCCGCTGTTCGCCGCCCCGATCGCCCACGCCAAGGATGACCACTGGACCTTCGAGCTCGCCGCCGGTGGCGGCGTGGCACCGCGCTACAGCGGCAGCGAGGAGTATCGTGCGACGCCGTCGCTGTCCTTTGATGTCACCTCGCCGGGGGGATGGTTTCTGGGCACCAGTGGCATCGGCTGGGGCACCTCCCTCGGCGAGCACACGCGCGTGCGTGCCTATGTCGGCGCCAGCGGCATCCGCAAGGACAAGGACTCGCTGCTGGGCGGTTCGGACTTCCTGCGCGGCATGGGTGATATCGATACCCGTCCCCTGGTCGGCGTCTCGGCTGGTTATACGCTGGGCGAAGCCGTGCTGAGCGGCTCCTGGCAGTTCACCCGCAAGGACGAGGACAAGGCCGAGAACGGCCTGGCCACCCAGCAGATCCATCTGAACCTGAGCATGCCGCTGTTCGACCTGGCCGGTGGCGTGGTCAGCGGCAGTGTTTCCACCGACTACGGCAACCGCGGCTACATGCAGACCTGGTACGGCGTCAGCCCGGAACAGGCCAAACGCACGGGCTTCGCCGAGCACAGGCCTAAGGCCGGCCTGGTCAGTGCCGGTGTCGGCCTGAAGTGGAGCCACCGCGTGGGCCGCAACGGCAACTGGTACATCTCGGCCGAAGGCACGCGCCTGCTCGGCGATGCGGCCAACAGCCCGATCGTGCAGAAGGCAAACCAGTTCGGGCTGATGAGCGGTTACACCCACCGCTTCTGATGCATGAAGGGCGCCGCTGGGCGCCCTTTCCCTCTGCGGTCAGCGGCAGGCCGGTGCGTCGCCGTTGCCGCACAACCCGACCTCGCGCAGCCAGCCGATCCACTGCACGACGTCCTCCTTCTCCGGCTCGGAGCGGAACGACTTCTGCACGGTGTGGAAGCCCTGCCTGCCCTGCACGCCCTTGATCCAGGTGAACTCCGGCTTGCCTGTCCCCGGATTCCGCGGGCAGCTGAGCATCAGCAGCGCGAAGGGCCGTCCCCCTTCTTCACCTTCGCGGATCCAGTGGCTCTGCGCCGCCGGACAGGCGATGCGCCACCCCGCCTCGATGATGCCGAGGAACTCACGCGGACTCACATGGCCACTGTTCGGCGCATCGTTGACGGTGACCATGTCGGTCCAGTCGTGCACGGTCTGGCCCTGTGGCACGTACTCGGTGATGCGGTTGCCTTGAGCGTCGGTGCTCTGGTGGGCCTGCTGGTAGCCCTTCATCGGGGGCAGCTGGACCTGTTCGGCGGCCGCGGCGTGTCCACAAACAGCAGCCAACGCCAGCGTCATGCAGAGTGAAGCCCTGCGGGCAACGTCCATGCGGTTCTCCTCATCCTTGCGAAAGTGAAACAGGACCATCGTGCGCTGCCAAGGCTCGGATGGCGCCCCAGCCATGGCCGGGGCGCCACCGGTTCAAGCCTTGGCGAACACCAGGCGACCACCGTCGTTGCCGACTTCGATGGTATCGCCGTTGACGAAGGCGCCGGACAGGATCTGCTGCGCCAGCGGGTTTTCCAGCTGCGACTGGATCGCACGCTTCAACGGGCGCGCGCCGTACACCGGATCGAAGCCGACGTTGCCGAGCAGGTCGAACGCCGCATCGGAGACCGCCAGCTTCAACCCGCGCTCGGCCAGCCGCTTCTCAAGCCCGCGCATCTGGATGCGCGCGATCTGCTTGATCTGCTGCTTGTCCAGCGGGTGGAACACCACGATGTCGTCCAGGCGGTTGATGAACTCCGGACGGAAGTGCGCCTGCACCACGCCCATCACCGCTGCCTTCATCTGCGTGTAGGCCTCCGGGCTGTCGTCGGCGCTCATGTCCTGGATCTGGTGCGAGCCCAGGTTCGAGGTCATCACGATGACGGTATTGCGGAAGTCCACGGTGCGGCCCTGGCCATCGGTCAGGCGGCCATCGTCCAGCACCTGCAGCAGGATGTTGAACACATCCGGATGCGCCTTCTCCACTTCGTCCAGCAGGATCAGCGAATACGGGCGACGGCGCACCGCCTCGGTCAGGTAGCCGCCTTCCTCGTAGCCCACGTAACCCGGGGGGGCGCCGATCAGGCGGGCGACGCTGTGCTTCTCCATGAATTCGCTCATGTCGATGCGGATCATCGCGTCGGCGCTGTCGAACAGGAATTCGGCCAGCGACTTGCACAGCTCGGTCTTGCCGACGCCGGTCGGGCCGAGGAACAGGAACGAGCCGGCCGGACGGTTCGGATCGGACAGGCCTGCACGCGAACGGCGCACGGCATCGGAGACGACCTTGATCGCTTCCTCCTGGCCGACCACACGGTTGTGCAGCACTTCTTCCATGCGCAGCAGCTTGTCGCGCTCGCCTTCGAGCATCTTGTTGACCGGAATGCCGGTCCAGCGCGACACGACCTCGGCGATCTCCTCGTCGGTGACCCGGTCCTGCACCAGCTTGAAGTCCTTGTGCTCGGCTTCCTGGGCCGCGGCCAGCTGCTTTTCCAGCTGCGGCAACAGGCCGTACTGGATCTCGCTCATCTTGGCGAAATCCTGGCGGCGCTGCGCGGCTTCCAGTTCCAGCTTGGCCTGCTCGACCTGCTCCTTGATCTTGGTGGCGCCCTGCAGCGCAGCCTTCTCCGACTTCCAGATTTCATTGAGGTCGGAGAACTCGCGCTCCAGCCCGTCGATGTCGTTCTCCAGGTCGGCCAGCCGCTGCCGCGAGGCTTCGTCCTTTTCCTTCTTCAGCATCTCGCGCTGGATCTTCAGCTGGATCACCCGGCGTTCCAGGCGATCCAGCTCCTCCGGCTTGGAGTCGATCTCCATGCGCAGGCGCGAGGCCGCCTCGTCCATCAGGTCGATGGCCTTGTCCGGCAGCTGGCGATCGGTGATGTAGCGGTTGGACAGCGTGGCGGCGGCCACGATGGCCGGGTCGGTGATCTCCACCCCGTGGTGCACGGCGTACTTTTCCTTCAGCCCGCGCAGGATCGCGATGGTGTCCTCCACCGACGGCTCACCGACGAACACTTTCTGGAAGCGGCGCTCCAGCGCAGCGTCCTTCTCGATGTACTTGCGGTATTCGTCCAGCGTGGTCGCACCGATGCAGTGCAGCTCGCCGCGTGCCAGCGCCGGCTTCAGCATGTTGCCGGCATCCATCGCGCCGTCGGCCTTGCCCGCGCCGACCATGGTGTGCAGTTCATCGATGAACAGGATGATCTGGCCTTCGTTCTTGGCCAGATCGTTGAGTACACCCTTCAGGCGCTCCTCGAATTCGCCGCGGAACTTGGCCCCGGCGATCAGCGCGCCCATGTCCAGCGACAGCACGCGCTTGCCGCGCAGGCCCTCGGGTACTTCGTCGTTGATGATGCGCTGGGCCAGCCCTTCCACGATCGCAGTCTTGCCCACGCCGGGTTCGCCGATCAGCACCGGGTTGTTCTTGGTCCGGCGCTGCAGCACCTGGATGGTGCGGCGGATTTCCTCGTCACGGCCGATCACCGGGTCGAGCTTGCCGCTCTCGGCCCGCGCGGTCAGGTCGATGGTGTACTTCTCCAGCGCCTGCCGCTGCTCCTCGGCATTCTCCGACTGCACGTTCTCGCCGCCACGCAGCTTGTCGATCGCCGCCTGCAGGCGCGTCTTGTCGACACCGGCGGCGCGCAGCGCCATGCCCAGCGTGCCGCCATCGTCCAGCGCCGCCAGCACGAACCACTCGCTGGCAATGAAGGCGTCCCCGTGCTGCTGCGCCAGCTTGTCGGTCTGGTTCAGCAGGCGCCCCAGATCGTTGCCCATCGAGACGTTGCCGGCTTGGCCGGATACCTTGGGCAGTGCGTCCAGCGCCTCGGTCAGGCGCTCGCGCAGCACCGGCACGTTCACCCCGGCCTGGGCCAGCAGCGGGCGCGTGCTGCCACCCTGCTGGTCCAGCAGCGCGCTGAACAGGTGAACCGGTTCGATGATGCTGTTGTCGCGGCCCACGGCCAACGACTGTGCGTCTGCCAGCGCCTGCTGGAAACGCGAGGTGAGCTTGTCCATCCGCATTGCGAATCCTCATCGGTCATCAGGGCCGGCCTGGGCCGGCAATGCTGGAAAGATGCGGTTGCCCCACCCGGTTTCAAGGGTGGCTGCGACTGCACCCCGGGGCCAGTCAGCCTGCGGCCAGCATGCCGGAGCGCGTGTGGTCGGCGCGTTGATCCCGATCAGTTCCGTACGGTGGACGGGCTCAGCGGGTGATCGCGCTGCGGATCGCCCGCAGCTGCTGCTTGATCGCCCGCGCCTGTGCAGGATCCATGCGTAGCAGGGCCTTCTGCCCGATCGAGCGTGACTGCAGGGTGGGATCGACGAAGCGATAGCGGCCGCGTTCATCGCGCTGCACCAGCGGCGACTGGGCCAGTTCCGGGGTGTCCAGCAGGTGGTCGATCACCATGACCAGGCGGTCGTTGAAATAACCCTCGGGCCGGCCAAGGTCGGCATAGGCCTGCTGGATCAGCGGATAGAAGCGCTTGTAAGCGGTAGCCGTTGCCGCCGGGTCCAGCGCAGTGAACGCCAGTACGTAAGGCGCATAGCGTGCCGCATTGCTGGCGGCGATGCGTTCGCCGCCTTCGCCCGTATCGACCTGCAGGTTGCCCGGCAGCGGCCGCGCGGCCAGCGCGGTCGGCGGCACGCTGGGCTTGTCCAGGTTGTCGACCTGGGTGACCAGGCGCTGGATCAGGTGATCACGCAGCAGCAGGGTCAGCGGTCCCTCGCCCTGGAACAGCTGGCTCAGTGCGCCCCAGGCCGCGGCATCGCTGTCAGCCAGTTTCGGCAGCGCCGGGTCGGCGGCGGCCTCGGTATCCAGCGGATGCCTGATCGATGGTGGTGCTGGCGCGGGCTCTGCGGCCGCCTGCGGTTGTGCCGGTGCACTGGTACTGGCAGGGGTTGATTGCACCGGCACCGGGACACCGTCGGCCAGGCTCTTCAGCTGATCGCGGAACAACCAGCCGCCCGCGCCACCGATCACCACCACACCCAACACCCAGGGCCAGACCGCCTTTCCACTCTGCATGATGCAGCACCTCGTTTCACACGCATGGAGAAGGTGTGACCCCATCGAGTGCAGCCGGTTCCCCGCCTGTTCCGCTGCCGTTCGGGTTGAGACCTGCAGCAAGGCCGCGCTCACGTCTGCTTTGCGCCACCCGCGCGAGGCTAGGAGTCCTGTCCCGTGGAGACTCTGCCATGCAGTACGCGCTGTACTACTGGACCGGCATCCAGGGCCGTGGCGAGTTCGTGCGCCTGGCGCTGGAAGATGCCGGCGCCGACTACATCGACATGGCGCGGGTGCACGGCGATGCGGTGATGCAGCCGTTTCTGGAGGGTCGCAACGAAGGGGCACAGCCCTTTGCGCCGCCGTTCCTGAAGGCCGGCCGCCAGGTCATCGCGCAGGTCGCGGCGATCCTGGATTTCCTCGCCCCGACGCTGGACCTGGTGCCGCAGGCCGCATCGCGGCGGATGCAGGCGCTGCAACTGCAGCTGACCATCGCCGACCTGGTAGCCGAGGTGCACGACACCCACCATCCGATCGCCGCATCGAAGTACTACGAACAGCAGAAGACCGAGGCCAGGGCACGAGCCGCGTCACTGCGCAGCGAGCGCCTGCCCAAGTTCCTCGGCTACTTCGAGCAGGTGATGGCCGCCAACGGTGGCCGCCATGCACTGCGCGAGCACTCCTATGTGGATCTGTCACTGTTCCAGCTGCTGAGCGGGCTGGACTACATGTTTCCGCGCCGCATGCAGGCGCTCGGCCCCACCCTGCCCCGGCTGCGCGCGCTGCAGGAACGAGTGGCGAAACGACCCAACATCGCCGCCTATCTGGCGTCTGAGCGGCGGTTGCCGTTCAACACCAACGGCATCTTCCGCCATTACCCGGAACTGGACGCCGAACGGTAGTGCCGGCCGCTGGCCGGCAGAGCGCGCTGTGATCATTCGCCGCCTGCAACACGCCCTGTAGAGCCGAGCCATGCTCGGCTCAGAGCAGCCGAGCGCAGGCTCGGCTCTACAGAGCACCAGAAGTGGAAGTAGCGGTAACGCCGGGCCATGCCCGGCGTCACCGGTCAATGATCGGTGCGATCATCCAGCGGTTTCACCGGCTGCTTCTGCAGCGACAGCAGGCCCAGCAGAAGCGCCAATGCCACGTAGGCGCCGGCAAACTGCAAACTGATGATGCGCGCCAATCCTTCCAGGTCCCACGGCAGGTAGATGCCACCGCGCGGGTCCACCGAATGGATCAGGCCGAACAGGGTCAGCACCGCGGCCACCAGCAGGACGCCACAGGCACGGCGCAGGCGGCCATCGACCATCGCCGCCACGGCCGAGATCCACAGCATCGAGGTGATGATGAAGCCGTTGCCGAGGGTGAAAATCACCGCCAGTTCGGGCAGGCCATGGCCGTCGAGCTTGGTCAGCAGCTGCGGCAGCTGGTCCGGTGCGATCCAGCCCGGCGCCTTGATCGCCAGCAGGTAAGCCACCGACGGCAGGAAACCGAACACCATCGCGCCGGTATGGTGGCGCGGCGTGGCCTGGAAGGCCTGGGTGGTGATGTCGATGGCCACGTACACGATGATCGGTGCCAGCACCGCCAGCGGCAGCCACTGCACCAGCCCGGAGATGATGCCGAGCATGCCGCCGATGCCGACGAACAGGCCGGTCAGCAGCGTGTAGCCGCTGCGCGCGCCCATGTGCTTGTAGGCCGGCTGGCCGATGTA
This sequence comes from Stenotrophomonas sp. YJH_SMC_65, assembly GCF_059369475.1. Taxonomy (NCBI): domain Bacteria; kingdom Pseudomonadati; phylum Pseudomonadota; class Gammaproteobacteria; order Lysobacterales; family Lysobacteraceae; genus Stenotrophomonas; species Stenotrophomonas sp. YJH_SMC_65. Next base: position 97,398 of record NZ_JCAFSR010000006.1, read on the forward strand.
CGGCGTGGTCTGCGCGACACCGCCACAGACGCCTGCCACCAGCGTAGCCACCGCCTCCACCAGCAGGATGTCGCGGGTGCGGTAGTCATCGCCAGCCGCGCGTGCGCTCTCAGACACATTGATGCCGCCGACCACCATCAGCAGGCCGAACGGCAGCAGCAGCGGCAGGTAGGTCATCGCCGTGGGCAGGCCCTCAAGGAAGCCCAGCGTAGGCAGCGGCAGCACCACCTGCGGCGGCACCCATTCCGGCACATGGAAGCCGGGCGCGCCCAGCCCGGCCAGTCCAAGGCCGTAATACAGCACGGTGCCGAACACGAAGGCCAGCAGCACGCCCGGGCCACGCACCGGCAGCTTGCCCTTGGCGATCAGCACATACAGCAGCAGGCCCAGCGTGGTGAAGCCGACCAGCGGCGAGCGCAGCGTTTCCAGCAGCGGCAGCAGGCCCATCAGCACCAGCGCGATGCCGGCGATGGAACCCAGCAGCGCAGCTCGCGGCAGTGCGCGGGTGACCGCTTCACCGAAGAACGACAGCACGAACTTGAGCACGCCCATGATGACCAGCGCGGCCATGCCCAGCTGCCAGGTGGCGATGCCCGCAGCATGCGGATCCATGCCCTGCTGCTTGAAGGCGAGGAAGGCCGGGCCGAGCACCAGCAGGGCCATGCCGATGCTGGTGGGGGCATCCAGGCCGAGCGGCATGGCGGTGACATCGTCGCGGCCGGTACGTGCCGCCAGCCGGCGCGCCATCAGGGTGTACAGCAGGTTGCCGACCAGCACGCCAAAGGCGGTGCCGGGGAACATGCGGCCGAACACCACGTCGGCGGGGAACTGGAAGATCCCGACCAGGGCCATGGCGATGAAGCCGAGGATGGAGAGGTTGTCGACGACCAGGCCGAAGAAGCCGTTGAAGTCGCCGGCGACGAACCAGCGACGCGGTACGGCGGAAGCGGGAGCGGACATGGAAGGGGCGGTGGGGGTGGGGAGCGCCGATGGTAGGCCCAGCGGGGCCGGCGCGCCAATTCCGTCGTGGAATGATGGGTTCCAGCCAACGGCGGGGCCCCTCGTGGCTGGTCGCGGGTAGAGTCGACTGTTAGTCGACCGGCATTGCGAGTTCGGCCGGTCGGGGGGCTGCGCAGGACACGCCGTAAATCCCCAGACCGGCCCAGCCGCTGGCGGCTGTGCGTTCGGGCCTTGCGAAGCAGTGCTTCGCAAGCAAAGCGCCCTCACCCACGGGGGCTCGATGGCGCCATCCATGGCGCCAACGGTCCTGCGCAGCCCACCCGACCGACCCCTGACAGTTTCCTGCGCGCGGCAGCCACGGAAGAAGATCAAAAGATCCAAAGCCAAGGCAGGCTCTCGCTGCAGTGCCGAGCCCATGCTCGCCCGCTGTACGCGAAGGCTCTGAGCCGAGCATGGCTCGGCTCTACAGAAGATTATTTCGATCATTCGTTCGTTCATCCACGCATGGCGTGGATCTACCGTGTCGACCAAGGTCGACACCTACCACACGGATGGCCGCCGTTGCTTCTGAGCGGCCGGCACTACCGCGGGTGCAGGGCGCAGCCCTGCATCGACCAACCCTCTACTTCTTCAGGAAGTTGTCCACCAGCAGATGCTTCACGTCGTCGAAGCGGCCGTTCAACACTGCCTTGGCCGCGTACAACGCCGTACCGGCCACCTGCTTGGCCTCGATCTGCGGCGGCATCACCAGCTCCGCGCGGCTGGTATGCACGTCCAGCAGCGCCGGGCCGCGCTGGGACAGCAAATCCAGCACCGCCTCTTCCAGATCCTCGCTGCGGGTCACCGTGCGGCCGTGGAAGCCGATGACCTCGGCCAGGCGGCCGAAGTCCGGGTTCTTCAGGTCGGTGTAGTTGTCCAGCAGGCCCTCCACCTTCTGCTCCAGCTCGACGAAGTTCAGCGAACCATTGTTGAACACCACCACCTTGATCGGCAGGTTCTCCTGCACTGCCGTGAGCAGGTCACCCAGCAGCATCGCCAGGCCACCATCACCGGACAGCGAGATCACCTGCCGGCCGGGGAAGGCCTTCTGCAGGCCCAGCGCCTGCGGCATCGCGTTGGCCATCGTGCCGTGCAGCAGGCTGGTCAGCGTGCGGCGGCGGCCGTTGACGCGGATATGGCGCAGCACCCACACCATCGGCGAACCCCCGTCGGCGGTGAACAGCGCATCGTCGCTGGCATGCCTCGACAGCAATGCCGTCAGATGCTGCGGGTGGATCAATTCACCCTCGCCCGGCTGTTCTTCCTGTTCGCGCTTCTTCAGCGCCTTGTCGCGACGCCCGATGCACTCGTCCAGGAAACTGCTGTCCTCGCGCGGCGGCAGCATCGGCAGCAGCGCGTCCAGCGTCGGTGCGATGTCACCGACCACGCCAAGGCTCACCGGGTGGCGGCGGCCGAGGTGACTGCCATCGCGGTCGACCTGGATGATCGTGGCCTTGTCCGGGTAGAACTGGCCCCAGGCGAAATCGGCGCCGAGCAGCAGCAGCGTGTCGCACTCCATCAGCGTGTGGAAGCCGGATTCGATGCCGAAGATGCCGGTCATGCCCATGTTGTACGGGTTGTCCGGCTCGACGAAATCCTTGGCGCGCGAGGTATGCGCGATGGGCGCCTGCAGGCGCCGGGCCAGCTCCAGCAGCTGCGCGTGCGCGCCTTGGCAACCGGCACCGGCATAGATGCCGATGCGCTTGCCCTGCCCCAGCAGTTCGGTGATGCGCTGCAGCTCGGCATCGGACGGGCGCAGCACCGGCTGGGTGTAGTGCACCGAGAACGGCACATCGTGCTTCACCTCGGCCTGGCTGATGTCGGCCGGCAGGATCACCACCGCCACGCCACGGCGGCTGATCGCGGCCTGGCAGGCCAGGGCCACGACGCGCCGCGCCTGCTCCGGGCTGTGCACCTGCTCGCAGAACACCGAACAACTGGCATACACCGCCTTGAAGTCCACTTCCTGCGGAAATTCCATGCCCAGCTCACTGGTCACCACCTGGCTGGCGATCAGTACCATCGGTGCACGGTTGCGATTGCTCTCGAAGACGCCGTTGATGAAGTGCAGGCCACCGGGACCACAAGAACCCGCACAGGCGGTCAACTCGCCGCTCACCAGCGAATCGGCGCCGGCAGCGAAGGCGGCCACTTCTTCGTGGCGTACATGTACCCAGTCGATTTCACTGCGGTGCAGGGCATCGGTGACGTGATTCAAGGTATCGCCAACGATGCCGTAACAGCGGCGGACGCCCGCCTGCTGCAGGGCATCGACAACGATCTCGGCAACGCGCTTGCTCATCGGATACATCCTCGAGGGGAGAGCATCCGAGGCTAGACCCGAAGAAGTGATGCCTCCGTGGGCAAGGCGCACATCACCTCGATAGGCAAACTACCGGCGGAGATCGAGTCAATCGTTGACGTTGATCCAGCCCTCCACCGCGCCCTGCTTCGGGTTGCGGTAGCGCAGCTTCACCCAGCCATCCTGTTCATCCAGCATCTCCACGCGGTCTCCCTGCACCAGGTAACGCCTGGTGCTGGATGCGCCGGGTCGATCGAACAGGAACAGCCGCGCGGGTACCACGGTGGCCTGCTGGCCACGCAACGGTCCATCCGGCGGTGCACCCAGGCCATCGGCGATGGCACTTTCCAGCACCCGGCCGGCGGCATCATAGGTGCGCCAGACCGCCAGCGGGCCCTGCTCGCCGGTCTGTTCCCACCGCAGCGCGGCGTTCAACGTATCGCCCAGCATCAGCACGCTCTCGGCGCGGTACAGATAGAGCTTCGCGCCTGCAAACCGGTACTGGTCGGTGTACCACATCGGGCCGCTGCGGCAGCTGCTGGTCAGCGTGCGGCTCGGACGGTCGACCGTCAGCCCCATCAGGTCACCGCAACTGTCCTTGCCGTGGGTGTCGGCCTGCAGCGCGCGGAACCCGGCACTGGCCGGATCGAAGCGGTACACCGTCACCGCTTCGTTGACCATGCCCACCGAGGCGCGCGCGACCAGTTCCGGGTAGCCATCGAAATCGACATCTTCGAGCGACCATCGCGAATTGCCGTCGGCATCGGCCGCGCCCTCAAGCGTCTGGCGCTTGCCTGACGGTAACAGCTGCACCGCGATGCTGCCGTCCTGCTGGGGATCGGCGTGCGCCTGCACGTGCGCGGCCACTTGGAAGCGCAGCGTTTCGCCGTCGTCCCCACCCGCCTGCGCCGTCGGTGCCAGTACGCCTGCCAATGCCAGGCCCAGCAGGCATTCCCTGTAGTTCATCATTGCTCCCTGCAGCACCGCGGCGGCACCTTCAACTCAGAACGATACCTCGACCGGCTGCCGCGACCACAGCACCGACTGATGCCTGGTCTGCTGCTTCCACGCCAGGCGGATGGCTTCGATATCGGCACGGCGCTGCGGGGTGTCTTCGTGCAGCACCACCAGCACCTTGGTGCGCAGACGGTTGGGCGAGGCATCACCGCGGAACAGCCACTGGCCGTAGGCATCGAACACGGTCAGGCCATCCGGAAAGCGCGGGGTCACTTCCTTGTCCAGGAAGGTGCGCCACTGCGCCTCGCTGATGGTGTCGGCCTGCGGGCGGTTGCCGGCGCCCTGCTCTTCGCCTACGCCGAAGTACAGCTCGCTGCGCACCCAGCCGTGGCCGGCGGAAGGGCGGGCGGCATCGCCCTTCAGTTCGGCGGTGGTGGCCGTGGCATAGGCGCTGGGCGCCTGCGAAGAGAGGCTGGCGCAGCCACTGGTGGCCAGCAGCACGGCGAAGACGAGGCCAAGGTGTTTCATCGGTACAGCTCCGGGGAAGGGGAACAGGGCGAGCCGGCAGCGTACAGCGCCACTGGCCCGGCGTGCTGATGCCAACCGGGCATCAGCTCATGCCGGACCGGCAGGGACTTGCATCGGCACCGGCCATCACGCGAAGATAATATATCGCTTCATCCGGATGGATGTAAGTGAAACTATCTCCCCCTTCTCCGTCGTCGTTGTTGCTGGAGCCCCCATGTCCGCCCGCCTGCCCGCGTCGCCGCTCGGCCTCGCCATCGCCCTCGTGCTTTCCTCCGCTGCCGTCCCGGTCCTGGCCCAGGACGCCACCAACCTGGACACCGTGATCGTCACCGGCACCCGCGCCGCCGATCGCACCGTGCTCGAATCCACCTCGCCGGTGGATGTGCTCACCGCCGAGGACATCCGCAAGGCCGGCGTGGTCAACGGTGAACTGGGCAGCGCGCTGCAGGCGCTGCTGCCGTCGTTCAACTTCCCGCGCCAATCCAACTCCGGTGGCGCCGACCACGTGCGCGCCGCACAGTTGCGTGGCCTGTCCCCCGACCAGGTGCTGGTGCTGGTCAACGGCAAGCGCCGCCACCACACCGCGCTGGTCAACACCGACAGCAAGATCGGCAAGGGCACCACCCCGGTCGATTTCAATGCGATCCCGGTCAGCGCGATCAAGCGCATTGAAGTGCTGCGCGACGGTGCCGGTGCGCTTTACGGCTCGGACGCCGTGGCCGGCGTGATCAACGTGATCCTCGACAACGGCGGCGACGGCGGCGAGATCGAGGCCAGCTACGGTGCCAACCACACCGACCTCAAGCCGATCGGCCGCACCCTCACCGATGGCCAGACCGGCAACATCAGCGCCAAGGTCGGTACTTCGCTGGGCGAGGACGGCGGCTTCCTGCGCGTCGGCCTGGAATACAAGCACCGCAACGGCACCAACCGCGCCGGCTTCGACCAGATTCCGCCATGGGACCAGACGCCGGACAACCTGGCGCTGCAGGGCAAGCGCAACTACGTGCTGGGCGATGGCAAGAGCAAGGACATCAACCTGTGGCTGAACACCGAGATCCCGGTGGGCCAGACCTCGACGTTCTACGCGTTCGGCACCTTCAACCAGCGCGATACCGAAGGCGCCAACTACTTCCGCTATCCCGATGGCGAGGCCAACTGGAAGCAGGTCTATCCGAACGGCTACCGACCGATCTCCGAAGGCGAGAACCGCGACGTGCAGGCCGTGGCCGGCGTGCGCGGCCAGTGGGGCGAGTGGAGCTACGACAGCAGCCTGGATTACGGCCAGAACGACTTCACCTACCGCCTGCGTGATTCGCTCAACGCATCGCTGGGCCCGACCAGCCCGACCCGCTTCAAGACCGCCGACTACGAGTACGCGCAGACCGTGGGCAACCTCGATCTGAGCCGCGTGTTCACCCAGAGCGACAGCATCAGCCACACGCTGGGCCTGGGCGTGGAAGCGCGCCATGAGCGCTACCAGACCCGCCCCGGCGACCCGGCCAGCTATGCGGCGGGCCCGTACACCGACCGCCCGACCGGCTCGCAGGCCGGTGGCGGCCTGACCCCACAGGACGCCGCCACCCTGTCGCGCGACGTGGCCAGCGCCTATGCCAGCCTGTCCAGCCAGTTCGGCGAGAAGTTCTCCACCGACCTGGCCGCGCGCTACGAGCACAACGACGACTTTGGCGGCGAACTGACCGGCAAGCTCGGCCTGCGCTACGAATTCACCCCGGCGTTCGCACTGCGCGGTGCCATCTCCAACAATTTCCGCGCTCCGTCGCTGGCGCAGATCGGCTACGAATCCACCTCCACCGGCTACAACGCCGGCGGCCAGCTGGTGCAGGGCCGGCTGCTGTCGGTCAACAATCCGATCGCGCGTGGCCTGGGTGCGCAGAACCTGAAGCCGGAGAAGTCGATCAACACCTCGCTGGGCTTCACCAGCCGCATCGGCGAGCATTTCGACCTGTCGCTGGACTTCTTCCAGATCGATATCGACGACCGCATCGCGCTGTCGGAGAGCATCACCGGCGATGCGCTGACCGATTACGTGGCCGCCAGCTACGGCGTCAGTGGCCTGCAGAGCGCCAGCTTCTTCGTCAATGCCGCCGATACCCGCACCCGTGGCGCCGAGCTGGTAAGCAACTGGCGGCAGTCGCTGGGCGATGGCCAGCTGCTGCTGACCGGCACCTACGCCTACACCAAGACCACGCTGAAGAATGTGCTGGCCACGCCGGCGCAGCTGCGCGCGCTGAACCCGGACTACGTACTGTTCGGCATCGAGGAGACCAACACCCTGACCGATGCCACCCCGCGCACGCGTGGCAGCTTCTCGGCCGCCTGGAACAACGACCACTGGTTGCTGAGCACCCGCGTGAACCGTTACGGCAGCGCCACCCGGGTGTTCAACTTCGGTGATGGCTACATCCCGCGCCAGACCTACCAGGCCGAATGGCAGCTGGATGCCGAAGTCGAGTACCGCATTACCCCGCAATGGAGCGTGGCCATCGGCGGCCAGAACCTGACCGACAACTACCCGGATCGATCCAACAGCGATATCCACTACTTCGGCAACCTGCCGTACGACGTGCTGTCGCCGATCGGCAGCAACGGCGCGTACTACTACGGCCGCGTCCGCTATACGTTCTGATCGCATTGGGTGGGTGCGGACCGTTGGTCCGCGCTGTTTGGGCTGGATGCAGGCTGACCTGCCGTGCCGACCAACGGTCGGCACCCACCGAAGCTGATCCGCAGCCTGCCCTCGACCCCACGTACACGCCCAGGCTGGCAGGCTGGTCGTCATGGCTGAACCGCTCCCCCTGCGTCCGCCACCGCCATTGCTGGACGACGCCTGTGCGTTGTTCCTCGATGTCGATGGCACCCTCATCGAATTCGCTGCACGACCGGATGCCGTGCAGCTCCTGCCGGATGTGCGCGAAGCCATCGGCCGCATCAGTGACCGCCTGGAAGGCGCCGTGGCACTGGTCAGTGGCCGACCGCTTGAACAGCTGGACCAGCTGTTCGCTCCCCTCCAGCTGCCTGCCGCCGGCCTGCATGGGCACGAACTGCGCGGCGAGGATGGTCGTGTGCTGCGCGACGAACACGACGACGACACCGCCGAGTGGCTGCACGCGCTGCACCAGCAGGCGATGCGCTTTGCCCACGGCCATCCCGGCGTGCTGGTGGAAGACAAGGGCGTCGGCCTGGCCCTGCATTGGCGCGGTGCGCCGCACGCGGCAAGTGATGTGCGCGCCTTCGCCGATCGCCACGTGCGGGGCCGCGCCAGTTACCGCCTGCAACCCGGCGACCATGTGGTCGAGTTCGTGCCCGTCGGCACCGACAAGGGCCGTGCCGTGCGCCGGATGATGCAGTACCTGCCCTTCCGCGGCCGCCTGCCGGTGTTTCTCGGTGACGACCTCACCGATGAATTCGGCTTCGATGCCGCCAACAGCCAGCATGGCTGGAGCGTGCTGGTGGGTGAACGTGAACCCAGCGCGGCGGTGTTCGCGCTGCCCGACATACGCAGCGTGCACGCCTGGCTGCGTGAGAATGCCTATTGACCCGGCCAACCCCCACGGCCGCAACCGAGATGTACCGCGTGATGACCCAACCCGATCTTGATCTGGGCGTGGTCGGCAACGGCAGCTTCGGCGCCCTGGTCGACAAACGTGCCCGCGTTGTCTGGAGCTGCCTGCCCACCTTCGACGGCGACCCTACCTTCTGTGCGCTGCTCGGCCCCAACCAGCAGACCGGTGGCGACTTCGCCATCGAGCTGGAAGACTTCGCCAGCAGCGAGCAGGAATACCTCACCAACACGGCGATCCTGCGCACGGTGCTCCGCGACGCGCACGGCGGCGAACTGGAAATCCTGGATTTTGCCCCCCGCTGGCGGCAGAACGACCGCTTCTACCGGCCGGTCAGCCTGATCCGCCAGGTGCGTCCGCTGGCTGGCAGCCCGCGCATCACCGTGCGTGCGCGCCCGCTGGCCGACTGGGGCGCACGCGTGCCAGAGTCGACCTGGGGCAGCAACCATGTGCGCTGGATCCTGCCGGAGCACGTGCTGCGGCTGACCACCGATGTGCCGGTGCGCTTCGTGCGCGATGGCCTGCCGTTCGTGCTCAACCATCCCATCCACCTGATCCTGGGCGTGGATGAGTCACTCAACCGGTCGATCAGCGGCTACGTGCAGGAAGCCTTCCAGCGCACCCGCGACTACTGGCGCGAATGGGTGCGCTACCTGTCCATTCCACTGGAGTGGCAGGACGCGGTCATCCGCAGTGCGATCACGTTGAAGCTGTGCCAGTACGAGGACAGCGGCGCGATCATCGCGGCGATGACCACTTCCATTCCAGAAGCACCCGGCAGCGTGCGCAACTGGGACTACCGCTACTGCTGGCTGCGTGACGCAGCTTTCGTGGTGCGGGCGCTGAACCGTCTCGGCGCAACGCGCACGATGGAACAGTTCCTCGGCTACATCTTCAACCTGGCCACCACCGACGGCACGCTGCAGCCGCTGTATGGCATCGGCTTTGAAGCCAAGCTGGACGAAGACGAAGTGCCCAGCCTGTCCGGTTATCGCGGCATGGGCCCGGTACGCCGCGGCAACCTGGCCTGGGTGCAGCGCCAGCACGATGTCTACGGCAGCGTGGTGCTGGCCTCCACGCAGCTGTTCTTCGACCGCCGCCTGCAGGATCCCGGCGACGCGCACACATTCGCCCGCCTCGAACCGCTGGGCGAACAGGCCTTCGCCCTGCATGACGTGCCCGATGCGGGCCTGTGGGAGTTCCGTGGCCGCACCGAGGTACACACCTACACCAGCGCGATGTGCTGGGCCGCCTGCGACCGCCTGTGCAAGATCGCCGTGCGCCTGAAGCGCGATGACCGTGCACACTACTGGCGCGAGCGCGCCGACACCATCCATGCGCGCATCATGGCCGAGTCTTGGAATGAGGAACTGGGCCACTTCACCGATACCTTCGGCGGCCATCGCCTGGACGCCTCGCTCCTGCTGCTGGCCGACATCGGCTTCATCGATGCGATGGACGCCCGCTTCATCGCCACCGTCGATGCGATCGGCCGCGACCTCAAGCATGGCAATTCGCTGTACCGCTATGTCGCGCCGGATGACTTCGGTGAGCCGGAAACCAGCTTCACCATCTGCACGTTCTGGTACATCGATGCGCTGGCGGCGATCGGGCGCATGGACGAGGCGCGCGAGATGTTCGAGCTGCTGCTGAAGCAGCGCAACCACCTGGGCCTGCTGTCGGAGGATCTGGCCTTCGACAGCGGCGAGGCCTGGGGCAATTTCCCGCAGACCTATTCGCACGTCGGCCTGATCACTGCCGCGATGCGCCTGTCGCGGTCCTGGCAGGAGGCATCGTGAGTCGTCTGGTGGTGGTTTCAAATCGTGTGGCCGTACCCGGCGAGAACCGCGCCGGCGGCCTGGCGGTCGGCCTGCTGGCCGCCCTGAAGGAACGCGGCGGCCTGTGGTTCGGCTGGAGCGGCAAGACGGTAAAGGACGGCAGCGGCACGCTGCACCGGCAGAAAGACGGTGACATCGACTACGTCACCATGGACCTGAGCAAGCGCGAGGTGGACGGCTACTACAACGGCTTTGCCAACCGCACGCTGTGGCCGCTGCTGCACTTCCGCCTGGATCTGGTCGACTACGACCGTGCCACCCGCGAGACCTACCACAAGGTCAACGCACTGTTCGCCGACAAGCTCGCGCCCTTGCTGCGCGAGGATGACATCGTCTGGATCCACGACTATCACCTGATCCCGCTTGGCGCACTGCTGCGCGAGCGTGGCATCGGCTGCCGCATCGGCTTCTTCCTGCACATCCCGATGCCCTCGGCCGACCTGCTGCAGGCGATGCCCGACCACCTGCGGCTGTTCTCCGCGCTCTACGCGTATGACCTGGTGGGCTTCCAGACCCAGCGCGATGCCGATCGCTTCCAGACCTACCTGCGCCTGTTCGGCGGCGGTCGGGTACTCGCCAACGGGGAGCTGGAGGCACCGGGCGGGCGTCGTTTCCGCGCGGCGGCGTTCCCGATCGGCATCGACACCGAGCTGATCGCGCGCCAGGCCGGTACCGCCGCCACCAAGGCCGCCGTAAAGAACCTGCGCGCGAGCCTGCGTGATCGCCAACTGGCGATCGGCGTTGATCGCCTGGATTATTCCAAGGGCCTGCCCGAGCGCTTCCTCGGCTTCGAACGGTATCTTGAGCGCCATCCCGACCAGCGCGGGTCGCTGACCTACCTGCAGATCGCCCCCGTCTCGCGCGGTGATGTCACCGAGTACCGGCAGCTGCGCAGCCAGCTGGAGCAGATCGCCGGCCACATCAACGGTGGCCACGCCGAGCCGGACTGGACACCCCTGCGCTACGTCAACCAGAACTTCACCCATGCCACCCTCACCGGTTTCTACCGTGCAGCGGCGGTGGGGCTGGTCACGCCGCTGCGTGATGGCATGAACCTGGTGGCCAAGGAATACGTGGCCTCGCAGGACCCGGAGGACCCGGGCGTGCTGGTGCTGTCGCTGCTGGCCGGCGCCGCCGACGAACTCAAGCAGGCACTGCTGGTGAACCCGCACGACCTGGATGGCGTTGCCGACGCCATCGCCACCGCGGCGACGATGTCGCTGCGCAAGCGCAAGGAGCGCTGGCACGCCATGATGGAGCACCTGCGCACCTACGACATCAACCACTGGCGGCGCAGCTACCTGGACGCACTGGAAGGCTGAGAAAAAAGGGGACGGAGGGGATTAAGTCGTTTGTGCACAAACGACTTAATCCCCTCCGTCCCCTTTTTCTTCAATCCAGGAATCGCGCTGCCTGCTCCGGTGCGGGCAGATGACAGGCATCATGCCGCCCGAACCAGCGGTAGCGGTTGCGGGCCAGCGCGCGGTACGCCGCGTCGCGCAGTCCGCGCGGCAGCACCTTCAGTACGCCGCTCAGGCGCCATCCACCGCCCAGCCCGGCCAGTACACGCAGGATGGCATCGGTATCGGTCCAGGTGCCCTGCGCATCCAGCAGCAGGAACGACATCGGGTCCTGCGGGTCCAGCCCGTGCGCGCGCAACATCGCGCTGCCCTGCTGCCCCTGCATCGCCGCAAAACGGTAGCGCCCCTTGCGGTCGAAACGCAGCAGGAAGCGCACCCAGCGGTTGCACAGGGCGCACACGCCGTCGAACACGATCACCGCGCTGCCAGTCCCGGCGGCGCCGTCACTGTGGTTCGAGCCAGCCTTCATAGCGGATCAGGGCTCCGGCCCAGGGCAGCGTCACATCGACCAGGAAAGTGTAACGCTCGCCGCGCCAGGCTTCACGGCAGCGCACACCGCCGAACCAACGCGTCGGCAGCGGCAGCAGCCCGAACGCCCAGACCCGCCGCACCGACCAGTCGATGCCACCCTCGCGGGCCTGCAGCGCGAACTCGAAGCGAACCGCGCCCAGTTGCTCGCGCAGAAGCCCTTCGTGCGCCCACAGCCGCGACACCATCGGCCAGCGGCCAAACCGCCGCGCCCACTGCTCGCCCTGCCCGCGTGCACTGAACGCCACTTCGGTGGGCAGCGCGTCGCCGTCCTTCGGCAACCGCGCCAACGTGGCCAGCAGCGGCACCAGCCAGTGCCGCCCCCTCACGATGCGCGCCTGCCCCACGTAACGGCAGGGCAACGGCGCGGCATGCAGCGCCTGCACCGGCGCTGCCAGGGTGGCGAAGGCCGGCCCCAGCACCCGCGCAAACAGCGACGGGGTCAGGGCGCGATCCAGGCCAGGGTCGCCATGCGCCCGGTACGACGGTCGCGCCGGTGCGAATACAGGTCAGGATCGGCCATGGTCGACACCGTGCCGCCATACACCTGCGCCGGGTCCATCCCCGCCGCCTGCAACCGCTGCCGCGCCAGCGCGAACAGGTCCACCTTCCAGTGGCCCGGCCGGGTCGCCACGAACGCCGCTTCGGCGGCCGGATCATGGCCGACGAAGGCGTGATAGACCTCCTCGCCGATCTCATAGTCGGACGGCCCGGCGGCCGGGCCCAGCCAGGCCCGCAGCTGCGCCGGCGGCGTCTGCAGGGCGGCCACCGTGGCCTCCAGCATGCCGTCAGCCAGCCCACGCCAGCCGGCATGGGCCGCACCCACCTCGCTGCCATCGGCCGCGGCAAACACCACCGGCAGGCAGTCGGCGGTCAGGATCGCCAGCACCACGCCCGGCACCGAAGTCACCGCGGCGTCGGCCACCGGTTCGCTGGTGCCGGGCACCGGTGGCGCGGTGAAGCGCAGCACGGTGCTGCTGTGCACCTGGCGCAGCCAGTGCGGTGCCGAGGGCAGTGCCAGCCCCTCCTGCAGCAGCTTGCGGTTGTGCTCCACGTTGGCCGGGGTATCACCATCGGCCGCGTGCCGGTTGCCGAGGTTGAACTGCGCGAACGGCGCCGGCGAAATGCCCGCGCCATGCCGGCGCGTGGTCAGCGCATGGACGCCTGCCGGCGCCGGCCAGTCCGCCTGCAGCAACGGCAGCGCGGCGGCCATCACCAGCGATCCCGCTCGCGGGCGGCGAAGGCTTCGCTGTCTTCGCGCAGCACCTTCATCAGGTGCAGCATGTCCTCCGGCACCGGCGCGGTATTGCGCACCGGCTCACCGGTGATCGGATGCATGAACTCCAGGGTCTCGGCGTGCAAGGCCTGGCGCTTGAAGCCGCGCAGCGCGGCCACCAGCTCGTCGCTGGCACCCTTGGGCAGCTTCAGCGCACCGCCGTACAGCGGGTCGCCGATGATCGGATGGCGCACGTGTGCCATGTGCACGCGGATCTGGTGGGTACGGCCGGTTTCCAGGCGGCACTCCAGCGCGGTGTGCGCACGGAAGCGCTCGCGCAGGCGGTAGTGGGTCACCGCTTCCTTGCCGTCTTCGCGCACCGCCATCTTCAGCCGGTCGCGCGGGTGGCGGTCGATCGGGGCATCGGCGGTACCGCCTGCCACCAGCGCGCCCATCACGATGGCCAGGTACTGGCGGTGCACGTCACGGGCCGCCAGTTGCTCGACCAATGCAGTCTGCGCTTCCAGGGTCTTGGCCACCACCATCACGCCGCTGGTGTCCTTGTCCAGGCGGTGCACGATGCCCGCGCGCGGCAGCACCGCCACCGAGGGGTCGCGGAACAGCAGCGCGTTGACCAGGGTGCCGCTGTGGTTGCCGGCGCCGGGGTGGACCACCAGGCCGACCGGCTTGTTGATCACCAGCACATGCTCGTCCTCGAACAGCACGTCCAGCGGGATGTCCTCCGGCTGGGCGTCGGTCTGGGTTTCCAGCACCACGTGGAGGGTCACCACCTCGCCGCCGCGCAGCGGATCGCGCGGGCGCACCTGGGCGCCGTCCAGCAGGACGTCACCGGACTTGATCCACTCGGTCAGGCGCGAACGCGAATATTCGGGGAACAGTTCGGCCACGACGGCATCGAAACGACGGCCGGCGGCGGTGTCAGGGACGATGGCCTGGCGGGCCGATTCAGAGGGTTGTTCAGACATGGCAGGGGGCATTCTTTGAAATTTTGGGGTCCCGGCGGCCGGTTTCAGTCGCTGGACAGGACACTAGGCTATCATCGACCCTTCGTATTCCAGCCGCGTCCCGCCTCGACCCCATGATCCGACGCTCCGCCATGCTCTCCGCGCCCGTCCGCCTCACCGCCCTGCTGCTGGTGCTGGTCATCGCCGCAACCGGCTGCCACCGCGGCGCCAAGAAGGGTGATCGCCCCGACGAAGGCGTGCCGGTCGAACAGCTGTACGAGAAAAGCCACAAGCTGATGCAGGGCGGCAACTGGAGCGGCGCCGAAGCCAGCTTCCGCCGCCTGGTGGCCCAGTATCCGTACGGCCCGTACACCGAGCAGGCGATGATCGAAACCGCCTACGCCCAGTACAAGGCCGGCAAGCACGATGACGCCGTCTCCAGCATCGACCGTTTCATCCGCACCTACCCGACGCACCGCAACATTGCGTACCTGTACTACCTGCGCGGCCTGGCCAATTCCAACCGCAGTACGGTTTTCCTGCGCCGCGTATGGTCGCTGGATGCCAGCCGCCGCGACCTGTCCACGCCGCACCAGGCGTACTCGGACTTCAACATCGTGGTTGATCGTTACCCGAACAGCCGCTACGCCGCCGATGCGCGCCAGCGCATGCTGGAGCTGCGTGACGTGTTCGCCCAGCACGAGCTGGACAACGCCCTGTACTACATGCGCCGCGGCGCCTGGGTCTCGGCCGTGGGCCGCGCCAACTACCTGCTGGAAACCTACCCGCAGAGCGCCTTCCAGTACGACGCCGTGGCCGTGCTGGCCGATTCCTACACCCACCTGGGCAACAAGACCCTGGCCGACGACGCCCGTCGCGTCCTGCAGCTGAACCAGCCGGATCACCCGTGGCTGGAAGGCAAGTGGCCGAAGTACCCGTGGATGATCCGCAAGCTGAACCCGTTCGCCGGCGAGAAGTCCGCCAGCACCGGCCAGCGCAACGCGCGACTGGAAAAGAAATAAGAGAGGGCCCCGAAAGGGGCCCTTCTTCTTTGTGGAGTCGAGCCACGCTCAACTGCTTTCCTCATCCGCCTCCCCGCGCCGGGGCCGGCACCTAGGAATGCTACGAATCCAGCGCGGATGCGACGCCGGTCGCAGCCCGCCTGGGCGAGGCGCTCCACACTGCGGCGCAACGGCCACACCGGCCATCACGGAGCGTCCCATGGCCCCACTGCGCTGCAGTTTCCGTCCCCTGTCCTGCCTCATCGCCACCGCCCTGCTGGCGCTATCCCCGCGCCCCCTGGCCGCTGCACCGGCCGCGCCGGGCGATCTGCTGTCTGCTGCCCCCTATCGCGCGTCATGGGTGCCGTCCAGGGCCGCGCAGGCCTACAAGCTGCACTACCGCACCCCGGACCACCGCGGCCAGCTGGCCGAAGGCACCGGCCTGCTGTACCTGCCCGCCGGCGCGGCGCCTGCGGGCGGGTGGCCGGTGGTGTCCTGGGCACATGGCACTCAGGGCATTGCGGATCGCTGTGCGCCCTCGGTCTCCGGCCCCACCCATGCCGAACGCGACGGACGCTTCCTGGACGTGTTCCTGGCCCAGGGCTATGCCGTCGCCGCCGCCGACTACCAGGGCCTGGGCAGCCCAGGCAATCATGCCTACCTGCACGTGCGTACCGCGGCGCGCAACGCCATCGACATGGTCAAGGCCAGCCGCCAGTACCTGGGGACGGCAACATTGTCGCCGCGCTGGGTCTCGGTCGGATATTCGCAGGGGGGCGCGGCCGCATTGACAGCAGGCCATCTGGCCGCCTCCCATGGCGGCCCATCCCTGCAGTACCGCGGCAGTTTCACCGCCGGAACGCCCACCGCAGTCGAACTGACCGCGCTGGTGATGAATCCCGGCAACCGCACCGCCAATCCTGGCGCACCCAACGCATATCACGCGTATCTGCTCGACGGCCTGCTGCAGGCCGCGCCTCAGATCGACCGCGTCCTCAGCGACGCAGGCCGTGCCCGTGTGGCAGTGGCCCGCGAGCAGTGCCTGAGCGAACTGACCGCCACGCTGGACGGCGCCGATACCGGCAGCATGTTTACTGCACCACTGACCAGCGTGCCGGGCATCTGGGCGGTGCTGTACGACTATCTGGGTGTACCGCGCCGCGGCTTCAGCCAGCCGCTGATGCTGGCCCATGGCAGCGAGGACCGCGACGTGCCCTATCTGACCACCCTGCTGTACGCCGCAAGCCTGGCCTTGCGAGGTGAGCCGGTCGCGTTCCGGCGCTACCCGGTCGATCATCGCGACACGCTGGATGCGGCGGCGGCGGATGCCCTGGCGTTCGTGCGTGCACGACTGGAGGGCGACCACTTCAACGACGCTGCGGAGATCGCAGGCCTCGAACAACGGCTCGACGAAGCCCGGTAGATCCACGCCATGCCGGATACGCGATCCAGGAAGTTGCCGGCCAGCGGCCGGCACTACCGAATGCAGTAGATCCACGCCATGCGTGGATACGCGCTATAGGGCGTTGCCGGCCAGCGGCCGGCACTACCTGCCAACCGCTGCCTCAGCCCTTGTAGCCGTTGCTGATCGGGTAACGACGCTCGCGGCCAAAGGCGCGGCGCGAGACCTTCGGCCCCGGCGCGGCCTGGTGCCGCTTCCACTCGCTGATGCGCACCAGCCGCAGCACGCGGTCGACCACGGCCGCGTCATAGCCGGCCGCCACGATCTCCGTGCGCGACTGCTCCTGGTCGATGTAGCGGTACAGGATGCCGTCCAGCACGTCATAGGCCGGCAACGAATCCTGGTCCAGCTGGTTCTCGCGCAGCTCGGCCGACGGCGGGCGGCTGATCACCGCCGGCGGGATCACCGGTGCGCCGCCCACGGTATTGCGCCACTTGGACAGGCCGAACACTTCGGTCTTGTACAGGTCCTTCAGCGGCGCATAGCCACCGCACATGTCGCCGTAGATGGTGGCGTAGCCGACCGCGTACTCGCTCTTGTTGCCGGTGGTCAGCAGCAAGCCGCCGAACTTGTTGGCCAGCGCCATCAGGATCACCCCGCGGCTGCGCGACTGCAGGTTCTCTTCGGTCACGTCCGGCGCGGTGCCCTCGAACATCGGCGCCAACGCTTCCATCAGGCCCTTGAACGCCGGCTCGATCGACACCGTCTCCAGCTTCACGCCCAGCGCCTGGCACTGCTCGGCCGCCAGGTCGTTGGACAGGCCCGCGGTGTAGCGCGACGGCAGGCGCACGGCGGTTACGTTCTCCGCGCCCATCGCGTCGACCGCCATGGCCAGCACGATCGCCGAGTCGATGCCGCCGGACAGGCCCAGCCACACTTTCTTGAAGCCGTTCTTGCGGCAGTAGTCCTGGATGCCACGGGTCACCGCGCGCCAGGCCAGCGCGTCCATGCTCTCGTCGCCGTCGTCCATCCACACGTGCGGCATGAAGCGGCGGCTGGCGCCGTCGTACTCCACCACCAGCCACTGGTCGACGAAGGCAGCAGCGGCCGGGTGCACCGTGCCATCACCGTCGGCCACCACCGAGGCGCCATCGAACACCAGCGCGTCCTGGCCGCCAACCACGTTGAGATAGGCGATCGCCGCCCCGCTCTCGCGGGTACGTGCAGCCAGCACGGCGTCGCGCTGGGCATGCTTGCCACGCTCGTACGGCGAAGCATTCGGCACCACCACCAGCTGCGCACCGGCGCGCATGGTGTCGGCCAGCGGCTCGGCAAACCACAGGTCCTCGCAGATCAGCAGGCCAACCGGAATACCGTTGACCTCGAACACGCAGCTGCCGCCATCCGGATCGACATCGAAGTAGCGGCGCTCGTCGAACACGGCGTAGTTGGGCAGCTCACGCTTGCGGTAGGTCTGCTCGACCAGGCCGTCACGCAGCACGCTGGCGGCGTTGTAGACCACCGCGCCAGCCGCCTGCGGCCAGCCGACCACGGCGGTGATGCCGCGGCAGGCGGCAGCGATGCGGGCCATCGCCTGCTCGCACTCGTACAGGAAGCCCGGGCGCAGCAGCAGGTCTTCCGGCGGGTAGCCGCTCACCGCCAGCTCGGGGAACATCACCAGCTCGGCGCCGTACTCGTCGCGCGCCTGGCCGATCATCTCGATGATGCGCTCGGTGTTGCCGGCGACATCGCCGACCGGGAAGTCGAACTGCGCCATCGCGATGCGGATCGAAGCCATGGGATTCCAGCCTGTGGTTGCAATGCCGCCATTGTAACGCCGGGGTCAGATCCGTTTTGCGCAGCAAAAGGGATCTGGCCCCACACCAGACGCAGAAAGGCCGCCCGGAGGCGGCCTTTCTGTGTTCAAGCAGCCGGCCAGCGGCCGGCTCTACAGCATCGTCTGCCGGAGGCAGTCGATCTTATTTCACCAGCTTGGCGATGGCAGCGCCCAGATCGCCCGGCGAGCGGACGGTGACAACACCGGCAGCTTCCATGGCGGCGAACTTGCCTTCGGCAGTGCCCTTGCCGCCCGAGGCGATCGCGCCCGCGTGGCCCATGCGCTTGCCGGCCGGAGCCGACGCACCGGCGATGAAACCGACGACCGGCTTCTTCACGTGGTTCTTGATGTACTCGGCGCCGGCTTCTTCAGCGTCACCGCCGATCTCGCCAACCATGATGATGCCTTCGGTCTGCGGGTCTTCGTTGAACAGCTTCAGGCAGTCGACGAAGTTCAGGCCGTTGATCGGGTCACCACCGATGCCGATGCAGGTGGACTGGCCCAGGCCGACTTCGGTGGTCTGCTTGACCGCTTCATAGGTCAGGGTGCCCGAACGCGACACGATACCGATCTTGCCCGGCTGGTGGATGTGGCCCGGCATGATGCCGATCTTGCACTCACCCGGGGTGATGACGCCCGGGCAGTTCGGCCCGATCAGCACGGTGTCCGGATGCGAACGGGTCAGCACGTTCTTGACGCGCAGCATGTCCAGCACCGGGATGCCTTCGGTGATGCAGACGATGACCTTGATGCCGGCAGCAGCGGCTTCCAGGATCGCGTCGGCCGCGTACGGCGGCGGCACGTAGATGACCGAAGCGTTGGCGCCGGTGCTCTGCACGGCGTCGGCAACGGTGTTGAAGACCGGCAGGTCGATGTGGGTGGTGCCACCCTTGCCCGGGGTCACGCCGCCAACAACCTGGGTGCCGTACTCGATCATCTGAGTGGCGTGGAAGGTGCCCTGCTGGCCGGTGAAGCCCTGCACGATCACCTTGGTGTTCTTGTTAATCAAAACAGACATGGGAATTCCTTGGTGTCGAATCAGGCAGCGTTCTTGACAGCTTCAACGATCTTCTTGGCGCCATCGTTGATGTTGTCAGCCGGGATGATGGCCATGCCGCTGTCGCGCAGCAGCTGCTTGCCTTCTTCCACGTTGGTGCCTTCCAGGCGCACCACGACCGGAACCTTGACGCCCACTTCCTTCACGGCGGCGATGATGCCTTCGGCAATCATGTCGCAGCGGACGATGCCGCCGAAGATGTTGACGAAGATGCCTTCAACCTTGTCCGAGGACAGGATCAGCTTGAACGCCTCGATGACGCGCTGCTTGTTGGCACCGCCGCCCACGTCCAGGAAGTTCGCCGGCTCGCCGCCGTTGAGCTTGATGACGTCCATGGTGGCCATGGCCAGGCCGGCGCCGTTCACCATGCAGCCGATGTTGCCGTCCATGGTGACGTAGTTGATGTCCAGCTCCGAAGCGATCACTTCGGTCGGATCTTCCTGGGTCTTGTCGCGCATGGCGACCAGGGCCTTCTGGCGGAACGCGGCGTTGTCGTCGCTGTCGAACTTGCCGTCCAGCGCGTACAGGTTGCCGTCGTCCAGGATGGCCAGCGGGTTGATTTCAACCAGGGCCAGGTCCTTTTCGTTGAACAGGCGGTACAGGTTCACCATGATGCTGGCGAACTGGCCGGCCTGCTTGGCAGTCAGGCCCAGCTTGAAGCCGAAATCACGGCCGTGGTAACCCTGCACGCCTTCGACGAAATCGACGTTCAGCGAGTGGATCAGCTCCGGGGTTTCAGCAGCAACCTGCTCGATTTCCACGCCGCCTTCCGAAGAGGCGATGTAGGTGATGGTCTTGGTGCCACGGTCGACCAGCACCGACAGGTACAGTTCCTTGACGATCTCGCCGGCGGTGGTCACCAGCACCAGGTTGACCGGCAGTTCAACGCCTGCGGTCTGGTAGGTGGCCATCTTGGTGCCGAGCATCTTGGCCGCAGCGGCCTTCACGTCGTCGGTGGTCTTGCAGAACTTGACGCCGCCAGCCTTGCCGCGGCCGCCAGCGTGGATCTGCGCCTTGACCATCCAGGGGCCCTGGCCCAGGGAGTTGGCAGCGGCAACCGCTTCGTCCGGGGTCGCAGCGACCTTGCCGGCCGGGACCGGGATGCCGTACTCGGCAAGCAGTTGTTTTGACTGGTATTCGTGGAAATTCATGCGTCACCGTGGGAATAGGAACGACCGCACGCAATTCCTCAGGGCCCCGGCGGGGCGCCGGCATGGACCGCGGCGGGCCCACTATTGTGGCCGAGCCGGCGCCGGGGCGCAAAGAAGTCTGTACAAAACGCCAGACCCGGCCAGATTTCCGCGGTCATTCAGGCAGTTGCGCCCGGCGGCCCACTGGCCACCGGTATCCATCCCGGGCCAAATGCGCGATCCGGGCGGCTCCGGCGGCGCCCTGCCTGGGGCCCTATACTGGCCGACCAAGGTGTGTAGAGCCGGGCTTGCCCTGCTGCTTCCACCGCAGGCCACATCGAAGCGACGTGCCCGCCCGGCCTCAGGGGACGCCAGGCAGGCCCGCCGCAGCGTCCAGACCCAGGCAGCCAGAAGGGGAGTTCCGGCGTGTCACCCAGTGCTTCATTGATCGACCGCATCGAATCGATTCCGCGGCGTGAGCTGTATTTCTTCGCGCTGTACCGGGTGCTGATCGCCTCGGTCATCGCCGCCCTGCTCTACAGCCCGCTGTCGGCCATGGTCGGCGAAGCCCACCACCCGCGGCTGGCCGACACCGTCGCCGCCATCTACCTGGTGCTGTCCCTGCTGGCCCTGGTGATCGGCCGCAACGAACGCTGGCTGCGCCCGATCGTGGTCAGTGGCGTGCTGGTGGACATCGTCGCCGCCACCCTGCTGTCGCATGCCCTGCCCGGTGCCAGCGCCGGCATCTCGATGTCGCTGCTGTTCAACATCGCCGCCGCCGCCACCCTGCTCCCGCTCAGCCTGGGGCTGGGCCTGGCGCTGGCCGCCAGCCTCGCCACCGGCGTGGAGTACACCTGGAAGCTGCTGGAAGGCGGCGATCCCACCCGCACCCTGGCCGAACTGGCCATGTTCGCCACCAGCTACCTGGCGCTGGCCTTCATCAGTTACCAGGTCGGCAGCCGCGCGCGCCGCAACCAGCAGCTGGCCAACCAGCGCGGCGATGAAGTGGCCAACCTGTTCCAGATCAACGAGCTGATCATCCGCCGCATGCGTACCGGCGTGCTGGTGGTCGACGCCGACAACCGCGTCACCCTGGCCAACGAGGCCGCCGCGATGCTGCTCGGTGACAACGACGGCAGCGGCGAAAGCGGCCGCCTGGACCTGGCCAGCGCCGCCCCGGAACTCGCCCGTCGCCTGCAGCGCTGGCGCAATGGCTGGGCGCAGGACGAACTACCGCTGCAGCTCAACCCCGACCAGCCCGAAGTGCAGCCGCGCTTTGCCCGCCTGCTGGCCGGCAGCGACCTGGCCCTGGTGTTCCTGGACGACTCCAGCGTGGTCTCGCGCCGCGCCGAATCGCTCACCCTGTCGGCGATGGGCCGCTTCTCGGCCAGCCTCGCCCACGAGATCCGCAACCCATTGGCCGCGATCAACTACGCGGTGCAGCTGCTGGAAGAAGGCACCGGCTTCAACGAAAGCGACCGCCGCCTGCTGCAGATCATCCGCCAGCAGTGCCAGCGCACCAACGGCATCGTCGAAAGCGTGCTGGGCCTGGCCCGGCGCGAGCGCGCCACGCCGGAGAACGTCGACCTGGCCGCCTTCGTGCGCCGCTTCGTGCTGGAGTACAAGCAGGGCCAGACGCTGGAGACCGACAGCATCGAGCCGATCATCAACGACACCTCGGTGCTGGCCCAGGTCGACACCAAGCACCTCTACCAGGTGCTGACCGTGCTGGTGCACAACGCGCTCAAGTACGGGCGCATCGGCCAGCAGCCGGCGCGGGTGCGCCTGCGCGTGGCGCAGCACGAGCGCAGTGCGGTCATCGACGTGATGGACCGTGGCCCCGGTATTCCCGAGAGCGTGGCCGCACAGTTGTTCCGGCCGTTCTTCACCACGTCCGAGCATGGCACCGGGCTGGGCCTGTATATCGCCCGCGAGCTGTGCCGGGCCAACCAGGCGCGGCTGGACTACATCCCGGTTCCCGCTGGAGGCTCCTGCTTCCGCCTGGTGCTGCCCGGCCCGCATACGCTGTTGCCCACCTGATCTCGATTCTGTGCGTCAAACATTTGTCGCTTCCAGCCCCCTCGTTTATCTTTCACGCCCATGAACGAAACCCGCAGCGCCCTCGTCGTCGACGACGAACGCGACATCCGCGAACTGCTGGTACTGACGCTCGGCCGCATGGGGCTGCGCATCAGTACGGCAGCCAACCTTGCAGAAGCGCGCGAACTGCTGGCCAGCAATCCGTACGACCTGTGCATCACCGACATGCGCCTGCCGGACGGCAATGGCATCGAGCTGGTCAGCGAGATCGCGCAGCACTACCCGCGCACGCCAGTGGCGATGATCACCGCCTTCGGCAGCATGGACCTGGCCGTGGAAGCGCTGAAGGCCGGCGCCTTCGACTTCGTCAGCAAGCCGGTGGATATCGCCGTGCTGCGCGGCCTGGTCAAGCACGCGCTGGAACTGAACAACACCGAGCGCCCTGCACCCGGCCCCGCCGCCGAACAGGGCGCACGCCTGCTCGGCGATTCGCCGGCCATGGACGTGCTGCGTACCACCATCGGCAAGGTCGCGCGCAGCCAGGCGCCGGTCTACATCCTCGGCGAATCCGGCGTGGGCAAGGAGCTGGTCGCACGCACCATCCACGCCCAGGGCGCCCGCGCGGCCGGCCCGTTCGTGCCGGTCAACTGCGGCGCCATTCCCGGCGAGCTGATGGAAAGCGAATTCTTCGGCCACCGCAAAGGCAGCTTCAGCGGCGCCCACGCCGACAAGCCCGGGCTGTTCCAGGCCGCGCACGGCGGCACCCTGTTCCTCGACGAAGTGGCCGAGCTGCCGCTGCAGATGCAGGTGAAGCTGCTGCGCGCGATCCAGGAGAAGTCGGTGCGCGCGGTGGGCGCGGCTGCCGAGGAGCCGGTGGACGTGCGCATCCTCTCGGCCACCCATAAGGACCTGGCCGAGCTGGTCGAGGACGGGCGCTTCCGCCACGACCTCTACTACCGCATCAACGTGATCGAACTGAGGGTGCCGCCGCTGCGTGAGCGTCGCCAGGACCTGCCGGAACTGGCCGCATCGGTACTGGCACGGCTGGCCCGCAGCCATGGCCGCCCGACGCCGTTGCTGGCGCCGTCGGCGCTGGACGCACTGGCCCAGTACGCCTTCCCCGGCAACGTGCGCGAACTGGAGAACATTCTGGAACGCGCGCTGGCACTGGCCGAGGAAGATTGCATCGGCGCCGACGACCTGCGCCTGCCGCAGCACGCCCCGCGCACGCCCGGCAGCGCAGCACACGCCGAAGCCGTGGTGGACCTGCAGCCCGGCAGCGCCGCCCTGCCCTCGTACATCGAACAGCTCGAGCGCAGCGCCATCCAGCGCGCGCTGGAAGAGAACCGCTGGAACAAGACCCGCACCGCCGCGCAGCTGGGCATCACCTTCCGCGCGCTGCGCTACAAGCTGAAGAAGCTGGGGATGGAGTAAGGACAGGGCCCGACGCGGGCCACCCCATCCACGCACGACGCAGATCTACTGTAGAGCCGAGCCCACGCTCGGCTGCTCTTCGAACCATCAGCCGAGCATAGGCTCGGCTCTACCTCAATCCTTGGTAACGCGGTTGATCTCGGCCAGGCTGGTGACACCCGCCGCCGCCTTCTTCAACGCCGACTGGCGCAGATCGTTCACCCCGATCTGCTGTGCGGCCTCGGCAATCTGCAACGCATTGCCACCGGCCAGCACGATCGT
This sequence comes from Stenotrophomonas sp. YJH_SMC_65, assembly GCF_059369475.1. Taxonomy (NCBI): domain Bacteria; kingdom Pseudomonadati; phylum Pseudomonadota; class Gammaproteobacteria; order Lysobacterales; family Lysobacteraceae; genus Stenotrophomonas; species Stenotrophomonas sp. YJH_SMC_65. The sequence continues at coordinate 121,838 of NZ_JCAFSR010000006.1, forward strand.
GGCGATCTCGTCGGTCATCGGCATCACCTGGTAGATACCGGTGCGGCCCTTGTACCCCTCGGTGCACTCGTCACAGCCGACCGCCTCGTACAGCTCGATACCCGCATCCAGCTGCGCCTGGGTAAAGCCCTCGGCCAGCAACGCATGTTCGGGCAGGTTGGCTGGGCGCTTGCAGTTGTTGCACAACCGGCGCGCCAGGCGCTGGGCGATCACCAGCGTCACCGAGCTGGTGATGTTGTACGGCGCGATGCCCATGTTCATCAGGCGCGCGATGGTCTGCGGTGCATCGTTGGTGTGCAGCGTGGATAGCACCATGTGGCCGGTCTGCGCCGCCTTGATCGCGATCTCGGCCGTCTCCAGGTCGCGGATTTCGCCGACCATGATGATGTCCGGATCCTGTCGCAGGAACGAGCGCAGTGCCGCGGCGAAGGTCATGCCGCGCTTGTTGTTCTGCTGCACCTGGTTGACGCCTGGCAGGCGGATTTCCACCGGGTCTTCGGCGGTGGAGATGTTGCGCGTCTCGTCGTTGAGGATGCCCAGCGCGGTATACAGCGACACCGTCTTACCCGAACCGGTCGGGCCGGTCACCAGCACCATGCCGTAGGGCTTGTGGATGGCGTCCAGGAACAGCTTCTGCTGGTCCGGCTCGTAACCCAGCTTGTCGATGCCCAGCTTGGCCGCGCTGCCGTCCAGGATACGCAGCACCACCTTCTCGCCGAACAGGGTCGGCAGCGTGCTCACGCGGAAGTCGATCTGCTTGGTCTTGGACAGGTTGAGCTTGATGCGTCCGTCCTGCGGCACGCGCTTCTCGGCGATGTCCAGCTGCGCCATCACCTTCAGGCGCGCGGCGATGCGCTGGTTCAGCTTCACCGGCGCGCGCGCGACCATCTTCAGCAGGCCATCGATGCGCAGGCGCACGCGATAGTCGTCTTCATAGGGCTCGAAGTGGATGTCCGAGGCGCCCTTGCGGATCGCGTCCACCAGTACCTTGTTGACGAACTTCACCACCGGGGTGTCATCACCCTTGGCATCGATGCCGGAGTCGCCACCGGCGCCGAGATCCTCGTCTCCGGCCGCAACATCCAGGTTGCCCATGCCATCGTCGTCACCGCCCAGCGCGTCGCCCAGCGTGTCATGGCTGGCATGCCACTGCTCGAGCGTGCGGCGGATCTGGTCTTCATCCACCAGGATCGGCTCCACCACCAGATTGGTGTGGAACTTGATCTCGTCCAGCGAATGGGTCGGATTGCTGGTACCCACGAACAGCTTGCCGCCGCGCTTGAACAGCGGCAGCACGTTGTGCTTGCGCAGCAGCTCCTCGCTGACCAGGCTCATCGCGTTCTGGCTGGCGTCGAACGTGGACACGTCGAACAGCGGCATGCCGAACTCGACCGCGTTGGCCGCCGCCAACTGGGCCGCCCCGACCACCTTGTTCTGCGCGAACCAGGTCGGCAGCGGCTGGCGGGCCGCAGCGGCCTTGGCCATGGCGTCGCGGGCGGAAGCCTCGTCCAGCGCACCATCCTGGACCAGGCGACGGGCCAGGCCGGTGATGCCGACGAGATTGGCGGTGGTTACGGCGTTCATATGGATCCTTGGCTCATCATGGGTCAGGCAGTGCGGCGCGCCTTCCAGAGGCACCGCACAGGGCAGCAGAACCTGCCGCGACCCGATGGCCGACGACGACGCCAATCCTTCAGCATGACTGCCTCGCCCGGCACTCCCAGCCCGGCAGGCACGATCCTGACTCCCCCGGGGATGATAGCCCCGTCAACGGCCCGCCAACATCCCATTGGCAGGCCGAAGTGTGATCAACAGCCGGTTGGGCGATAGCGCGCTTCGAAGGCGCTGCCGTCGCAGGTCCAGGTGCCGTCGGCTGCGCGCTTTAGGTACAGGATTTTACCCTTTATCGACGGTGCCCCATCGACTACGCAGCTGATACTGCCCACCCCGGCTTCATCCAAGACAGCGGATACAGCAGTGCAACGAGACGTCGGATAAAGACCGACGAACTCCGCATTCACCAGACTCGCGTTGCGGCTGTCTTGGGCTACAGACTCAACCGTAGTCTTGCCGGGCCTGATATCCGCCAACGCAGCGGTCAATTGCGATCTCGCGACAAAAGTTTGGTACACAGGAATCGCGATCGCCGATAGGATCGCGATGATCGCGACCGCGATCATGAGCTCAATCAGAGTAAAACCGGCATGCCTTAACATCGCGCCTCCCCATCAGGCTCGAATTAGTTGGATAGCCTCCAAACGAAGAAGGCCCCGACAACGCGGGGCCCTCCTTCGATCACTGCTAAGTATCAGCCCTGGCAGGTAGCCGGAGCATACTTCGGCTTGTCGGCAGCAGCCAGATCGGACTTGCAGCTCCAGTTGCCGTTGGCGTCACGCTCCAAGGTGATCTTCTTGGTGGCAACCTTCGGGTTACCCTTCAAGGTGCACACAATCGAACCAGCGCCGGTGTTATCCGGAGCGGTCGCGGTGAGCGCGCAACGATCGCTATCCTTCAGGCCCAGGTTCGATACAGTGGTGTACTGCGTGCCGTCAGTGACACCGTCATTCACCTTGGTTTCGTAGGCAGTCTTGCCGGCCGAAACTTCGGCGAGGCCTGCCGTGAACTGCGACTTGGCTACGTAGTTCTGGTACTGCGGCAGGGCGATGGCAGCCAGGATTGCAATGATCGCAACGACGATCATCAGTTCGATAAGGGTGAAGCCCTTCTGGTTCTTCATTTGGTACATCCCCAAGATAGTGGTGGTTGATTTCAGAGCGCAGGATCGGTCTGGCCGGCGGCCAGCTGAGCGGGTCCTGCCCCCTGCGGGTGGATCAACGCAGGTTGCGTGCCAACCCGGCACGCCTCCCCCTGGATTTCCCCGCGCCCATGATGGCAGCTATTTCACGGATGGGAACCCCCCGGATGCGAATCTGCGATGGACGCGGCAATGTGACGCAGTGCGTCACCTTTGGCCGGCGCCGGGCACGAAATTGCATTCCGCCCCCCTTACCAACTGCCCAGACGGGCGTGAACCCGCTACCATCAGCCGCTAGACGCCCGCCTGGGGATGGTGGGTCTTGGGGAGCCGATATGTCTGTCAGTCGCAGTACGATCAAGAAGCAGCCCGTGGCGCGTGGCACTACGGAGCTGCAGCCGTTTGTCTGGGAGGGGACCGACAAGCGGGGCGTAAAGATGAAAGGGGAGCAGGCGGCAAAGAATGCCAATCTGCTGAGGGCCGAACTGCGACGTCAGGGCATCAATCCTGGCACAGTGAAGCCCAAGCCCAAACCTCTGTTCGGCAATGCCGGCAGCAAGATTTCATCAAAGGATATTGCCTTCTTCAGTCGGCAGATGGCCACCATGATGAAGTCGGGCGTACCTATCGTGGGTGCGTTGGACATCATCGCCAGCGGCCACAAGAACCCACGCATGAAGAAGATGGTGGATTCGGTCCGTACGGACATTGAGGGCGGCTCTTCTCTATATGAAGCGGTCAGCAAACATCCTGTGCAGTTCGATGACCTCTACCGGAACTTGGTCCGCGCTGGCGAAGGCGCTGGCGTGCTGGAAACAGTGCTGGACACTGTCGCAACCTATAAAGAGAACATCGAGTCCCTTAAGGGCAAGATCAAGAAGGCCTTGTTCTACCCAGTCATGGTAATGGCGGTGGCACTCGTCGTCAGTGGCATCCTGCTGGTCTGGGTGGTCCCACAGTTCGAGGACGTTTTCAAAGGGTTCGGTGCAGAACTACCGGCGTTCACCCAGATGATCGTGAACCTGTCGCGGTTCATGGTGTCCTGGTGGTGGTTGATGTTACTGGTGCTGGCGGGCGCGGTTGCTGGCTTCATCGCTGCCTACAAACGCTCGCCTAACATGCGGCACACCATGGATAGGCTCATCCTCAAGGTGCCAGTGATCGGCCAGATCATGCATAACAGCTCCATTGCGCGCTTCGCCCGGACGACCGCAGTGACATTCAAAGCTGGTGTGCCCTTGGTCGAAGCGCTTGGAATCGTTGCAGGTGCCACAGGTAACAAGGTCTATGAGGAATCCGTGCTCCGTATGCGCGACGATGTCTCAGTAGGCTATCCAGTCAACATGGCCATGAAACAGACCGCGCTGTTCCCGCACATGGTCATCCAGATGACCGGTATCGGTGAAGAGGCCGGTGCCCTGGACGCGATGCTGTTCAAGGTTGCGGAGTATTATGAACAGGAGGTCAGCAATGCGGTCGATGCCTTGAGCAGCCTGCTGGAACCGATGATCATGGTATTCATTGGCACCATCGTCGGCGGTATTGTTGTCGGCATGTACCTGCCCATCTTCAAACTTGGCGCCGTCGTCGGCTAAAGGTATCAATGGCATTTCTCGACCAGCATCCCGGCCTCGGCTACCCCGCCGCGGCCGCCCTGGGGCTGCTGCTGGGCAGTTTCCTCAACGTCGTCATCCTGCGCCTGCCCAAGCGGCTGGAGTGGCAGTGGAAGCGCGATGCGCGCGAGGTCCTGGAAGAACCGGACTTCTACGAACCCCCGCCACCGGGGATCGTGGTCGAGCCTTCGCACTGTCCGCACTGCAAGCACAAGCTGAGCTGGTACGAGAACATCCCGCTGTTCAGCTGGATCATCCAGGGCGGCAAGTGCCGCCACTGCAAGGCGCCGATCTCGCTGCAGTACCCGCTGGTCGAGGCCCTGACCTCGGCGTTGGTGCTGGCCTGCGTCTGGCAGTTCGGCTTCGGCTGGCAGGGCTTCGGCGCCATCGTGCTGACCTGCTTCCTGATCGCCTTGTCCGGCATCGACCTGCGCACCCAGCTGCTACCCGACCAGTTGACCCTGCCACTGATGTGGCTGGGCCTGATAGGCAACATCGACAACCTGTACATGCCGGCCAAGCCTGCCTTGGTCGGCGCGGCGGTGGGCTATCTGTCGCTGTGGATGGTCTGGTGGCTGTTCAAGCAGCTGACCGGCAAGGAAGGCATGGGCCACGGCGATTTCAAGCTGCTGGCCGCCCTCGGCGCCTGGTGCGGGTTGAAGGGCATCCTGCCGATCATCCTGCTGTCGTCGGTGCTGGGCGCCATCATCGGCTCGATCTGGCTGTACACCAGGGGCCGTGACCGCGCCACGCCGATCCCGTTCGGCCCCTACCTGGCCATCGCGGGCTGGCTGTACTTCATGTGGGGCGCGCCCGTGGTGGAGCAGTACCTGGTGTTGAGCGGACTGCGCTGAGGGGAATCCCCATGAGCCGCTATGTGGTTGGCCTGACCGGCGGCATTGCCGCCGGCAAGAGCGAGGTGACCCGGCGCTTCGAGGCGCTGGGCATCGTGGTGGCCGACGCCGATCTGGCCGCCCGCGCGGTGGTTGCCGCCGGCAGCCCGGCCCTGGACCGTATCGCCGAGCGCTTCGGCGCCGGCATGCTGCAGGCGGACGGTAGCCTGGATCGGGCACGCCTGCGGGCCCACGTGTTCGCCGACCCGACCGAACGGGCGGCGCTGGAAGCGATCACCCACCCGGCCATCCGTCTGCTGATGCAACAGCAGTGCGAGCAGGCCGCCAGCCCCTATGCGATTGCCGCCATTCCGTTGCTGACTGAGGTCGGTGGGCGGCAGGCCTACCCGTGGTTGGACCGGGTATTGCTGGTGGATGCGCCCGAAGCCGTGCAGCACGCCCGGCTGATGCAGCGCGACGGCATCGACGCCGCGCTGGCCGACAAGATGATCGCCGCCCAGGCCAGCCGCGCGCAGCGGTTGGCACTGGCCGATGATGTAGTGGTCAACGATGGTCACCCCGAGGACCTGCAGGCGCAGGTGGAACGGGTGCATGCGCGGTATCTGGGGTTGGCTGGGGGCTGAGGCCTGGCTGCCGGCCAGCGACCGGCACTACCGAAGCGCATCGCCCCATGGCGTGGATCCACTGTAGAGCCGAGCCTATGCTCGGCTTGATGATCGCAGCCGAACTTTCTTGCGTTTTCTTCGACTCAATCCAATCGGACATCATCACTGCGGCGCGGGCCTCGATCATGACTATCCCGTTTCGCAGGTATAACCAGCAGACTCCTCGCTTTTCGTCGACGATGCAGCTCGCAACATTTCCAAGACGTTCGCTCCACTCCATTGCGGTTTCATCAAACCTCACCGCGCACGACTTGACGCCCTCGAAGCAGACAGACACGGGAATGCGCTCAGGCACGTCTGGCAAGCAGATGACATCTGTATCCCTCAGCACCAACAGCTGAGCTGAGAACTGCTTGCTGCCTACGGAATGGCTCAACCCCGTCAAGACAGCGAAACTCAGCCGCCCGGCAGCAACTCCATCGAGTCGTGTTCCAGAGGCCGCGGACACGCTGGGTCGTGGAGAATGTCCAGACAGCGCAGGGAGCTCCGACCTGAGTAGACTGCCCCCCGCCTCCAGCATGCCTCCGGCCAGATAAAGCCGAAGCACGCCAGTGCAGCCTAACCCATCAAAATGGCCATCCTGAATGTTCCCGGGCCAAGCGTTGTCCGACAGCTCCTGACTGTCGGACAGCAGGAAGAACGATTCTAGGTTATGGCAACCAATGTCAGCCAATGCTCCTTCCGCAAGGTCACCACATACGCCAACAGTCCGTATCAGGCAGGATCTATCCAGGATCGACACCTGCACTGAATCGAGAGACGAGTCATGAAGTCCCGTCGCCTCCAATGGATTTCGAACCACCAACTCAGCCTCCAATAAGCCACGGGGAAATGCGCTCAACACTATTGGCCGTGGCTCGGATGTACCTACAAATTTCAGCTGATCCAGTGGGTCATTGCAGCTCTGACCCACATCACTAATCAATCAGGAAATCAGCGGCCGCCACGAATAAACAGAGCCACGTCTCGATCAAAGAAGACGCTTTGGGCGATGTACGTTCTGACATCACCCGCCATTGCCTGATCAGGGTCCAAGAAAGAAAGCTCAACCAACTTCATCAGCAGATCCTTACTTGGCGACTTTCTCAACCACCAATGGAAGACACTGTTCCTATCATGTTCTGAGGCGTTCTCCATCCCAGGCTGATATGTAGCCATGAGCTGATCGATCAACTCCGCTGGCAACAAGTCGTACTCCCACCACTTGGTCGGGAATTCCATCATTTCCAGATACGCACTTCTATCCATGAATCATCACCAATAAGGCAGACCAACGCCCTCGATAAGCCCCCACATGACACCGGACATGATCGACACTCATCTGCAAACGATCATGCACCAACTATTTGCACGGGATCAACTTGGTCATGTACTTCCCACCTGCAAAGGACGTTGCTTATCAAGCCATACAATTGAATCAAGCCCCCCAGCTCTACGACGCAGGACTTCCTGATCGACCGCGCTCGATCAAAGTGAAGTCGTGCCCTGTATCTGGACAATGCAGTAGACCGAATCCAGGCGCTCGCAACAACGCACCTCGTCCGAGGTACCGCCACTCTTCCGCGGAAAAGCCAACTGCATAGGACTCATCATCGATCACGGCAACCACGATCCCGCGCGTTCCGCCACCTAGATCAACGGTGTCGCCAAGCAGTACCTTTTCCCCATCCGGGTAGTTCATAGGAAGCACTCAGGGAAGTCCATGAATGTCGACGAGATCAGAGCGGGCTTCGAGCTCAAGCATGCCTTCGGATAGCGCCATACGGGATGGTCGATTCGGATTTCCAACTGCTGGCCACCAACAGGACCGAGCTAGACATACGGATCGAAATCCAATGAGACTCCACTAGACGCCATCAGTCTGATCACGTCACAAGAAAGATTGAAACCCGGCCACACCCCGCGCTGACTCGATAGGCGTACTCCCACCTCCAGCGCCCACACCTTCGCCTCTCCTCCCACCTTCTCAAGGCCGCGCTGCAACGCTTCATGAACTCCCTCCTGGATGTCGCCAGTTCTGTATTGCTGGCGCTCGACTCTGGAAAGGATGACTTCTTCACCACTCACAGGAGAGTCACCAACGAGAACGACAACCAGCTCAGGGCGCGTCGATGGAGCACTGTCCTCCCCCAATTCCAATCCATCTGCGCCTCCGTCTCCAGTCAACTCGGGATCAAAATTCAATGAAGCAGATATAGATGCCATCTTTTCAAGGGTTGCGGAAGAGAGATTCAGACACGCCCTATCTCCCTCGCCTGCCCGAACTCGCACATCGACCTCAAGAGTCTGATGGGTCGACTCGGACAGGCTTGCCGCCCCGCGACAATCAATGACTTTCCTGATCAGAACATCCGCAGCATCCAGCTCATTCACTTCGAGCGACAGCTGCGCCATCAAGTCACAGCTAGCACAGCCAGCTACCGAAGCCGTCAATTTCACTTCAATCTCAGGATGCATCACTTCCACCGATGATTGGCAACTTCCACGAATAGAGCAGCGGATTATACGAACACCAGAATGATGCAATCGGGCATGCGCGCATTGCAATCAACGCACCTTTACCAGTTCAACTTCATATAGCGACGGCCTCCTTGCAAGCAACGAAATTCTCGCGCCTTCAGATGCACTCTCCCAGCTCTACGCCTATTAGATCACTTTCGCCCAGGTCAGTCGCGTGCGGCGCTCGGCATCGGCCGACGATGCGGTGATCAACGATGTCCAATGGGAAGGCCTGCAGGCGCAGCTCGAACCTCTACATGGACGCCATCCGAGGCTCGCTAGGGACCGAGGTGCTCGCAATGCGCGGAAGCGCTTTTACGCATGACTTGGATCTTCTGAGATATTTCATCCGCTCATCCCTATCGACGTCGGCGTCCCTTTTTTGCCTACGCCTTTCCGCGGAGCCCTTTCCGTGCCAAACCACAACAGAAACAAAAATGAACATCACTCCCGCAACAACCCAGGAAAAGCCCATCAATCTGTTATAGGCCGACTGTCCGAATAAACGAATCAAGGCGCTATACAGACCACAGTTCGCTCGGCAAGGACCCGTCCCAATCAATGCATCGTCCATGACTGCAACGCCATACACGACCATCAGTACACCCACGAGACATCCGAAAATACGCAAGGCGAGCATCTTCATTCCTTAATTCGCGTCAAAGATTCCGCCATTGGCATAAAGAGCTCCAACTACCGGGCGCGCACCTGGAGAGCGCCCTACCGCGCTTTCGGATCCACCTGCCAGCATTTCAGGCAATCTCCAGCCCAGGATTCAACGACGGAGCATTCACTCGCCGCAATATGGTTGCGCACTTCACCGCCCACTACGGGTCAGCATAGCCAACGGGGTCTTCCCAAGCGCCCAGCAAGCCACGGTTACCGGCCGTAACGTGCGCAAGGTGCCGATTCACATGAACCCTTGGTCGATGTTGGCCTTTAGCTCGGCGTTCAACAGCTCGGGCCTGAATCAAGATTCAATTCAAACTCCAGCTAGAGACAAGCCCCCTCACCGAATGACCCAAATCCAGACCAACGGAATCAACACGACGAGATAGGTAGAGAATGACAACCAGAATATCGAAAGAAGCATCCTTCGGGCACCAGAAGCCACCCAGAACACCTGCCGCCAGCCACAAAATGGATACTTCCGCATCAAGTGATCCCGCTCCAGAATCGCAGGCCTCCCAAGTGAGATCCACAGCTCCGGGGAATTTCTTTTTAACTCCCAAACAAGAATAAGCCTTGAAGCGATCGCGATCATTAGCATCACGGCTGCCAATACACAAAGCAATTCGAATATGGATTCTAAGGGCATTCGCAGCTACTCCATCTGACACCAGCACCCAAGAGACTGCTTTGCGCAATGACGTAACTCGCCGTGGCATTCCACCGCCTTTGGCCAACGATTCCCACTGACGAGACCGCACCAATTTTCATAGCTGAATGGGAGAGCCCCCGCCGAAGCTCGGCATCCGCCTCATAAAGTCTTGAGAAATGCCTTTCGTAGCAGTCTCTCGTTACCCGCTCCTGAGCGTTTGCATTGAGTGAGAAGATCCCACCTAGCATCCGGATCAAGTCAGGAAATCCGAAAGCCGTTGCAGTCCGGCACAGATGCGCAACCCGATCTTTCAATGAGGCGCCCGCGGTGGTCTCGCGTCGTTGCGGCTAGCGCGCATCCGGCCGTATCTAAACACAGAACAGCCACAACCACCTCCCTGTGGAAAAAAGCGAAAGAAAGCAACGCTGTAAGAGCGCGCGCAAGTCCAAGCATTAGCCTTCCGAAGGCCTGTACACAGCTTCCTTCTGACTCTACACAGGAGAAGCTTCCTGTGAAACCTTCGTGGCGCGTCCAGGCACGGAGTATCGGATTGTGGCAATTGACCTGCAATCCCCTCCCGCCTCATCGTGGCAAGCGAGTTCATCGCATCTGCCCATCGTTGGGGGTAGCACGACATAACAGCAGTTTGTGCCCCCCCCAAGCAGCGCGCGAAGCGCGCCACAAGCGGACCACAGAAAGCGTACGCGCGACCCAAGGCAGTTGCGGCAGCAGCTCGCGCATCCACGCATTGCGTGGACCTACTCCAGCTGCAGGCGGGCATAACGGGCCAGTTCTCGTGCGCCGAGCAGCAGGCCGTCGACGACATCCGGGCTCAGCTGCTGGTGGGCACCGCCCTGTTCGCGGGCGGCTTCGGCGGCGTGCAGCACCTGCATGAGTGCATTCAGGCCGGCCAGGGTGCGGCTGAGACCGGCCATGGTGGCCGCCTGGGCAGGACTGAGGCCCTGCGCTTCCAGTCGCCGGCCGTCGGCGGCATCGCGACCGTCCATGCGGGCCAGCAGCGCGGGCAGCAGATCCTTGGGATCATCGAGCAGAGTTTCGACACGCTCGGCCACGTCGGCCGGCAGCAGGTCAGCGGCTTCGCCGATCAGTGCGTACAGTTGGGGGAACACGGGGCGTGCGGACATGGTGAATCTCCTCGCAGACGACGAGCCACCTGCGGATGCGAGGTGGCGGACGGTGCGGGTTGGCGTACCGGAGACCCAACAACTCAAGCGCGAGGAAAAAGACTCCAGCGGATTCTGATGAATCCCCACGCACCATCCGCCGAAACGAGGCAGGCGATGCATTTTCCATGATGAGCCGCAGCCCACCCGGAGCGCTTGAGTTGAAGGTTTTTTTCAGGACGCCAATCCCGGCCAGGGCACCTGCCCCGGCCGCCCCATCTGGCCATCACGCAGCGCTGTGATCTGTAGGGAAATTCTCAAGCCGCTGTTGGGTGTACGAATGCGTGCATGCGGACACGCGCGCTACGTGGCAACGGTCACGGTGATGTCGTGTTGGGCTTCTGGCCCATCCTTCCTGCGAGGGAAATTCGGTGGCACAAGCGACAGAGGGCGCGACACGAACCCGCTGTGGAGCCGAGCCTATGCTCGGCTTCGGGAAGCCACGGCAGCCGAGCGCAGGCTCGGCTCTACAAGTGGAGCACCCACCCAAGCAGGGGCCCTTACAACGGCTTCGGCGAGAACGTCAGCGTGGCGATCACGCCGCGCTCGCCACCGGGGCGCACGCTCACCTGCCAGCCATACAGATCGCACAGGCGGCTGACGATCGACAGGCCGATGCCGCCCCCCTGCGAATGTCCGGCATGCGTGCCGCGATAGCCGCGCTGGAACAGCTTGGCGGCGTCCTCTTCGCTCAGGCCCGGGCCGCTGTCGGTCACCGACACCGAATTACTGCCGACAAAGACGCGCACCTCGCCATCCTGCGAGTACTTCACCGCATTGCCGATCAGGTTGCCCAGCGCCACCGACAACGCGGCTTCCGGCGCATCGATCACCAGGTTGCGCTCGCCTTCCAGCGCCAGCTCCAGCGGCTTGCCACCCAGCTGGGCGCGGTGGGCGTCCAGCAGCTGTTCGGCCACGCGCGCGACGTTGCTGGTGCCCTGCCCGCGCTCGTTGCGCGACAGCAGCAGCAGCGCGCCGATCAGGTCGCTGCACTGCTGTTCGGCGCGTTGGATGCGCTGTAGCCGCTGCAGCACCTTCTCATCCAGGCCGGGCCGGGTCAGCAGCAGTTCGGTGGCGCCACGGATCACCGCCAGCGGCGTGCGCAGTTCGTGGCTGACGTCGGCATTGAACTCGCGGTCGCGCTGCACCACTTCGGTCAGTCGCGACGAATAATCATCCAGCGCCTGCGCCAGCTGCCCCACTTCGTCATCGGGGAAACGCGGCGCCAGCGGCTCGGGATCACTGGTGCCGCCGCGATAGGCACGCAGCCGCGCGGCCAGGTCCGAGACCGGCTTCATCACCTTCGATGCCGACCACCAGCCCAGCACCAGCGACAACAGGCTGAACACCAGCACCGACAGCACCAGCGCGCGGTTGAGCTGCTGCCCACCGCGCACGCTGTCGGTCATGTCATAGGCCAGGAACGCCCAGGCGTCCGGCGTCTTGCGCACGGCCAGCTTGTAGGCGTAAGGCTGCCCACGTTCGTCGGTGCCCGAGATATTGTGGTTGCCGTCGGGCAACGCTGCCCAATCAGGTTCTTCCTCACGCAGCGCATCGAACTTGTCGGGCTTGACGAGGCGCGCACGCATCTGCTGCACGGGCAGGTCGGGGTTGCGATCCGGGCTCTCGTAGAACCGCCGCACGTACTCGTTGATGTTGCGGTTCATCACGTCTTCCACCAGCTGGTTTTCCACGCGCATGCGGGCCCAGTTGGTGGCAAACGCGAACAGTGTCGTCAGGCAGAAGCCCAACAACACGAACGAGACGATGATGCGGCTGCGCAGGCGCCGCCGATACGGCGAACGCCGGCGCTCCCCCTTGGTTGCCACGGAATCAGGCTTCCGGGGTGGCGATGCGGTATCCGATGCCATGGCGGGTCTGGATCAGCGGCACTTCAAACGGCTTGTCGACCACCGCACGCAGGCCGTGGATGTGGACACGCAGCGAATCCGAGTCGGGCAGCTCCTCGCCCCAGACGCGGGTTTCCAGCTCCTGGCGGGTGACCACGGCCGGCGCGGCCTCCATCAGGGCCTGCAGGATCTTCAGCGCGGTCGGGTTGAGTTGCAGCAGCTTGCCCTGGCGGCGCACTTCCAGCGTGTCCAGGTTGTATTCCAGGTCGCCGGTTTCCAGCACGCGGGTCTGCACACCCTTGCCGCGGCGCGACAGCGCGTTCAAGCGCACTTCCACTTCCTGCAGCGCGAACGGCTTGATCAGGTAGTCATCGGCGCCGGAATCGAAACCAGCCAGCTTGTTGTCCAGCGAGTCGCGGGCGGTCAGCATCAGCACCGGGGTCTGCTTGCGCGCTTCGTTGCGCAGCTTGCGGCACACTTCGATGCCATCCATGCCCGGCAGGTTCAGGTCCAGAACGATGGCGTCGAACTCGTGGACCACGGCCAGGTGCAGGCCGGTCACGCCGTCGGCGGCGAAGTCCACGGTGTGGCCACGATCCTCAAGGTAGTCGCCAAGGTTGGCGGCGATGTCGCTGTTGTCTTCGATTACGAGAATGCGCACTGGGACCTCTGGTTCTTGAAGGGTCGTCGGGGGGCCAGGCCCACCCGCTCAGGATGCCCCTGCGTGGGTGGACGCGACGTCTACCTGCTGAACGATACAGGTTCCATTCTTAACATTTCGTACCGAAGCGCCGACACCGGCAAAAGCCCCCGCGTCAGCCGGTCAGCGGCTGATGCGCTGCTGGTCGGTCAACGCCCGGCGGCTGTCTTCCTGGGCCTTGCGACGCTGGGCCACGGTCAGGCAGACGCTGGTCGGCATGTTGCTGCCGGTAAGGCGCTCGCGGCGGCAGATCATGCGACTGTCGGCCTGGGCGCGGGTCATGATGGTGTTGACGATCTCCTGCTCGTTGAACAGGTCGTTGCGCTCCTGCGGGGCCAGCTCATCGACCTTCTCCCGGCCATTCATCTTGATCCGGATCCGGTTCAGTGCCTGCTGCACGCGACTCTTGTCCTCCAGCCCGATCTCGCTGTAGTCCTCGCTGCCCATGGCCGTTTCAACGCGGCGGATCTGCTCGGACACCGGGGTGAAGGCATCCATCTGCACGGTGTCCTTCTGCGCCTTGGCCTGCACGGTGGCTACCAGGCCGAGCGACAGCATCAGGGCAAGTGTCGTGTTGCGGTACATGACGAGCTCCATGTTCGTCCATGAATAGGGTCTCGACTTTACGATTCCGCCGATGCGCCCACAAGGGACGCACGGCAGGGTGACCGATGGCGGCATGCGATCGGTCCGGCAGCGATCAGGGCTTGTAGTTGTTGAAGCGCTGGTTGTCGTTGAGCGCCTTGCGGCTGTCTTCCTGCGCCTTGCGGCGCTGGGCCACGGTCAGGCAGACACTCTGCGGCATGTTGCTGCCGGTGGTGCGTTCACGACGGCAGACCATGCGGCTGTCGGCGTGGGCGCGGGTCATGATCGTGTTGATCACTTCCTGGTCGTTGAAGATCTCGGTGCGGTCCTGCGGACTGACCTGCTCCACGCGTTCGTGGTCGCCCATCTTGATCTTGATGCGGCCCAGCGCCTGCTGCACGCGGCTTTTGTCTTCCAGCCCGATCTCGCTGTAGTCCTCGCTGTTGATCGCCGTCTCAACGTTGCGGATCTGTTCGGCCACCGGTGCGTTGGCGTCGAACTTCACCTGCCCTTTCTCGGGCTTGGCGTGGGCGGTGGTGGCCAGGGCCAGGCCCAGCATCAGGGCGAAGGGGGTCATGCGCTGCATCGTTACCTCCAGGTTCTTCCATGAGTGGAACATCGATCCTGCGGTGCCACCGATGCGCCGTCACAGCACACTCGATGGGCCGAAGGGCGGTGCGGTCAACGCCCGGCGGGCGGTGGGCTGAGCGTGTTGTAGCTGCGCTGGTCGTTGATCAGCGCCTTGCCTTTCTCTTCGATCCGGCGCCGTTCGGCCACGGTCAGGCAGCGGCTCTTGGGCATGTTGCTGCCGGTGGTGCGTTCGTACCTGCAGATCTGCCGGCTGTCTTCATGGCCACGCGCCAACAGGGTGTTGATGCGTTCCTGCTCGTTGAAGACCTCGGCCTGCAGCTGCGGCGGCAGCTCCTGCACGGTCTGGCGTTCGCCCATGTGCTGGCGGATACGCGACAGCGACTGCTGCACCTGGCCGCGATCCTCGGCGGACAGTTCGGCATAGTCGGGGGCGGCCAGGGCGGTTTCCACCTGACGCATCTGCTCGGCGACCGAGCCCTGCCGGTCCATCTGTACAGCCACTTTCTCCGGCTTGGCGGCAACAGCGCCAGACAGGCCCAGCAGCAACGCGATCATCATGATGCGGTACATCGCCAACCTCCCGATCCATCCCGGAACGAAGGGCCAACTCTACGACCGTCACGCGGCCTCCACAAGAGACCTTGGGCATGGGGCCGACAGGCATAAAAAAGGCCCAGACGGTGCACCCGCCTGGGCCTGAAGTCGTATCCCGATACCGATCCTGCTGAGAGGCAGAGCTGCGGTTCGCTGAAGCCTACGCCCGCTCCGATTAAAGCCTCGTTAAAGGCCCGGATCATTTGCCGGTGAGAATCATAACCCCATGGATAATCAGGGTTTTTTGATCTTCTCTACGTGCTCGATGATGCGTGTCGCCACGTCGACCCCGCAGGCCGCTTCGATGCCTTCCAGCCCGGGCGTGGAGTTGACCTCCAGCACCAGCGGGCCGCGCGCGGAACGGATCAGGTCCACGCCGCAGACCGACAGGCCCAGCGCCTTGGCCGAACGCACCGCCACCTGCTGCTCGGCACGGCTGGCCTTGGCCGCCACGGCGGTACCCCCGGCGTGCAGGTTGGAGCGGAAGTCGCCCTCCGGTGCCTGCCGCTGCATCGACGCCACCACCTGGTCGCCCACCACGAAGCAGCGCAGGTCGGCCCCCTTGGCCTCGCCGATGAATTCCTGCATCAGGAAGTTGGCGTACAGGCCGCGCAGCGCTTCGACGATGCCGCGCGAGGCACTGGCCTTCTCGGTCAGGATCACGCCGCGCCCCTGGGTGCCTTCATTGAGCTTCACCACATGCGGCGGCGGGCCCAGCATGGACAGCAGGTCGACGGTGTCGTCGGGGTTGTCGCCGAACACGGTGACCGGCATGTCGATGCCCTTGGCCGCCAGCAGCTGGTGCGCGCGCAGCTTGTCGCGCGAACGCAGGATGGCGTCGGACGGATTGGGCGTGCGCGCGCCCATCAGCTCGAACTGGCGCAGCACCGCGGTGCCGTAGCGGGTGATCGAGGCACCGATGCGCGGAATGACCATGTCCACCCCGGTCATTGGCCGGCCCTTGTAGTGCATGGAAAAGCCATCGGCGGCGATGCGCATGTAGCAGCGCAACGGGTCCAGGATGCGCACGGTGTGGCCGCGCGCGCGCGCCGCCTCGACCAGCCGACGGGTGGAATACAGGGAGCTGTTGCGGGACAGGATGGCGAGCTTCATCGCGGTGGGATCGGTCGGCAGGCGCGAAGCATAGCGCGGGCGTGTGGCGGGTGGATGATGCCTGGCCCGTGCTGCCTGCGCCGGTAGTGGCCGGCTCCTGCGGCGACGATTCCGGCGAAAGAGTAACCGTCGCCGGATACACCACAGGCCCGCATCACCATGCGGGCTGGTTCCGCTTCAGAACCCGCGCGCGGATTCACCCAGCGCTGCGATGCAGGCCATCTGCGTGACCGATCCGGCCGAGGTCCCCTCATAGATCTGCCACAGAAGCTGCGCGGCCTTCGGCCCACCGGCGCGACCCAGTGCGCGCACTGCCTCCAGCTGGCGGGAGGTGCCGGCACCGGAGTTCTTGTAGATCTCATGAAGGCTGCCGACGACGTCGTCCTTCGTTTCCATGCGCTGCGTCCCGTGTTGGAAATGCGGCAACGCTAACCGGGCACGGATGGCCGTGGATATGAAACTAATCAGAAATGAAGAAGGCCGCTGATGAGCGGCCTTCTGTCTACGCGCGTGGCGCGATTGGAGCGGGCGATGGGAATCGAACCCACGTCAGTAGCTTGGGAAGCTACAGCTCTACCATTGAGCTACGCCCGCATTGCGGGTGAAAGTCTATGCGGTGGGGCCGGTGTTGCGCAATGGCAGCGTGCCGCAATGGGGTCAGAGCCGTTTCCTGGCGGAAACGGATCCGACCCCCGGCGCAACAGGTCAGAGCCCTTTCCTTGCGGAAAGGGATCCGACCCCAGCGGGTGCTGCTTAGAACGTGCCGCTGAAGTTGGCGAACAGGGTGGCGTCCTGCGCGCGCTTCTGGCCGGTCGACGCGCTCAGGCCGAAGTTGCTCTGCAGGCCGAACAGTTCGGTACGGGCACCCAGCACGACGGTGGCGTAGTTCTTGTCGAAGTTCAGGCCGGGCACGCGGTAGTTGCCCAGTTCCGGCAGGGTCTGCAGCCAGGCGCTGGCCTGCTTGGTGTCCTCGAACTCGTGATCGTAGGTCACCTGCGCGTACGGCTTGACGGCGCCGCCATCGAAGCGGGCCTGCCAGCCGAGGCGGCCGACGGTCGAATCGACGTTCTGGCGGTCATAGCCCAGTGCGGTGGCCAGGGTGCCGGCCGCGGCGCTTTCGGTGTAGCCGTCGATCTTCACCTTCTGCCAGATCACCGAGGCGATCGGGCCGTGGCGGAAGCCGCCTTCGGTGCCGAACTCGTAACCGGCGTTCAGGGCGGCGGTCAGGTTGCTGCCGTCCGGCGAACCACCGTGCTCACGGGTGGCCGGGCCCAGCTGGACCTTGCGGTTAACGTCATAGGACAGCCAGGTGTAGCTGACCTGGCCGTTCACCCAGATGCGATCGCCGTACCAGCCGGCGAACAGACCGGCGGTGGTGTCCTTCTGGGTGAAGTCGCCACGGCTGTTGCCGAAGTCGGCGCTGAGGCGGCCGAAGCCGGCGAAACCGCCGAACACCATGCCGTCGCGGGCCCAGTCGATACCGAACAGGCCGGCCGGGGCCAGGCCGTCGTACAGGTCGGCGTGGTCGTAGCGCTGCAGGTCGCCACGCACGCCCCCCCACCAGGACAGGCCGTCAGCCGGCCGACCACCCAGGTGCATGCTGACCTGGTCGGCACGCGAGCGGCCGATGGTCTGTGCCGAGTGGCTCAGCACCTGCTGCAGGCGCGGGCCTTCCAGCACCGAGACCGCGTACTGGCCCAGCAGCTGATGACCGGCAGTGGTCGGGTGCACGCCATCGGCAAACAGGTAGGTGTTGGCCGCATCCGGGCTGACGTAGCTGGTCGGGTTGCAGGTCAGGATGCTCTGCGTCGAGTTGGCCGGATCGATCTTGCAGGCGGTGCTGGTGACGTTGGTGAAGCCGTACATGCCCGGGTTGGCGGTCACTTCACGCAGGATGCTGAAGGTGTCGAGCGGAATGAACTCGATGCCCGCCTGCTTCAGACCACCGTACAGGGCCTTGTTGTAACCGGCCGACAGTGCAGTGGCGGCGGCGGCGTTGGGGCCACGGAACTGCGGAGTGATGCCCACGTCCGGCAGATTCGGCACGAGCACGTACTGGGCACCGGCCTGCCTCAGGGCGCCCACCAGCGCGATCTGGTCGGTGACCGCGGCGCCGATGATGCCCTGCACCTGGGCCTGCGAGGCACCACCGGCCGCTGCGCGCGTGGCCGCGAACAGATCATTGGCACCGCCCCATACGGTGTACAGGGCATTGGCGTCAGCCTTGCCACCATTCGCAGCAAGGTAACGGGTCGCCTGCGACTTCAGCGACGGAATGGCTCCGAGGCCACCCGCTTCGTCGGCCGATACACGGGCGCCGCCGACGGCGTAGTTGTCACCGTTCTGGCCATTGCCGTTGGGCGTGCCGTTGAGGCCGTAGTAGTTGGCGACCTGCTGCGCCCACACCCAACCCGGGTTGGTGGTGAACTGGCCGGTCACCGGACGCACATCGGCCGGCAGCAGCGGGCGGAAATAGCCAGCGTCGGTCAGGCTGTCACCGAAGAACACGGCCTTGGAATAGGGGGATTCGCCTGCCATGGCCGGAAGCGCGGCCAGCGCGATCGCGGCCGCCATCAGGGAGCGGATCGGGCGTTTGCTGAGCAGCATGTAAAAAACTCCTGTGGGGATATCGTTGAGGACCCGGCGGACGTACGCCGGCGCACGGTGAATGGTTCCACTGCGCCGCGTTTTGCTCACGCTGCGCCGCCGCATGGATTGTCGCCTGAGGGCGCTGGACCACGCTGTGCCGGGGCTGGCGATCAACGAAATTTGCAAGGGTTCCGATCCGCGCAGGCCATCGGCGACAATGCGGCGATGAACATCCAGCTCAACGGCGAACCCCGTACCCTGCCCGCTTCGGCGACCCTCCACGACCTGCTGCAGGCCGAGCAGCTGCTGCAGCGCCGGGTGGCGGTGGAGGTCAACGGCGAGATCGTCAGCCGCAGCCGCCATGGCGAGCACGTCCTGGCCGAAGGCGACGTGGTGGAGATCGTGCACGCGCTGGGCGGGGGCTGAGGCCTGCGCGGGTGTTCAGGGGTCAGATCCCTTTGCCGATGGCAAAGGGATCTGACCCCACGCTCGACCCCGCCCTCTGCGTGACCCCATCTTCAGGCGGATAAGCGATAATCGCGCCATGAACGTTCATGTCTCCCCCGATTCGCTGGTGATCGCCGGCAAGACCTATGGCTCGCGGCTGCTGACCGGCACCGGCAAGTTCAAGGACCTGGAAGAAACCCGCCTGGCCACCGAGGCCGCTGGCGCCCAGATCGTCACCGTGGCCATCCGCCGCACCAACATCGGGCAGAACCCGGGCGAGCCGAACCTGCTGGACGTGCTGCCGCCGGAGCGCTTCACCATCCTGCCCAACACCGCCGGCTGCTACACCGCCGAGGACGCCGTCCGTACCTGCCGGCTGGCCCGTGAGCTGCTGGACGGCCACAACCTGACCAAGCTGGAAGTGCTGGGCGACCAGAAGACCCTTTACCCGGACGTGATGCAGACCCTGAAGGCCGCCGAGCAGCTGGTCAAGGACGGTTTCGAGGTGATGGTCTATACCTCCGACGACCCGATCCTGGCCAAGCGCCTGGAAGAGATCGGCTGCGCTGCGGTGATGCCGCTGGCCGCGCCGATCGGCTCGGGCCTGGGCATCCAGAACAAGTACAACCTGCTGCAGATCATCGAAGACGCCAAGGTGCCGATCATCGTCGACGCCGGCGTCGGTACCGCTTCGGATGCGGCGATCGCGATGGAGCTGGGCTGCGACGGCGTGCTGATGAACACCGCCATTGCCGGTGCGCGCAGCCCGGTGCTGATGGCCAGTGCGATGCGCAAGGCGGTCGAGGCCGGCCGCGAGGCCTTCCTTGCCGGGCGCATCCCGCGCAAGCGCTACGCCAGCGCCTCCTCGCCGGTGGATGGGCTGATCGGCTGATGACCAATCCTTTTGACAGCGCCGGTTCCAAGGCCCCGCCCAAGCCCTTCACCGTGAGCGAGGGCCGCCGCGAGGTGCGCAGCTTCGTGTTGCGCCAAGGCCGCTTCACCCCTGCCCAGCAGCGCGCGTTCGACGAACGCTGGCCGCGCTTCGGCCTCGACTACACCGGCCAACCGCGTGACCTGGACGCCACCTTCGGCCGCCCGGCACACAAGGTGCTGGAAATCGGCTTCGGCAACGGTGCCGCGCTGCGCTTCGCCGCCCAGCACGACCCGTCGCGCGACTACATCGGCATCGAGGTGCACGCCCCGGGCGTGGGCCGTCTGCTGAACGCGCTGGCCGAGGACAATGCCGACCACGTGCGCCTGTACCACCACGATGCGGTGGAAGTGCTGCAGAACGAGATCGCCGACGGCGCGCTCGATGAAGTGCGCATCTACTTCCCGGACCCGTGGCACAAGAAGCGCCACAACAAGCGCCGCCTGCTGCAGCCGGCGTTCGCCGAACTGCTGGTGCGCAAGCTGCGCCCGGGCGGCCGCCTGCACTGTGCCACCGACTGGGAGGACTACGCCGAGCAGATGTGGGATGTGCTCGATGCCACCGCCGGCCTGGTCAACCGTGCCGGCCCGCGTGGCAGCGTGCCGCGCCCGGACTGGCGCCCGCAGACCCACTTCGAGACCCGCGGCCAGAAGCTCGGCCATGGCGTCTGGGACCTGCTGTACGACCGCACCTGACGATCGCCTGAGGACGCCGCGCCCCACATGGATACCGCGCTGACGCTGACCAACGACATGAAGCTCGTGCTCGGGCTGGTCGGCTTCACGATGGCGATGTTCCTGTTCGAGCGCATCCGCGCCGACGTGGTCGCGCTGGTGGTGCTGGTGGTGCTCGGTGTCACCGGACTGATCGCGCCGGAGGAAATCTTCGGCGGTTTCTCCGGTAACGCGGTGATGAGCATCATCGCCACCACCATCCTCGGTGCGGGTCTGGACCGCACCGGGGCGCTGAACCGGCTGGCCGCCTGGCTGCTGCGGCGCGGCCACGGTGTCGAGCAGCGGCTGCTGATGATGACCACGGCCATCGCCGGCCTGAACTCATCCTTCATGCAGAACCCGTCGGTGATGGCGTTGTACCTGCCGGTCGCCTCGCGACTGGCAGCGCGCACCGGGCTGACGATGCAGCGCCTGCTGCTGCCGATCTCGGCGGCGATCGTGATGGGCGGTGCGCTGACCATGGTCGGCAATTCGCCGCTGATCCTGCTGAACGATCTGCTGGCCTCGGCCAACAACAACCTGCCCTCCGGCCTGGCCACCATCGAGCCGCTGCGCATGTTCGCGCCGCTGCCGATCGGCGTGGCACTGCTGGTCGCCTCGCTGCTGTACTTCCGCTACTACGGCGACCGCAAGCTGATCGAGGAAGAAAACCTGGTCAACGACGGGGTCACCCCGGCGCGAACCGAGAGCTACTTTGCCAAGACCTACGGCATCGAAGGCGATGTGTTCGAGCTGGTGGTCAGCGCCGAAAGCCCGCTGGTCGGCATGACCCTGGGCGAGGCCGAGACCCTGCACGATGCGCCACTGCTGCTGGCCCTGAAGACCGGCAATGACACCCGCCTGGCGCCGCCGGCGGAGATGCGCATCTGGGTCGGCAGCGTGCTCGGTGCGATGGGCCCGCGCCAGCAGATCAGCGACTTCGCGCAGAACCAGTTCCTGCGCATGTCCTCGCGCCTGAAGCACCTGGGCGACCTGTTCAACCCCAGCCGCGCCGGCATTTCCGAGGCGGTGGTGCCGCCGACCTCGAACGTGATCGGCAAGAGTGCGGCCGACCTGCGCCTGCGCAAGGAGCGCGGCATCAGCCTGCTGGCGATCAACCGTGACAAGCAGGTGATCCGCGAGGACGTGCGTGACGTGCAGCTGCGCGCCGGTGACATGCTGGTGTTCCACAGCATCTGGACCGACCTGGCGCAGGCTGCCAAGAGCCGCGACTTCGTGGTGGTGACCGACTACCCGACCGGCGAGCAGCGCCCGCACAAGTTCAAGATCGCGATGGCGATCTTCGCGTTGACCATCCTGATCGCGCTGACCAGCAAGCTGCCGGTGGCGCTGACGCTGATGACCGGCGTGGCCGGCATGCTGCTGACCGGCGTGCTGCGCATGGACGAGGCCTATGCCTCGATCAACTGGAAGACGGTGTTCATGATGGCCGGGCTGATTCCGCTCGGCTGGGCGATGGACTCCAGCGGTGCGGCCGCGTGGGTGGCCGGCCATACCATCGACAAGCTGCCGACCGGCATTCCGGTGTGGGTGCTGGAGGTGGCGCTGGCGCTGCTGACCACGGCGTTCTCGCTGGTGATCAGCCATGTGGGCGCGACCATCGTGATGGTGCCCATTGCGGTGAACTTGGCACTGGCGGCGGGTGGCAACCCGACCGCGTTCGCACTGATCGTGGCGCTGTCGGCGTCCAACAACCTGATGACGGCCTCCAACCCGGTGATCTCGATGATCACCGGCCCGGCCAACTACACCCCGCGCGAGATGTGGCGGGTCGGCGGCCCGTTGTCGCTGATCTACACCTGCGTGGTGGTGCTGATGATCAACCTGATGTTCTGAGGGTTGGGGTTTGTTGGCAGGGCTGCGCCCTGCACCCGCCGAATCAACGTCAACGTCAAAGGCTGGCATTCGGTGGCATGGCAGGTTGCCGCGATCTGTCAGAACGGCGTCGTGCATCGCTTTGGTAGGTGTCGACCTTGGTCGACACGGCTTTTGTAGCGTCGAGCCATGCTCGACTGCTCCTGGCGTGATGGGGTCAGAGCCGTTTTCCTCCGGAAAACGGATCCGCCCTCTAGCCGGCCTCAGGCCAGGTAGACCTGCCCGTCGCGCACGTCCATCGGCACCGCGCGCAGGCGGTCGCCCTTGCACGGGCCGGCGATGCAGTCGCCACTGTCCAGCGCGAACGACGCGCCATGCGCGGCGCACACCAGGTGGCCCTCGCGGCTCTTCAGGAACTGCCCCGGCGCCCAGTCCAGGCGGCGGCCGGCATGCGGGCAGATGTTCAGGAATGCGCGCACCTGCGCGCCGTCGCGGTACAGCACCAGCGATTCGGCATCTCCATCGACCACCGCTTCAACCTCGGCAAACGCGCCATCGGCAATGGCATCCAGGGCGATCAGGGCAGCAGCGGCAGTCATGGCGAAGGCTCGTACGGTAAACCCGCATTGTCGCATGCCCACTCAGGTGACTGGCTGCGACATGAACACAAGTCATTGATCCGTAATAAGCACAGGCTATATTTAACGAGTTTTTCACTCAATGACAGTGGCGCGTCCCGATACTCTGGTTTCGCTGATCCCAGCCTATCGAGCCGCCATGTTCAATCGCGCATCCGCCTTCAACCAGTTCCGCACCCTGTTCGCGCCGCGCAAGCCGCGCCACCCGCTGGTGCGCGTTGCCGTGGGCCTGCTTGGCCTGGCGATCCTGGCCGCGATGGTGTTCATCGGTGTGTTCGTCGGTGCGGCGATGATCCTGGTCGGCCTGGCGTGGAAGCTGCTGGCCTCGCGCAAGCCGGGTGTTGCCCGTCCGGTCGACCCGACCGTGGTCGAAGGCGAGTACCGCGTGGTACGCAAGCCGGTGTTGCCGGCCTCGCGCTGATCCACCTCCTCCGCGCCCGCTGACGGCGGGCGCCATGCGTTCTAGACTGCGGGCACGCCCTTCCTGGATGCCCGCATGTCCGATGTCTCCGATGTGATCCCTGCCGTAGCCTTGCCGCGTGTGCCGGTAGCCGGTGGTGGCAGTTTCCCCGTGCACCGCATCTACTGCGTCGGCCGCAACTTTGCCGACCACGCCCGCGAAATGGGCGCGGCCGTACCGGCGGCCGATGACCGCGGCCGCCCGATGTTCTTCAGCAAGCCGGCCGATTCGATCGTGGTCGGTCACGACGATGCCATCCCCTACCCGCCGGCGACCGCCAACCTGCACCACGAAGTGGAGCTGGTGGTGGCGATCGGCCGCGATGCGCCCGTCGGCGAGCTGGCGGTGGCCGATGCCGACGCACTGGTCTACGGCTATGCCGTCGGCCTGGACCTGACCCGCCGCGACCTGCAGGCCGCCGCCAAGGACAAGGGCCACCCGTGGGACGCGGCCAAGGGCTTCGATGCCTCCGCGCCGATCAGCGAAATCGTCCACGCCGAGGAAGTCGGCGACCTGGCCGCGCTGAACCTGTCGCTGGAGGTCAACGGCGAGGTGCGCCAGCAGGCTCTGCTCGACCAGATGATCTGGAACGTGCCGGAGATCCTGCATGAGCTGTCCAAGCTGTGGCAGCTGCGTGCCGGCGACCTGGTGTTCATGGGCACGCCGTCCGGCGTGGCCGCGCTCAAGCCCGGCGACCGCTTCAGCGCGCGCCTGGAAAACGTGGCCGAGCGCCACGGCGTGATCGCCGGCTGACATCACCTGCGCTACCCTGCGCGCTGTCCACTTCCCCACCGGAGAAAAACAACAATGGGAATGCTCACCGAGTTCAAGGAATTCGCGATGCGCGGCAACGTCATCGACCTCGCCGTCGGCGTGGTGATCGGCGCGGCCTTCGGCAAGATCGTGACCGCACTGGTCGAGAAGATCATCATGCCGCCGCTGGGCTACCTGATCGGCCGCGTGGACTTCTCCAGCCTGGCCTGGACGCTGTCGCCAGCCCGGCTCGGACCGGATGGCAACGAGATCCCGGCGGTGGTGGTTGGCTACGGCGACTTCATCAACACCGTCATCCAGTTCGTGATCGTGGCTTTCGCGATCTTCATCGTGGTCAAGGCGATCAACCGCCTGTCGCGCAAGAAGGAAGCGGCACCGGCGGCGCCGGCCGAAGAAGTGGTGCTGCTGCGCGAGATCCGCGACAGCCTGAAGAAGTAAGGGTACCGGGCGCCTATGGGCGCCCCTCCCACCTGTAGAGCCGAGCCCACGCTCGGCTGATCTGCGAAAGGCAGCCGAGCATGGGCTCGGCTCTACAGAAGCAGGCGAAAGCCCCGCTCCGGCGGGGCTTTCGCTTTGCTGCATCTGGCGGAAAACAGCATCCGCGCCAGCCATGACCTCCCGCCCATGCGCCGGGCTGAACGACTGTTAAGCTCCAAGGCTTAGGTCCCTTCCCGGAGTTGTCCATGCGTCGCCGCGTCCTTGCCATCGCATCCTCCCTCGCCCTGTTGGCCGCCCCGGCCTTCGCGGCACCGCGCACCACCACCCTGCCCCCCGCCTCGCTGGCGACCGCCGCGCAGCTGCGCGACCAGGCGCTGGCCGATGACACCGGCTGGAAGGTGGTCGAGTCGCTCACCACCGAGATTGGTCCGCGCATCGCCGGCAGCGAAGCCGATGCCCGCGCCGTTGCCTGGGCCGAAGCCAAGTTCAAGGCCCTGGGCTTCGACAAGGTCTGGAAGGAGCCGGTGACGTTCCCGAAATGGGAGCGTCGCAGCGAACACGCCGCCGTGACCGGCAGGAACCCGCAGCCGCTGCAGATCACCGCACTGGGCGGCAGCCCGGGTGGCACCGTGGAAGCCGAGGTGGTGCGCTTCGCCGACCTGGCCGCGCTGCAGGCCGCACCGGCAGGTTCGCTGAAGGGCAAGATCGCCTTCGTCGATTACCAGATGCTGCCCTTCCGCGATGGCCGCGATTACGGCCGCGGCGGTGCGATCCGCAGCAAGGGCCCATCCGAAGCCATCCGCAAGGGCGCGGTCGGCTTCCTGATGCGCTCGGCCGGTACCGACTCGCACCGCGTGCCGCACACCGGCATCACCCGTTTCGATGACGGCCTGACCCCGGTGCCGTCGGCCGCGCTGTCGGTGCCCGATGCCGACCAGCTGGCCCGCCTGCTGGCGCGTGGCAGCACCACGGTGAAGGTGGTACTGGATTGCGGCTGGGATGGCACCGCCACCTCGTACAACGTGATCGGCGAGATCACCGGCCGCAGCCTGCCGAAGGAAGTGGTGGTGATCGGTGGTCACCTGGATTCGTGGGACCTGGGCACAGGCGCCGTGGATGACGGCGCGGGCGTGGGCATCACGATGGCCGCCGGCCACCTGATCGGCCAGCTCAAGCAGGCACCGAAGCGCACCATCCGCGTGATCGCCTTCGCCAACGAGGAACAGGGCCTCTACGGCGGCAAGGCCTATGCCGAGGCACACGCCAAGGACGTGGCCCTGCACCAGCTGGCCGCCGAGAGCGACTTCGGCGCAGGCCGCATCTATGCCTTCAATACTGGTTCACCGAATCCGGAAGGCTCACGTGAAGCGACGAAGCAGATTGCCGAAGTAATGAAGCCGCTGGGCATCGAGTACCAGGCCGACAAGGGTGGCCCGGGCCCGGACGTCGGCCCGCTGGCCGCCAAGGGCGGTGCGTGGGCGTGGCTGGCGCAGGATGGCTCGGACTACTTCCACCTGCACCACACCGCCGACGACACGCTGGACAAGATCGACCCGAAGGCGCTGGCGCAGAACGTGGCCGCGTATACGGTGTTCGCCTACCTGGCGGCGGAAGCCGACGGCAGCTTCGGCAGCGAGGCCAAGGCGACCACGCCGCCGAACGAGTGATGCGGTGGCGCCGGGCCATGCCCGGCGAGTGCAGCGGGAAGAGCGGTGCGAACCGAGGTTCGCACCCACCGGGCAATGGCGTGGGTCAGAGCCCTCGCCCTGGCGAGGGATCTGACCCCGATCCTGTCAGCCTTCCCACACGCTGGTGTTGCGCACGCCCAGCAGTTTCGGGTTGAACAGCGGATCCTTGCCGGCCTGGCGATGCTGCTCGTAGTCGCGCAGTGCGGCCAGGGCAGGCCTTTGCAGCAGCAGGATGGCGATGATGTTCAGCCAGCTCATCAGGCCGACGCCGATGTCGCCCAGCGACCAGGCCACTGTGGCACTGTTCACCGCCGAGTAGCCGGTCGCTGCCAGGAACAGCAACTGGAAGACGCCCATCAGCCACGCCGCCGGCCGATCGCGGCACAGATAGCTGACGTTGGTCTCGGCCATGTAATACAGCGCCAGGATGGTGGTGAACGCAAACGGCAGGATCGCCAGCGCCACGAACGAACGGCCGAAGCCCGGCAGCGTCGATTCCACCGCGTGCTGCACGAAGCGTGGGCCGGCTTCGACACCCGGCAGATTGCCCAGCAGCAGGCGCGCCTCATCCGGAATACCGTTCACCGCCGGGTCGTAGACGTTGTACAGGCCGGTGGACAGGATCAGGAAGGCGGTCGCACTGCACACCACCATTGTGTCGATGTAGACCGAGAACGACTGCACCAGGCCCTGCTTGACCGGATGCGAGACTTCCGCGGCGGCGGCCGGATGCGCACCACTGCCCATGCCGGCCTCGTTGGACAGCACGCCACGGCGCACGCCCCACTGGATGGCGGTGCCGATCATCGCGCCGAACGCCGCATCCACGCCGAATGCACTGCGCAGCACCAGCATGATCACCTCCGGCACCCTGTCCGCGTTGAGCACCATCACCAGCGCCGCGACCAGCAGGTAGGCCACGGCCATCAGCGGCACCACCCATTCGGCCACGCGCGCAATGCGCCGCACACCGCCGATGAGGATGGCACCCAGCACCACCAGCAGAACCGCCGTGGTGGTCATCACCGGCACGTCCCAGGCTTCGTTCACCGCACTGGTGATCGCATTGGACTGCGTGCCGGCCAGCATCGCGCCCGCCAGCACCGTCACCAATGCGAACAGCACGGCATACCAACGTTGGCCGAGGCCTTTTTCGATGTAGTACGCCGGGCCACCCCGGTATTGTCCTTTGCCGTCGCGCTCCTTGTAGATCTGCGCGAGCGTGGACTCGATGAAGGCGCTCGAGGCGCCGAGGAAGGCGACGATCCACATCCAGAAGATCGCGCCGGGCCCGCCGAAGGCGATGGCCATGGCGACGCCGGCGATGTTGCCCACGCCCACGCGGCTGGACAGCGAAAGGGACAACGCCTGGAACGGCGACACGCCGGCATCGGAGCGCTCATGGCGGAACATCAGGCGCAGCATGTCCGGCAATGCACGCAGCTGGATGAAGCGCGTGCGGACGCTGAAGTACAGGCCGGTGAGCAGGCACAGCACCACCAGGTAGGGGCTCCAGACGACGCCAAGGATCGCGTTGACGATGGATTCGATGTTCATCGGCGGCCCCTCAGAAGAACATGCCCAGGGCGACCTGGGGGCTGATGATGCGGCCGGTGTTGCGGCCAGCCACGCTGAACTCGACGCCGGCGATCAGGCCCAGTGACGGGCTGAAGTGGTACTCCACGGCCGGCGCCAGGGTGACGCTGCGGCTGGCCGGGCGATGCTCGTCGATGCGTTCGAAACCACCGCTGGCGTTGCGCGCGAAACCCCTCAGGCGCTGGCCGGTCTCGCGGCTGGCGGCCACTTCCATCACGCCCACCCAGCGCGGATTGAAGCTGTACTCGGCGCCGACCGACAGGCCCAGCACCGACCCCCGGGAGATGTGCCCCTGGAAGCTGTCGTCGGTGCCGTAGACGCTGGCCCCGGAGATCGCCGTCCGCGACGGCGCAGGCCCGGCGCTGAGCTGGGCACGCCAGCGCAGCGGGCGGTCGTTACCCAGCCAGACCACCTGCTGCACGCCCAATGCGGCAGTGGTGCGCTGCACACCGTCGCCCTGCGCATCGAGCGGATTGCCGGTGATGCGGTCATGGCTGCCGGTGCTGAAGCGCTGCACCAGCGCGACCGAGATGGCCGGACGCGTGCCATCGGCATTGGGCGCCTGCAACAGGTACTGCAGGCGCGCGGTGGTGTCACCGGCACGGAAACCACTGCTGCGCGCGCCGCCCTGTTCAGCACGCGATGCACTGAGATTGACCTGCCCCATCACCCGGTCGCTGAAGCCGTAGATGATCGGTACCACCGTTGCCCATGCGCCGCTGCGTTGCCCACTGCGGCGGCGATGGCCGCCATCGTCGTAATGATCGCGGCTGTCGATCCGCACCAGATAGGGTTCGATGTACCAGTTGCCCTGCGGCAGGCCAGCCGGGTTGGGGGTGATCAGCGGCCCGGTGAAGTTGACGCCGTCCAGGCTGCGTTCGCTGGCTGCGGCACGGCCGTTGGCAAGGACGCTGGTCAGGACCAGCAATGCGATGAGGATACAGCGTGGGTGATGCATGGCAGCCTCTTCTGGACAACGTGGGATGGAGTTCCACCCTGCGTTGCCGGAAGCGGCTGACCAATAAGGAAACTTTCAAAACATCATGCGCGCTTGACGCAATTACGGACCCTGGAAGGGGTCAGAGCCCTCGCCTGCGGCGAGGGATCCGACCCGGGATACCGGATCAGCCGCGGCGGCTCGCCCACTGCGCCAGCAGTACCGCCGTGGCCGAGGCCACGTTCAGGCTCTCCACCGCGCCGCTGCCGGGAATCGAGACCTGCTGGTCGCACGCTCCCGCCAGGCTGCGGTCCATGCCCTCGCCTTCGGCGCCCATCACATACACCAGGCGGGCCGGCAGCGAGGTGCGGAACACGTCGTCACCGCCCTCCACCAGGGTCGCCGCCAGGCCGAAGCCGGCCGCACGCAGCTGCGTCATCGCCTGGGCGGTCTCCGGCAGCTGCACCAGCGGCACCGCTTCTGCACCGCCCTCGGCCACTCGCGCGGCGGCACCGGACAGCGCCAGCGTGCTGCCGGCCGGCAGCAGCAGCGCCTTGGCGCCGAAGTGTGCGGCCGAGCGCAGGATCGCACCGAGGTTGTGCGGGTTGCCCACGCCATCAAGCCACAGCGCCAGCGCCGGGCCGTCGCCGACCTGCTCCAGCCACTGCGCCAGCGGCAGCGCCGGCGCGCGCAGCACATCGGCCACCACGCCTTCGTGGTGGGTGGTGCCGGCAAGCTTGTTCAGATCGCCGTCTTCAACCACGCGATACCCCACGCGGTTGGCCACGCACCACTTCAGCAGCGGCTGGAGGCGCGGAATGCGCGCCTCCAGCAGGTACAGCTTGCGCAGCGCCTGTGGCCGCGCTTCGAACGCGGCCAGCACGGCATTCAGGCCGTACAGGCGCAGCTCGTCGCTGCCACCGCGCCCACCACCGCCCGTGGCCGGCACCTCCGGGCGCGGCAACGGCGTTGCGCGCGGCGGACGGGCGGACGGGCGGCGGTTGTTCCAGGGGTTGTTCACTTACACACTCTCCTGCTTGCGCTGGCGCCAGAAATCGGCGTTCTTGATGCCCAGGGCATCAGGGTCGAACACCGGATCCAGGCCCAGCTTCTTCTGTCGTTCGTAGTCACGCAGGGCCAGCATCGCCGGCTTCTGGATGATGAGGATGGCAATGATGTTCAGCCAGGCCATCAGGCCGACGCCGATGTCACCCAGCGCCCAGGCCAGGGTCGCATTATGGAACGCGCCGAACACCACCATGCCGATGATGCCCAGGCGCAGCACCAGCACGGTCAGCGGGCGCTTCCTGTTGTGGTTCACATAGCTGAGGTTGGTCTCGGCCATGTAGTAGTACGCCATGATGGTGGTGAAGGCGAAGAAGAAGATGGCGATCGACACGAACGCCGAACCCCAGCCCGGCAGCACCGCTTCCACGCCGGCCTGGGCGTAGCCCGCACCTTCGGGAATGCCGGCCAGGCCCTGGAAGATCGGCGCGGCGCCCTCCACCGGCGAGTACACGTTGTAGGTACCACTGGCCAGGATCAGGAACGCGGTGGCGGTGCACACCATCATGGTGTCGAAGTAGATCGCGAAGGCCTGCACGTAGCCCTGCTTGGCCGGATGCGAGACTTCCGAGGCGGCCGCTGCATGCGGGCCCGAGCCCTGGCCGGCTTCGTTGGCATAGATGCCGCGCTTGATGCCCCACTCCACCGCCAGGCCCATCATCGCGCCGAATGCGGCATGCGTGCCGAAGGCACTCTTGAAGATGATGCCGAACATCTCCGGCACGCGGTCGTAGTTGATGATCATGATGACGATGGCCATCAGGATGAAACCGGCGGCCATGAACGGCACCACCACTTCGGCGAAGTTGGCGATGCGCTTGACGCCACCGAAGATCACCACGCCCAGCAGCAGCGCCACCACGATGCCGATGCCCAGCTTCAGCGCCTGCACCGATTCCATGCCGAAGGCCTGGCCATCGAGCGGACCGCACAGCGCGGTGCCACGGCAGGCGTTGATGATGCTGTCGGCAATGGCGTTGGCCTGTACGCCCGGCATCAGGAAGCCGGCGGCGATGATCGTGGCGATGGCGAAGGCCAGCGCGTACCACTTCAGGCCCATGGCCTTTTCGATGTAGTACGCCGGGCCACCGCGGTAGCGGCCTTCGGCGTCCTTGGTCTTGTAGATCTGCGCCAGGGTGCATTCCACATACGACGTGGACGCGCCGAGGAAGCCCATCACCCACATCCAGAAGATCGCACCGGGGCCGCCGAAGGCGATGGCCGTAGCCACGCCGGCGATGTTGCCGATGCCCATGCGGCCGGCCATCGACATGGCCAGGGCCTGGAACGAGGACACGCCGGCGTCGGATTTCTCACCCTTGACGGTGAGGCGGCACATCTCGAAGAAGCCGCGGATCTGCATGAAGCGCGTGCGCAGGCTGAAGAACAGGCCGGCGCCCAGGCACACGAAGATCAGTGCCTTGCTCCAGATGATGCTGTTGATGAAGTGTACGGTTGCTTCCACGCGCGCTCTCTCCAGTCGGCGGGTTGTAAGGACGTCCCGTCGGCTGGAAGGGACCGGTCGATTCTCCCTGATCGCAGGCCGCTGCGGTAGCGCTGTTTTGTAGAGCCGAGCCCATGCTCGGCTTGGCCCCCCGAGGGCAGCCGAGCATGGGCTCGGCTCTACAGCGGCCAGCCCGCGTGTTCACGGCAGCTGGGTGCGTACCCGGGCGAAACGGCGAAGGTCGTGCAGCACGCCGCGCTTGTAGACCGCGCAGCGCTCCACGCCCTCCTCCTGGAAGCCGTTCTTCTCCAGCACCCGCGCCGAGCCGAGGTTGAAGTCGACGACCGTGGCCTGCAGCCTGAACAGGCGCAGCTCGTCCATCACCCACGGTGCGAACAGCCCGACCACACGGGTCATCACGCCGTGCCCCCAATAGGCCTGGCCCAGCCAGTAGCCCAGTTCGGCGGTGTGCCCACGCTCGGCCATGCCCTGCTGGGCAGCGACGCTGCCGCAGGCCTGGCCGTCGATCTCGATGGCCAGATTCAGGGTTCCGGGGGCCAGGACGCGGCCGGCGAGAAAGGCCTCGCCATCGGTGCGCGTGTACGGGTACGGGAAACGGTCGCGCAGGCCGCGCGACACCTCGGGATCGTTGGCGTGGCGCAGCAGCGATTCCAGATCATCCGGGCGCCAGGGGCGCAGCTGGAAGCCGTCGCCTCGAAGTGGGGTCAGAGCCCTTTCCCTTTGGGAAAGGGGTCCGACCCCGTCAGCAAGGGACCCGACCCCGTCGGCGTGCCGGTCAGGCATGGCCGCCCACCGACGGCGATTCCGCTTCCTGCTTCTCCAGCTCGCGCTTCACCGCTTCCGGCGAACGGGTGTACGGGGCAAGCCGCGCGTAGAACGCCGGCACCACGAACAGCGACAGGAAGGTCGAGAGGGTCACGCCGAAGATGATCACGATGCCGATCGTGCCACGGCTGGCCGAACCGGGACCACCGGCCACCACCAGCGGAATGGCGCCGACCACGGTGGCGATCGAGGTCATCAGGATCGGGCGCAGGCGCACCATCGCCGATTCAATGATCGCCTCGCGCACGCTGCGCCCATCGTCGCGCAGCTGGTTGGCGAATTCGACGATGAGGATGCCGTTCTTCGCGGCCAGGCCAACCAGCATCACGATGCCGATCTGGCTGAACAGGTTCACCGTACCGCCACTCACCCACAACCCGACCAGCGCGCCGAGCACGCCCAGCGGCACGGTCAGCATGATGGTGAGCGGGTGGATGAAGCTCTCGAACTGCGCGGCCAGCACCAGGTAGACCACCAGCAGGGCCATGGCGAAAGTGAGCAGCACGGCGCCACCGGCGCTCTGGTACTCGCGCGATTCACCCTTCCAGTTCACCTGCGCGTACTGCGGCAGCTCTTCCTGGGCCACGTTCTGCGCCCAGGCAATGGCCTCGCCCAGCGGATAGCCCGGCGCCAGGCCGGCACTGATGGTGATCGAGCGCAGGCGGTTGAAGCGGTTCAGGGTGCCGGCCTCGGCCACTTCGCTCAACGTGACCAGGTTGGACAGCGGCACCAGTTCGCCAGAGGTGGCGCGCACGCGGATCGCGGCCAGGTCGGCCGGGCTGGCGCGACCGTCACGTCCGGCCTGCACCAGCACGTCGTACTCCTCGCCGTTGTCGACGAAGGTGGTGACGCGGCGCGAGCCCATCATGGTTTCCAGCGCCGAACCGATCGCGGTGACCGGCACGCCGAGATCGGCCGCACGCTGGCGGTCGATGTTGACCCGCATCTGCGGCCGGGTTTCCTTGTAGTCCGAGTCGGGGCCGACCAGGCCGGGGTTGTCGGCCATGCGCAGCAGGATGCGGTCGCGCCACTGCGCGATCTCCGCGTATTCCGGCCCACCCAGCACGATCTGGAACGGCTGCCCGCCGCTGCGCACCAGGCCGCCACCGACCTGGGTACGCACACGCACGCCACGGATGGTGTCCAGTTCCTTCTGCAGTTCGTTGGCCACGTCCGGCGTGGCCTCGCTGCGCTGGCGCCACGGCTGCAGGAAGATGCTGACGCGGCCGGTGTGCATTTCCTCGCTGGCACCGAAGCCACCGGGCACGCGCGGGTTGGCACGCACGATCGGCTTGTCCGGGCCGACATGCGGGGCCAGCAGCGCCTCCACCTGCTGCACCTGCTGCACGGTGTAGTCGTAGCCGGCACCTTCCGGGCCGTCGATCATGATCTGGAACGAACCGCGGTCTTCGGCCGGCGCCAGTTCCGAGGGCAGCAGCTTGAGCAGGCCCCAGCTGGCGACCAGCGCGGCCACCATCACCAGCAGGTAGATCCAGGTGCGGTCGACATGGTGATCGAGCACCCGCCCATAGGCACCCGCGAGGCGTTCCAGGTTGCGGTTGATGAAGCCGTGCAGGCCACGTGGCGCCTGCCCGGTGTGCGGCTTGAGCAGCTTGGAGGCCATCATCGGCGTCAGTGTGAGCGCCACGAACGCGGACAACGCCACGGCGGCGGCCAGCGCCACTGCCAGCTCGCGGAACAGGCGCCCGGTGTTGCCTTCCAGGAAGCCGACCGGCAGGAACACTGCCACCAGCACGGCGGTGGTGGCGATCACCGCGAAGGCGACCTGCGCGGTGCCGCGCTTGGAGGCCACCAGCGGGGGTTCGCCCAGGTCGATGCGGCGCTGCACGTTC
Organism: Stenotrophomonas sp. YJH_SMC_65; assembly: GCF_059369475.1. Lineage (NCBI taxonomy): Bacteria > Pseudomonadati > Pseudomonadota > Gammaproteobacteria > Lysobacterales > Lysobacteraceae > Stenotrophomonas > Stenotrophomonas sp. YJH_SMC_65. Next base: position 156,417 of record NZ_JCAFSR010000006.1, read on the forward strand.
TCCACCACCACGATCGCATCGTCCACCACCAGGCCGATGCACAGCACCAGCGCCAGCAGGGTCAGCAGGTTGATCGAGAAATCGAACGCATACAGTGCGATGAACGCCGCGACCAGGCAGACCGGTACCGTCACCGCCGGGATCAACGCGGCGCGGAAACTGCCGAGGAACAGCCAGATCACCGCCAGCACCAGGATCATCGCCTCCACCAGCGTGGCGTAGACGCGGTCCACCGCCGCTTCGATGAAGGTGGTGTTGTCGAAGGCGACGAAGATCTGCGTGCCCTTGGGCAGGGTCAGCGCCACCCGCTCGGCTTCAGCGCGCGCGGTACGCGCCACGTCCAGCGAGTTGGCGGTGGAGGTCTTGACGATGCCCAGACCGATGCCGGGCTCGCCATTGCTGCGGTAGTACGCGCGGCGTTCGGCCGAGGCCAGCTCGATCTTCGCCACGTCGCCCATGCGCACCACGTAACCGTCGCGGCCCTTGCCCAGCGGGATGGTCGCGAAATCTTCGGGCTTGATGTAGTTGCGCTCCACGCGCAGGGTGAAATCACGGTCGGTCGACTCGATGCGGCCGGCCGGCAGCTCCACGTTCTCGTTGCGCAGCGCGGTTTCCACGTCGCCGGTGGTCAGCCCGCGTGCGGCCAGCTGGTCCCGGTCCAGCCAGATCCGCATCGCATAGCGCTGGCGGCCGCCGATGCGGACCTGGGCCACGCCATCGAGGCTGGAAAAGCGATCGACCACGTAGCGGTCGGCGTAGTCGCTCAGCTCCAGCGTGTCCATGGTCGAGGAGACCATGTTGAACCAGATGATGGGGTCGGCATCGCTTTCGACCTTGGCGATCTCCGGTGGCCGCGCCTCTTCCGGCATGCGGTCGGCCACGCGGCTGACCGCATCGCGCACGTCGTTGGCCGCCGCTTCGATATCGCGGTTGGAGGTGAACTCGATGCTGACCTGCGAGCGGCCGTTGGTGCTGCGCGCGTTGATCGTATCGATGCCTTCGATGCCGGCCAGCGCATCTTCCAGCACCTGGGTGATGCGGCTTTCAATGACCGCCGCCGAGGCGCCGGTGTAGTCCACCGAGACCGAGACGATCGGCGGGTCGATGGCCGGCAGTTCGCGCAGGGTCAGGCGGGTGAAGGACATCACGCCCAGCACCAGCAGCAACAGGCTCATCACCACGGCGAACACCGGCCGCTGGATGGAGATGTCGGACAGCTTCATCCGCCGTGGCCCTCGGCCGCGGCCGGCGCAGCGTCTTCAGCGGGCTTTGCACCACTGGCGGGCGCTGCGTCCTTGGCGGCAACCTTCAGGCCCGGACGCAGCTTGCCGGTGCCATCGACCACGATGCGCTGGCCCGCTTCCAGACCCTGCCTGATCTCGACCACGCCGGCACGGCGCGCGCCGGTCACCACGTCCACACGCTCGACGCTGTCGTCAACCTTGATGCGGTACACGAAGGTATCGCGACCGACCTGCACCACGGCGATTTCCGGAATCACCAGCGCCGGGCGCTCGGGGCGGAACAGGCGCACGTCCAGCAGCATGCCAGGACGCAGCGCATGGTCGCCGTTGGCAAAGTCGGCGCGCACGGTCACGGCACGGGTGGCCGGGTCGATGCGCGCATCGATGGTGCTGACCACGCCCTCGAAGGTGCGGCCCGGCCAGGCCACGCTGGTGGCGCTGACCTTGTCACCGACGCCCAGCGCAGCCAGTTCCACTTCAGGCACCTGGAAATCGATGTGCATGTGCTCGATATCGTCGAGCGTGGCGATGACCGTGGTCGGGGTCACCAGCGAGCCAGGGCTGACCTGGCGGATGCCGAGCACGCCGGCGAACGGCGCGCGCACACGGCGATCACCGATGTCTGCCTGCATCTGCATCACGCGCGCTTCGGCGGCATCGCGGATCGACTTCTGCGTATCCAGCGTGGCGCTGGACACCAGCCGCTGGGCGGCCAGCTCGCGCTGGCGCTTGTACAGCTGATCGGCTTCATGGAAGGTCGCCTGCGCCTGCACCAGTGCGGCCTCCTGGGCCTGCCCACGCAGGGTCACGATCGGCGCACCGGCAGCAATGTGCTGGCCGCTTTCGAAATGCACTTTCTCGACGATCTCGCTGACCTTGGCGGTCACGCTGATCGATTCGCGCGCCTTGGCCGTGCCAAGCGCCTGCAGGGTGTCGCTCCACTGACGGGACTGCACGACCTGCGCAGTGACCGGCACCGCTTCTCCCTGCCGACGCGCGGCGGCCTCCTGTTTGCCTGCGCACCCGGCCAGCACGGCCAGGCTGAGGCCAAGGGCCAGGGTCGAAGCGATACGAGCCAACATGAACGGTCCAAATTGATCCACGGCCGCCGAGTGTAGGCAAGTGCCCCTGAAAGCGGTATGTGCCAAGCGTTTACCGGCGTGGAACCAGGGCTGCGATAGCGCCTTGAACCCATTCCGTGCAAGGCTGCCATGGGCAGTGTCGGCGTGTATCGGGGTGTATCCCGTCGTGCACCACCGGGTCAGTCATCGTAGAGTCGAAGCTGCCCGACGGAGGGCGTCGGGCGGGGACGGATCCTGGCGGGGATCCGGCCCCGTTTTTTTACATCCGGCGGATCAATACCGGTAGTTCAGCTTCATCCACACGGCGCGCCCCGGCTCGTTGATGCGCACCGGGTCGGCCGGGAAGCCGAAGTCGGCGCTGCCGGCCAGGTTCAGGTGCTCGCTGTAGGCGCGGTCGAACAGGTTGTCGACGCCTGCGCTGAGCTGCAGCTGCGAACCGAAACGGTACGCCGCGTTGAGCGCGAAGGTGGCAAAGCCCGCGCTCGGCCCGAGATCCTGTGCGACCACGTTGCCCTGGCCATCTGCGACACGGTGCTGGTGGGTCACCGCGCGCAGCAGCGCACCGGCGCTCCAGCGCTGGCCTTCCCAGTTCGCACTCAGGCGCGCTTCCAGCGGCGGCATCTGCGGCAACGGACGCTGCTGGTCGCGGTTCTCGCCCCAGGCATAGGCCAGCGTGCCACCCAGCTTCCACTGTTCGGCCACGCTCACTTCCAGCCCCGCCTCGGCACCGGCGATGCGCGCATCGACGTTGCTGGCCTGGCTCATCCCCATCGCGCCGCTGCGGTGGTAGGTGAACAGGATGTAGTCCTGGATCTGCCCGGCGTACGCCGAGACCCAGGCCTGCACGCGCGGTCCCTTGTACTGCAGGCCAGCGTCGAGCTGGGTGGTGCGCTCGGGCTGGATGCCGGCAAACGCGTTCACCGCATCGGCCGGGCCGTGGTCGGGCGAGAACAGCTCCCAGTAGTCGGGCATGCGTTCACTGTGGCCGAGGCCGGCGTACCAGGTCAGGCCGTCGGCCAGGTCCTGCTCGTAGCGCAGGAAGCCACTGCCGAGCCATTCCTTGCGACGCTGGCCCGCAGTCGGATTGGGCATGTTGCCCATCATTCCGCGGAGCGACTGCCGCTCGTCGCGCACGCTGGCGCGATCGATGCGCAGGCCGCTGATCCAACGCTGATCGGTGCCGGCGCCGAGGGTCAACTCGGTGAACACGCCATAGCGGCGGAAGTGGGCATCGGTCTCCCACGCCACCTGGCGATAGGTGCCGCGGCCCATGCCCATGCGCCCACGATGGCGGCTGTCTTCGCCGTCCACGCCCGCCACCAGCTGCACGTCCTGCCAGCGCCACTCGGAACTGACCCGGCCGCCCTGGGTACGGCGATCCACGTTCGAGGCCATCGGCATCGGCATCATGCTGTTCGGGTTCGGCGCACGCAGCGTGTAGTTGTCCATCACGTGATCGGCCTCGTTGTAGTACACGTTGGCCTGCACCGTGTCCCACGCGCCCGGCAGGTTGCGCTTCTCGAAGCGCGCGGCATAGCTGGTGCGTTCGAACGCGGCCCCGTCCATGCCGCGTCCCGCATAGCGTGCGATCGCATCTCCGGCACCGGCAGAAATTTCCAGCAGCGTGTCGGCATCCGGCGTCCAGCCGATCGCCACGTCACCGTTCCACTTGCGCCACTTCGATGGCACCACATCGCCATGGCCGTCCTTGTAGTCATCGGCTTCGGAACGGTTGCCACTGGCGCGCACATAGCCGGTCGGGTTGCCCAGGGTCAGGTCGAGCACCTGGTCGTTGCGGTTGCGCGAACCGACCAGCGCACTGGCATCGGCACGCAGGCCCGGCTCTTCGAAGCGCGGTGTATCGCGCTCGAAGCGTACGGTGCCAGCCGAGGCACCTGCGCCCCAGCGCACGCTCTGCGGGCCCTTGATGATGGTCAGCCGGTCGAAGCTTTCCGGCGCGATGTAGGACAGCGGATTGTCCATGCGCGACGGGCAGGCACCGATCAGGTTGCCGTCATTGCTGAGGATGTTCAGGCGCGAACCGAACATGCCGCGCAGCACCGGGTCACCGTTGGTGCCGCCGTTGCGGATGGCGGAGAAACCGGGAACGGTCTTCAGGTAATCGGCGCCATCACTGGCGGGTACCGGCTGCCGCGGCAGGCGTGGGTCGGTCACCCAGTGCAGTGGCGAGGACGGTGCGGCAGCGGTGACCACCAGGGTGTCGAGGGTACGCGCCTCTTCGGCGGGCGCGGCATGGGCGAGCGTTGCAGCTGCGGCCAGGCCAAGGGCAACCGGCAGGCGCGCACAGGCGCCCGCGGGGCGGGAAGTCATTTTCATCGGAACAGCTCCAAGGTACGCACGCGCGCACGGCGCCCGGTCAGGCGTCGTGCGGCAGATTCGACAGGGACATCAGCGAACGATGGAGAAAGGCGGCGGCCCACGCGCGGCATGCGCCGGCCAGCACAGCGCGGGCAGCACCTGCCGCGACCAGGGGAACACCAGCCGCGGCCGCCACAACAGCGGCAACAGCAGCACCAGCACGGCCAGCCACGGCAGCAGGCGCATCGCCAGCACGCAGTATTCGCAGGCTTCGCCGTGCATGGCGTGGGGATCGGCCGGTGGGGTCGGATCCGTGTGCCCGGGCAAGGGGCTCTGGCCCGCTACGGCACCATCATGCTGCATGTGCGCGTGGTCCATGCCGGCCATCGCAGCGTGGTCCATCGGCTGCGCCTGCAGCGCGCGGCTGACCAGCGGCGCAAGCACCATCAGCAGCGTCGCCAGGACGGCAAGCTGGAGCAGAAGGCGCTGCGGGCGGGACAGCCGGGTCATCCCGCTAGTGTAGAGCCGGGTCCAGGGTTGCCCGTGCGACGAACCGTCGCAGGAGGGGGTTTATCGGCAGGGCTGCGCCCTGCACCTGCAGAGGCCACGTCCACGGCAAGAGCCGAAGCAACAGCAAAAGCAAAAGCTGGCTTCCTGTTGAATGGCGGGGCGGGTCCGGTTGCGGGAGACGCCGTAAACCCATCCATGGGGGCTTGGCCGCGGCATCCATGCCGCGGACACTCCCGCAACCGGACCCACCCCGCCTTCGACAGTTTCCTGCGGTCTGTTGGAACGGCTTTGGGGTCAGATCCGTTTTCCGAAGGAAAACGGATCTGACCCCAGATGTATTTCGATATCTGACAGCTTTCATCCACGCATGGCGTGGATCTACCGTGTCGACCAAGGTCGACACCTACCAACAGCCGCGAAGATCTGTCAGAGGTGGGGCGGTGTGGGCAGACAGGACCGTTGGCGCCATGGATGGCGCCATCGAGCCCCCAGGGATGGGTTTACGGCGTGTCCTGCCTGCCCACACCGCCCCGCCTCCCACGGAAGCCAGCTGTTGCTTCGGCTGTTGCCATTGATTCGGCAGGTGCAGGGCTGCAAGCCCTGCTCGCCCCCCTCACACCGTGATGGTCTGAGTCAGTGATTCCCAGGTCGGTGGCACCGGCCACGCGGCCGCCTGGTTGCCATCCAGCACCCGCCGCAGGTCGCGCGGATCGATCTGCGGTGCCAGCACATGCACCAGCTCCAGCGCGTAATCACGCAGCACGCGGTCGCGCGGCAGCACCGCCCAGGCGATGCACTCGCTGATCGGGTCCGGCGCCGGCCACGACCTCAGGTCTTCGTCGTTGGAACTGACCGCCATTTCGGCCAGCAGGCCCACGCCCAGGCCGGTACGCACATAGGTCTTGATCAGATCGGCATCCAGCGCGGTCAGCGCCAGATCCGGCACCAGCCCGTTGGCGGCAAACGCACGCTGCAGCGACGAATTCGGGCGGGTCGAGGATTCGTAGCTGATCAATGGTTGCCGGGCCAGCGCGGCCAGGTCCGGTGCACGCCCGGCGCGGTCCAGCGGGTGGCCCTTGGGCACCACCACCAGGCGTCGCCAGCGGAACAGTGGCACCGCGATGCCATCGGTGGGCTCCCCCCCAGCGGTGCTGATGATGGCGATATCCGCGTCACCCTGGTTCAAGCGATCCAGCGCGTCGGCTTCACCGGCCTGCTGCAGGTGCACGCTGACCTGCGGGTAAGCCTGCTTGATCGCCGCCACCGCCGGCGGCAGCACGAAGCGCGCCTGGGTGTGGGTGGTGGTCAGGATCAGCTGGCCCTGGCTCTCGCGCCGCTGGTTGGCCGCGTAGGTGCGGATGTTGTTGGCCTCGGCCAGCACGGCGCGGGCGCGGGCGATCACCTCGGTCCCGGCCGGGGTGACCGACTCCAGGCTGCGGCCCTTGCGCACGAACAACAGGAAACCCAGCTCGTCCTCCAGCTGCTTGAGCTGCTTGGACAAGCCGGGCTGGGTGGCATGCACGCGCGAGGCGGCCAGCGTGATGTTCAGCTCGGCGTCGGCGATGGCAACCAGGTAGCGCAGCTGGGTCAGCGTCATGGGCAGGCAGGCGGCGTGGGGCGGAGGTCCACTCTAGGGTCAATTGCCGTCACCAGCTTATAACCAAAGGTTGTTTAAGAAAGGTATCTGGTCATTTCCGGGCGTCATATGCCGGCGCTACGGTCAGCCGGCAGCCGCTGGCCTGAACAGCCAGCCCTCCCCCTTCGCCCGCCGAAGCCCGGCGCGGCCCCGTTTCCGGAGCGCTTCCATGGCCCTGTACGACTCCATCCTCGACACCGTCGGCAACACCCCCATCGTCAAGCTGCAGCGTCTGGCACCGCCGCAGGTCAGCGTTTACGCCAAGGTCGAGTCGTTCAATCCGGGCGGCTCGGTCAAGGACCGCCTGGCTTTGGCGATCATCCTCGACGCTGAAGCGCGTGGCCTGCTCAAGCCGGGCGACACCATCGTGGAGGCCACCTCGGGCAATACCGGCGTGGCACTGGCGATGGTCGCCGCAGCGCGCGGCTACAAGTTCGTGGCGACCATGGTCGAGACCTTCTCGGTCGAGCGCCGCAAGCTGATGCGTGCCTATGGTGCCAAGGTGATCCTGACCCCGGCCGCCGAACGCGGCAGCGGCATGGTGCGCAAGGCAGCCGAACTGGCCGAACAGCACGGCTGGTTCCTGGCCAGCCAGTTCGCCAACCCGGCCAACCCGGCCTATCACCGCAACACCACCGCCGCGGAAATCCTGCGCGACTTCGCCGGCAAGCGGCTGGACTATTTCGTCAGCGGCTGGGGCACCGGCGGCACGCTCACTGGTGTGGGCGAAGTGCTGAAGGTCGCGCGCCCGCAGACCCGCATCATCGCCACCGAGCCGGCCGGCGCCGCCCTGCTCAAGGGCGATGACTGGAAGCCGCACAAGATCCAGGGTTGGACCCCGGACTTCGTGCCGGACGTGCTCAACCGCGATGTGGTGGACGAACTGGTCTCGGTCGAAGATGACCGCGCGATCGCCACCGCGCGCCGCCTGGCCGCCGAGGAAGGCATCTTCGTCGGCATCTCTGCCGGTGCCACCGTGGCCAGCGCGCTGGACGTGGCTGCCCGCGCCGAACCCGGCGCGGTGATCCTGGCGATGCTGCCGGACACCGGTGAACGCTATTTCTCCACGCCGCTGTTCGCCGATGTCAACGAAGGCTCCGACGACGACTGGCTGGCCGGCCTGCCGTAAACCGCCCGGGGTCGGATCCCTTTGCCGCAGGGAAAGGGCTCTGACCCCACCCGCGTGGATCAGCGACAGGGGTCAGAGCCTTTCCCATGCGGGAAAGGATCTGACCCCGCTCTGCTTCAGCCTGCGTGAAGGCGTCGCCCGCCATCGTGCGTGAAGGCCGTCGGATCGCAGCGCGTGAGACGGTCATGACGCAGTATCGATGCCCTGTCCCCTACCGTGGGAACAGCCGGCGCAGATGCTGCGCGGATCACCTCACAGGCAGGAGACGGACGCATGAAGATCGAGGTTTGGCAGGGTGACATCACGACCCTGGCGGTGGATGCGATCGTCAACGCGGCCAACGAAACACTGCTCGGTGGCGGCGGTGTCGACGGCGCGATCCATCGCGCGGCCGGCCCCGCATTGCTGGCCGAGTGCGCGCAGTTGCCGGAGCTGCGCCCGGGCGTGCGTTGCCCGACGGGCGAAGTGCGCGCCACCAGCGCCCATGCGCTGCCGGCGCGCCATGTACTGCACACGGTGGGCCCGGTCTGGCATGACGGCCAGCGCGACGAACCGGCGCTGCTTGCCAACTGCTACTGGAAGTCGCTGCAGCTGGCCGAGTCGCTGGGCGTGCAGTCGATCGCGTTCCCGGCGATCAGCTGCGGTGTCTATGGCTATCCGCTGTACCAGGCGGCGCAGATCGCAGTGACCGAAACACTGGCGTGGCAGCGCAGCCATGCGCAACCGATGCGCATCGTGCTGGTGGCGTTCAATACCGCTACGGCCAAGGCCTACCAGCAGGCGTTGAGCGCCGCCGGGCAAAGCGCGGACAGCGAACCGCGCGGGGCGATGCTGCCGCCCCTGGGTGATGCGGGTTTTGCCGCCGCGCACTGAATCCCGGTGCGCGACGTAAAGAAAAAGGCCGGGCAGTGCCCGGCCTTTTCCGTTGCACCGTCGTGCTCAGCCACGCATGGCGTGGGGCACGCTCAACGGCTGGCAGCTTCCACCGCGGCGGCGTCATCGGCCACGGCGGCTGCGTCGGCTGCGGCACGTGCCGCCGAGGCCGCAGCCCCATCGGCGCTGGCGCCATCCACCTGCACGCGCACTTCCACCATGCCCGCGCCATTGTTCAGGCTGGACACGTCGACCGTGTAATGACCGGCCGGCAGGGTCTCTTCCAAGCGCGAATTGGTGCCGTTGCCACCATCGTCGTCGGTCAGCTCGACATCGCCGCCGACCACGCGCAGCACGGTATCAACCTGGCTGGATATCGCATCCAGGCGCACATCGGCCGGGCGGTCCAGCGACAGCAGGAAGCGGCGACGGCCATCGTTGTCGAGCATCGTGTACACGCTGCCCGACTTCGGCAGTGCCGTGCCATCGCGCTCGACCAGATTGCCGGGCAGCTCGATGCGGTTGGCCGACAGGGTGAACATGCCGCTGACGCCGTCGCCGAGGCCGCGCGCGGTCAGGGTGTACTTGCCCGGCTTCAGTGACAGGGTCAGGCGCGAGTTGGTGCTGTCGCCGCCATCGTCATTCTCTGCATCCACGCCCTGGCCCGACAGCTTCAGCACCGGATCGAAGACATCCGACACCAGGCGGATCTCGTACAGGCCGGCCTTGTCCACCTGCAGGGTGTAGTCCTGGGAACCACCGGCCAGCATGTCGACGATCTCGCCGCTGCCCGCCAGCGGCTTGCCGTCGTACGGCACCAACTTCTCGGCGCGCAGGCGGTAAGGACCGTAGTCGGTCGAGCCGTTGGCGTTGACCGCCACCTGGTAGGTGCCGCCACCGTTGGCACGGAAGGCCACCGAGACGTCGCCTTCGCGCTCGTAGCCGGTGTTGCTGCTGGCCACCAGGCTGCCGTTGTTGAACACGGCGATCGAGCCGCTCAGCGAACCGGTCAGCTTCAGCCCGACCAGCTGCTTGTCTTCCAGCTTGATCTGGTAGAGCTGGTGGTGGCTGCCGTCGTTGTAGTTGATGCCGCTGCGCGAGGTGATCTCGCCGGATACCGGCTTGTCGAAATCGAGTGACGCGGCCTTGCCCGCGTCCGCGCCGCCGCCGATGCGGTTGCAACCGCTGGCGACCAGGACCGTGGCAACGGCCAGTGTGATTGCTGCCAAACGCATGTTGTTTCTCCTTGGCCTTCCATGTGGTTCCCGCATACCGGCCAGGCACGCGGGGGCGGAAAAGATACCCGCAAAAGCAAACGCCGGCGTGATGCCGGCGCTGCCTTGTTCATCCGGCGATGGGACGGATCAACCGTTCCACTTGCCCAGCGCGGCCAGGCCGTTGTCCTTGGCGCGCTCGTACACCGTCTTCTGGGCAGCAGCGTAGTTGCCCTTCATGTCCTTGGCCCACAGCTTCAGCGCGGCCTGCTGCATGGCGCGGCCGTAGGAGAAGCTCAGCGGCCACGGCAGGTTGCCCAGCTGGTTCATCGCGTTCAGGTGCTCGGTGGACTGCTCGTCGCTCTGGCCACCGGACAGGAACACCACGCCCGGCAGGATCGCCGGCACGGTGCTCTTCAGGCACATCACGGTCGACTCGGCCACTTCCTCGACATCGGCCTGCTCTTCACAGTCCTTGCCGGAGATGACCATCGAGGCCTTCAGGATGGTGCCTTCCAGCAGCACGTTCTGCTGGTACAGCGCGTCGAACAGCGAGCGCAGGGTGGCTTCGGTGACTTCGTAGCAGGTTTCGATGTCGTGTTCGCCGTCCATGATCACTTCCGGCTCGACCATCGGCACCAGGCCGCATTCCTGGCACAGCGCTGCATAGCGGGCCAGCGCATGGGCGTTGGACTCGATGCAGGTGCCCGACGGGATGCTCTCGCCGATGTTGATGACCGCACGCCACTTGGCGAAGCGCGCGCCCAGCTTGTAATACTCCTGCAGGCGCTCGCGCAGGCCGTCGAGGCCTTCGGTCACCAGCTCGCCCGGGCAGCCGGCCAGCGGGTGCGCACCCTTGTCCACCTTGATGCCCGGAATCATGCCGTGGTCGGCCATGTACTTGGCGAACGGCACGCCGTCCTTGGTCGACTGGCGGATGGTCTCGTCGTACAGGATGGCGCCGGAAATGTGCTCGTTGAGCTTCGGCGTGGTCAGCAGCAGCTCGCGGTAGGCGCGACGGTTCTCCTCGGTGTTCTCGATACCGACGCCGGCGAAACGCTTGGCGATGGTAGCGGTGGATTCGTCGATCGCGATGATGCCCTTGCCCGGGGCGACCATGGCCTGGGCGGTTTCAGCCAGCTGTTCGATGCTCATGTATTTCCTGTGGCGGGTGCGGGAAAAACGTAAGTATAGCCCTGCTGCCCGTTGCCTCGCCGTGGAGGACAGGATGGAAACGCTTCCACGTCTACGCAGGACAAAGGATGTCCTGCGGCATGGGGTCAGAGCCCCTTCAGGGATCTGACCCCTGGTCAGTACGGGGTCAGATCCCTTCAGGGCTCTGACCCCAGATCGGCAGCGCCGACCCGACCGTCAGGGCTTACAGATCGCCCAGGCCGATGGCGCGGCCATCCTCGCCCACTTCCAGCAGGCGCAGGGTGTTGGTGGCACCATGGGTTTCCATGTGCTCGCCGCTGGTGAACACAACGCGGTCACCGGCCTGCAGCAGTTCCGATTCGACCAGCAGGCGGATGCTGCCGCGCGCCGCTTCGCGCGGGGTCAGGCCGCGGCTGTCGAAGTTGATCGGGAACACATCGCGCATCAGCGCCATCTGGCGACGCGCGCCGTCGTGGCGGGTGACCGCGAACACCGGCGCCTTGGCGCGGAAACGCGACAGGTAACGCGCGGTGCCGCCGGATTCGGTCATGGCCACGATCGCGCGCACGCCCACATGCTGCGACAGGAACATGGTGGCCATGGCAATTGCCTGGTCGGCACGTTCCAGGTTGCGCGGCGAGGCGTTGAAATCGGTCTCGGTCTGGAACTGGCGCTCGGCACCCAGGCAGATGCGTGCCATCGCTTCCACCGCCTTGACCGGGTAGGCACCGGCGGCGGTTTCCGCCGACAGCATCACCGCGTCGGTACCGTCGATGACCGAGTTGGCCACGTCCAGCACTTCGGCGCGGGTCGGGATCGGGCTTTCCACCATCGACTGCAGCATCTGCGTGGCGGTGATCACCACCTTGTTCTGCGCCAGCGAGGCCTTGATGATCTTCTTCTGCAGGCCCGGCAGCTCGGCATCGCCGATTTCCACGCCAAGGTCGCCACGGGCAACCATCACCACGTCGCTGGCCTCGACGATTTCTTCCAGGTTCTCGATCGCCTCGGTGCGCTCGATCTTCGACACCAGGGCGGCATCACAGCCGTGCGAGCGGGCGATGTCGCGCGCGTCGTTCATGTCCTGCGCGTTGCGGCAGAACGACACGGCGATGAAGTCCACGCCGATCTTGGCAACGATGCCGATCAGTTCCTTGTCGCGCTCGGTCAGGGCACCCAGCGACAGGCCGCCGCCCTGCTTGTTCAGGCCCTTGCGGTCGGACAACACACCATCGTTGAGCACGGTGTTGACGATGCGCTCGCCCTGCACTTCCACCACCTGCAGCTGCATCAGGCCGTCGTCGAGCAGCAGCACATCACCCGGGCCCACGTCCTGCGGCAGGCCGAGGTAGCTCACGCCCACCTGGCTGGCGTTGCCCGGGCCGGCGTTCTCGCTGGCGATCAGGTCGAAGCGGTCACCCGCCTTCAGCTGCACCTTACCTTCGGCGAAGCGCTCGATGCGGATCTTCGGGCCCGGCAGGTCGGCCAGGATGCCCACTTCCACGCCCACGCGGGCCGACGCGGCGCGCACTTCGGCAGCACGCTTGGCCTGGCCGGACGGATCGCCATGGCTGAAGTTCAGGCGCACCACATTGACGCCGGCGCGGAAAAGATCCTCCAGCACGCCCGGCGGATCAGTGGCCGGACCGAGGGTGGCAAGGATCTTGGTGCGACGCTGACGCTCGAACATGGTGGATGGGCCTCTCCCGTTAAAGAACGGAAATTAGCACATCCTTCACGCCGCATGTATACGGTTACAGCCTTGTGCTGCCTGACTCCGCAGGTCATGCAACGGACATTGTCCGGACATACGCTGGCGCAGGGCATTCCGTAGAGCCGAGCCCATGCCCGGCTGGCCACTCGCCGGAGCAGCCGGGCATCGGCTCGGCGCTACAGGGAGCTAGGCCAGCAGCGTTTCCAGCTGCGCCGGTTCGCGTGCCAGCTGGCCAGCGCCGGCCGCGGTGAGTTCCGCCTCACCGCCAAAGCCCCACAGCACACCCACGCTGCGCAGGCCGTGGTGACGCGCGCCTTCGATGTCCATGCGGCGGTCGCCGATCATCCAGCACTGTGCGGGCTGCACCTGCAGCCGGCGCAGAGCTTCCCCGACCAGCTCCGGCTTGTGGCTGCGCGAGCCATCCAGGGTCGAACCGATGATCTCCTCGAACAGCCCGCCAAACGGCAGGTGTGCAAGGATGCGGCGCGCATGCGGCTCGTTCTTGGCGGTGACCACCGCCAGGCGGTGGCCACGGCCATGCAGCGTGCGCAGCGTGTCTTCCACCTGCGGGTACACCGTGTGTTCGCGCCAGCCTTCGGCGTCGAAGCGCTCACGGTAGTAGCCCACCGCCTGTTCCACCCGTGCCGGTTCGACGAACAGCGGCGCGAAGGTGGTGCGCAGCGACGGACCGATCCAGCCCAGCAGCGTCTCCTGCGGCGGCACCGGATGGTCCATCTTCTGCAGCGCATAGGCGATGCAGGCGGTGATGCCCACCTGCGAATCGATCAGCGTGCCGTCGAGGTCGAAGAACAGGACATCCTTGCTACGGTCGGCACTCATGCGCCGCGCGCGTCGAGCGCGGCGACGGCCGGCAGGGTCTTGCCTTCCAGGAACTCCAGGAACGCACCACCGCCAGTGGAGATATAGCTGACCTGCCCGGCGATATCGAACTTGTCGACCGCCGCCAGGGTGTCGCCACCGCCCGCGATGGAGAATGCCGGCGAGCTGGCGATGGCGCGGGCCAGCGCTTCGGTGCCCTTGCTGAAGGCTTCGAACTCGAACACGCCGACCGGGCCGTTCCAGACCACGGTGCCGGCCTTTCCGATCAGCTGCGCGTACTGCGCAGCGGTCTGCGGGCCAATATCCAGGATCAGGTCGTCCTCGGCGACGGCGTCGACCGCCTTCACTTCGGCAACAGCGTCCGGCATGAACTGCTTGGCGGTGACCACGTCGACCGGCAGCGGGATGTCGGCGCCACGCGCCTTGGCATCGGCCACGATCTTCTTCGCGGTGTCCAGCAGGTCCGGCTCATACAGCGACTTGCCGACCTTGTAGCCGGCGGCAGCGATGAAGGTGTTGGCGATGCCACCACCAACGATCAGCTGGTCGACCTTGCCGACCAGGTTGGCCAGCAGTTCCAGCTTGGTGCTGACCTTGCTACCGGCAACGATGGCCAGCAGCGGCTTGGCCGGTGCGTCCAGCGCCTGCGCCAGCGCGTCCAGCTCGGCCATCAACAGCGGGCCACCGGCCGCGACCGGGGCGAAGCGGATGACGCCATGGGTCGAGGCCTGCGCGCGGTGTGCGGTACCAAAGGCATCCATCACGAACACGTCGCACAGGGCGGCGTACTTCTTCGACAGGGCCTCGTCGTCCTTGCCCTCGCCGACATTCATGCGGCAGTTTTCCAGCAGCACCAGCTGGCCCGGCTGCACGTCGACGCCGTCGACCCAGTCACGCACCAGCGGAACCTCGCGGCCGAGCAGCTCGGACAGGCGCTGGGCGACCGGCGCCAGCGAGTCGGCCTCGCTCCACACGCCTTCCTTCGGGCGCCCCAGGTGCGAGGTGACCATCACTGCCGCGCCCTGCTCCAGCGCGCGCTTGAGCGTCGGCAGCGAAGCGGTGATGCGCTGTTCGGAAGTGATGCGGCCATTCTCGATCGGCACGTTCAGATCCTGGCGGATCAGCACGCGCTTGCCGGAGAGGTCGAGGTCGGTCATGCGGACGATGGACATGGGCAACTCTTTGGCTCAGGGACGGGATGCCGGGCTACGGCAGGCGGCCATTGTATCGGGTGCGGCTGGTGGGAGGGCCGATGCCTGCGGCAGGCAGAGGCGCACGGCAACAGCAACGGCAACAGCCAGAGCCAACGCGCTGGCGCCTTGTGATGCTGTGGGTGGGCCGGGGCGGTGTGGGCTCGCGGGGGACGCCGTGAATCCATCCCTGGAGGCTCGGGCGCGCCATCCATGGCGCTTACGCCCCCGCGAGCCCAGACCCCCCTGGCCTCGACAGGTTCATGAGGCGGAGCGGACGGCGAAAGCAAAGACGGTTTCTGGTGTCGGAGGGCGATGGAAGGTTGAGCCGAGCTGATGCTCGGCTGGGGATCTCGTGGAGAGCAGCCGAGCGTGGGCTCGGCTCTACAAAGAGCGCCCAGCCAAGCAGCTTTTGCTCTTCTTTTTTTTCTTTCCGTGGGTGGACGCACACGGAAACTGTCAGAGGCCGGGCGGGTGGGCTGGGCAGGGGTATCCGCGCCATGGATGGCGCGGCTAAGCCTCCAGGGACGGATTCACGGCGTCCCCTGCCCAGCCCACCCGCTCGGCCCATCCCCGGGATCGCGCTTTGCAGCCACCCACGAGGGGCCGCGCCGTTCGCCGGAACCTACGCCGAAGGCGTCGGCTTCTGCCGAAGCAGGCTGAGCGCCAGGCCACCCACCACCAGCACGCCCAGACCCAGCAGCGCCCACAACAGCCACGACTTCCAGTCATGCTGCGGTTTCAGCGCCGCGTCGCCCGCCAGCGGTTCCGGGCTGCCTTCCAGTCGCGCCAGCGTCGGCTGCCACGACGGATCGTTGCGCTGCCGAAGTTCCTCGATCAACACCCCGATCGGCGCGTCCGTGCGGCGCGCGGTCGCGCTGCCCACCGCCAGTGCGTAGGGCGCCGCACCCTGGCTCAGGAACACCAGCACTTCCGGTTGGTAGCCCAGGCGCAGCGTCGGCGCAGTGGCAGATTCCGCCGGATTCGCCACCAGCTTCCAGTAGCGGTCGCGGTGCACGCCGCCCAGCGGCTGCGCCGCCGACTGCTGGCGCTGGCCCTGCGTGCCCTGTTGCACCTGGTAGGCGATCCACGGCGCGCTGCGGCGCTGCCACTCGGCACTCTCGTCATCACGACTGAACAGCGTCCATTGCACCAGGCTGTTGTCGGTGCTGGCCACATCGGCGCGCGCCACCGGGAACCGGCCATCCATCTCGAAGGTGTATTCGCCCTTGCCCTTCGACGTCGGCTCCAGCGACAGCCATTCCCACGGCAGCGTGGCCGGCGCTGGCGGCAGTTCCGCCAACACGCCGCGCAGGGTCGGCAGCCGCGAGTCGCCCTGCGCCAGGATGCGCAGGTAGCGTGCAGTGCCGTCCACCTGCAGGCGGCGCTGCAGCAGGCGCTTGCCGGCGCGCTGCAGATCCACCAGCGGCACGTCGCGACCCATCGATCGCCAGTGCTGCAGGTCATCACTGGCATCCAGCTGAACCTGCGCCTGCAGCGGCTGGCCGCTGTCGGCCCAGTCCAGCACCAGCGCCGCCAGCGGCTGCTGGTCGAGCATGCTGGCGTCGATCAGCCAGCCGCCCTGCCCGTTCGCCGTCGCCCCGCCACTCACCCGTGCTTCGACCCGGCGCACGCGCCCATCGGTATCACGCTCGGTCAGCAGCTGCAGATCGTTGCGCTGGGCATCGGCCAGCGGCGGCAGCACGAACCACGGCAGTTCACGCTGCACCGGCGGTTGCGCCAGCGGCTGGTCCGGCGCCAGCAGTGCCGACGGCAGCAGCTGGCTGGCTGCATTGAACACCTGCAGGTCGCTGAGGTCGGGGCTCACGGCACGGCGGTAGATCGCCGGCTCCAGCACGATGCGGTAGGCACCGGACTGCGCGCTGGACAATGTGAGCGGCCATTGCTCGGCATACTGCGTGCGGTAATCAGCCGCCTGCACCACGACGGCGGCCAGCATGCCGAACATCGCCGGCAGCAGCGCCCTGCTCCACTTCCTCATTGCTTTTCCTCCACGGTCGGCGCCACGCTCGGCGGAGCCGGTGCCAGATAACCCACGACCGTGCACAGCAGGCCGTAGGCGATGAACGATGCGATGCCCAGCAGGTTGCCCAGGTGCTGGCGATCGACAATAACCAGCTTGGCCAGTACCACGCCCATCAGCACGGCACCGACCATCCACAGCACACGCTGGCCACGACGCGAACCCCACACCCAGGCAATCACGCCCAGCACGCTCCACAACACGGTCAGGCTGGTCTGGGCCAGGCTGAAGCGCATCATCGACGCGTTCCACGCCAGCCCACCCCAATGGTGCACGCCATGCAGCACCAGGCTGGTCAGCGCGACGAAGGCCGCCAGTGCCAGCAGCGGCATGCGGATGTTCAGCAATGCCTGCGGGGCCTGCGAACCCTGATTGCTGTACAGCCAGCGCGCCAGCAGCAACAGGCTCAACCATTGGCCGATCTCGGCCGGATTCAGCACCGGCAGCCACAACAGCGGTGCAGCGTCGCCCGGCAGCAGCTGGCCCAACAGCCAGCCGATCGACAGCAGGCCGAACAGCACGCACTGCAGCGGGACGCGCACGCTGTCGAAGGCCTGTCCCAATGGCCAGCGCAGCGCATTCCAGCGCCACAGCGACAGTGCCGCCATCAGCAGCCATGGCAAGGTCACCAGCAGGGTCGTCCAGCCCTGCGCCAGATCGGCTTCGCCACCGCCCCACAGGGCCAGCAGCGAAAGCAGCGACGGCCACAGCAGCCACCACAGGAACTGCGCGATGCGGGCCACGGTATCGCCGCCCTGGCGCAGGCACAGCAGGGTCCGCACGCCCAGCACCGCGAACACCGCCCAGGCCAGCGCGCCATAACCGGCGAACGGCTGGTGGTGTGCATCGCTCTGCACCAGGGCCAGCGGGAAGCCCAGCGCGAGCATGGCCAGTGCGGTCACGCCCAGTGCACGTGCCGGCTGGCGACGCTGCACTTCGGCCACCAGCCAGGCAGTGACCGCGGCCAGCACCAGCAACGCGTCCACTTCGGTGCGGTACGGGAAGAAGCGCGTGATCTCATGGACCAGGCCGCCCAGCCACCACAGCAGGCCCCACAGGTAGTACACCAGTGCGACCTCATGACGTGGCCTGCGCTGGTAGCTCCACGCCGACGCGAAGCCGGCCAGGGCCAGCAACAGCGCGCCGATGGCGGTCGGGTTGATCAGGAAGCGCAGGTCTTCGTGCCAGTGGTCGCCACCGGCAACGAAGGCGAATGCGGCGCCGATCTGCAGCAACGCGCCGGATACCTGCGGCAGCCAGCGCTTCTGGCGCAGCCCCAACCAGGCCAGGCCTGCACCTTCCAGCGCAAACACGGCACCGGTGGCACGCGCCGACAAGGCCAGCGGCACCGCCAGCGTGGCGAAGCCCACCGCAAGCACGGCATGCGACTGCGCCAGCATGGTGTACGAGGCACGTGCGATCAGCGCCCGTGCCAGTACCGCGTAGATCGCGGCCAGGCCCAGCGCGCATAGTGCCAGCGTCATCGGTTGTTCGTGCAGCATGCCTGCCTGCAACGAGAATGCGACCAGCGGCGCGCCGAACACCAGGCTGCCATCGATCAGATCGCGCCGGCCGGCCGGCTGGCGGCGCGCGTACAGCAGCGGGATCAGCAGGTAGAACACGAAGAACAACAGCAGGAACGGCTCAGTGCTGCTGAACTTGTCCGGTACGTACTGCAGCACGCCCCAGAAGGTGCCGATGCCGAAAGTGAAGGCGAAGCCCAGCAGGTTCAGCGCGCGCCAAGGGCGGAACCAGGCGATGGCGAAAATGCCTGCGTTGAGCACCGCGTAATAGCTGAACAGCCCCACGTGATTGCCGCTGCCGGTGGACAGCCACAGCGGTGCCATGAAGCCGGCCAGGATCCCCAGCACGGCCAGCGTGCGCGAGTTCTGCACCACCGCCAGCACGCACAGCCCGGCCACCAGGGCAATGGAGCTGGCGAAGGCGAAGCCCGGCGGAATCAGGTCGAAGCGCTTGAAGGCCGCGAAGATGGTCAGCAGCAGCACGCCGATGGCACCGCCCTGCAAGGCCAGCGCAAACAGGCGCCGGCGCTCGCGCTGGTGCCAGCCGAAGGCCAGCAGGCCCAGCGCGCCCACGGTGATGCCGGCCAGGCGCAGCTCGATCGGCAACACCAGCCAGCCCTGGTCGCTGACGTACTTCAGCAGCGCCGCGACACCGGCCAGCAGCACCAGCATGCCGATCTTGACCGGCACGTTGCCTTCGGTGAACCAACGCTTGACCGCGCCAATGCCGCGCTCGATGAAGTTGGGCAGTGCCGGCTCGGAAGGCAACGGTGGCTGCACCGGCGCAGGCGGTACTGGCGGTGGCGCAACAGGACGAAGGACGGGCGCTCCGGTGGGCGCTGCCTCGCGCGCCGGCGGCTGCGGGGGCTGCGGTGCAGCAGTGACGACCGGCCGCAGGAACGGTGGATCGGCACTGGCCGAAGGCGTGGCCGCAGGCCGTTCAGCCGCAGGCGCGGTAGCCACCGGCCTGACACTGGCCGGCGCATCGGCCAGCGCGCTTTCCAGCGCAGCGACGCGGCGGCGCAGGCCGGCGATCATCACCAGCGCGACCACCAGCAACAGCGGAATAGCCAGAAGAACCAGTACGACCAGGGCTATCAGTGCTTCCATTGCATGCTTCCAATGCGGTTCCGCGCCCCAGCGGCAGCGGTCGACCGGCCCATGCTACGACAGGGCTGGCCCCATAAACGACGAACCCCGGCCAGGCCGGGGTCCGCGCGCGCTGCTCGCCGGCCTTACTTGGCGGCGACGACCTTGGCCATTTCCAGGCACTTGTTCGAGTAGCCCCACTCGTTGTCGTACCAGGTGACCAGCTTGACGAAGGTGCCATCCAGGGCGATGCCGGCTTCGGCGTCGAACACCGAGGTGCAGGTCTCGCCACGGAAATCGGTGGCCACCACCTTGTCTTCGGTGTAGCCCAGGATGCCCTTCAGCGGGCCTTCGCTCTGTGCCTTCACTTCAGCGCAGATCTCGGCGTAGGTGGCTTCCTTTTCCAGCTCGACGGTCAGGTCGACCACCGACACGTCCGAAGTCGGGACGCGGAAGCTCATGCCGGTCAGCTTCTTGTTCAGTTCCGGGATGACCACGCCGACGGCCTTGGCCGCACCGGTGGACGACGGGATGATGTTCTCCAGGATGCCACGACCGCCGCGCCAGTCCTTGTTGGACGGGCCGTCAACGGTCTTCTGGGTGGCGGTCGCCGCGTGCACGGTGGTCATCAGGCCGCGCTTGATGCCCCACTTGTCATTGATGACCTTGGCCAGCGGGGCCAGGCAGTTGGTGGTGCACGACGCGTTGGAGATGATCGCCTGGCCGGCGTAGGTCTTGTCGTTCACGCCGTAGACGAACATCGGGGTGTCGTCCTTCGACGGCGCCGACATGATGACCTTCTTCGCGCCCGCATCGATGTGCTTCTGCGCGGTTTCCTTGGTCAGGAACAGGCCGGTGGACTCGATCACCACGTCCACGTCCACTTCGTTCCACTTCAGGTTGGCCGGATCGCGCTCCTGGGTGAGGCGGATCTTCTTGCCGTTGACCAGCAGGTCGTTGCCCTGCACCGCCACGTCGGCCTTGAAGCGGCCGTGCACGGAGTCGTACTTGAGCATGTACGCCAGGTAGTCCGGCTCCAGCAGATCGTTGATGGCCACGATTTCGATGTCGTCGCCGAAGTTCAGCACCGCCGAGCGCAGGACGTTACGCCCGATGCGACCGAAACCGTTGATACCAACCTTGATTGCCATTTCTCAAGCTCCTGCGGCCGCGACAGGTGCGGCGGGATGGATAGGGCCCACAAGTCTAGCAAACCGCCGCTGGCCACCGTGGGCCAGCCGGGACCGCCGGCCGGCCCACGGACAGGATTTGATCCGGATCAAAGCGTTAGCGCGGCGTGAGGCCGAGACTGTCGCCATCCACCCAGCAACGAGAACACCCCCATGCGCAAGACCTCCCCCCTGATCGTGGCCAGCCTGGCCGCCGCCCTGTCGCTCGCCGCCGCCCCGGCCATGGCCCAGTCCAAGGGCGACTGGACCGTCTCGGCCGGCGTGCACCAGGTGGCGCCGAAGTCGAACAACGGCTGGCTGGCCGGCGGCACCCTGAAGGTCGACGTCGACAATGACGTCAAGCCGACCATCACCGGCGAGTACTTCATCGCCGACAACCTGGGCATCGAAGTGCTGGCCGCGCTGCCGTTCAAGCACGACATCAACATCAACGGCCTGGGCCGCGTCGGCAGCACCAAGCAGCTGCCGCCGGTGGTCACCCTGCAGTACCACTTCAACAGCAAGGGCAAGGTGTCGCCGTTCGTCGGCGCCGGCCTGAACTACACCACCTTCTTCAGCGAAGACACTACGGGTGCGCTGGCCGGCAGCAAGCTGAAGCTGCAGGATTCGTGGGGCCTGGCCGCACACGCCGGCGTGGACTTTGCGATCGGCGAGAAGGGCGCCCTGCGCGTGGACATGCGCTGGATCGACATCGACAGCAAGGTGAAGTTGAACGGCGAGAAGATCGGCACGGTCAACATCGATCCGCTGGTCTACGGCGCTTCGTACGTCTTCAAGTTCTAAAGCGGTGTATTGGGCGCGGGGGCTTCGCCCCCGCTCCCCCGCTACACGCAAAGCCCTCGCAGCATGTTGCCCCGGTAATTGCCGGGGCTTTTTTGTGCCTGGGACTGAAGCGGTTCCGGAGCTGGGGCAAGGCAGGGAGCGGAGCCGGGACACGCCGTAAACCCATCCCTGGGGGCTCGATGGCGCCATCCATGGCGCCAACGGTCCCGGCTCCGCTCCCCGCCTTGCCCCTTCCCATCACCGCGTGCGTACCAGCTCAAGCAAAGGCAAGAGCAGAACCCGTGCATCCGAGGCGCAGTGATTGCCTGTAATTGCAGGAGGCCGATTTTGATCCTGCATTTGTTTTTGATGTTGCATTTGACGTTTGCATCCGCCTCCGCGGCCATGTTTGGAGGGGAGCGCAGAGGGAGGGGCGGCGGGACCGTTGGCGGCATGGATGGCGCCATCGAGCCTCCTCCAAGGACGGATTTACGGCGTGTCCCGCCGCCCCTCCCTCTACGCTTCCACTTCGGAACAGGAACGCGCCGCTCTTCAATCCACCTACCCCGCTAGAATGGGCGCATGAAAGCCCTGCACTCCCTGTTCCTCGCCGCCGCCCTGGCGCCGGCCCTGCTGTCCGTCTCCGCCCCTGCCCATGCCTGGGGCGCGCAAGGCCACCGCCTTGTCGCCGAAGTCGCCGACGCCCGCCTCACCCCCGCCGCCCGCGCCGAAGTGGACCGCCTGCTGGCCACCGAACCGGACGCCACCCTGGCCAGCATCGCGCCCTGGGCCGACCAGCTGCGCGCCAAGGACCCGGGCCTGGGCCGTCGCTCGGCCGGCTGGCACTACGTCAACATTGCCGAAGACGACTGCCACTACGAAGCACCGAAGCACTGCAGGAACGGCAACTGCATCGTCGAAGCCCTCAAGGCGCAGAGCGCCATTCTGGGCGACCGCAGCCTGACTGACGGCGAGCGCCTGCAGGCGCTGAAGTTCGTCGTGCACCTGGTCGGCGACATCCACCAGCCGATGCACGCCGGCTACGCCCACGACAAGGGCGGCAATGATTTCCAGCTGCAGTTCGGCAACCGCGGTACCAACCTGCACTCGCTGTGGGACAGCGGCATGCTCAACACCCGCAAGCTGGACGATGCCGGCTACCTGCCGGTGCTGCAGAGCCAGCGCGCACCGAAGCTGGCGCGCCAGTCCAACCCGCAGCGCGACCCGCAGGTCTGGGCCGAGGCCAGCTGCCGCATCTCCATGCAAGCTGGCGTTTATCCGGCCTCGCGTAAAATCGGTGACGAGTACACCGAGCGCTACCGGCCGCTGGCCGAAGCGCAGCTGCGGCTGGCCGGTGAAAACCTGGCGCAGTTGCTGAACCGCGTGCTCGGCACGCGCTGAGGAGAGCTCCAATGCCGGTCCAGGTGCAGTCGTTCTTCCACCGTGACAGCAACACCTTCAGCTACCTGGTCAGCGACCCGGCCAGCGGCGAGGCGGCGCTGATCGATCCGGTCCTGGACTACGACCCGGACACCGACGCCAGCAGCGAATCACCGCTGCGCGCGGCATTACAGGCCATCGAACAACAGGGCCTGCAGCTGCGCTGGCTGCTGGAGACCCATGCCCACGCCGACCATGTGTCGGCCGGGCGCCGGCTCAAGCAGCGCTTTCCGCAGGCCACGCTGGCCATCGGTGAAGGCATCCGTGCGGTGCAGGCGACGTTTGCGCCACGCTATGGCCTGCAGCTTCCGGGCGCCGATGAAATCTTCGACCACCTGTTCAGTGACGGCGAGACCTTCACTTTGGGCGAACTGCGCTGCCAGGTGATCGCCGTGCCTGGCCACACCAGCGACAGCATCGCCTACCTGATCGACGATGCGCTGTTCACTGGCGACTCGCTGTTCATGCCCGACGGCGGCACTGCCCGCTGCGACTTCCCCGGCGGTGATGCCGCACAGCTGTACCGCTCGATCCAGCGCCTGCTGGCCCTGCCGGATGCCACCCGCGTGTTCGTCTGCCACGACTACGGCCCGGGCGGCCGCGACTTCGCCAACGAAACTACCATCGGTGAACAGCGCGCGCACAACATCCACGTGCACGACGGCGTGGCCGAGGCGGAGTTCGTCAGCGTGCGCCAGGCCCGCGATGCGACGTTGGAAGAACCGAAGCTGATGCAGCCTGCGGTAAAGGCCAATATCCAAGGCGGGGCCTGACATACGCCGGGCAGAGCCCGGCGCCATCGGTTTCCATCGCGGACCGCCAGTGTTCATTTTCCCTGCATCCGCACCACGTGCTGGCCCTTCACGATCTCGAACGTGAAGGCGTACTGCAGGGTGACCGCTACCGGCTCGACGCGCTCGGCGCCCCGGCAGTCACCGCGGTCGGCAGGCACCTTGCCCGCCGCGAAGTGGCAGACCGCTGCGGACGAGTACTTCCACATCGCTACGGCTTCCTGGGCAGCCTGCAGCAGGGGCGCATTCTCGCCCGCAGCACCTGCCGCGCACTCCGGACGATCGGTCAATGGCAGGCTTCGCTCCACGGCGCCATTGGCATCAACCACCACCTGCAGGCAGATCGTGGTCGGCGCCAGTTCCGCGCGCGGGTCACGATCGCCAACCTCCGGGTCCGGTGCCGCGTACAGCTGGGGCATCCGGTAGCCTTCGGTCGCACCCAGCGAATACACCTGCGACTGTCCACCGCCGCTGCCCGCCTGCGGCTGCAGGCGCTGGTGGCCGACATTTTCGCTGCGGGTATCCACCGTGGTCAGGCGGTCCTGGCTCGCACACCCGACCAGCAGCGCTGCCGCCATGATCAGCGCAGCGGACTTCATTGGGTGTCCTCGGTGTTGTCCATGGCGAACGTGATCGGAATCTTCACCGCCGCTGCAACCGGCTTACCGTTCTTCATCGCCGGCCGATAGGTCCAGCTGCGTGCCGCAGCGATCGACACCGCATCGAACACGCCCGGATTGGTGGCACTGAGCACGCGGACATCGCTGGGACGCCCCTGCGCATCCACCTCCACGCGCAGGTTCACCACACCTACCTGGCGCTGCTCGAACGCGGATTTTGGATAGGACGGCGGTGGCATCCTGTCGATCTGGATCGGACGGTCCAGCCCAGCCTTGGCCGCATCTTCTTCAGCGTGCTCGAACGGCTCGACACCGATCCCCGGGCTCCCAACCGCGCCGCCCTGGCTGGCCCATGCCACCGCGCCCATGCCCACACACAACCCGACCACCAGCACCTGCCCGGACACCCACGGCAATGCCTTCCGCTTGGACTGCTTCAACATGGCGATACGCTCCTTCAACACGGGTTGGCTGCGCCAATGGCAGACCGCTGGCGCAACCGGGTGGACCAGCTGCGCCTTCAGCAGCGTGCTGGCGTAGAGGCCGCGCAGCGCCGGCTGCGGGGCCATGGTGCGGGCATCGCAGGCCAGTTCCTGGTCGCGCAGGAAGCGGCCCGCAGCCCACGGCAGAAGCGGGTGGAACCAGAACACCGCGCGCACCAGCAGCAGCGCACCGTTGGCCCAGTGATCGCCATGACGGTGATGGCTGCGCTCGTGCTGCAGGATCAAGCTCTGTTCCTGTGCGGTGAACTGCAGGTCGAAGTCGGGACCAACCACGATGCGTGGGCGCCACAGGCCAACCAGCGCGGGCAAGCCGGGATCGCCGCTGGCCTGCCAGCTGCCATCGGTGCGCGGCGTCAGTGGGCCCATGCTCCGTTCGAAACGATGTTGTGCGTGCAGGTCGCGCAACAGGCGGATGCCCGCGCCCAATGCCCACAGCGCGAACAACAGCCCGGCCCATGGCAGCGAGGGCCCGCTCAGGGCATCGAGGGCACCGGGCATCACTTTCAGCGGCAGCGTGGGTACCTGCTGCAACACCGCAACCTGTGGCAATGGCAGCGTCAGGGCCACCAGCAGCAGCGGCAGCAGCCACCAGCTGCGGTAGGCCAGCCCAGCGCCCCCCAACCGCACCAGCAGCGGTCGCAGCACCGCCAGCAGGGCCACACCCACGGCCAGCCACAAGCTGGCCCGCCACAGTCCGTCGAGCAGCTCAGTCATGGTCCAGCTCCTGGATCAGCTTCTTCAGTTCGGCGATGTCCTGCGCGCTCAGCTGGCCGCGTTCGCTGAAGTGCGCGACCAGCGGCGCCACGCGCCCTTCGAAGACACGGCCGATGAAGTCCTGGCTCTGCGCCTCCACCCACGCCTGTCGCTGCAGCAGCGGCCGGTACAGGTAACGCCGTCCATCGCGCTCGGCAGTGATCGCGCCCTTGGTCAGCAGGCGGTTGAGCAGGGTCTTGATGGTCGGCTCGGCCCAGTCGCGATGGGCCAGCGCGGCCACCACGTCATCGGCACTACGCGGTGCCTGCTGCCACAGCACCTCCATCACGACGGCTTCGGCTTCGCTGATCGGGGTCATGGTTTACATCCGTAATCGACAAATTGATTACGCGCGTAATCGAACTGCCTGTCAAGCCCCTCGACTCCGGGTTCATCCCGGCTGCGCCAGCATCGGTTCCTCCCGCCCCTGGCCCCGGATGAAAGCACTGCCGAAGAAGGATTTCCCGGTCGAGCAGGCCCGCCGCTTCCTCGAACCCGGCCCGATCGTGCTGGTCAGCACGGCATGGCGCGGCCAGCGCAACCTGATGACGATGGGCTGGCACATGGTCATGGGCTTCTCGCCTTCACTGGTCGCCACCTACCTGTGGGACGCAAACCACAGCCACGCGTTGGCGCGCGGCAGCGGCGAGTGCGTGATCAACGTGCCCGGGGTGGAGCTGCTCGATACCGTGGTGGACATCGGCAACTGCAGCGGCCGCGAGGTCGACAAGTTCGCCCGTTTCGGGCTCGACGCACTGCCCGCGCGTGAGGTCGGCGCGCCACTGGTCGGCCAATGCCATTCGTGCTTCGAATGCCGCCTGTACGACGACAGCCAGGTGGCAGCGAGCAATCTGTTCATCTGGGAAATCGTGCACGCCCATGTTGCGCCCCGGCCGAAACTGCCGCGCACGGTGCATTACCGCGGCGATGGGCAGTTCATGGTGGCCGGCGCGGAAGTCTCGCGTCGACGGCGGTTCAAGCCCGACATGCTGTAATGCCCGCACTCCCCCGACGCAGGACCGCCGCGCATGACCGAACACCTCACCGACCTGGACGCCGCCGTCGACTGGTTGTTTGCGCGCGTGGACGGGCCGCTGCGGATCGGGGCACCGCTGGCACTGGGCAAGCCGCATCGGCTGCTCAATGCCCTCTACGCGCGCGTCGAGCACGATCCGTCGCGGCCGCTGCAGCTGTATACCGCGCTGTCGCTGAATCCGCCGAAGGCGCGGGGCAACGGCCTGGAAGCCCGCTTCCTGGCACCGTTCGCGCAGCGCCATTTCGGCGACGACTTCCCGCGCCTGGCCTATGCCGATGCGATCGCGCGCGACGCGTTGCCTGCACATGTGCAGGTGGAAGAGTTCTACATGCAGTCCGGCGCCCTGCTCGGGTCGCGCCAGGCGCAGTCCAGCTATACCAGCCTGAACTACACCCACGCCGCCGATGCGGTGGCGCAGCGCGCGCCACAGGTGATCGTGCAGAAAGTGGCGATGCGCCCGAACGACCGCCGGCTTTCCCTGTCGTGCAACAACGACATCACCCAGGACACGCTGGACGCGATGACCGCACGTGGCCTGCCGCGTCCGCTGCTGATTGCCGAGATCGATCCCCAGTTGCCCTACCTGGGCGGCTCGGCCACGGTCGATGTCTCGTTCTTCGATCTGGTGATCACCCCACCGCCGCCGTACCCGGCGCTGTTCGGGCTGCCGCGGCAGCCGGTCGGCGATGCCGACTACGCCATCGGCCTGTACGCCAGCACGCTGGTGCGCGATGGCGGCACGCTGCAGATCGGCATCGGTACGCTGGCCGACGCGCTCAGCCATGCGCTGGTGCTGCGCCACACCGACAACGCGCGCTACCGCCGCGTGCTGCACGCGCTGGATCCGCAGCTGGCCAGCCACCCGCTGGTGCAGGAGATCGGCGGCGTGGACCCGTTCGAAGTGGGTCTGTACGGCTGCAGCGAGATGCTCAACGAGGGCTTCCGCAGGCTGGTGCAGACCGGGGTGATCAAGCGCAAGGTACACGATGACCTGGCGCTGATGCAGCGCATCGAGAACGGCAGCACGCTGTCGATCGACC
Organism: Stenotrophomonas sp. YJH_SMC_65; assembly: GCF_059369475.1. Taxonomy (NCBI): domain Bacteria; kingdom Pseudomonadati; phylum Pseudomonadota; class Gammaproteobacteria; order Lysobacterales; family Lysobacteraceae; genus Stenotrophomonas; species Stenotrophomonas sp. YJH_SMC_65. The sequence goes on from NZ_JCAFSR010000006.1 coordinate 184,114, forward strand.
ACGCCACACTGGCGGCCGAAGGTGAGTACCTGCACGGCGCGTTCTACCTGGGCTCGCCGGAATTCTACGAGTGGCTGCGCACGCTGCCAGAGGACGAGTGCCGTGCGATCGGCATGCGCCGCATCAGCGAGATCAACCAGCTGTACGGCGGCAACGAAACGCTGGAACGCCTGCAGCGCCGCCATGCGCGCTTCTTCAACTCCTGCATGATGGCCACCGCGCTGGGCGCGGCGGTGTCCGACGCGCTGGACGATGGACGCGTGGTATCCGGTGTGGGCGGCCAGTACAACTTCGTGGCGATGGCACATGCCCTGCCGGAAGCCCGCAGCGTGCTGATGTTCCGCGCCGCGCGCGATGACAAGGGCCGACGTGAATCCAACGTGCGCTGGAACTACGGGCACACCACCATTCCGCGCCACCTGCGCGACATCTACCTCAACGAATACGGCATTGCCGACCTGCGCGGACTGACCGACGAGGACTGCGTGCATGCGATGACCGCAATCACCGAGGCCCCGTTCCAGGGCGGCCTGCTGCAGCAGGCGCACGCCTCGCGCAAACTGCTGGCGGTCGCGCAACCGGATCCGCAGCGGCAGCAGCGCAATACGCCGCAGGCGCTGACAGCGGCGCTGGCCCCGTTCCGCGCCGATGGCAGCCTGCCGGACTATCCGCTGGGCAGTGACTTCAACGAGATCGAGCAGGTGCTGGTGAAAGCGCTGGCGTGGCTGAAGGCCAATACGCAGACCCGCGGCGACAAGCTGCGTACCGTCTGGGCAGCACTACGGCAACCGGCCGGCGACGGCGATGCGGTGTACCTGCAGCGCATGGGCCTGCAGGCACCGAAGGATTTCGCCGAACGCCTGGACGCGCGCCTGCTGCGGCTGGCACTGGCGCGCACCGCCTGAGAAAAGGGGACGGAGGGGATTAAGTCGTTTGTGCACAAACGACTTAATCCCCTCCGTCCCCTTTTTCCTGCGGCAAAGAAAAGGCCGGCTTGCGCCGGCCTTTCCTCATTACGTCGCGATGCTGCTTACAGCGCCTTGGCGGCTTCCACCACGTGCGCGGTGGTGATGCCGAAGTGCTTGTACAGCTGGTCGGCCGGGGCGGAGGCACCGAAGGTGTCGATACCGATCACGGCACCGTCCAGGCCGACGAACTGGCGCCAGAAACCGGTGACGCCGGCTTCCACGGCCACGCGCTTGCGCACGGCGTTCGGCAGCACCGATTCACGGTAGGCCGCATCCTGGCGCAGGAACACGTCGGTGGACGGCATCGAGACCACGCGGGTCTTGAGACCAGCCGCATCCAGCTGGGCCTTGGCTTCGGTGGCCAGCGAGACTTCCGAACCGGTGGCGATCAGGATCACATCCGGGGTACCGGCGGCATCGGCCAGCACGTAACCGCCGCGCTCGATCTGCGCGATCTGCTCGGCGCTGCGCGGCTGGTGCGGCAGGTTCTGGCGGCTGAACACCAGGCAGCTCGGGCCGTCCTGGCGGGTGATCGCGGCCTTCCAGCTCACCGCCGACTCGACCGCATCGCACGGACGCCACACGTCGTTGTTCGGGATGTAGCGCAGCGAGGCCAGGTGCTCCACCGGCTGGTGGGTCGGGCCGTCTTCGCCCAGGCCGATCGAGTCGTGGGTGTAGACGTGGATGGCGTGCGCCGGGATCAGCGCGCTCATGCGCACGCCGTTGCGGGCGTAGTCGCTGAACACCAGGAAGGTGGCGTCGAACGGAATGAAGCCACCGTGCAGGGCCAGGCCGTTGGCAATGGCGGTCATGCCGAACTCGCGCACGCCGTAATACACGTAGTTGGCGTTGGCGTCGTCGCTGGCAACCGATTTGCTGCCCTTCCACAGGGTCAGGTTGGAGTGCGCCAGGTCGGCCGAACCGCCGACGATTTCCGGCAGCAGCGGGGCATAGGCTTCGATGGCCAGCTGCGACGCCTTGCGCGAGGCGATCGTCGGGCCTTCCGCGGCCACCTGGGCGATGTACGCATCGGCCTTGGCAACGAAGTCGGCCGGCAGTTCGCCATGCGAGCGGCGGGTCAGTTCGGCTGCTTCAGCCGGGTACTGGCTGGCGTACTTGTCGAACAGCTGTTCCCACTCGGCCTGACGCAGGGTGCCGGCGCCATTGGCGCGCCAGCCGTCGTAGATCGCCTGCGGGATCTCGAACGGACCGTATTCCCAGCCCAGCTGCTTGCGGGTGGCTTCCAGCTCGTCCTTGCCCAGCGGTGCGCCGTGGCTGGATTCCTTGCCCGCCTTGTTCGGCGAACCAAACCCGATGGTGGTGCGGCAGCAGATCAGGGTCGGCTTGTCGCTCTGCGACAGCGCGGCCTCGATGCCGGCCTTGATGCTGTCCGGGTCATGGCCATCGACGTCGCGGACCACGTTCCAGCCATAGGCCTCGAAACGCTCCGGGGTGTTGTCGGTGAACCAGCCCTCGACGTTGCCGTCGATGGAGATGTGGTTGTTGTCCCAGAAGCAGACCAGCTTGTGCAGGCCCCAGGTGCCGGCCAGCGAAGCGGCTTCATGCGACACGCCTTCCATCAGGCAGCCATCGCCCATGAACACCCAGGTGCGGTGGTCGACCACTTCCAGCTCCGGACGGTTGAAGCGCTGTGCCAGCAGCTTCTCGGCCAGGGCGAAGCCCACGGCATTGGCGAAACCCTGGCCCAGCGGGCCGGTGGTGGTCTCCACGCCCGGGGTCTCGTGGCGTTCCGGGTGACCGGCGGTGTGGCTGCCCAGCTGGCGGAACAGCTTCAGCTGCTCGATCGGCAGGTCGTAGCCGCTCAGGTGCAGCAGCGCGTACTGCAGCATCGAACCGTGGCCGTTGGACAGCACGAAACGGTCGCGGTTGAACCAGTGCGGGTTGCTCGGGTTATGGCGGAGGTAGTCGTTCCAGAGGACTTCGGCGATGTCGGCCATGCCCATGGGCATGCCGGGGTGGCCGGACTTTGCGGTTTCAACCGCATCGGCGGCAAGGAAGCGGATGGCGTTGGCCAACTGGCGACGGGTAGGCTGCGTCATGGTTCTGTCGGAATCGGGAGGCGGCCGCGGACGTGCGGGCGGCCTATTGTCCCATAGTCGCCGGGCGGGGGGTCAGTTCACCTTGCCCGGTCGTGCCGGCCGCTGGCCGGCACGTCATGATCTCCGCCGGATTCCGCATGTGAAAGGGGTCGGAGCCCTTTCCCTGCGGAAAGGAATCCGACCCCGATCAGGTCGCCAGCAGTGGCGTTGGACTCAGTCCTGCTGCGGACCCAGGGCCGGGCCATCGTGCGACTCGCCCTTGGCCACCAGCGTGGTCAGGGCCAGGTCGCCGGTCACGTTCAGCGCGGTACGGCACATGTCCAGGAAGTGATTCACGCCCAGGATCAGGCCGATGCCCAGCGGATTCACACCGACCATCGCGCAGATCATCGCCACCACCGGCAGCGATCCCGACGGCACGCCGGCGGTACCGATGCCACCGAGGATGCAGACCGCCATCACCATGATCTGCTGGCCGATGCTCAGGTCAACGCCGAAGAACTGGGCCAGGAAGATCACCGTCACGCCCTCGAACAGCGCGGTGCCGTTCTGGTTGGCGGTGGCACCCACGGTCAGCACGAAGCGCGACACGCGCTGCGGCAGGCCCATCTGGTCGGCCACGCGCAGCGCGGTCGGCAGGGTGGCATTGCTGGAGGCGGTGGAGAACGCCATCACCGTTGCTTCCTGGGTATCGCGGAAGAACGACAGCGGCGAGCGGCCGGACAGCCACACCGCGGTACCGTAGGTCACGATCATGTGCAGGCCCAGCGCCAGCACCACCACGCCCACATAGGCACCCAGGCGGATGATCAGCTCGAAGCCGAACAGCGCGGCCAGGTTGAACATGAAGCAGGCCACCGCATAAGGGGCCAGGCGGATGACCAGGTTGATCAGGGTCATCGAGATTTCGAACACGCCTTCGATGGCGCGGCGCAGCGGGGCAACCTTTTCATTGTCGGTCAGCACCATGCCGATGCCGAACATCAGCGCGAAGAACATCAGCGACAGGATCGCGCCGTTGTCCGACGCGGCCTGCAGCACGTTGCTCGGCACGATCGACAGCAGCATGTCCATGCCCTTCGGCGTGCCGTGGATGCCAGCGACGATTTCCTTGCTGCGCTCGGCGTTCTCCGAGAGCATCAGTGCCGCAGTCTGCGGATCGACGCCCGCGCCCGGCTTGAGCAGGTTGACCAGCACCAGGCCGATGCCCACCGCGATGCCGGACAGCAGCACGGTGTAGGCCAGGGTCTTCCAGCCGATGCGGCCGAGGGCGCGGATGTCGCCCATCTCCGACACGCCCATGATCAGCGCCGAGAAGATCAGCGGCACGATCAGCATGAAGATCAGGTTGAGGAACAGGCCCGACGCCGGGGTGGTGACGTAGTCCATTACCCACTTGGCACCAGCCTGCAGACCATCGACGCTGCCGCCCAGGGCGTGCACGATCAGTCCCAGGACCAGGCCGATCGCAAAGCCGATGCCCATCTTCCAATGCAGGGGCAACTTCTTCTTGTCGGCAGCAGCTGCTGTCATACGCGGGTTTCCTCGAAAAATGAATGCACTCTAACAAAGCGCGCAAGCGGCGCCGGTTCAGGTTCGCCGCGGCGGATACAGCGGCGCCAGGTCAGTGTCGGCGGTGCCCGCAGCCGCCGACCAGTGCGGTCCGTCACGGAAGACCTCGCGCAGGCGCGTGCGCAGCGGCGCCAGATCCCCCTGCCCGCCCCACCGCGCCTGCTGCAGGTCCTGTAGCACTTGACGCTGGGCTGCATCCCCAAGCCGCGCGATGACCTGCTCGATGCGTTCCACACCAGCCATCGCACACAGCTGTGCTTCCACCTGGTCGAAGCCCTCGCCATCCAGCGCGCGGCGCAGTTCTGCCAGGCCGGCACGCCCGCCCGCCGCAGTCGGCACAGAGGGCTTGCCCGCTACAGGCGCCACTGCGCGCGGGCGCCGACCTCGCTGCCAGCCCCACAGGAGAGTCAGCAGCCACAGCAACGCCAGGCCGATGGCCGCCGCCATCCACGGCCACGGACGCTCGGACAGGCCGCTGGCACGCGGATCGGTCGCGGCGATGCGGCTGTCCTGGCCATCGGCGCCCGGCAGCGCGGCATCGGTGTCGATCGGCGGCAATGGCGCCGGTGAGGCAGTGCCGGTGCCGGCCGCGACGGCCAGCGTCAGGTCCGGCAGCTTCGCCTCCTGCGCCTTGCCGTTACGCACATCCCACCAGGGCAGGCGCGGCCCCGGCACCACCAGCGAACCCGGCTGGCGCGGCACGATCGAATAGCGGCGGGTGATCTTCAGGCGCGGCGTGCTGCCGTTGAAGGTCTCTTCGTACTGTGCCGGTTCGGCGAACACCTGCGCATTGGTGCCGACATCCGGCACCGGCAGGTCGGTGAACTGCGCGCGCGTCGCGCCTTCGGCAACCGCTTCGACCACCACGTTGGCGGCCTCACCGGTGCGGGCACTGGTCGGCGCACTGGTGTAGCGCAGCTGCAGGCTCTGCAGTGGCAGCCACGGCTGCGGGGCCTGCGCCGGCTGTGCCTGCACCTGCAGCGTGCGGTCTGCGCCGGTGGCATTCATGCGGCCATCGCCACCGCCGAAGAAGTCGTCGAAGAAGCCACCCGCACTGCGCCCACTGAAACGGGCACCGGCCAGGCGCAACGCGCCGCTGCGCTCGGGGATCAGCAGGAAACGCCGTTCGACCACGTTGTAGCGGCGCCCGTTGACCTGGCGTACATCGGTGCGGTCGTCGCCCACACGCTGCAACGACGCGCCCGCCGGGGTATCCAGCACCAGCTCGCCGGAGGCCAGCTGCGAGGCGAAGTACAGCCGCACCACCACGCCCACGCTCTGCTGCACATACGGCGTATCGTCATCGACAACGGTTTCGATGAAGGCCATCGCATTGCTGTCGGGCCCCGCCACGGCGGCCGCATCGACCTGCAGCGTCAGCGGTGCGGTGCGCACACTGCCCACCTGCAGGCCCGGTACCACCAGCGCACCACTACGTCGTGGTGTCAGCGCCACGCCATACAGGTTGCGCTGCTGCATGCTGCCATTGCTCCATTCCACCTGGCGGCTGCTGGTCTGCCCGCTCAGGTCGAAGTCGGTGCGCAATGGCGTGAAGTCAGGGGCGCCCTGGTCGCTCTCGACATTGAGCGTGACCGTGTCGCCCATCGCGATGCGGTCGCGGTCCAGCCACGCGCGCGGCTGCGCCCAGGCCAGCAGCGGCAGCCACAACAGCAGCGCCGCCAGTACCTGTCGAGGCCAGTGCCCGTGCATGTTGATCGACCGCGTCATCGCCCTTCCCTCTTCCTGCGTTCGTTTTCCAGCTGGAACTTGGCCCGCAGCAATGCGCCCGGATCATCCGGCACACGCCGCATCCATGCCTCCACCGCCTGTTGCTCCTCGCGCTGGCGCGGCGTGCGGCCCTCACCACCCGGCACTGGCTTGCCCCCCTTGCCGGCCTCACCCTCGCGTGCCTGCTGCATCGCCTGCTGCATGCGCTGGCGCTGCTGTTCATCGGCCTGCGCCTGCGCCTTGGCATCTTCCACCTGCGGTGGTGCCTGCTGGCCATCGCGGCCACGTTCGCCAGGCTGAGGCTCCGACTGCGCGTTGTTGTCACCCGCCTTGGGCTGGCCCTGCTGGCCCGACGGCGGCTGGCCCTGGCCGGGTTGCTGCTGGCCCTGCTTCGGCTGTCCCTGTGGGTTCTGTTGGCCCTGCGGGCCCTGCGGTTGTTTCTGCTGCCCGTTCTGCGGTGGCTTCTGTTGATCCTGGCCTTGGCCGCCCCCGGATGGCCTGCGCTTGCGTGCGGCATCGACCACGGCGCGGTTGGCCACTGCATCGGCCATGCCCGGATGCAGCGCCAGTGCGCGGTCGTAGGCGGCGATCGCTTCGTCGTAGTTGCCTTCGCGTGCAAGCGTGTTAGCCAGGTTGTACCAACCGGCGTCGCTGTCGATGCCTTCGAACTGTCTGCGTGCAGTGGCGAAGTCGCCCTTGCGGTAGGCCTGAACCCCCTCGGCCAGGCGTTGATGCTGCAGCTGGTCGCTGCGCTTCCACAGCGTGCCCTGCGCCGGCTGCGAGACAGGCGTCGCAGGGGCCTGCGCCTGCGCGTCATTCATCCACGGCAGCAGACCCACCGCGAGCACCGCGGCCAGCACCGCGCGACGGCGGAAGGCCAGCAATGCCAGCAGCATCACCGGCGGCAGCAACCAGAAGCCTTCGTCACGCCACTGCTTGCCTTCGCCCGGCCGCTGCGCCGCCGTGCCGTCGCGCGCGTCGAGTACACCGAGCGCACGCAGATCGCTGTCATCGGCAGAGATGCGCGCATAGCGGCCGCCACCGGCAGTGGCGACTGCACGCAGGCTGCCCTCATCCAGCGCGGCCTGGCGGATCTGCCCATTGCTATCGCGGTACGCCGCACCGGCAGGCGTGCCCAGGCCCAGCACCGACACCTGCAGGCCCAGGCTGCGTGCCTGCGCCGCCGCCAGTGCAGCTTCGCTGTCCGCCTGATCGCTGACCAGCAGGATCTGCCCCTGCAACGCGCCGATCTGCCGCATCAAGCGTGTCGCCCAGTCGATGCCGCGGTCGGCACGCTGGCCATCACGCGGCATCACGTCCGGCGACAGCGCATCCAGATACAACGCAACATTGCTGCCGTCGTCGGTCAGCGGCGCCACGGTGTAGGCATCATCGGCATACACCACCAGCCCCACCTGCCCGCCCTGGCGCGCGCGCAGCAGCTCGCCCACTTTCGCCCGCGCCTGCAGCAGGCGCGACGGCGGAAGATCGGTTGCCGTGATCCGGCTGGACAGGTCCAGCACCACCAGCAGCGGTGCGCTGGCCTGGAACATCGGTTGTGCCTGCTGGCGCCAGCTCGGCCCGGCCATGGCCAGCGATGCCAGTGTCCAGCCCAGCAGCAGCGCCCATGGCAGGCGCACTCGCCGCTTCGCGCCCGCGGCCAGCAGATGTGGCAACAGGTGTGCGTCCACCGCCTGCCGCCACGCATCACTGCGTCGCTGCCGGTACACCGCGAGCGCGAGGATCAGGGGCAACGCCAGCAGCGCCCACAACCACTCCGGTCGCAGGAAGTGCAATGCGCTCCAATCGGGGAGATTCGAAGCAAACGCGATCATCGGCGACGCTCCGGCCACAGCCAGGCCAGCACGCCCAGCAGCAACGCCAGCCCCAACGGCCAGGCATAGCGTTCTTCGCGCGGACGCAGGCTCGGCCCCTTCGCGGCGACCGGCTCCAGGCGATCGAGCTCGGCGTAGATCCCGGCCAGCTGCGCGGTGTCACGCGCGCGGAAGAACTGGCCACCGGTCATGCTGGCGATCTTCTTCAGGGTGGCCTCATCGACCGGATCCTGGTCGGTGGAAATCGGGATACCAAACAGGCGCATGCTGCCATCGCCGCCGAATGCAACCGTGTGGATGCGCACGCCTTCGGCGCGCGCGACTTCCGCGGCGCGCAGCGGCTCCAGCACACCGGCGTTGCTGACACCATCGGTCAACAGGATCAGCACGCGCTGTCCCTCCGGCTGGCTGCGCAGGCGCTTCACTGCCAGGCCGATGGCATCACCGATGGCGGTCTCGCGCCCGGCCAGGCCGACCACGCTGTCGCGCAGCTGATCGCGCACGCTGGCCAGGTCTGCGGTAAGCGGCGTAAGCGTGTAGGCGCGATCACCGAAAATCAGCAGGCCGACGCGGTCGCCGGCACGACGATCCAGGAAGTCGGCCAGCACGGCCTTGGCCGCGGTGAGGCGATCAACCGCCTGGGCTCCCAGCACCATGTCACCCTCGCCCATGCTGCCGGACACGTCCATCGCCAGCATCATCTGCCGGCCCTGCTGCGGCGGCGTGATGGCTTCGCCCAGCTGCTGCGGCCGTGCCAGCGCGATGCACAGCGCGCACCAGCCCAGCCATAGCAGCAGCGTGCGCAGCCACGACACGTCGACGCGGCCCCCACCGGACAGCGCTTCGAGCTCGGCGGCGGCGTACGGCACACGCAGCGCGGCGCCCGGTTCTGCACGGCGCTTCCACCAGCGCATCAGCAACGGCAACGGCAGCGCGAGCAATGCCAGTGGCCATGCCAGCTGCAGGTCCGGCCATGGCCAATAGGTCGTCCAGAGGTTCATCGGCGGCGCTCCAGCAGCATCGCCAGATAGCGCTCGCGGGCCCAGCTGCGCACGGCCGCCACGTCGTTGCTGTCGACGCGTGGGCGATACGCGCCTTCGGCCAGCAGGCTGCGACGCGCATCGGGCAACGTGCCCTGCGGGTCTACACGCTGCCACCAGGCATCATCGCGCAGCGATTCACTGCCCGGCTTTGCACGGCGTGCGGCACGGCGCAGCAATCCGGCAATGGCCGCCAGTTCGGCCGCAGCGTCGGTGGTGGCTGCCAGTTCGCTATCGAACAGCTGCAACCAACGCTGGCGGCGACGGCGACGCCGCCACATCAGCACGGCGATCACCAACAGCACCAGCACAACCGCCGCGCCGACCATCAGGTAACCGGGGGCAGGCGGCCACCATGAAGGTGCCGGTGGCAACTGCACATCGCGCAGCGGCAGCGCGGCGCTCACGCCGGCACCTCGGTCGGTGATGGCGCCAGCCACGCGTCGCTGGGCGCATCGGTGGACAGCACCTGCACATCGACACGGCGTGCGCCGAGCTGGCGCCGCAGTTCCTGCAGCGGTTCGACGAAGTGTGCCTGCCAATGCGCCTGCACTTCACTGCGGCGCAGGTCGAGGCCGATGCGCTGCTGTGCGGTCTGGAACTGCAGCGCCGCCGAGGGGGGATGCAGTTCCAGTGGATCAACCAGCAGCACCAGGCTGAGATCGTGATGCTGGGCCAGCGCGCTCCAGCGCGCGGGCGAAATGCGGATGGCCTGCTGCGGATCGGCCAGCACCAGCATGCGTGCCCCCGGGCGCAGCACGCGACCGGCATGATCCAGTGCACGCGCCAGGCCCAGATCGTCGACCGGCGGCTGTGCATACCAGCGGGTCAGCGCGTCGAGCACGCGCAGCACGCCGCGTGGCCCGCCCGCAGGGGCAATCGGCGCTTCGCGGTCACTGCCGCGCAGCGCACCCACGCGGTCGCCGCGGCGCTGCGCCGACCACGCGGCAACCGCACCGGCACGGGCGGCCTGTACCGATTTGAAGCGCACGCGCGTGCCGAAGTACAGCGCCGGCGACGTATCGGCCACGATCAGGCTGACCCGCTCGCGCTCGGCCTGGAACAATTTGGTATGGGCGCGGCCGGTGCGCGCAGTCACGCGCCAATCGATGTGGCGCGCGTCGTCGCCAGCTACATATTCGCGCGACTCGGCGTATTCCATGCCGCGGCCGCGCAGTTGGGACGGTGCCTGGCCCGCGTTGCCGGTGCGGCCCCGGCGCGGCGGCGGAGGACGCTGTGCCAGCCGCCGTAGCGCGACCAGTTCGGCCAGCTGCGGGCGCAGCCCGTCACCTTCGAGCGCGGACGGTGCCTGTTCCAGGGATGGATCGGTCATGCGCAGGCTCAGGGTGCCGGCACCCGGGCCAGCAGCTCCTGCACCAGGCGCTCGCCGTCCCAGCCCTCGGCGGTGGCTTCATAGCTGGGCAGCACGCGATGGCGCAGCACGTCGGCGGCGACTGCACGCACGTCGTCGGGCGTGACGAAGTCACGGCCGGCCAGCCACGCCCGCGCACGGGCACAGCGCTCCAGTGCGATGGAACCGCGCGGGCTTGCCCCCCAGGCGATGCGGCGGCCGAGGCCGGCGTCGTAGCGCGCGGGATCGCGCGAGGCCAGCACCAGTTCGATCAGGTAGCGCTCCAGTGCCGGTGCCATGTGCAGGTCCAGCACTTCGCGGCGGGCGTCGAACACGTCCTGCATCGGCATCTTGTCCGGCGCCGGCGCAGCCTCGCCCAATGCACCACGGGCACGCTCACGGGCCAGCCGCAGGATTTCCGATTCGGCGGCCTGGTCCGGGTAACCGATGCGCACATGCATCAGGAAACGGTCCAGCTGCGCTTCCGGCAGCGGGAAGGTGCCCTCCTGCTCGATCGGGTTCTGCGTGGCCATCACCAGGAACAGCGGCGGCAGCGCATAGGTATGGCGGCCAACCGTGACCTGGCGCTCGCCCATGGCCTCCAGCAGCGCCGACTGCACCTTGGCCGGTGCCCGGTTGATCTCGTCGGCCAGCAGGATCGGGTGGAAGATCGGGCCGGGCACGAACTCGAAGCGGCCCTCCTGCGGGCGCCAGATCTCGGTGCCGGTGAGGTCGGCCGGCAGCAGGTCGGGGGTGAACTGCACGCGGGCAAAGTCTGCTTCCAGGCGCGAGGCCAGTGCACGGATCGCCGTGGTCTTGGCCAGGCCCGGCGCGCCCTCCACCAGCAGATGGCCGTCGGCCAACAATGCAATCAGCAGGCGTTCGACCAGTGCCGCCTGGCCGACGATCTCGGCCGACAGCGCGTCGCGCAGCTGGGTGAACGCCGCATGCAGGCGGGAGGTGGCCGGCGCGGGCGGCGGCGAGACGGTTTCGGGCATCGGCGGTGGCAGGTTCATGGGGGCCTTTGACCGGCGCAGGACGGCACGGGTTCCCGACATCATCGCAGGGTGCCCTGCGATTGGCATCAAGAACCGCTGAACAGCCGTCCACGCTGGGCATGGATCTGCTTCGTGCATGCCGCCAGCCCAAACGAAGAAGGGCCGCACGGGGCGGCCCTTCTTCGAAGACTCCGGTGCGACGGCTCAGTTCTGCTTGGCCACGCGCAGCACCTTCGGGGTGACGAACACGAGCAGCTCGGCCTTGTCCTTGTTGCGGCCGCGCTTCTTGAACAGGTTGCCCAGGAACGGCACGTCGCCCAGGAACGGCACCTTGCTGATGCTGTTGCGATCGGTGAACTCGTAGACGCCACCGATCACCACGGTCTGCCCATCCTCGACCAGCACCGCGGTGTTGACTTCGCGACGGTTGATCGACGGCACGGTGCCGTAGCCCTCCAGCTGGATCAGCTGGTCGACTTCGTCCTTCTTCACCTGCATGTTGAGGAACACGCGGTTGTCGTTGGTGATGGTCGGGGTGACCTTCAGCTCCAGCACCACTTCCTTGAACTGGACGTTCGGGGTCGCCACGCCGCCAGCGGTACCACCGCTGATGGTGACGTAGCCGATTTCCTTGCCCTGCTTGATCATCGCTTCGCGCTGGTTGGTGGTGACCACGCGCGGGTTGGAGATCACCTCGCCTCGCGACTCCTCCTGCATGGCCGACAGCTCCACGTCCAGCAGGTAACCCGCATTGAGGATGGACAGTGCCAGCGAACCCGGGTTGCTGGCGGCGGCCACCGGCAGGTTCCAGTTCAGGCCACGGGTGATCGCCGAGCCGGACTTCACCGGCGGCGGGCCGACCCGGCCACCGGCTACCCAGTCACGCTCGGCCTTGGCATTGGCCAGGTCGGTCGCAACCTGCGACTCACGGGTCTTCGCATTGGCATCCAGGCTACCGCTGAAGTACACGTTGTCGCGGCTGCCGCTGACACCGAACTTCGCGCCCAGCTCGCGGGCGAAGGTGTCGGTAGCGATGACGATGCGGCTTTCGATCAGCACCTGGTCGACCGGGCGGTCGATCACGTTGATCAGCTCGCGCATGCGCGCGATCTTCTTCGGGATGTCGCTGATCATCAGCGTGTTGGTGCGCTCGTCGGCCACGATGCGGCCGCGCGAGGACAGGAAGCCACTGTCTTCCTGCGAGGAGCTGCCCGAACCACCACCACTGCCACCACCACCGCTGCCGCCGATGCCCTTGGCCTCGGTCAGCGCTTTGAAGATCTGCGTGGCGCTGTGGTAGTTGATCTGGATGTAGTCGGTCTGCAGGTCTTCGCGGTTCTCGATGGCGATGCGCGCGTCTTCCTTTTCCTGTTCGAACTTGGCCAGTTCGGCCTGCGGCGCCACCCAGATCACGCTGCCGTCGCGACGCTTGTCCAGGCCCTTGGCGCGCAGGACGATGTCCAGCGCCTGGTCCCACGGCACATTGACCAGGCGCAGGGTCACGTTGCCCTGCACCGAGTCGGACGCCACCACGTTCAGGTTGGACTCCTCGGCGATCAACTGCAGCACGGTGCGCACCGGCACGTCCTGGAAGTTGAAGGTCACCGGCTTGCCGGTGAAGCCGCGCTGGCCGACGGCCTTGGCCGCCTGGGTGACGCTGCCGGCGGTGACCGCACCCACGGCGGCCTGGGCCTGGCGCGGGCTGATCTCGACCACGTATTCGTTGCCGCTCTGGTAGGCCAGCGACTCCACCGCGCCACCGGTGCTCAGCACCAGTTGGGTGCCGGCGCCCGACGGCTTGGCGTCGATGCGCTGTACCGGCGTGGCGAAGTCGGTGACGTTCATCGGCTTCTGCAGGTTGGCCGGCAGCCGGGCATTGCCGACGTCGACCACGACGCTGTTGCCCTGCGTGCGCAGGTCAGGGATCGCGCCCTGCCCGTCGAACTGCACGATCAGGCGCCCGGCGCCGTCATCGCCACGCTTGAAATCGATCTTGGCCACCGACAGGCCCGCCGGCGCGGCGGCCGGTGCCACGGTGGCGCCCACCGGCTTTTCCGCCGGTGCGGCAGCCAGCGCCGGAGCGCAGGCCAGCATCAGCGCGACTCCCAGCGCGCTGACACGGTTCAAGGTAGAGCGCCGGATGGGACGCAGCCCCTTGGCTTGGTGAAAGGTCATCGTGCTATCCCCAGTAAACGATCATTGATCTTCAAGCGAGAGCGTTGCCGGCCGTTCCAGCCAGCCACCCGCGCCATCCGGCACCAGTTCGATCAGCTCCACGCGGTCTTCGAAGACCGCCGTGACCCGCCCGTCGCTCTGCCCCAGGTAACCGCCCGGGCGAACCCGGTAGGTGACCTTGTCCGGCCCCATCACCAGCGCCACGGTACCTGCGCCGGTACCGATGGTGCCGACCATGTCCAGCGCATCCAGCGGGAAGCCTTCCAGCGGCTCCTTGCGCCGGTTCGGGTCCGGTCGCAATCCGCCGTTCCCCTGCTGCGGATTGGTCCAGGCATCGGTGAACGGATCGCGCATGCCCTGCGCGGAGTATTCAAAGGTCTCGAACTGCTGCATCACCGGCAGCGGCTCCAGCGGTTGCGCCGGTCGCGCGCGCTCGCCTTCCACCCACTTCTCAAGGTTCGGTGCGTCGCCGGGCGTGCTGGTCACGCCACGGCCGCAACCAGCCAGCAGCAGCACAGCCAGCACCATCGCACCACGTACGGTCTGCGCGCGCATCACTTCTTGCCCTCCTTGCCAGCGTCGGACGCCTGCTGCGCCTGCACCTCGGTCTCGTCCAGGTAGCGGTAGGTCTTGACCGTACCGGACAGTTCCAGTGCACCGCTGCGGACGTTGCCGCCGGTCTTTTCCTTGGGCTTGAGGTTGATGTCATGCATGGTCAGGATCACCACCCGCGGCAGCGAGGCCACGCCACTGACGAACGCGCCGAACTGGTGGTAACTGCCCACCATGCGCAGCTTGATCGGCTTCTCGGCGTAGAACTCCTTGATCTGCTCCTGCTCCGGCTCGAACAGCTCGTTGGTCAGGCCGCTGGACAGCGCGGTCTGCGAGATGTCGATGATCAGGTCGGGCATTTCGGTCTTGCTCGGCAGCTGCCGCAGCATCTGCTGCAGCACCTGCTCCATCTGCGCCAGCTGCTGCTTCAGCGGCCCCAGGTTCACCGCGCGTTCCTGCTGCTTGGTGAACTCGTTGCGCAGCTCGACTTCCTTCGATTCCAGGCCGGCCAGTTCTTCGCGCTTGCCGCTGATCAGCAGCATCCACGCCACGAACATGATGACCAGCGCCAGCAACGAGCAGAAGACGATCTTGGCCTTCTGCGGCCAGTTGCCGATGTCGTTGAAATCCAGGTTCTTGATGTCGATCTTCTGGCTCATGCCCGGTCCCCCTGCAGCAGCGCATTGAAGGCCTGCGGCGGCTGCGCCAGGCGGCTGCCCTCAGGCTTCGGGGCAGGTGCCGGGGCCGGAGCGGCCGGTTGGTTCGGCTTGGCCGGAGCGGCCGACGGTGCAGCAGCCGGTGCGGCGGGAGCCGCTGCCGGCTGGCCCGCTGCCGGGGCCGCAGGCGTCGCGGCATCCGGACCTGCGGCCAACGGTGCCACCGATGCCGGGGCAGCCGTCGCCACCGAGCCATCGGCGTTCAGGCCCGGCGTCGCCGACACCTCTTCGCTCTGCGCCGGCAGTTTCACCTTGACCACGAACACGTAGGGCAGCGCCTTGATGTCGGCCAGCGGGCCGGCCTTGCCGTCCTTGTCCTTCTCCGGGTCACGCGCTTCGATGATCGACAGCTCCGGGTTGGTCATCCAGCCGGAGGTCTCCAGGTTGCGCATGTAGGCCGAAACGCGGGCGTTGGACTGGGTGCGGCCTTCCAGCGTCAGTACATCCCCTTCCTGCTTCAGCGCGGTCAGCACCACGCCGTCGGGAATGGTGCGCACCAGCGCGTCGAACAGGTGGACCATCTGCGAGCGCTTGGCCTGCAGCTCCTCGATCACCTTCTTGCGCGCCAGCAGGCGTTCCTTCTGCGCGTCGAGGCGGTCGATCTCCTTGTTCTGTTCCTTGACCTTCTCGATCTCGGCTTCCAGATAGGCATTGCGGTCCATCTGGCCGCTCACCTGACGGTCGTAGTAGAACCAGATCATCAGCGACAGCAGCAGGCCACCGACGGCGGCCATGCCCAGCATTGCGTAGAACTCGCGTTGGCGTTGCTTGCGCCGCTCGGCGCGCCAGGGCAATAGATTGATGCGTGCCATCAGTCAAAGCTCCTCAGCGCCAGACCGGTCGCGATCATCAGCGCGGGGGCATCCTGGGCCAACGCATGCGCGTTCACCTTCGGCCCCAGGGTCATCTGCGCCAGCGGGTTGGCGACCACGGTCGGCACGCCCAGCTGTTCCTCGACCATCTCCGGCAGGCCACCGAGCACGGCGCAGCCGCCGGCCAGCACGATGTGATCGACGCGGTTGAATTCGCTGCCTGCGTAGAAGAACTGCAGCAGGCGGCTGATCTGCTGGACCGTGGCTTCCTTGAACGGCTCCAGCACTTCCATCTCGTAGCTTTCCGGCAGGCCGCCCTGGCGCTTGGCCAGCCCGGCTTCCTCGTAGCTCAGCCCGTAGCGGCGCATGATCTCGTCGGTCAGCTGCTTGCCACCGAACACCTGCTCGCGGCTGTAGAGGCTGCGGCCGCCGCGCAGGACATTGAGGGTGGTCATGGTGGCGCCGATATCGACCAGCGCGACCACGCCGTCGATGGATACCGGCAGCTCGCTGGCGACCAGGGCGTAGGCGTTCTCGACCGCGAAGGCCTCCACGTCCATCACCTTGGCCTGCAGGCCACCGAGTTCCAGCGCGGACTGGCGCAGCTCGACATTCTCCGAACGCGACGCGGCCAGCAGCACCTGGACCATCTCCGGGTTGTTCGGGATCGACCCGATCACCTCGAAGTCCAGGTTCACTTCCTCGATCGGATACGGAATGTAGTTGACCGCTTCCAGCTCGATCTGGGCTTCCATGTCGTTTTCGTCGAGATCGGCCGGCATCGGGATCACCTTGGTGATCACTGCCGACCCCGCGACGGCGGCAGCGGCCAATTTGGCCTTGCTGCCTGAACGGTTCATCGCCCGACGGATGGCCTCACCCACGGCCTCCACTTCAACGATGTTTTTCTCCACCACCGCATTGGGCGGCAGAGGTTCCACAGCGTAATGTTCCACGCGGAAACGATTGCCGCTGCGGGACAGCTGCAAAAGCTTTACCGCAGTCGAACTGATGTCGACGCCTACGAGCGGCGACTGACTTTTTGGGATGAGCCCCACGGTTTCTCCCCTGCCGACGGGCACTTGGACGCAAGACCTGCGCCCAAGCATTAATAACGTATTCTTAGCAAATGGCAACGGCCCTGCTGTGAATTCCTTCACGGATTCACCATGCAGCCCCTGACTGTTCCCCTTGCGCTCCCCGGTGCCGACCCCAGCCGGCACCTTGCGTAATCTATACTCTGCGACCACGAAATTCGCAATCGGAATCTGAACCCGATGACTCGACTCCGCCGCTGGCTGCGCTGGATCTTCCTGATTGTCCTGGTCCTGGCGCTGATCGGCGCGGCCGCCGTGGGCGGTCTGTACTACGCCGTTTCCTCCAAGCTTCCCGACGTGCAGACCCTGCGCGACGTGGAAATGCAGGAGCCGATGTACGTCTATGCTGCCGATGGCAAGCTGATGGCGGTGTTCGGCGAGACCCGGCGGACCCCGATCACCATGAAGGACGTGCCGGAGAAGCTGAAGCAGGCCTTCCTGGCGACCGAGGACGCCCGCTTCTACGAGCACGGCGGCGTGGACTACATGGGCATCGGCCGGGCGGTCTGGCTGCTGGCCACCACCAGCGACAAGCGCGTGCCGGGTGGCTCCACCATCACCCAGCAGGTGGCCCGCCAGTTCTTCCTCAGCTCCGAGTACAGCTACACCCGCAAGCTGGCCGAGATCCTGCTGGCGCGCAAGATCGAGTCCGAGCTGAGCAAGGACGAGATCTTCGAGCTGTACCTGAACAAGAGTTTCTTCGGCAACCGCGCCTACGGCGTGGCCGCTGCCGCCGAGTTCTATTACGGCAAGAAACTGAACGAGCTGGACCTGGATGAGATGGCCTCGCTGGCCGGCATCCCCAAGTTCCCCTCGTCGGGCAACCCGATCTCCAACCCGGAGCGTGCCCGCCAGCGCCGCGACAACTACGTGCTGCAGCGCATGGCCGACCTGAAATTCGTCAGCCAGGCCGAGGCCGACGCGGCCAAGGCCGTGCCGATGCACGCCACCGCGCATGAGCCGCCGGTGCAGGTCGATGCTCCGTACGTGGCCGAGCTGGTACGCCAGGAGATGATCGCCCGCTTCGGCGGCGACGTGGTCAACAAGGGCTATCACGTCACCACCACCATCGACTCCACCCTGCAGACCGCCGCGAACCAGTCGGTGCGCGACGGCCTGCTGCTGTACGACCACCGCCACGGCTGGCACGGCGTGGAGAAACAGGTGCAGGTGGGTGCCGGCGAAGACGCCGCCGCCCTGGCCGAGCACCTACGCGGCATGTACGGCCAGGCCGGCCTGCTGCCGGCGATCGTCGCCAGCACCGGCGCCGACGGCAGCGCCACCGTGGTGCTGGCCAACCGCAGCGAGATCGTGCTGCCGGCCGGCGCCGCCAAGTGGACCAACAAGACCCCGGGCAAGCTGGTGCAGCGCGGCGACATCGTGCGCGTGCGCGCCGGGGCCAAGGAGGGCGAGTGGCTGCTGGACCAGATCCCCCGCGGCCAGTCCGCGCTGGTCTCGCTGGATGCCCACAGCGGCGCGCTGAAGGCGCTGGTGGGTGGCTTCAGCTTCTCCGGCAACAAGTTCAACCGCGCCACCCAGGCCCGCCGCCAGCCGGGTTCGAGCTTCAAGCCGTTCGTCTACGCAGCTGCCTTCGACAAGGGCTACAACCCGGCCTCGATCGTGCTCGACGCCCCGGTCGTGTTCCGCGATCGCCGCGGCAAGACCTGGGCCCCGCAGAACGACGGCGGCGGCTTCCGCGGCCCGATGCGTCTGCGCGAAGCGCTGGTGCAGTCACGCAACCTGGTGTCGGTGCGCCTGCTCGATGGCATGGGCGTGGACTACGCACGCAAGTACATCAGCGAGTTTGGCTTTGCCGAATCGGAGCTGCCGCCGAACCTGTCGATGTCGCTGGGCACCGCCTCGCTGACCCCGCTGTCGGTGGCGCGCGGCTACGCCGTGTTCGCCAACGGCGGCTCGCGCGTGGACACCTGGCTGATCGACCAGGTCAATGACCGCGACGGCAACCTGGTGTTCAAGGAAAACCCGGCGCTGGCCTGCCGCGACTGCGCCGGCAGCAGTGACCAGCCGGTCAACCAGGTGGTGGACGGCTTCAACTTCGGCGCTCCGGCCCCGAAGGTGGACCCGGCCGCCGCCAAGGCCGAAGCCAAGGTCGAAACCCCGGCGGCACCGGCCAACCCGGATGCCCGCACTGCCCCGCGCGCGATCGACGCCCGCACCGCCTACCAGCTGGTATCGATGATGCGCGACGTGGTCCAGCGCGGTACCGGCGTTCAGGCCAAGGTGCTCGGCCGCGAGGACGTGGGCGGCAAGACCGGCTCCACCAACGACCACCGCGACGCCTGGTTCTCCGGCTTCGGTGGCCCGTACGTGACCACCGTGTGGGTGGGCCGCGACGACTTCCGTTCGCTGGGTTACCGCGAATACGGTGGCAAGGCCGCCCTGCCGATCTGGATCGACTACATGCGCACCGCGCTGAAGGACACCCCGATCGCGCAGAACGACCCGCCCAGCGGCATGGTCCAGGCCACCCTCAACGGCGCGACCGAGTGGGTGAAGGTGGAAGACATGGACCGCCTGACCGACTACGACCTGAACCTCAATACGCCGCAGGCCGACGCCGCCGCGTTCGATATCTTCTGAGGAAGGTTCTGGTGGGTGCCAACGGTGAGTTGGCACCCATGCGGCTGTAGAGCCGAGCCCATGCTCGGCTCCGGGCGCCTGCGGTAGAGCAGCCGAGCATGGGCTCGGCTCTACAGGATCAACGGCACCCACTTGCTCGCCTCCATGAAATACCCACGCGGATGTCACATCCGTGCGCTAGTCTGTAGCCAAGTCGCAACAGGAGTCATCGCATGCATCGCGCCCGTCAGCATGCTGCCAGCCAGACCCGCGAGCGGCGCCATCGCCTCGCCCACGAAGCCGCCCGCCTGATGGCCGAAGGCGGCATCCGCGACTACCACCAGGCCAAATTGAAGGCTGCCAGCCGGCTCGGCATCCACGACGATGCCTCCCTGCCCCGCAACACCGAGATCGAAGACGCCCTGCGCGAGTACCAGCGGCTGTTCTCCGGCCCCCAGCACGGCAACGAACTGCAGCGCCGCCGCGAAGCCGCGATGCGCGCGCTGGAGTTCCTGCACGGCTTCGCACCGCGCCTGGCCGGCCCGGTGCTGGAGGGCACCGCCGACGCCAACAGCCCCGTACAGCTGCACCTGCACAGCGACGACCCGGAAGCCGTGCACCGCTTCCTCGACGAGCACGGCATTCCCGCCGAGTCGCGGACGCGCCGACTGCGGATGGACCGCGAACGGAGCCTGGACGTGCCGGTGTGGGTGTTCAGCGCCGAAGAGCTGACCTTCGACCTGGCCGTGCTGCCGTATGACGCCCTGCGCCAGGCGCCCTTGTCGCCGGTGGATGAGAAGCCGATGCGACGCGCGTCTGTCGCACAGTTGCGGCAGCTGCTGGCCCAGGCGGAGATCACCGCGTATATCGGCGGGTGACGGTAGCTCCGGCCTTGGGTGGTTCCGGCCTTGGGGTGCGGACCGTTGGTCCGCACTGTGCATCAGGCATGCGGACACCTGCCCCAAGAGCAGCCGAGCATGGCTCGGCTCTACAGAAGGCGCGCTGCCTGCTTCCTTCTTCTGGTAGGTGCGGACCGTTGGTCCGCACTGTGCATCAGGCATCCGGACACCTGGCCCAAGAGCAGCCGAGCATGGCTCGGCTCTACAGAAGGCGCGCTGCCTGCTTACTTCTTCTGGTGGGTGCGGACCGTTGGTCCGCACGATGCATCAGGCATCCGGACACCTGGCCCAAGAGCAGCCGAGCATGGCTCGGCCCTACAGAAGGCGCGCTGACCTACCAGACATCATGGTGCTGCTCCTCCGGCTCATCGCCAAGCAGGCGCATCAGCCACGGTGCTCCCACCCGCTGCGGGTACGCCATCATCATCCGCGCGTGCATGTTCTGCAGATCGCCCAGCAACCAAGTCTGGTTGTAGACATCGCCGAACGGGTCCGACCACGCCGTCTGTATCCGCGCGCGCTCACCGCCGTTGAGGTTGGGCATCCTGTCCAACGGCACCTCCAGCACCGGCTCCAGCCCCCGGTTGATGGCCGCGTTCTCCGCCTCCGCCGCACGCATGAGCTCCAGCCGGTGGCTCACCTGCCAGCATGGGAAGGGGAAGCAGCTGCCCGTGGCTTCGATGTACGCCGCCATGTCGGCCAGCATGTGGGCTTTCAGCTGCCACACCCTCTCACTGTCCAGCAGTTGTCGCACCCGCAGGGTGCGCAGCGTTCCCGCGCGGACGTCTTCCGGCGTGGTGAACGGCTCGCCCGGTGTCGGGCCGCCATGGCGCACCAGCACGATGCGGTGGATCGCTTCCTGGGTGATGTTCTCCACGCGCAGCGCGGCAGCCTCCGGATGCACGCGCGGTGGCGGCACGCTCGCCACCCGCCAGTGGTACCAGAGCACCAGCACCATGCCCACCAGGCACAACAAGGTGAACTGCACCCAGCGATCCAGATTGCGGGTGTAGTAGTAGAAACGCGCCCGCCACAGATAGAACGTGCGGTAGCTGATGAATCGGCTTACCCATCGATACATTGCCATCTCCTCGGCAAGGACCCCGGCGCGGCGGGGTTCATTACGCGCACCACGCCGGGGCTGCACGGCTTACCAGCCGATGCCCACGCCGACGCCCATGCTGCGCTCACCGCTGTTGGTGAACGCACCATTGAGGCTGAAGGTGGCCGAACCCTTCTCGTTCAGCACGCGCTGGTAGCCCACCGCCATCGCCGACTCACCCTCGCTGTAACCCACGCCCGCACCCAGGCGGTTGTAGGTAGCCAGGCCGGCGGTATTCATCGCCATCGCACTCTGTGCGCTGCTCATCGCCGCCATGCGGTTGAAGCGCTTGTCCATCTTGTCCAGGCGGCGTTCGAAGGTGCTGATCGCACCATCGGTGTACTCGTTGGCGCGGGCCAGCATCTTCTCCAGCTCGGCGGTGTCGACCTGCGGCTTGGGCGTGTCGTCCTGCTTCGGCTTCGGCTGCGGGGCCGGCTTGTCACCTTCACCGGTTGAGGCGATCTGCGGCGAGCCTCCGGTCTCCGGCGTCGGCGCGATCTCTTCGGTGGATGGCGAAGGCGTGGACGCCGCCGACATGGCGCGGGCCTGCGGCTGATCGTCGATGCGCTGCTCCAGCCCATCCATGCGGCCGTTGATCTGCTGCTGCATCGAATGCAGCTGGCCGCCATTGACCGCATCGCGGCTGCCGGCCGCGATCAGGCCGTTGGCCACGTTGGAGATGACCATGCCGTTGGCACCGGCCAGGGTGAGCTGGTGGGTGCCGTCTGCACGCACCGAGGGAGTTTCCTGGAACACGGAGCGGAGCTGGGATTCGACCTGGTTCACCCGCGAGGTGGTGCTGACGACTGCGCCGTCGAGCGCTTCCAATGCACCATTGAGCGTGGATTGGGACTGGCCCTGCACGTTGAAGCTGGGGCCGACGATGTTGCCATTGGTATCGACTTCTCCGCCGAGGGCGGACAGTGCGCCACGCAGCTGGCCGACGGTGGCGGCGTTGTGGTTGGCGGTGCCGTTGGCGATGTTTACGAGGCGGCGCTTGATGCCAACACCGCCAAATGACGCCACGCCCTCTTCATCTGCTTGGGAGCCATTTCCAAGTGCTAGCGATCCGTGAGCCCCGCTTCCAACTCTTGCGCCTGCACCAATCGCGACACCTTCATTCGCACCGCCCGCGCCTCCACCGACCTGCGCACCGACTCCCATTGCGAATCCATTGGCAGAATCCACAGAGACAGTCGCCGCTCTACCAATTGCGGTCGAGTTCTTGCCCATGGCCCCCGCAAACGTGCCTACCGCAGTTCCTCCCTCCAGCCCCGTCTTTGCTGAATTCCCCACCGCAACGCCTGCAGCACCCGCTTCTGCGCGTTCACTGAAAGGGGCTGACCCGATACTCACAAACTGTGCGACATCCTCAAGTTCCGAAACGCGGCTGTTGGTCTCATAGAGCTGACTGCCGCGCACAACATCCGAGCTGTCAGCCGACAGCTTCGCCTCCGCCACACCAGTCAAACGCGCACCGCCGTAGTCGATGACGCTCGCATCCAATCCACGCATGGCCTGCTCACCTATCTCCCGCTCCTTGCGCATCGCCTCCAGATCATTCCGATTTTGCGAGATCTTCTGCTCTGCGGCGTACAACTGACTGCCGGTTACGGCATCACGGCTTCCCGGCGCCACTCGGCCGTCAGCCAGGTTGGTCAGCACCATGCCATCCACGCCGTTCAGCGCGATCTGGTTCATGCCGTCGGCGCGGGTCGAAGGTGAGTCCTGGAAGATCGAGCTGAGCTGGCCTTCCACCTTGTCCGCGCGACGGTCTGCGGTGATGACAGCGCCATCGAGCGCCATCAGCGCGCCCTCAACGGTGCTCTGAGTTCCACCCTGCACCTTGTAGGTCGGGGCGATAATGTTGCCGCTGGCGTCCATACCCGCACTGCCGCCGAGGGTGGCGAGCGAATCCTTGAGCTGAGAAACGGTGGTGGCGTTGTGGTCGGCGGTGCCTCGGGCGATGTTTACAAGGCGGCGCTGCATACCACTGTTTCCGAACGATGCAACTCCGGCTTCATTTGCCTGAGCGCTGCTTCCGAGTGCCAGCGAGCCATGGGCTCCACTCCCGATCTTTGCGCCCGCACCAATAGCAACACCGCCATCTGCTCCACCGCCCGCTGCCCCCACCTCAGCACCGGCCCCCATTGCAAAGCCACTCTCGGATTGCTCAAAAACGGTTGCCCCTCTACCAATCGCAGTCGAACTCCTGCCCATTGCCCTGGCTCGAGTACCAACCGCAGTTCCACTTTCAGAACCTGTCTTGGCTGAGTTACCGATAGCGACCCCTCCTGCCCCCGCTGCAGCAGGCTCACTGATGGGCGCCACGCCAATACTCAGGAACTGACTAACCCCTTCCAGAACTGAGATCCGTGAATTGCTTGAATACAACTGCTTCCCAGAGACTGCTTCGGCGCTGCTGGCGCTCAATATCGCGTCCGCTACACCACTGATCTTCCGATCGACATTGGCACTGTTGCGCACGTCCAACGTCGTGCCGCGGTTCTGCTCACCCAGGCGGACAATCCCCGTGGCCGAAACCTGCCCGACCAGCCCACCCAATACGGTAGCTTCAGCCAAGGCCTTGGTGGCATCAACCTGTGCGGCATTGGCCGTTGCCTGCGCGCCGTTCGCAGCATTCTGTGCAGTCGTTACCCGGCCGTTGGTTTCATTCAACTGCTTGCCCGTAATGGCCTCGGTACTGCTGCTGCTGACAGCGCCATCCGCAAGGTTGACGATCTTGCGCTTGATACTGGAACTGCCGACCGAGACCTGATTGATGCCGGTGGTCTGGGAGCCGTTGCCCAGAGCGACACTTCCCGTGTGCGATGCCAGGGCGCGGTCGCCCAACGCAACGGCACTTTCGGCACCCGCCTTTGCAAGATTGCCAAGCGCCGTCGAATACAAGGCCGATGCGGCGGCCTCCCGGCCAATGGCGACGGCCTGATTGCCGCTCGCATCTGCCTTGTAGCCCAGCGCGGCGGCATGGGTCGCCGCGGCCGTCGCATCATTGCCTACGGCCACGGCGCGATCACCCACTGCCGAAGCACGCAGGCCTGCCGCCACCGCGCCATTGCCACCGCGCGTTGCAGCACCGAGAGCAACTGCACCGGTGGCAGCGCTCTTGTCGCCGTTGGCGTCGACACCGGCCCGAGCATCTGCACCAACTGCGATGCTGTTGGTGTTGTAGGCCTTCGCCGAGCGCCCCATTGCTACGCTGGCGGTGCTTCCGCTTCCCTCCGCCTCTGCCGCCAGCCCGATGGCCGGGGCGGATGCGCTCAGGCGCGCGGCTGCCGCGTCTGCGACGCGCTGTGCATCTGCCAGCTTGGTGTTGGTGGCATTCAACTGCTTGCCTGAAACAGCATCCGTACTGGTCGTGCTTAGCGTGGCATCCGCCACGCCCGTGATCCTGCGACTGGCGCTCGCGCTGTTGCGGACGTCCAGTACAGTGCCGCTGTTACTTGCACCTAGGCGAACGTTCCCCGAGGCAGACGTCTGGCTCAGAAGACCGGAAAGCACATTGGCTTTTGCCAGCGCGCTGTCGGCATTGGTCTTGGCGGAGTCGGCGACGGACCGTGCGGCCGTTACATTGGTGTTGGTGGCATTCAGCTGCTTGCCTGAAACAGCATCCGTACTGGTCGTGCTTAGCGTGGCATCCGCCACGCCCGTGATCTTACGGCTGGCGTTTGCGCTGTTGCGCACATCCAGTACGGTGCCGCTGTTACTTGCACCTACACGAACATTCCCCGAGGCAGACGTCTGGCTCAGAAGGCCGGAAAGCACATTGGCTTTCGACAAGGCATTGTCCGCATTGGACTTCGCCGTATCGGCAACAGTCCTGGCCGTCCTGGCGGTCGAGTAAGCCGAATCCGCAGTGCTTCGCGCCGAGGCTACATTCTGATTGGTTTCATACAGCTGACCACCGGTGACCGCGTCCGCGCTACCGTAGGAAATGTTACCTGATGCGACATTCACGATCCTACGTTTAATGCTGCTACTTCCCACCGAGACTGTGTTGCTTCCGTTGGCTACCGAATTGGCACCAATGGCCACCGCATTCGATGCGGTGGCCGAGGCGCCGCTTCCAATGGCGACAGCATTCTCAGCGCGAGCCGTTGAGCTGTTTCCCAAAGCGGTTGCGCCAATGTAATCGGCAAAGGCCTTGGCCCCAATGGCGACATTGTGGCCTCCATTGCTGCCGGTACGCGACGTGTAACCGATCGCCACGCTGTCAACGTCGGAGGAAGTAGAGTGGTATCCAAAAGCGACACTGTTCCGCTTCTCGATCCGTGCGCCTTGACCGAAGGCGAATGAGTAGCTTCCGTAGATCCTGGACCCCGCACCGATCGCCATCGAGTTCGTCACATCCAAACTCATGTCGGCATAGCCTGTCGACATGCGCGGATCCCACACACCCATGAATGGAATGCAGTGCCGGATGTTCCCGTTGTCACCCGAACAACCGACATCGAGGCCCGCATTCGCGCTGCCGGCCGCACCGGCCAGTGCGATGAAGACAATCAGTGCGGTCCCGCGACGATGAATCAAGGTGCTTCGTGGCTTTCCACGCGCTGCTACCAGCTCGCCCACGACCACCCAACACTGCTTTGCATTGCTCCAGATACGACGATAGATATGATTCATGCTCTCTTCCTTAACAGGACATCGAAAATGAGGCCCCGCGAACAGCGCGGGGCCAGGAACGATCAGGCGCTTGGCGCCAGGGTGGTTACGTGCTCGCGGTAGCCGTCCTTGGACAGGCGGTAATGCAGCTGCACGGTGTTGCCCGGCTGAGGCTGGAACGGCAGCTTCAGCTCCGCATCCGGGTACAGGCTTTTGGCAAAGTCGTGGGTCGTGCAGGCACCACTGCCGGTGCACTCGGCCAGCCCTGTGATGCCCACCCGCAAGGTCCCCACGTTGCGCAGGGTGTCGCCCTGCAGTTGCAGATCCACGCTGCCATTGGCGGGCAGCACGTTCACCAGCGCACCCCAGACCAGGCTGACGCCGACGTTGGCCTGTGCCGCCTGCTCGTCACCCTCGAGCAGGGTCCCGTCCGGTCCCCTGACACCCTCGAAGTAGACGCGGTAGGCCACTTCCTTCTCCACGCTGCGTAGCGGAATCACCCGGATCAGGCGATTGCCTCCGCCACTGAGTGCGAACTTCCCAGGGGTGATGGCGACCGCGGCATCGGCCGCCTCCATGTCCACCTCTTCCTCGCCAGCCTGGGCGGGATTCGAGATGCGCAACAGGCGTGCCTGCACGTACTGCGGCTGGGTGGAGTGCGAGTAGACGCGGATCTGCGTACCGCGCTTGCCATCGACGGCCGCGCGCATCGGATGGATCGAGAGGTTGGCATGTACCGGCGGCGCCAGCAGCGCGCTCAACGGCAGCAGACAGAACAGCAGCTTCTTCATGATGAGGCTCCGTGGGATCAGGGTTTGGCGGTCGGCACGCGCAGCTCTACCGTCAGCTCGCCGTCGTAAAGACCGGGCCGCTTGCTGGCGATGGGGGTAGGCGGCGTTTCCAGCACCAGCGGCGTGGGCACGCAGTACACGGGTTGATTGATGCCCGGCAGCATCACCAGGCGCAGCTGCGCGCTGTCGATGCCGCGCAGCAGCTGTTCCTCGCCGTGTTTCATGGCCAGCAGGTTTCCGCCGTATTTCAGGCCGACCTGGTAGTCGAGGCGTTGGGTGTCGTCACTGCCGCCATCTCCGTGCCAGACCGCGTAGTCCCGCCCAGGCGGGGGCCGTGGCCCGCTGTCGCGCACGGTGACGCCGAGGAACTCGCTCTGCGAGCCCACGCCGTCGTACAGGCACATGTCCACTTCCTTGTAGCCGCCGACCATCTTGCGGATGGGGTCGTAGCGCAGGTCCATGTTGACCAGCGGTGCGATGCCGTCGAAGCCCGGGAAGTAAATCGAGATCGCGTCGTAGTCGGTGACGGTGAAATCGAAGTTGAAAGTGGCTGTGGCGACGGGTGCTGCGGCGGGGTCGGCCTTGATTTTTAGGCGCATTGTGGCTCTCCAGTGACCAGCGACGAGACGCGTCAGCTCGGATGATGGAAATACGAGCTGGGAACCTGTACCGATTGGCTGATCGCTACCACAGGTGTAATAGAACGCTTCATGGAGCGCCCGCTGATTTCTGTCCCAATAATCTGGGTTACAACTCCAATCACTCAGGACTCTCTGAAGGCTCCCGAGCACCCGAAGCTCCGTGCGCAGGCCTGTCCGGCTCTCCACAAGCCGCAGGACAATTTCGGACGGTCCGCTAACTATCGATGAATCTCCTTCCGTCGCGCATCGCCCAAACTCACTATCAGAAGCAGACCCACAAACTACGTGGATCTGCCCATACTTGAACGCCAGGTCGTGACTGAACCCCAGCACGGTCCGCGGCGCCCACAGCTCCACATCACCCGGCACCGCCGAGCGATCCCAGCTCATCACGATGTCCCGGCTCTGGTCCGTCGGATGCGTCTCCGGCGGCCACTGCGCCCACGCCCGTGGCATCACCAGCACCAGCGCACACACCAGCATCAACACACACATCCAACGCCGGCTCATGGCGTACCTCCTGCAGCAGCGGTCTGGGGCGTGGCGGCAATCAACGCGCGTTCCTGCAGCAGGCGGGTCACGCGGGCCTGCTGGCGGATCTCGGGCGGCAGCTGGGCCACGGCCAGCGGCTCGCAGTGCACGGCGCCGACCAGCAGCACCACCTGGCGGCGCTCGCGCACCTGCAACGGGCAGTGCAGCAGGCGGTCGTCCTGCAGCAGGTACAGCGTTGTTTCGCGGCGCGGGAAATCGGCAACGAAGCTGCCGTTGGCGCTGGTGCCGGGCACCGGCGCGTTGAGGATGCGGGCGCCGCCCAGCGGCGACCCCGCAAGGTCCTTGGCGTTGCCAATGAAGGTGTAGGTCACTTCGATCGGCACCGGCATGCGCATCAGCTTGCCGGGCGTGAGGAACATCGGCCGTGCACCGCCCACGCCGGTCACGCGGATCGCGGCGATGCTGTCCAGCGTGCTGGCATCCTGCACTTCGGCGCGCTGCGACTGATAGGCCTGCAGCGGCAGCAGCCGGCGCTCGCCGATCTGCAGACGCTGTCGGCGCAGCCCACCCACCTGCAATTCCGCGGCCACGCCATGCAGGTCGGCATCGTCGAAACCGTCCACCTGCACGGCCAGGCCGGCCTCGGCGCCGTTGGCACCGCTCCAGTAGAAACCACGACGGCCCAGTGCGAAGCCGGAGCTGTGGCTGCCGCTGTAGCCGGTCTCGCCACGCCCGCGCTGCTGATAGTGCGCGATGCTGGCGGCGGTGTTGCCGATGCCGTTCTGCAGCTGGCCGCTCAGCGAGGCGCTGTAACGGTCAGTGTTGTTGCCGCGCAGTTCGGCGTTGAACTCCCGATAGTGCGTGTCCCGGTCCTGGCGCAGGCTCTGGCCCACGCTGTAGTCGATGGCCGGGCGCTGATGCTGCGGCTGGCGCACGTCCACCGCGTAGCGGCGCTGGCCGCTGCTGTCATGGTTGCGCTGCAGGCGGGTCAGGCTCAGGTTGAAGTAGATGCCACGGTCACGCTCGTTGCTGCCGCGCACGCTGTCGGTGCTGCGCTGCTGCCATAGCCCCACGCGCGTGGACACGCTGAAGTCCTGCCAGCGGTGGCTGCGGCTGAAGCTGGCCTGCCAGGTCCGGCTGAGCACGGGCTCGCGGCGCGGCTCCAGCGGACCGGGCGGCAGCAAGGGATCCAGCCCGAACAACGGGTCCTGCTCGGATTCAGGCCGATGCCAGCCGGTGCGCCAGGTCTGGCGCCGGGTGTAGCCCACGTAGACGTTGCCGCCGGCCAGCGGCAGCGATACCGAGCCGCTGAGTGAGTTGGTGCAGCCCAGCTGGTCGCGTGCATCGGCCTCGAACTGGCAGGCCTTGCCGCGCATGCGCTGCTGGTAAAGATTCCACGACGCCTTGCGCCGGTATGACAGCTGGTGCTGCTGACCATTGCTGCCATCGCTTCCACGCATGCCGCTGAGCGAGGCGCGCATTTCCTGGGTGGCCAGCACGCGGCGCAGGTCCAGGCGCAGCTCGCCGTAGCTGTGGCCGCCGAGGTTGGCAGCGCCGGCAGTCATGGCGGCATCGCGGCCCAACGGCACACGTACGCCCGCCACCGCAACCGACTCACCGTCGAAACGATCGCTGCGTCGCTCGTTGCGGCGGCCGCCCTGCACGAACCACTGCCACTGGCTGTTGGTCCAGTCGCCGCCCTTGTCGAACGGCGCCTCCTCGGTGCGCACCAGCACACCGTCCTCGTAGATGCGCATGCGCACCAGGTAGTTGCCGAACGGGAAATTGCGGGTGTCGATCTGGTTGATGCCGGCCTGCAGGTAGAAGGTCTGCAGCAGCCGCTCGCCATCGAACACATCGACGCGAGCGTCGCGCGCCAGCAGCACCGTCAGCGGCGTGGCCTGCACGGCGGCATCGGTGTCCACATAGGCCTGGGTGGTACCCACGCGCGCGCCCTGGAAACGGTCCAGCGGCAGCATGCTGAAACTGAAGGTGCCACCCTGCGGGCTGGACAGGTTGCGGCGATCCATGCGCCCGAGCTGCAGGTAATGCGCCTGGCCCAGGTCATGGCGGTAATAGACGTTGTCGAACTGGAAGTCGTCGTCACTTCGGCTGCGGTAGCGTTGCTGGGTGTAGTACCACTCGGCGGACAGATGACCGCGGTCGAACAGGCCCAGCGTGCCCACGCCGCGCGCGGACAGTGCCTGGTAATCGCGACCACCGCTCACATTGAGCGTCTGCTGGTGCAGGAAGGCGTTCTCGGCATTGGCCGTGACCGTGTGGTAACGCTCCGCTGCCGGCTCGCCGGGAATCCACTGCCGCGCCACGAACAGGCGCACGGCGCCCTCGCCTTCGTCGTACAGCGCGCGCGCCGCGGTGGGCTCTTCGGGCGGGTCCAGATAGCCGCACCCCGCCGTGGCGCCACCAAAGCGGCAGGCCAGGTGACTGTTGCGCGGCAACGGTTGCGACAGCGCCGGTAGCAACGCGGCCTGTGCTTCGGCAGGCAGGGCCAGCGCCTGCAGCACGCGCGCAGGATCTTCCAGCTGCACGTGCTCCAGGGTCACGCGCACCGGCGACAGCCCGGCCGAGCGGCCGAACAGCTGGATGTCGAGTTGTTCGGTCTGGCCATCGACCAGATCCTCGAAACCGGCGGGCACGCCGCGGGCCGCCACCAAGGGAGCAACCATTGCCAGGGCGAGCGCGACCGCCAGCCGAGTGACGGCGGGGGCGTGTCGAATCATGGGGGTACCGCTGTAGAAGCGGCCGGCCCGGCGTGCGGACCGGCGCGCGGGGATTACGGCGTGGTGGCCTTCTGGTTCAACACGACGCTGACGATGCCGGCGTAGCGGCCCTTGGTGGCAATCGGCGCCGGCGTGGTCTGGGCAATGGTCAACGGCATCGAAATCGAGGCGCCCGGAGTGGAGCCGGCGCCGGTGAACAGATCAGCCGCCTTGTACTCGATGGCAGTGGTACCCAGTGCGCGGTTGTTGAGGCTGATGGTCATCGGCACGGTGACGGCGCCGGTCTCGTTGGCCAGCACGAATGGACCGTCGATACGGGCCTCGATATCGGCGGTTTCATCGTTGGAGTGGATGCGGACGCGCTGGGTGTCCGGAATCAGGCCGCGCAGCGGATCGTGGGTCAGCGTGACCAGGTCCGGCAGCGGGGTGCCGTCATCGCGCAGCAGCGCCAGGGTCGGGTCGACGTCGGCGTAGACGGAGATCCTGGTTTCAACAGCGTGCGCGGACAGCGAAGCAGTGGCCAGCGCTGCAGCGAGCGCGGCCTTCTTGATAATGGCGTGCATGATTGTCTCTCTCGGACAAGGGGGAATTTGAAAGCTCCCCTCCCCAAGGAGAAAAGGGAGGGAAGCGCCGCCCGCGGGGATGGGTGCGGGCGACGGAGAGAATGTTAGAAATCCATTGCCATGCAGGCCATTCAAGCATTCCTAAAACGTTGAACGTTAAGGAGAATTTTTGAAGGCGCTCTATGTTTGAGGGTTATGCAATTTCCCTCACTGTTTGAATGCAATAAACCTCATTGCATTGCGTTTGTAGAGTCGGGCATGGCTCGACTCTACTGTGGGGCATCCACGCGTGGCGTGGATCTGCGGGATGGCATCAGGCCGCCTTTCGGCGGCCCGATGACACGGCGCGGTGGTGCGCGATCAGAAGAAGATCGCGTACAGGATCAGCAGCGGAATCGGCACGCCCAGCAACCAGAGCAGAATCATCTTCATGGCAGGTCTCCTTGCATGGAAGGGTGGATTACAGGTCGCGGCGGCGGCCGCCCCAGGTGGCGCTGAGGCTGGCGAAGAACGCGCCGATCAGCAGGGTGATGAAGAGCCACAATGCGGCGTAGGCGGTCGCCTTCCGCGCATCGTCGGCAGCCTGCTTGGCGGTATTCCTGGCCTTCTCCAGCGCTGCACGCATGCGCGTCTGCACATCGGTCACGCGGGCCTGCGCTTCAGCCGGGCTCATCCCGGTATCGCGCGCGATCAGCTGTGACAGATACTGGGTATCGGCCGGATCCAGGCCTTCCCCCTGCAGGCTGTTGACGATGATGCGGTTCACTTCGGCACGCACTTCGCGGCGATCGCCGATCGGACCGTTGCCCGGCGCCGGTCGCGGCGGTGGGGCCATGCGCGCGTCGCGCGGACCGGCGCCCGCTGCCGGCGGTGGCGCGGCATCCGGGTCCATCGGTGCGCCCGGCGGCGGCGCTGCGGGATCGGCCGGCCCTGCGTGGGTCGTGCTGCGGAACAGCGCATCCACCCAATAGTCGAGGTCGCCTTCCGGCGCAGCCGCCACAGCGCCGCTGGCACCGGCTGCAGCCACGCCGACGGTGGACGCAGCGGCACCGGCAGTGGCGCCGGCCACCTTTGCGCCCGCACCCAGCACGCCACCGATGGCCGAGGTCAGCAGGCCCGCGGTCAGCAGCGTGGCCACCGCCCACGACACGAAGCCGTGCGCGGTGTCGCGGAAGTAGGTTTCGTCGCCGTGGATCTGCGTCCACTTGGTACGCAGGCGACCCGCCAGATAGCCACCCAGGCCGGAAGCGGCCAGCGCGGTGAAGGTGAGCCAGGCGATGCTGGACCAGCCGAAGGTTTCCTTGCTGACGCCTTCGAACGACCAGGGCGACACCGACGACAACCCCAGGCCCACGCCGAGGATCAGCAGGATGAGAGAGAGCGCAGCGGCGGCGGCGGCGCCAGCGAAGATGGCTCCCCACGACACCGCGCTTTCGCTGGCGGGCGGAACGATGGGGGCAGTGACGACAGCGGCGACGTCAGCGCCGAGCGGGCCGCGCTCGGGTGGGTCGAATCGGGTACTCATCGGGATGGACGCTCCATTTCAGGTGCTGCGAATGCAGCTGGCGTCCTGAGGCTGCGCGAGCGCTTGTGAAGCTGGTGAGACCCCTGAATCACGCGGTCTTGGCGCGTTGAAGAGCGTGCCAACCAAGGTTGGCACCTACCAAAGGCGGGAACGCGGTAAATCCATGCCACGCGTGGATGGGGGAGCGTGCCAACCAAGGTTGGCACCTACCAAGGCGGGAACGCGGTAAATCCATGCCACGCGTGGATGGGGAGCGTGCCAACCAAGGGCGGGAACAAGTGGATCCACGCCATGCGTGGATGGTTTTTCGCGAGTGTCGAAAGCGTGCCAACCTTGGTTGGCACCCACCAGGGCGGCAGAAAAAAAAACGCCCCGCGCATGCGGGGCGTTCTCGGCACAACCTACGCGGGGCGATCAGCCCTGGTAGTCGCGCACGTCGCTGCCGGTGTAGACCTGGCGCGGACGGCCGATCTTCATTTCCGGATCGACCTGCTGTTCCAGCCAATGCGAGACCCAGCCGGAGGTACGGCCCAGGGCGAACATGACGGTGAACATTTCGGTCGGGATCTGCAGCGCCTTGTAGATGATGCCGCTGTAGAAATCGACGTTCGGGTACAGCTTGCGCGCGACGAAGTACTCGTCCTGCAGCGCGGCCTGTTCCAGCTTCACGGCCACGTCCAGCAGCGGATCCTGCACGCCCAGCTGCTTGAGCACCTTGCTGGTCATCTCGCCGATGACCTTGGCGCGCGGGTCGAAGTTCTTGTAGACGCGGTGGCCGAAGCCCATCAGGCGGAAGCCGGAGGTCTTGTCCTTGGCCTTGACCACGGCGGACTCGACGTTGTCGGCGCTGCCGATCTCTTCCAGCATCTTCAGCACGGCTTCGTTGGCACCGCCGTGGGCCGGACCCCACAGCGCGGTGACGCCAGCGGCGACCGACGCGTACGGGTTGGCACCGGTCGAACCGACCAGGCGCACGGTCGAGGTCGAGGCGTTCTGCTCGTGGTCGGCGTGCAGGATGAACAGCAGGTCCAGCGCCTTGACCACATCCGGGTTCAGATCGTACTGGCCGTCAGCCGACTCGAAGGTCTGCTTCAGGAAGCGGCTGACGTAGTCCAGCGACGTGTCCGGCTTGTTGGCCGGCAGGCCCTTGCCATGGCGGTAGATCAGCGCCGACAGGGTCGGCACCTTGGCGATCAGGCGCACGGCGGCCTGGCGGCGCTGTTCGGCGTCGGACAGGTCCAGCGCGTCGTGGTAGATGGCCGACAGCTGCGCGATCGCAGCAGCCAGGATGGCCATCGGGTGGGCGTCCTTGGCGAAGCTGCCGATCAGGGTGTTGATCGAGTCGTCGACATTGGCTTCGGCAGTCAGCTCATCGGTGAAGGCCTTCAGCTGCTCGGCGCTCGGGCGCTCGCCGTTGATCAGCAGGTAGGCCACTTCGACGTAGCTCGACTTTTCCGACAGCTGCTCGATCGGGTAGCCGCGATACAGCAGCACGCCCTTGTCGCCGTCGATGTAAGTGATGGCGGACTTGCAGCTGGCCGTCGCGGTGAAGCCGGAATCGTAGGTGAAAAACCCCGTTTCCTTGGTCAGCTTCGCGATGTCGACGCAGTCGTTGCCAAGGGTGGGTTTGATGACGGGCAGAACGACGGACTTATCGCCGGCGTTGAGCGTGACCTGATCAAGATCGGACACTGTGTGCGCTCCTTCATGGGAAGGCGCCTGCCCAAGCGCATTGGTCAGGCACGTGAATGACGTCCTCGGCCTGTGCCGGGGATCATGCCATTATCGCACAGCAGCATTTGCCCGGCGCTAGACAGAAGTCGTAGACGGCAGGCGGCCAGAACCCGGCCAGCAAGCGGCCCGGATCGGCAAAAGCGTTGTCACACGAACGCAGTGTTCTGTCCATCCAAACGCCCGTTGGGTAGGCGTTGGGGAAAAACAAACGGCCGCGCAGAGCGCGGCCGTCGGTTCGAAGCTGGATCGACAGATCAGCGCGCGTAGCGCTTCTGGAACTTGTCGATACGGCCCGAGGTGTCGATGACCTTGTGCTTGCCCGTGTAGAACGGGTGCGAAGCCGAGGAAATTTCAACCTTCACCAGCGGGTAGTCGTTGCCGTCTTCCCACTTGATGGTTTCCTTCGTCGCCATGGTCGAGCGGGTCAGGATCTTGAAATCGGAGGTGACGTCATGGAAGACGACGTCGCGGTAGTTCGGATGGATATCGGCCTTCATGGGCTCACACCGTAAATGGGCTGGTGGTCAAGAGCGGCATTATAAGCACCGGTTGCCGCCCGGGGCAACCGGTGCCGGTCAATCGGCTTCAGTCCGCGCCCAGGGCCTGGCGTACCAGGGCCTCGAAACGCTGCTGGTCGTAGGCCATCAGCAGATCGCAGTTGTCCGGCTGGCCGGTCTGGCGGTTCCAGTCGACGATGGTGGCGCCGCGGCTGAACGTGCCATTCAGCTCCACGTTCAGCGGACGCGACTCGACCCGCAGCTGCCCTTCCGGGTTCAGTGCCCAGGCCATGGCAACCGCGTCGGCGGTGTACCAGCGGCCACCCTTGCTGTCTTCGGACAGGCCACGGGTCTTGCGCGAGATCAGCTCGTAGAAGCGGGCACGATCGGAGTCGGCCTGCAGCCACTTCTCGGCTTCTTCCAGCGGCAGGCCGTGGGCGACGGTGGCCTCCCAGTCCGACACCAGCAGGTGCTTGAACGAGGTGAACACCACATGCGCCGCTTCCGGATCGAAGGCGATGTTGAATTCGGCCGCCGGGGTGATGTTGCCGTGGCAGGTGACCGCGCCGCCCATCACCACGATGCGCTTGATGCGCTGGGGCAGGGTCGGGTCCAGCTTCAGTGCCAGCGCGAGGTTGGTTAGCGGGCCAAGCATCACCAGCATCAGTTCGCCGGCATGCGCGTGCGACAGGCGCAGGATGGCCAGCGCAGCGTGCTCGGCTTCGGCCTGGCGGCTCGGCGGCGGCAGGTCCACGTCGCCATAGCCATCACGGCCATGCACGTGGGCAGCGTCTACGGAAGGATGCAGCAGCGGATCCGGGCTGCCGGCAAACACCGGCACGTCGGTGCGGCCGACGATGTCGCAGAGCTTGAGGGCGTTGCGGACGGTGTACTGCAGGCCGACATTGCCGGCGGCGATGGTCAGGGCGACCACGTCATGCCGTTCATCGGCAAAGGCCATCAGCAGGGCCAGG
The DNA here is from genome assembly GCF_059369475.1 of Stenotrophomonas sp. YJH_SMC_65. Classification (NCBI taxonomy): domain Bacteria; kingdom Pseudomonadati; phylum Pseudomonadota; class Gammaproteobacteria; order Lysobacterales; family Lysobacteraceae; genus Stenotrophomonas; species Stenotrophomonas sp. YJH_SMC_65. The sequence goes on from NZ_JCAFSR010000006.1 coordinate 220,183, forward strand.
GCGTCGTCCACACCGGGGTCGGTGTCGATCAACAGGGGGATCTTGTGGGTCATCGTTGCCGTCTTCAGATCGGCAACGAAGTGTGGACCGGGATGATGACCGTTGCAAGTATGGGGGGCGGCAGGGCTGCGACCTGCACCCGCGGTAGTGCCGGCCGCTGGCCGACAACTTCAACAGCAACGCCGAAAACGGGTTTCCCGCGGATGGCAGGGAGAGCTCTCTGTAGAGTCGAGCCATGCTCGACTCCCGCGCGCAACGCGCACAGCAGCCGAGCGTGGGCTCGGCTCTACAGTGGATCCACGCCGTGCGTGGATGAGCGTCCCGGGGATGGGGTCAGAGCCCTTTGCTGTGCAAAGGGGCCTGACCCCGCCACTTACGCCGAGGCGTAGCGCACGGCGGTGCCGATCCAGCGCTGCACCACGCGATCGGCCAACGCGGGCTGCTGGGCCAGCAGCCGCTCGGCCAGGTCATGCACGCCGGGCAGCAGGCCGGCATCGCGGGCCAGGTCTGCAATGCGGAAACCGGCCAGGCCGGTCTGGCGGGTGCCCAGCAGTTCGCCGGGGCCGCGCAGTTCCAGATCCTTCTCGGCGATGACGAAACCATCGTTGGTTTCGCGCATGGTCTGCAGGCGCTCGCGCGCCATCTGCGAAAGCGGAGCCTGGTACAGCAGCACGCAGCGCGATACCGCCGAACCACGCCCCACGCGGCCGCGCAGCTGGTGCAGCTGGGCCAGGCCGAGGCGTTCGGCGTTCTCGATCACCATCAACGAAGCATTGGGTACGTCCACGCCCACTTCGATGACCGTGGTCGCGACCAGCAGGTCGATCTCGCCGGTCTTGAACGCCACCATCGTCGCCAGCTTTTCGGCGGCTTTCAGGCGTCCGTGCACCAGCCCCACGCGAACGCCGGGCAGCAGTGCCTGCAGCGATTCGTAGGTGGCCTGCGCCGGGGTGGCATCCAGTTCTTCGCTTTCCTCGATGAGCGTGCACACCCAGTACACCTGCCGCCCTTCCTGGCAGGCCAGCGCGATGCGCTCGATCAGCTCCGGGCGGCGGTCATTGTTGAGGGCGACGGTCTGCACCGGCGTGCGTCCCGGTGGCAGTTCATCGATGGCCGACACATCCAGGTCCGCGTACTCGGACATCGCCAGCGTGCGCGGAATCGGCGTGGCGGTCATCACCAGCTGGTGCGGCACGCTGTTGCCACCCGCGCCCTTGTCGCGCAGCGCCAAGCGCTGGTGCACGCCGAAGCGGTGCTGTTCGTCGACGATGGCCAGAGCCAGATCCTGGAACACCACCGCCTCCTGCATCAGCGCGTGGGTACCGACCACCACCTGCGCTTCGCCACTGGCGACCTGCGCCATCACCTTGGCGCGCGCCTTGCCGGTGACCTTGCCGGCCAGCCAGGCGATACGCACACCGAGCGGCTCCAGCCAGCCGCGCAGGTTGTTGAGATGCTGTTCGGCCAGCAGTTCAGTGGGCGCTGCCAATGCGACCTGCTTGCCCTGCTCCACCGCCAGCATCGCCGCCAGTGCGGCCACCACGGTCTTGCCGGAACCGACGTCGCCCTGCACCAGCCGCAGCATCGGGCTGGGGCGCGCGAGGTCTTCACGGATCTGCTTGAACACGCGCGCCTGCGCGCCGGTGAGCGCGAACGGCAGCTGCTTCAGCAGCGCCTTGGCCAGCTTGCCAGGACCAGCCAGCGGCGGCGCATGGTGTGCCTGCAAGGCAATGCGCTGGCGACGCAGGCTGAGGTGGTGGGCCAGCAGTTCTTCCATCGCCAGGCGGCGCTGCGCCGGGTGGGTGCCGGCGGCCAGCGCGGCGAGGTCGGCATCCGGCGGTGGCCGGTGCACGGTCAGCAGCGCGCTGCGCAGCGACGGCAGGCCCAGGCCATCGAGCCAACCGCTGGGCAGCAGTTCCAGCGTGCTTTCCTCGGGCAGGCGATCCAGGGCCTGGCCGATCAGCTTGCGCATCGTCATCGGGCCCACGCCTTCGACGGTGGGATACACCGGGTCGAGGCGGTCGCCGAGTTCGGGATCATCGTTGCGGCCCAGCACCTGGTAGCTGGGATGGACGATTTCCAGGCCGAGGTGGCCGGGCTTGGGCGTGCCGAAGCAGCGCAGCCGGTTGCCGACCGCGAACTGGCCGACCTGCTGCTGGCGGAAATGGAAGAATCGCAGCACCAGGGTGCCCTGCCCTTCGTCCTCCACCGCCACTTTCAGCATCGGCCGGTAGCGCATGACGCGCTCCACCGCGACCACCCGCCCTTCCACCTGGGCCGGCACGCCGTTGCGCAGGTCTTCGATGCGGGTCAGCCGGGTCCGGTCTTCATAGCGCAGGGGCAGGTGAAGCCAGAGATCCTGCAGGGTGGCCAGGCCACGCGCCTGCAGTTTGGCGGCCACGGCCGGACCGACGCCGGCGAGCATCGCCAGGGATGCTTCGCCGGACGGTGACAGGACCGGAGTGACCGCCGCCTTGCGTGCCACGTGGCGGTCAGTCGATGACCATCACCGCATCGACCTCGAAGCTGGCGCCCTTCGGCAGGCCGGAGACTTCGATGGTGGAACGGGCCGGGTACGGGGCCTGGAAGTAGTCCTGCATGACCGCGTTGACCTTGGCGAACTCGCCCAGGTCGGTCAGGTACAGGCCCAGACGCACGACCTTGTCCAGCGAGCCGCCGGCGGCTTCGGCCACGGCCTTGAGGTTGTCGAAGGCGCGACGGGCCTGCGCTTCGACGTCGCCAGCGCCGACGATGTCGCCGGTGGCCGGGTCAAGCGGGATCTGGCCGGAGAAGTACACGGTGTTGCCGGCGCGCACGGCCTGCGAGTACGGGCCGATGGCGGCGGGGGCCTTTTCGGTGTTGATGATCTGGCGGGACATGGGTCGCTCCGGTGCTTTGGGGGAAAACAGAGCGGTGATTGTACCGGGTGGGCGCGGCATCGGCTGGGGGTCGGATCCGTTTCCCGGCGGGAAACGGATCCGACCCCGTATGTCGTGTGCGCGGAACGTCATCCACGCATGGCGTGGACCTACTGGCGGCGTACCGACTGCACGACCGACAGGCGGCGCAGGCGGCGCATCACTTCGGCCAGGTGGTTGCGGTCGCGCACCTGGATGTTGAACGCCAGCACGGCGGCGTTGAAATCGCGATCCAGGTAGTCCACGCGCTCGATGTTGGAGTGGCTCTGCGCGATGGCAGCGGCCAGCTGTGCCAGCACGCCGGTGCCGTTCTCCACTTCCACCACCAGCGAGGTGTCGTAGTCGCCGGAGACGGTGGTGTCCCAGCCGATCGGCACCCAGCGCTCGGGCGACTTGCGCAGCTCGGCCAGGTTCGGGCAGTCCATGCGGTGCACCACGATGCCCTTGCCGGCGGTGTGGTAGCCCATGATCTCGTCGCCGGGAATCGGCTGGCAGCAGCCGGCGAAGGTGACCACGCCACGCTCGCTGCCGTTGATCAGGATCTTTTCCTGCGAGTGGTGGCGCGAATGCGGGCCACCACGCAGTTCGGCGTAGGCCATCAGCGCCTGCGCGGCCTGGGTCGGCATCCAGTTGCCCAGTGCGACCTCGGCCAGCAGGGCTTCCAGGCGCGGGAAGCGGTGTTCGGCCAGGAACGCATCCAGGCGCCCCTTCGGCAGCCGCTCCAGCGACGAATCCATCGCTTCCAGCGCACGGTCGAGCATGCGGTGGCCCAGCTGCACGGCATCCTCGTGCTCCAGCTGCTTGAGCTGGTGGCGGATGGCGGTGCGCGCCTTGCTGGTAACCACGAATTCCAGCCACTGCGGTTTCGGCGTGGCCGAGCGTGCGGTGATGATCTCCACCGACTGGCCCGACACCAGCTTGGTGCGCAGTGGCACCAGTTTCTTGTCCACGCGCGAGGCCACCGCCATGTTGCCGACGTCGGTATGCACGGCGTAGGCGAAATCGAGCGCGGTGGAATTGCGCGGCAGGGCCAGGATCTTGCCCTTCGGGGTGAACAGGTAGACCTCGTCCGGGAACAGGTCGACCTTGACGTTGTCCAGGAACTCCAGCGAGGAACCGGCGGCACGCTGCGAGTCGATCAGCTCGACGATCCACGCGTGGGCACGGCTCTGTGCGCTGTTGGGCGAATCGCCGCCGAACTTGTAGGTCCAGTGCGCGGCCACGCCGCGTTCGGCGATCAGGTCCATTTCCTCGGTACGGATCTGCACTTCGATCGGCGAGCCATACGGCCCGAACAGCACCGTGTGCAGCGACTGGTAACCGTTGGCCTTGGGAATGGCGATGAAGTCGCGGAAACGGCCATCCAGCGGCTTGAAGGTGGCATGCACCGAACCCAGCGCGTGGTAGCAGCTGGGCACGCTGCGCACGACCAGGCGGAAGCCGAACACATCCATCACCTGGTCGAAGGATTTGTTCTCGTCGCGCATCTTGTTGTAGATGCTCCACGGGGTCTTGATGCGGCTGATCAGCCGATGCTCGATCCCCTCCTTGGCCAGGCGCTGCGACAGCTGCACTTCCACCTGCGCCATCGCCTCGCGACGCACCACCGGCTGGCTGCGGATGTGCTTCTCGATGATGGCGTGGCGCCACGGGTACAGCGCCTTGAAACCGAGGTTCTGCAGCTCGCTCTTGACCAGGCTCATGCCCAGGCGCTGGGCGATGGGCGCGTAGATCTCCAGCGTCTCGCGGGCGATGCGGCCGCGCGCTTCGCGGCTCTGCGCACCCAGCGTGCGCATGTTGTGCAGGCGGTCGGCCAGCTTGATCATGATCACGCGCAGGTCGCGCGACATCGCCAGCAGCATCTTGCGGAAGCTCTCGGCGGCCGCCTCCTGGCGGTCGCGGAACTTCAGCTTGTCCAGCTTGGTGACGCCGTCGACCAGTTCGGCCACGGCTTCGCCGAACTCGGCGGCCAGCGCCTCGCGGGTCAGCGGCGTGTCTTCGATGGTGTCGTGCAGGATCGCGGCGATCAGCGCTTCCACGTCCAGGCCGAGCTCGGCCAGCACCTGGGCCACCGCCACCGGGTGGGTGATATAGGGCTCACCCGACTTGCGCGTCTGCCCAGCGTGCGCGGAGGCTCCGACTTCCCAGGCACGGCGCAACAGCGGCAGCTGTTCCGGCGGCAGGTAATGGGCGGCGCGTTCAAGCTGGAGGACGTAGTCGGGTACGGCGGCAGTGGGGGCTGCGGCGACCTTGGCAGTGGGGCCTGGGTTCATGCCCGCAGCCTATTCCAGCGCGACGTTTACGGCAAATCCTGAATGCGAAACAGCCCGCACGGGGCGGGCTGTTCGGTGTATCCAACGATTACGTTGATCGATGCGATCAATCGTCGTTCTTGGACATGTCTTCGTCAGCGACCACTTCGGCGGCAGCCCACTCCAGCGCTTCGCGCTCGGCGCGCTCACGCTCGGCCTTCTCGACTTCGTCGATCAGCGCGTTGTCGATCTTGCGGGCGGCGATTTCGCGCAGCGCCAGCACGGTCGGCTTGTCCTCGGTCTCGCTGTTGTCCAGCGTGGCCTGCACGCCGTTGGCGAGCTGGCGGGCACGCTTGGATGCCATCATGACCAGTTCGAAACGGTTGTTAACGACTTCCAGGCAATCTTCTACGGTGATGCGGGCCATACGGGCTCCCGGCGACCGGTCGGCCGCTCAGTCGAATGAGGGAAAGGGGACGGAGTGTACTGGCAGGGGCTGGACAAAATCAAGCCAACCCCTACCCGATTCTTTTGGAATCAGTCAGTTGCGCCCGGATCGGGAGTCAGCAGGGCCTGGATCAGGCCGGCGTGGCGGACCTTCTGGGCCTCCCGGCGCAGGCGGCTGGCGGTGAAGATGGCGCACAACTCGTCCACGGCGGTGTCGAACACCTCGTTGACGATGACGTAGTCGAACTCGTTGAAGTGCAGCATTTCATCGCGCGCCGCGCCCAGGCGCTGGGCGATGACCGCCTCGCTGTCCTGGCCGCGCTTGCGCATGCGATCCTGCAGGGCCTGCCTGGACGGCGGCAGGATGAACACGGTGACCGTGCCCGGCACCAGCTGGCGCACCTGCTGCGCGCCCTGCCAGTCGATTTCCAGCAGCACGTCCTGGCCGGCGGCCAGCTGCGGCTCCACCGACTGCCGGGCCGTGCCCTTCCAGTCGCCGTGCACCCACGCATGCTCGAAGAAGTCGCCGGCGGCGATCATTTCCTCGAACCTTTCCGCAGAGACGAAATGGTAGTGCTGGCCGTTCACTTCCCCCGGGCGCATCGCGCGCGAGGTGAAGGAGATCGACAGCGCGATCTGCGGGTCACGCGCCAGGGTGGCATTGACGATGCTGCTCTTGCCGGCGCCGGACGGGGCGGCAACGATGTACAGCGTGCCGCGCGCAACGGCGTCCGACGGCTTCGACGGGGCGCTCATGCGCGGAACCCAACTGGTTGATTTCGCAAAATTTTTCCTCGGTGTTCCAGATCCGGCGCGGAGGATCGCGCCAGGACGGCGGGGGCTGCGCGGAACATCCTGGAACCAGGCCCGGCAGACGCTTCCCCGGGGGGCGGGCACGCAACTTTACCAGAGCGGCCCCGTTGCGCGCCCGCCCCGCCGGCGCCGGGCCTTGTGCCACATGGGCGTGCGGGGGCCTGTGCTATAACCGGGCCGTACCCAACGACAGCCCGGAGGCCCGTGCCTCCCCGCCATCCCAGGAGAACGGCATGCCATCGATGAGCCGCCGCCAGTTCCTGAAAGTGACCGGGACAACCCTGGTCGGCTCCAGCCTGGCATTGATGGGCTTCGCGCCCGGCATCGCGCTCGCGGAGGTCAGGCAGTACAAGCTGACCCGCGCGACCGAGACCCGCAACACCTGTACCTACTGTTCGGTGGCCTGCGGCATCCTGATGTACAGCCTCGGCGACGGCGCCAAGAACGCCGAGCCGAGCATCTTCCATATCGAGGGTGACCCGGACCATCCGGTCAACCGCGGCACGCTGTGCCCGAAGGGCGCCGGCCTGGCCGACATCATCCACAGCAAGTCGCGCCTGCTCTACCCCGAGTACCGGGCACCGGGCTCCAACGAGTGGAAGCGGCTGAGCTGGGACGATGCGCTGGACCGCATCGCGCGGCTGATGAAGGAAGACCGCGATGCCAACTTCGTGCAGAAGAACGAAGCCGGGCAGACGGTCAACCGCTGGCTGACCACCGGCATGCTGGCGGCCTCGGCCACCAGCAATGAAACCGCGGTGCTGACCCACAAGGTCGTCCGCTCCCTTGGCATGCTGGCATTCGACAACCAGGCACGTGTCTGACACGGCCCGACGGTGGCAGGTCTTGCCCCGACGCTAGGCCGTGGTGCGATGACGAACCACTGGGTCGACATCAAGAATGCCGACCTGATCCTGATCATGGGTGGCAATGCCGCCGAGGCACACCCGTGCGGATTCAAATGGGTGACCGAGGCCAAGGCACACAACAAGGCCCGGCTGATCGTGGTCGATCCGCGCTTCAACCGCTCGGCCGCGGTGGCCGACGTGTACGCACCGATCCGCACCGGTACCGATATCGTGTTCCTGGGCGGCCTGATCAACTACCTGCTGACCGAGGACCGCATCCAGCACGAGTACGTGCTGAACTACACCGACATGCCGTTCCTGGTGAAGGACGAATTCGCCTTCAAGGACGGCCTGTATTCGGGTTACAACGAAGAGAAGCGCAGCTACGACCGTTCCAGCTGGGACTACGCCTACGGTGACGACGGCTACGTACGCAGCGACCCGACGCTGAAGGACCCGCGCTGCGTCTACAACCTGCTGAAACAACACTACGCGCGCTACACCGTGGAGATGGTCGAGCGCATCTGCGGCACGCCGGCCGACAGCATCCGCCAGATCTGGGACATGATCGCGTCCACCGCCGGCAAGGACAAGGCGATGACCATCCTGTACGCGCTGGGATGGACGCAGCACTCGATCGGCGCACAGAACGTGCGTGCCGGCACCATGGTGCAGCTGCTGCTGGGCAACATCGGCGTGGCCGGTGGCGGCATGAACGCGCTGCGCGGGCATTCCAACATCCAGGGCCTGACCGACATCGGCCTGATGTCCGACCTGCTGCCCGGCTACCTGACGCTGCCGAGGCAGGACGAGCAGGACTACGACGCCTACATCGCCAAGCGCACGCAGAAGCCGCTGCGCGCCAACCAGATGTCGTTCTGGCAGAACTATCCGAAGTTCCACGTCAGCCTGATGAAATCGTGGTGGGGCGATGCCGCCACCGCCGACAACAACTGGTGCTTCGATTACCTGCCCAAGCTCGACAAGCCGTACGACATGCTGCAGGCGTACGAGCTGATGAACGAGGGCAAGATCCACGGCTACATCTGCCAGGGTTTCAACCCGCTGGCCTCGGCGCCTAACAAGGGCAAGCTGATCAGCGCGTTCTCCAAGCTGAAGTTCATGGTCAGCATGGACCCGCTGGAAACCGAGACCATCGCCTTCTGGCAGAACCACGGCGCGTTGAACGACGTCGACCCGAGCACGATCCAGACCGAAGTATTCCGCCTGCCCACCACGTCCTTCGCCGAGGAGAACGGCGCGGTGGTGAACTCCTCGCGCTGGCTGCAGTGGCACTGGAAGGGCGCCAATCCGCCGGGTGAAGCGCGCAGCGACATCGAGATCATGTCCGAGCTGTTCCATCGCATCAAGGCGATGTACGAGAAGGACGGCGGTGCGTGGTGGGAGCCGGTGCGCGACCTGGCCTGGAAGTATTCCAACCCGGAGCTGCCGACGCCGGAAGAGCTGGCGATGGAATACAACGGCAAGGCGCTGGCCGACGTGTTCGATCCGAAGGATCCGACCAAGCTGGTGCGCAAGGCCGGCGAGCAGCTGGCCGCATTCGGCGACCTGCGCGACGATGGCAGCACCTCCTCCGGCTGCTGGATCTACATCGGTGCCTGGGGCCCCACCGGCAACATGATGGCGCGGCGTGACAACAGCGACCCCACCGGCATCGGCAACACGCTGGGCTGGGCCTGGGCGTGGCCGGCCAATCGCCGCGTGATGTACAACCGCGCGTCGTGCGACGTGGCCGGCCAGCCGTTCGACCCGCGCCGCACGCTGCTGGCCTGGAACGGCAAGAACTGGGGCAGCGTGGACGTACCGGACTTCAAGGCCGACGAAGATCCCGCCGGCGGGATGGGCCCGTTCATCATGAACCCGGAAGGCATCGCCCGCTTCTTCGCCAAGGCCGGCATGGCCGAAGGGCCGTTCCCCGAGCACTACGAGCCATTCGACACGCCACTGCGCAGCAATCCGCTCAGCCCCGGCCAGGCACTGACGCTGAACAACCCGGCCGCCCGCGTATTCGCCAGCGATCGCGCACAGATCGGTTCGCCGGACGAGTTCCCGCATGTGGCCACCACCTACCGCCTGACCGAGCACTTCCACTTCTGGACCAAGCACGGCAAGTTGAACGCCATCATCCAGCCCGAGCAGTTCGTCGAGATCGGCGCGGCCTTGGCCGACGAGCTGGGCATCAGCAACGGCAGCCGCGTGCGGGTCAGTTCCAAGCGTGGCCACATCGAAGCGGTGGCGATGGTGACCAAGCGCATCAAGGCCCTGCAGATCGATGGCCGGACCGTGCACCAGGTGGGCGTGCCGATCCACTGGGGCTTCCTCGGTGCGGCCAAGCCCGGATACATCGCCAATACGCTGACCAACGCCATCGGTGACGGCAACTCGCAGACGCCCGAATCGAAGTGCATCCTGGTCAAGGTCGAGAAGGTGTAGGAGACACGCCATGTCACTGCAATCGCTGGACATCATCCGCCGCTCGGCCACCACCACGCCCTCGCCGGAAGCGCGCGGTGCGCACACCGGCCAGGTCGCCAAGCTGATCGATGTGAGCAAATGCATCGGCTGCAAGGCCTGCCAGGTCGCCTGCATGGAATGGAACGACCTGCGCGACGAGGTCGGCAGCTGCGTTGGCAGCTATGACAACCCGCCCGACCTGAGCGACCAGTCGTGGACGGTGATGAAGTTCCGCGAGTACGAGGACGAGAAGGGCAAGCTGGAGTGGCTGATCCGCAAGGAGGGCTGCATGCACTGCAGCGACCCGGGCTGCCTGAAGGCCTGCCCGTCGCCGGGCGCGATCATCCAGTACGCCAACGGCATCGTCGACTTCCAGGAAGAGAACTGCATCGGCTGCGGCTACTGCGTGACCGGTTGCCCGTTCGACGTGCCGCGCATTTCCAAGAAGGACCACAAGGCCTACAAGTGCACACTGTGTTCGGACCGGGTGGCGGTGGGCCAGGAACCGGCCTGCGTGAAGACCTGCCCGACCGGGGCGATCACCTTCGGCAGCAAGCAGGCGATGACCGAGCACGCGGCCGGCCGCGTGGAAGACCTGAAATCGCGCGGCTACGGGAACGCCGGCCTGTACGACCCGCAGGGCGTGGGTGGCACCCACGTGATGTACGTGCTGCAGCATGTGGACAAGCCGGAGCTGTATGCCGACCTGCCCAAGGACCCGCGGATCAGCCCGATGGTGGAAGTCTGGAAGGGCGTGGCCAAGCCGCTGGGCGTGCTGGCGATCGCCGCCACCGCCTTCGCCGGCTTCCTGCATTACATCGGCATCGGCCGCAACACGGTCAATGACGAGGAAGAAGAGGAAGCCGAACACGAGGCGAAGAGGATCGAAGAGGAGCAGCGGCCATGAAGTACGCCCCGCACCCGCGGCAGATCATCCGCTACCGCGCGCCGACCCGCATCAATCACTGGATCGTGGCGATCTGCTTCGTGCTGACGGCGCTGTCCGGGCTGGCACTGTTCCATCCCGCGCTGTTTCCGCTGACCCAGCTGTTCGGTGGCGGCCCGTGGACGCGCATCCTGCATCCGTTCATCGGGCTGGCCATGGTGGTCGGCTTTGCGTTTCTGGCGTTCCGCATGTGGCGCGACAATCTGCCGACGGCCGACGATCGCGCATGGATGCGCGGCATGCGCGATGTGCTGCGCAACGAGGATGAGAAGCTGCCGCCGGTGGGCCGCTTCAATGCCGGCCAGAAGCTCCTGTTCTGGGCGATCATTGGTTGCCTGTCGGCACTGCTGCTGACCGGCTTCGTGATCTGGCGGCAATACTTCAGCCATCTCTTCCCGATCGGGCTGATCCGCTTCTCGGTGCTGGCCCATGCGTTGTTCGGTTGGGTGCTGGTGTGCGCGATCGTGGTGCACATCTATGCGGCGCTCTGGATCAAGGGCTCGGTGCGGGCGATGACCCAGGGCAAGGTGACCTATGGGTGGGCGTACAAGCACCACCGACAGTGGTTCCGCGACATCCTGCGCGGACGTCGGGAAGAGGGGTAACGGCAGGGCCTGCGGCCCTGCACCTGCAGAGGCGCCTTCGACAGTTCCCCGGTGCTTTTGGTAGGTGTCGACCTTGGTCGACACGATGAACACGGCAACAACCGATGGGGTCAGATCCGTTTTCCTGTGGAAAACGGATCTGACCCCGACCATTTCAAATGGCCTACAGTGCGCTGGACGCCAGCGCTGACAACGGCGAGGATGGAGGCTGGTTCTTCTGGCTGGCCCTGCATGGCGCAACGCATCCTTGAACCCGGTGAGATCGAGACGCTCGCCTCGCGCGACGTGCCGCGCATCATCCTGCCTGATACCGGGTCGCTGTTCGCCACACGCGCGGCGCGCCTGCGCAGCCTGGCCGCGCACAGCGCCATCGGCGGTTACCTGCAGCTGCTGGCGGCATTGGCCGATGCACAGCAGGCGCTGCTGGAGGAATTGACACCCCAGCAACGCGAGGCGCTGCAGGACCACGCGGCCGCGCAGCAGTCCAGCGCGGCCGCCAGTGCCGGCATGCCGTTGCGGCCCGCCAACACACTTCATCTGGACGGGCGCTGGCGCGACTGGCTGCGCACGCTGTGCCGGCACTGCGCCGACGAAGCGGGGCTACCGGCGGAAACACGGCAGGAATTGCTGCGCGTCGCCGCCGCCGACGACACCTGGCTGGATGCGCAGGCCCACGCCGTGCTGGAACGCGCTGACGCGCCCCCGGTCGACGCGGTCGCTGCGCTGCTGGTGATGAATGCGTTGCAGGTGTATTGGGCAGTACTGGCGGCCAGCTTCCGCCCCAGCGACCTGAAACCGCTGGCCGATGCGCCAGGGCTGTGCCCGCTGTGCGGCACCCTGCCGGTGACCAGCATGGTGCAGGCCCGCCCGCCCTATGCCTCCTACCGCTACCTGTCGTGCTCGTTGTGCGCCTGCCAGTGGCACTACGTGCGCGTGCAGTGCAGCCAGTGTGGCGCCGCTGGCAAGGACATCGCCTATCGCGCCCTGGCTGATGCCGACGGCGATACCGGCCAGGCGGTGCGCGAGAGCGCGGTACGTGCAGAAACCTGCGACCACTGCCACAGCTACCGCAAGATCCTGTATCTGGAAAAAGATCCGTCGCTGGAACCGGTGGCTGATGACCTTGGCACGCTGGCGCTGGACCTGCTGCTGGGCGAGGAAGGCTATGCACGCGCCAGCCAGAATCCGCTGCTGTGGCAATCCGACGGCGAGTGAGGCGATGACAGCCACGCCCCCCACCCCGGCATCGGCTTCCGCGCTGCCCTCGCTGGACCGGTTGCTGCGCCTGCCTGCCTTGGCAACACTGATCGAGGGCCACGGCCGCAGCCGCATCACCCAGTTGCTGCGCGTACATCTGCAGGCGCTGCGTGAGCGCATCAGTGCCACGCAGCTCTCGGCCGAGCAGTTGCATCAGGCCATTGAAGGCCCGGCACTGGTCGCGGCGCTCGACGCCGCACTCATCGCCGATGCACGGCTGAACCTGCAGCCGATGTTCAACCTGACCGGCACCGTGCTGCATACCAACCTGGGTCGCGCCCTGCTGCCCGAGTCCGCGGTGCAGGCCGTCACCCGCGCGATGACCGCACCGGTTGACCTGGAATTCGACATCACCCGCGGCCGCCGCGGCGACCGCGATGCACGGGTGCAGGCGCTGGTCTGCGAGCTGACCGGTGCCGAAGCCGCCACCGTGGTCAACAACAATGCGGCGGCGGTCCTGCTGCTGCTCAACAGCCTGGCCAACCGCCGCGAGGTGGTGGTGTCGCGCGGCGAACTGGTGGAGATCGGCGGTGCCTTCCGCATTCCCGATGTGATGCGCAGTGCCGGCGCGCGGCTGCTGGAAGTGGGCACCACCAACCGCACCCACCCGGCCGACTTCGCCCATGCCATCGGCGCGCGCACCGCACTGCTGATGGAGGTGCACGCCAGCAACTACGCGATCACCGGCTTCACCGCCAAGGTCGACACCGCGGCGATGGCAGCGATCGCGCACGACCATGGCCTGCCGTTGGTGGTGGACCTGGGCAGCGGCAGCCTGTGCGACCTGGCGGCCTTCGGCCTGCCACACGAGCCGACCGTGCAGGAAACACTGGCGGCCGGTGCCGACCTGGTCTCGTTCAGTGGCGACAAGCTGCTGGGTGGGCCGCAGGCCGGCATCATCGCCGGCCGCGCCGACCTGATCGCGCGGATCAACCGCAACCCGCTCAAGCGTGCGCTGCGCATGGACAAGATGCGCCTGGCCGCGCTGGAGGCGGTACTGGCGCTGTACCGCGAGCCGGAGTTGCTGGCGCAACGGCTGCCGACACTGCGTACGCTCTCGCGCACGCAGCAGGAGATGGATGCGCAGGCCCAGCGCCTGCTGCCGCCGCTGCGCTCGGCGCTGCCGACCGGCTACATGCTTGAACAGGCACGGATGCACAGCCAGATCGGCAGTGGTGCGCAGCCACAGGCGCAGCTCGGCAGTGCCGGTCTGCGCATCACCACTGCGCAACGTGGCGGTCTGGACCGCCTGTCCAAGCGCCTGCGCCAGCTGCCGCGACCGGTGCTGGGCCGCATCGGCGAGGACGCATTGTGGCTGGACCTGCGTTGCCTGGAACCGGCCGACGAAGCGGACTTCCTCGCCCAATGGAGCATGCTGCAACCATGATCGTCGGCACCGCCGGGCATATCGACCATGGCAAGACGCGCCTGGTGCGGGCACTGACCGGCATCGAAACCGATCGCCTGCAGGAAGAACGCACGCGCGGCATCTCCATTGAACTGGGCTATGCCTATGTCCCGGTGGAAAGCGCGAACGGCACGGGCCCCGCCGCGATGCTGGGTTTCGTCGATGTGCCGGGTCATGAGCGCTTCGTCCACACGATGGTGGCCGGCGCCACCGGTATCGATGTCGCCCTGCTGGTCGTCGCCGCCGACGACGGCGTGATGCCGCAGACCCGCGAGCATCTGGCGATCCTGCAGCTGCTGGGCGTGGATCGCGGCGCGGTGGCGCTGACCAAGATCGACCGCGTGGACGCCGCGCGCATCGCCCGGGTCGAGATCGAGATTGCCGCTTTGCTGGCCGGAATGCCGCTGCAGGGTTCCCCCGTGTTCGCCTGCAACAGCACGTCCCCCGATGACGCAGGCATCAACGCCTTGCGCGCCCACCTGCACGCATGGGCCGCCGGCGATGCCAACGCGCGCCAGGCCGCGCTGCGCAGCGAGCTGTTCCGCATGCCGGTGGACCGCGTGTTCTCGCTGGCCGGCCACGGCACATTGGTGACCGGCGCGGTACATGGCGGCGGCGTCACGGTGGGCGAGCACCTGCAACTGATGCCCGCCGCCACCGATGTGCGCATACGCAGCATCCACGCGCAGAACCAGCCCAGCGATCACGCCATGGCCGGACAGCGCTGCGCGTTGAACCTGGCCGCCATCGCCCGCGACGAGATTCATCGTGGCGACTGGATTGCCGACCCGCGCGCGCTGCTGGCCACCACCCGCGTCGATGTGCGCCTGCGCTTGTCCGCACGGGCAGCACCACTGCGCGACTGGGCACCCCTGCACATCCACTGGGGCACGATGCACCGGCAGGCCCATGTGGTGCTGCTGGAGGACCGTGACCAAGGTGATGGGCAGTTGGTGCAGCTGGTGTTCGATGCACCGGTCTGTGCGATGTGTGGTGAACGCTTCATCGCCCGCGATTCCGCCGCGACCCACACGCTGGGCGGTGGCGTCGTGCTCGACCCGGACCCGCCACAGCGGCGCCGGCGCAGCCCGGCACGGCTCGCTTGGCTGGGCGCACTGGAGCAGCTGGCCACAGGTGCGGGAATCGGCCCGCTGTTGCAGCAGGCGCCCTTCGGCATTGCCATGGCCGCGCTGCAACGCTACTGCCGGCGCGCGGCCGACCGGATCGATCTTCCTGCAGACGCACAGCGCATCATCACCCGCGAGGACACGGTGGTCATCCTTGCCTCGCACTGGCAGGTGCTGCACGAGCAGGTGATCACATCGCTGCGTAGCTGGCATGAGCGACGCCCGGACGAACCCGGTGTCGACAGCGGGCGCCTGCAACGCAGCACCCTGCCCGCGCTTGCGACGGGGCTCTGGAATGCGCTGCTGCAGGACCTGCTGGACGACGGCAGCGTGCAACGCGTGGGCGCCTGGTGGCGCCTGCCCGGCCATGACCATGCGCCACCGGAACGCGAGCGCCTGCTGCTGGAACGCGTGCTGCCGCAACTGCACGCCGGTGGCTTCGATCCGCCGTGGGTGCGTACTCTGGCCGCCGACTTCGGACTGACCGAAGACGATGTCCGCGCCGTCCTGCGCCGCGCCGCCGCACGTGGCGAACTGTTCCAGGTGGTGCCGGACCTGTTCTATGCACCCGCACGCATTGCGGAACTCGCCGCGATCGTCGCGCAGCAGTCACAGGCCAGCGGCGCAGTGGATGCGGCGGCCTTCCGCGATGCCATCGGCCTGGGCCGCAAACGCAGCATCCAGATCTTGGAGTTCTTCAATCGCGTTGGCTACACTCGACGCGTCGGTGACCAGCATCGGCCGCGCGGCGACCTGCAGTGGAACGCAGCCCGCGACTGAGCCCACCGGTACCGCCGTACTTTCGGAAGGCATGCGCATCCGGGCATGCGGCTGGGCTTCAAACCCAGTAGGGGGCGTCGATCGTTCCCTGGTAGGTTCGACTCCTGCTGCCTTCCGCCATTCGTGTTTCCGCAGGAGATGTCGGCATGGCCACGCACGCGCAGTCACCCGCCCCATCCACGGCCGATGCCACGCGACGACTGACCTCTCTCGCGCATGGCGGCGGCTGCGGCTGCAAGATCGCGCCGGGCGTGCTGAGCGAACTGCTGCGCGGCGTTCCAGCACTTCCCGCACCGGCCGAACTGCTGGTTGGCCGCGAGACCAGCGACGACGCCGCGGTGTACCGCCTCGATGACCGGCAGGCAATCGTGGCCACCACCGATTTCTTCATGCCCATTGTCGACGACCCGTTCGACTTCGGCCGCGTTGCCGCCACCAACGCGCTGTCGGACCTGTACGCGATGGGCGCGCGGCCGCTGTTCGCGCTGGCCATCGTCGGCATGCCGATCAACACCCTGCCGCAGGACACCATCCGCGGCATCCTGCAAGGTGGCGAACGCGCCTGCGCCGATGCCGGCATCGTGGTGGCCGGCGGTCACAGCATTGACTCGGTGGAACCGATCTACGGCCTGGCCGCGATCGGCGTGCTCGACCCGCAACGGCTCAAGCGCAATGCCGATGCCCGCGCCGGCGATGTGCTGGTGCTGGGCAAGCCGTTGGGCGTGGGCGTGTACTCGTCGGCGCTGAAGAAAGAAGTGCTGGATGCAGAGGGCTACCGGCAGATGATCGCGTCGACCACCCGCCTGAACAGCGTGGGCGTGCCGCTGGCCGCGCTGGACGGCGTGCACGCGATGACCGACGTCACCGGCTTCGGCCTGCTCGGCCACCTGCTGGAAGTGTGCCGCGCCAGCGGCGTCGCTGCCGAAGTGGACAGTGCACAGGTGCCGCTGCTGCCGCAGGCGCTGGAGCTGCTGCAGCGCGGCTGCGTGACCGGCGCCTCCAACCGCAACTGGGCCTCGTACGGCGCCGAAGTGCGCTTCGCCGAGCGCTTGGCCGGCCACTGGCAGCCACTGCTGACCGATCCGCAGACCAGTGGCGGGCTGTTGGTGTCCTGCGCCCCGGAGGCAGTGAATGCGGTGCTGGCCTGCTTCCACGACGCAGGGTTCGGCCAGGCCGCCGTGGTCGGGCGATTGGGTGAAGGAGCGCCGGGCGTCAGCGTGCGCTGATGCGCTGGAACGACAAGGGCGCCCGAAGGCGCCCCTGCTGTATCGCTGGATGCAACATCATTCGATGTTCTGCACCTGCTCGCGGATCTGGTCGATCAGCACCTTCAGCTCCACCGCAGCATTGGACGTGCGGCTGTCCACCGACTTCGAGCCCAGCGTATTGGCTTCGCGGTTGAACTCCTGCAGCAGGAAGTCCAGGCGGCGGCCGACCGGCTCGCGCTGCTTGAGCACGCGGCGGATCTCGACGATATGGCTGCCGAGCCGGTCCAGCTCTTCATCCACGTCCAGCTTCTGCAGCCACAGGACCAGCTCCTGCTCCGCACGGCCCGGGTCGACCGGGTGCGGCAGGTCAGCCAGACGGGCGGCCAGCTTGGCGCGCTGGCCGTCGCGAATGGCCGGAATCAAGGTGCGCACTTCGGTGGCGATGCGTTCGATGCCGTCCACGCGTTCGCTGATGGCCGCAGCCAGCTTGCCGCCTTCGCGCTCACGCGCTTCGACGAAGCCGTCCAGCACCTGGTCCAGCAGGGCCAGCGCCTCGACCTGCAGGGCGGCGGCATCCGTGGCCTCGCCGCGGGTCACGCCCGGCAGCTGCAGCAGATCGGTGAAGCTGACCTGCAGGTTCGGGAAATCGGAGGTCAGGCGGTGGGCCAGGCGGCCCAGCTGGCCCAGCAGGGCCTCGTCCACCTGCAGGTTGGCAGCCGCCTCCGGCGCGCGCAGGCGCATCACCAGATCCAGCTTGCCGCGGCTCAGGCGCGCGGCGATACGCTCGCGCAGCTGCGGTTCGAGCGCCCGCAGTTCCTCGGGCAGGCGGGTGCCGACCTCCAGGAAGCGGTGGTTGACCGAGCGCAGCTCGCAGCCCAGCGTGCCCCACGGGGTGACCCGCTCGCCGCCGGCATAGGCGGTCATGCTTCGAATCATGGAATGTGTCCGGTGCGTGCAAAGGGGGAATGGTACCCTAGCGCCCTCACCAGAGCCCCCTTGCCCGCCCCGTGAAGGCCGCGGGCGTGGCGGCGTACTCCCTCGCCATTACGGAACCCGCACCATGTCCGATTCCCGCCCCAGCGGCCGCCAGCCCGACCAGCTCCGCCCGGTCGTCATCCAACGCGGCTTCACCCGCCACGCCGAAGGTTCGGTGCTGGTGTGCTTCGGCGAAACCCGCGTGCTGTGCACCGCCAGCGTCGAGAACCGCGTGCCGGGCTTCCTGCGCGGCAAGGGCGAAGGCTGGGTCACCGCCGAGTACGGCATGCTGCCGCGCGCCACCCATACCCGCAGCGACCGCGAAGCGGCCCGTGGCAAGCAGGGCGGTCGCACGCTGGAGATCCAGCGCCTGATCGGCCGCAGCCTGCGTGCCTGCGTGGACCGCAATGCGCTGGGCGAACGCACCATCACCCTCGACTGCGACGTGCTGCAGGCCGACGGTGGCACCCGCACCGCCGCCATCACCGGCGCCTATGTGGCCCTGGTCGATGCGGTGAACGTGCTGATGAAGCGTGGCGACATCAAGCGCAACCCGGTCCTGGGCGCAGTTGCAGCAGTGTCGGTGGGCGTGTACCGCGGCACCCCGGTGCTGGACCTGGACTACGCCGAAGACAGCGACTGCGACACTGACATGAACGTGGTGATGAACGACGGTGGCGGCTTCATCGAGCTGCAGGGCACCGCCGAAGGCCACGCCTTCCGTCGCGATGAACTGGACGCGCTGCTGGGCCTGGCCGAGAAGGGCGTGGCCGAGCTGCTGGCCGCGCAGCAGGCGGCGCTGTCGGCATGAACCGGCGCATCGCCCTGACCACCCTGGTGGTGGCCGACTATGACGAAGCCATTGCCTGGTACACCGGCAAGCTCGGCTTCGCATTGCTCGAAGACATCGACCAGGGGCACAAGCGCTGGGTGGTGGTCGGCCCGACCGACGGCAGCGCCGCCGCCCTGCTGCTGGCCCGTGCCAGCGACGAGGAACAGCGCAGCCGCATCGGCAACCAGACCGGTGGCCGCGTTGCCTTCTTCCTCAACACCGACGACTTCCACCGCGACCACGCGGCGATGCTGGCCGCCGGCGTCGAGTTCCTGGAAGCACCGCGCGAAGAACCCTATGCAACGGTCGCGGTATTCCGCGACCTGTATGGCAACACCTGGGACCTGTTGGAGCCCCGTCAATGAAGAAACTGGTATTGGCCAGCCACAATGCCGGCAAGCTGGTGGAGATGCAGGAGATCCTCGCCGACCTGCCGCTGCAGATCACCTCGGCCGCCGAGCTGGGCCTGGGCGACGTGGAAGAGACCGGCCTGACCTTCGTCGAGAACGCGCTGCTGAAGGCACGCGCCGCCTGCGAAGCGACCGGCCTGCCGGCGCTGGCCGATGATTCCGGCCTGATCGTCGATGCCCTGGGTGGTGCACCGGGCCTGTACAGCGCGCGCTATGCCGGCCACCCGACCAACGCCGCTGCCAACAACGCCAAGCTGCTGGACGCGATGGCCGGTGTTCCCGATGGCCAGCGCAGTGCCCGCTTCTATGCGGTGATCGTGTTGCTGCGCCACGCCACCGACCCGCAGCCGCTGATCTGCGAAGGCCGCTGGGAAGGGCAGATCATCCGTGAGCTGCGTGGCACGAATGGTTTCGGCTACAACCCGGTGTTCCTGGACACCACCCACGGCCTGACCGCCGCGGAAATGGAGCCGGCGTTGAAGAACGCCATCAGCCACCGTGCCGTTGCCCTGCAGCAGCTCAAGCAACAGCTGGCGACGCTGTACTGACGCCCGACCTGATCGAACCAGGGAAGCCGGCCAACGGCCGGCACTACCGATGAAGCCCATGCCGCACGCCCACGACCACTGCAACCACCTGCCCGGCGAAGCCTGCTCCGCTGACCACGACAGCGCACCGCGGCTGGTGCCGCCACCGCTGTCGCTGTACGTGCACCTGCCGTGGTGCGTGCGCAAATGCCCGTACTGCGATTTCAATTCGCACCAGGCCAAGGGCGAGTTGCCGTTCGAGGCCTACATCGATGCACTGCTGCGCGACCTGGACCAGGACCTGCCGCTGGTCTGGGGCCGGGTGGTGCACAGCGTGTTCTTCGGTGGCGGCACGCCCAGCCTGTTCCCGCCGGAAGCGATCGACCGCTTCCTGCAGCAGGCCAGCGCGCGCCTGCGCTTTGCCCCCAACGCCGAAATCACCCTGGAAACCAACCCGGGCACCGCCGAGCATGGCCGTTTCGACCGCTACCGCGCGGCCGGCGTGAACCGCCTCAGCTTCGGCATCCAGAGTTTCGACGACGCCATGCTCAAGCGCCTGGGCCGCATCCACGACAGTGGCGAAGCCGAGCGCGCGGTGAAGATGGCGCAGGACGCGGGCTACGACAATTTCAACATCGACCTGATGTATGCGCTGCCGGAACAGACCCTGGCCGGCGCCGAGGCCGACCTGGAGCGTGCATTTGCACTGCAACCGGCGCACATCTCGCACTACCAGCTGACCCTGGAACCGAACACGGTGTTCTTCGCGCGGCCGCCGCAGGGCATTCCCGATGAAGACAACGCCTGGGACATGCAGGAACACTGCCAGGCATTGCTGGCACAGGCTGGTTTCGGCCAGTACGAGGTCAGCGCCTATGCGCGCCCCGGCCGGCAAAGCGCGCACAACCTGAACTACTGGCGTTTCGGCGATTACCTGGGCATCGGTGCCGGTGCGCACGGCAAGATCAGCTCGGGCGCCGGAGAACACGTGCTGCGCCGCTGGAAGCTGAAGCATCCGCAGGCCTACCTGGACAGCGCTGGCACGCCGGCCTCTTTCGGGGGTGACGATGTGATCGCAGCCGAGCGCCTGCCGTTCGAGTACATGCTCAACCTGCTGCGCCTGCACGAAGGGTTCGGCCTTCGCGATTTCGAGTCGCGCACCGGGCTGCCGCGCGGCGTGCTGGACGCTCCGTTGGCCGAGGCCGTCCAGCGCGGCTGGCTGGAGGTGGCGGAGGGTCATGTGCAGCCGACCGAGCTGGGCCGCCGGTTCACCAACGATGTGGTGAGCCTGTTCCTGGAGGAATAAGCCTTCCGCCATACCGGGCAGTGACGGCCGCTGGCCGGCACTCTGGTAAAGACAGCGCTGCCGGCCAGCGGCAGGCACTACCGTTCATCCGTCGGCCCTGCCCGATGAACGTGAGACACGTTCAGCCTAAAGTAGCGCCGACTGCGGCCGACACGGTAGATTCACAGGATCGATCCGCGGGAATCCGGGTACCGCTCGCCGATGTCAGCTGTCTTTTCCATCACCTCTGCCGACAAGGCACGCCTGGCCGCCAGCGACCTGCCATCGCGGGTGCGTGAACTGCTGGGTGCGTTGATCGGCCTGTGCCGGCAAACGCTGGCCGCGCCCCTGATCCTGACCGTCGAAGCGCTGGAGCAGACGCTGCTGCACGACGCCGACCGTGCACGCAATCCGATGCAGCAGGCGGACCTGATGGCCCAGCGTGGCCAGCTGCACGCCTTCGCCGGCCATTTCGCCGACCGCATGCTCGATGCCGTGGCCGAAGCGCTGGCGGGCCTGCGCGAGCCGTCCACCGTCGCTGCGGCCCCTGCTTCGCCGCCGCCGCTACCGGGCGCGCTCGGCCTGTCGCTGGTCGATGAGCACGAGGTGGATCGCGACCTGCTGCTGACCGAAATGATCCGGCGCGAGACCCTGCGTTCAACCAATACGTTGAACCTGCTGGGACAGCGCCTGGGCGTGCTCGCGGCGGCGCCGGCGTTCGAGGCCGACACCCTGCCACTGGCACCGCAGGCCCTGTGCGCGATGGTGCGCCGGATCGCCGAACAGGACGCCCTTGGCGTGGAGGTGCAGCTTGCGCTGTACCGCAGCTTCGAGCGGCAGGTGCTGGAACGCCTGGGCGATGTGCTGGACCGCGCCAATGCGCTGCTGGCCCAGCATGGCGTGCTGCCGGGCCTGGTCTACACCCCGTACCTGGCACGCTCGTCGAGCACCCGGCGGATCATCACCCAGTCGGTGGGCGGCGGCCGCACGACCCAGCCTGCCAAGCGTTCCGCCGCGCCGTTGACCGGCTGGAACGGCTCCGCTCCGGCCGGTTCCTGGTCGAACCTGGTGCAGGACGCATTCAACGACGCGGGTACGCCGGGCGCAGCCACCGCTGGCGTGACCACGTCCACCGGCAGTGCGCTGCATGAATTGCTGCAGCAGGCCCGCCATGCCACTGCCCCTCCTGCGGACACCGCTGCCGTGCCCAGTGCGGCCGTCGATGCGGTCCTCGCGCGGCTGCAGGCCCAGTCCAGCGCGGCCACCGGCGTCGCCGACCTGCAGGCTGCGGTGGTCGCCCAGCTGCGCAGCGAGCACGGCGCGCAGGCCCAGCTGGGCAGCCACGACCGCGACAACCTCGACCTGCTGCGCCTGCTGATGCAGCAGGTGCAGCAACAGCAGCGCCCCGACCCGGTGCCGGCCGCCCTGCTGGCGCGCCTGCAGGTACCACTGGCGCGTGCGGCGATGGCCGACCCCGGCTTCTTCGTGCGCGATGAACACCCTGCACGCGAACTGCTCAACCAGATTGCCGAAGTCGGCGCCAACTGGCTGGGCGACGATGACGTGGATCCCCAGCTGCTGCAGCGCATGGCGCAGAGCGTGCAGGGTCTGCTCGGCCAGGATGCACGCTCGCCCGAGGCCTTCGCCGCCGCCAACGAAGACGTGCAGCAGCATCAGCGCGCGGCGGCCCATCGCGCCGAACTGGCCGAGCGCCGCCACGTCGAGGCCGCGCGTGGCAAGGAACGGCTGGAACTGGCGCGTCGCCAGGCCAATGCGCAGATCGACCAGTGCTGCGACACACAGGCGCCGCCGCGCTTCGTGCAGACCCTGCTGCGCCAGGCCTGGGCCGATGCACTCACCCTCACCCGCCTGCGCCATGGCGAAGATTCGCCGCAGTGGCAGGAACGCCTGCTACAGACCGAGCGCATCGCCGCGGTGACCGCGCAGGCCGTCGATGCCAACGGTGGCACCGATGCAGTGCTGGCCAACGAGGTGGAATCGGCGCTCGTGCAGGTCGGCTATCACGCCGAGGAAGCCGCCGCCGTTGCGCGCCGCCTGGCCACGCCAGGAGGCGAGGATGAAAGCACCTCGCGCACCGAGCTCAGTGCGCGCCTGAAGGCACGTGCACGACTGGGTGAACATGCTGCCAGCGGCAGCGCCGACGCCCCGCGCACGCCGCGCAGCAGCGCCGAAGAGGCGGCCTACCAGCAGCTCGTGACCCTGCCCTTTGGCAGCTGGTTCGACATCGACAACGGTGACGGCACCCTGCGCCGCCAGCGCCTGTCCTGGTACAGCCTGCTGACCGGCCACGCCCTGTTCGTCAATCCGCGCGGGCAGAAGATCGCCGATACCGACCTTGATACGCTGGCCCGGCAGCTCAGCGCTGGACGTGCGCAGCTGGTCACCGAAGACAAGGGGCGGCTGGTCGATCGCGCATGGCAGGCCAGCCTCGGTGCGCTGCGTGCGCTGGCCGGCGGCCGTTACAGGGAGGCGTCCGTTTGAACGTGCAACCGCCGCAGGACACCCGCCGCGCGCCGCGTCGCCAGGTCTCGGACCTGGTACCGGTCACCGACCAGATGCGCGAATGCGTGGTGGGCCGGCTCGGCAATGTCTCCGAGACTGGCATGTTGATGCTGGCCAGCACCCCGCTGCGCGAGGACGCGCTGTACCAGTTCCGCTTCCCGTTGCCGATCGGTGACGGCCGCCACGAGGCCATTGACGTGGGCGTGCACCTGCTGTGGAGCGAGCCGGCGCATGTGCCCGGCCAGAGCTGGACCGGTTTCCGCTTCCTCACCCTGTCACGTGAACATCGGCAGCTGCTGCGCCAGTGGATAGGCGAAGACAGCGACGAGGCACCGGTTTCGACGGCCTGAGTGCCGGTTCCAGCACAGCGGTTTTTCCCGGTATGCGGCAGAATCTAGGGCCGTTTTCCGTGTCGAGCCACCGCAATGATCCAGCAAGACCCCGGCGCCCTGTACCCCGACCACCTGGCCGTGCTGTGCCGACGTGCCGAACAGGCGTTGGCCCGCGGCGGCTTCGACCATCTGGTCGTGCCCAGCGGCACCCTGCACTACCAGGTGTTCGACGATCGCGACTACCCGTACGCGGTCAATCCGCAGTTCAAGGCCTGGCTGCCGCTGACCCGGGTGCCCAACAGCTGGATCGTGTTCACCCCGGGCAAGCGCCCGGCGGTGATTTTCCACCAGCCCTTCGATTACTGGCACGTGGTACCGGACGCACCGAGTGGCTGGTGGGTGGAGCACTTCGACATCCACATCATCCGCAAGCCCGAAGAGGCGCTGGCCCTGCTGCCGGCCGACCCGTCGCGCTGCGCGATCCTCGGCGAGCCGCAGAGCGCGCTGGGCAGCTACGTGCCGAACAACCCGGCACCGGTGGTGAACTACCTGGAATGGCACCGCGGCAGCAAGACGCCGTATGAGATCGCGCTGATGCGCCAGGCGCAGGTGCTGGGCGTGCGCGGCCACCGCGCCGCCGAAGCCGCGTTCCGCAACGGCGCCGACGAATTCAGCATCCACATGGCGTACTGCCAGGCAGTGGGCCAGGATGCCAACGAGCTGCCCTACGGCAACATCGTGGCGCTCAATGAACATGCCGCCGTGCTGCATTACACCGAGCTGGGCCGCAAGGCGCCGCAGCCGCTGCGCAGCTTCCTGATCGATGCAGGCGCCAGCGCGCACGGCTACGCCAGCGACATCACCCGTACCTACGCCGCGCAGGGCCACGACGAATTCGCTGCGATGATTGCTGCCGTCGACGCCGCCCAGCAGCAGATGTGCGCAGCGGTGCGCCCGGGCTTCGACTACAGGCAGCTGCACGTGGACGCACATCTTTCGCTGATGGGCGTGCTGAAGGACTTCGGCGTGATCAAGGTCTCGCCGCAGACCGCGCTGGAGACCGGCGTCAGCGCCGCGTTCTTCCCGCACGGCATCGGCCACCTGATCGGCCTGCAGGTGCACGACGTGGCCGGTTTCGCGGCCAGCGACGAGGGCGGCCGCATCGAGCGCCCGGCGGGCCACCCGTACCTGCGCCTGACCCGCGTACTGGAACCGGGCATGGTGGTGACCATTGAACCGGGCCTGTACTTCATCGACATGCTGTTGAACGAAGTGAAGGATGCCGGCCATGGTGATGCGATCAACTGGGACCGCGTGGATTTCTTCCGTCCGTATGGTGGCATCCGCATTGAAGACGAAGTGCTGTGCACCGAGGGCGAGGCGGACAACCTGACGCGGCCGGCGTTTGCGGCGGCCAACGGCTGAGCCCCTCGTGGTTGGGCGCTGATATCAAAGGCCGCGCTTGGCCGGGCGGGGTGGGTTTGCAGGACACGCCGTAAACCCATCCATGGGGGCTCGATGGCGCCATCCATGGCGCCAACGGTCCTGCAAACCCACCCCGCCCGTCCTTTGACAGTTTCCTGCTGCGTCCAACCACGGAAAAAGAAGAAAGAAAAGCAGAAGCGGGTCGCTCGCTGCGCTCGCTCCGTGTCGACCAAGGTCGACACCTACCAACAGCCGCGCGTGCCAATAACCGCGGTTGCCAACAGCCGCGTGAACCTGTCGAAGGCGGGGTACTGTGGGTTTGCGGGGTGTGAGCGGCATGGATGCCGCGACCAAGCCCCCATGGATGGGTTCACGGCGTCCCCGCACACCCACAGTGCCCCGCCATCCCACGGAATGCGCGCTGTTGCTGTTGCTGTTGCTGTTGCTGTTGCTCTTGCTGTTGCCTCTGCGGGTGCAGGGCTGCAAGCCCTGCAGAACACCCCTTACCCCGCCATCACCGCTTCAATCTCGTCGGCGCTGCGCGCCAGACCTTCGGTCAGCACGCGATGACCGTCGTCGGTGATCAGCACATCATCCTCGGTACGGATGCCGATGCCGCGCCAGCGCGGTTCCACCGTCGTATCGTCCACGCCGATGTACAGCCCCGGCTCGATGGTGAATGCCATGCCCGGCTCCAGCAGCCGCGAATCGCCCGCCAGGCGGTAATCGCCCACATCGTGCACGTCCAGCCCGATCCAGTGCCCGGTCTTGTGCCGGTAGAAACGCTGGTACAGGCCTTCGGACAGGTTCTTTTCCAGCGTCCCCTTCAGCAGGCCCAGCCGCAGCAGGCCCTCGGTCAGGGTCTGCACCGCGGCCAGGTGACCGGCCTCGTACGGCACGCCCGGCCTGGCCTGGGCCAGCGCGGCGGCCTGTGCATCGCCGACCAGGTCGTGCAGTGCACGCTGCTCGGCGCTGAAGCGGCCATTCACCGGAAACGTGCGGGTGATGTCGCTGGCGTAGCCACGGTACTCGGCACCGGCGTCGATCAGCACCAGCTCGCCGTCGCGCGAACGCGCGTTGTTGTCCCGGTAATGCAGGATGCAACCGTTGCGGCCCGCACCGACGATGCTGCAATACGCCGGCACCGCATCGCTGGCGCGGAACACGCGTTCCAGCTCGGCCTGCAGCTCGTATTCGTGGATGCCGGCCCTGGCAGCCTTCATCGCCGCCAGATGTGCACGCACGCTGATCTGCGCAGCGTGGTGCATCAGCGCCACTTCCGCGCCGGACTTGAACAGGCGCTGCTCGTGCAGCAGATGACCCAGTTCAAGGAATTCATGCGGCGGCTGCGCGCCGTGGCGCACCTGCGAACGCACGCGGTTGACCCAGCCGATCAGCTTCAGGTCGAAATCGGCGTCGCGACCGAAGTGGTAGTAGACGCGCGAACGGCCTTCCAACAGGCCCGGCAGGATGTCGTCCAGATCATCGATCGGGTACGCATCGTCCATGCCGTACTGCGCCACCGCGCCTTCCTGGCCGGCACGGCTGCCGTCCCAGGCTTCGCGCTCGGCATCACGTTCGCGGCAGAACAGGATGGCCTCGCCGTGGCGCCGGCCCGGGATCAGCACCAATACCGCCTCCGGCTCCGGGAAACCGCTCAGGTACTGGAAGTCCGAGTCCTGGCGGAACGGGTAATGGGTATCGAGGCTGCGCACCTTCTCGGCCGCGGCCGGCAGCACCAGGATCGCGTCCTCGCCGGCCATGTCCATCAGCTGGCGGCGCCGACGCTTGTATTCGCCGGCCGCGATGCCGGTGCGCTGCTTGATGTCCATCAGTTCAGGCGCTGCCGATGGCGCGAGGCCAGCACCACGTCACCGTGCAGCAGCAGTACCGCCACGCGGATGAACTCCTCGATCTCCGACAGGGCTTCGTCGTCATCATCGCCACCCGCTTCGAAATCCTCGCTGGAGGCGCGTGCCAGGCTGGCCATGTCGGTCAGCGCTTCTTCACCCTCTTCGGACAAGGTCGGGCGGCGGCCGCCGCTGCCCAGGCCGAAACCACCCAGGAACGAGCGGGTCCAGCTGAACATGGCATCGGCCTGCGCGGACACGTCGTCGCCGTCTGTCAGC
Source organism: Stenotrophomonas sp. YJH_SMC_65 (assembly GCF_059369475.1). Classification (NCBI taxonomy): domain Bacteria; kingdom Pseudomonadati; phylum Pseudomonadota; class Gammaproteobacteria; order Lysobacterales; family Lysobacteraceae; genus Stenotrophomonas; species Stenotrophomonas sp. YJH_SMC_65. The sequence continues at coordinate 247,705 of NZ_JCAFSR010000006.1, forward strand.
AGCAGTTCGAAGGCGAAGTCGCGGTCTTCCAGCTGCTTGATGGTCGCCTGCAGCAGCTGCCCCAGCACGCTGTCGGCGGCCACCGGCGGCAGGTTGTCGTCGGCCAGCACCCGTGCCGGCCAGTCGTTGCCGGGGGCGCCACCGGCGGCCAGCCAGCCACACAGCGCACCGTGCAGCTCGGCAGCGGTAGCGCCCAGGCCCAGTTCCTGGCTGGCGCGGGTAACGTCGTCGACGGAGGGAAGTTCGGTCATCGTGCGGCTCGTTCGGAAAGGAAACCCGGGGCGCGCACGCGCGCGCCCGTGAGACCCCGTAGTGTAGCAACCCGGCGGCGTCCTCTCTGCGGCCGCCAGGCCTTGCTGCGACAACGCTTGACCGCCCTTGCCCGGCTTGCCTATCGTGCCCGCATGGAACCCGCCGATCCCCTTGCCCAGCTGCAGGACTTCGCCGCCCGCGTGGAAGCGTTGCTCGAACGCAACCAGCGCCTGGCCGAGGAGAACCGCAGCCTGCGCCACCAGCAGGAACAGCTGGTGGCCGAGCGTTCCACGCTGCTGGCCAAGAACGAGCAGGCACGCTCGCGGGTGGAAGCAATGATCAGCCGGCTCAAATCCCTGGAGCAGCACACATGAGCGCCGAACCGGTCAGTGTCCGCATCCTCGATCGTGAATACACGGTGGGTGTCGGCGGCGATGAACGCGACAGCCTGATGGCCGCCGCGCGCCTGCTCGATGCGCGCATGCGCGAAATCCGCGGCAGCAACCGCATGGCCGCCGTCGACCGCGTCGCCGTGCTGGCCGCACTGAACCTGGCCCACGAACTGCAGCTGCTGCGCGACGAGAACGCCCGCCAGGCCGTGGCCCTGCAGCAGACGCTGGCCGACCTGAACAGGCGCCTCGACCGCGCGATCGACGGCACCCCCTAGAAAAAGGGGACGGAGGGGATTAAGGCGCATTCGCCCCATCCGTGCCGGAAACGTCTTAATCCCCTCCGTCCCCTTTTCGCATATCTGAATTGGCACGGACTGTTGCCGACGAACGGCCTATCCAGATCCTGCACGCTGGCTATAATGGCCACGCGTTCTCTGCGGTACTCGACGGCATGTGCAAACATTCGCCTTGTCCCTTAAGAACGACACCGGGAGCGCGACAGCGCCGGGAGTGCAGGTCCGCCTTGTAGCGGGAAGCCCGATGGTTCTCCAGCGTTCCCACTTGAGCCCCCGGGTTCAAGGTCGTTTCGCATGCATCGACATTGCGGAGAATGCAATATTCCAGCAAGGGCGGCGTCTTCGGGCGTCGCCCTTGTTCTTTCCGGCACAATGGCGGCTGATCCTTGCCGCACGCTGCCATGACCGACCCGCGCCAGGCCCTGCGCCACGACCTGCGGCAACGCCGCCGCGACCTTTCCGCCGGTGAGCGCATTGCTGCCGCCGAATCCCTTGCCGATGCCCTGCTCGCCCTGCCGTTCGCCCCACGCGAAGGCGCCGTGGCCGGCTACTGGGCGCTGGATGGCGAAATCGCCCTGCACCGCTGGCAGCTGCAACTGCCCGAAGGCCTCACCTACTGCCTGCCGGTGCTGGCCGGCGAGGTGCTGCGCTTCGCGCCGTGGCGGCCGGGGCAGGCGCTGACCAGCAACCGCTACGGCATTCCCGAACCGGACGTAGCGCTGGACGATACGCTGGAACCGGCGCAGATGGCGCTGGTGGTGGCCCCGCTGGTGGGCTTCGACGCACAGTGCCGGCGGCTGGGCATGGGGGGCGGCTGGTATGATCGCAGCTTCGCCTTCCGCCATGACCGGCCGGCGCCGCCCTGGCTGGTCGGTGCTGCGTTCGCGGTGCAGCAGGTCGAGTCCTTGCCGGTGGCGTCGTGGGACGTGCCGGTGGATGCGATCTGCACCGAAGACGGCACCCTGTTCCCCTCCGCTGCCCCCGTGAACGCATGACCGCCCGCAAGCGCTACTGGCTGATGAAGTCCGAACCGGACGCCTTCTCCATCGATGACCTGGCCAAGGTCAAGGTCGAACCCTGGAACGGGGTGCGCAACTACCAGGCGCGCAACTTCATGCGCGATGGCATGCAGGTGGGCGACGGCATCCTGTTCTACCACTCCAATACCAAGGTGCCGGGCATCGTCGGCCTGGCCACGGTGGCCAGCACCGCCTATCCGGACGACACCCAGTTCGATCCAAAATCCGACTACTACGACCCCAAGAGCACGCGCGAGAACCCGCGCTGGATGCTGGTGGACGTGGCCTTCGACCGCAAGCTGAAGCAGGTGATCGCGCTGGACGAGATCAAGCTGCACGCCGAGGAACTGGGCGAAGGCTTCCCGCTGGTTGCCAAGGGCAACCGCCTGTCGGTGTTCCCGGTGACCGCCGCGCAGTGGAAGCTGCTGCTGTCGCTGGAAAAGAAATCCTGATTCCCTGCCTGAGAGTTCTCCCATGTCCGAAGCCAAGCGCCTGGCCGCCGAGAAAGCCATCGAATACGTCGAAGACGGCATGATCGTCGGTGTCGGCACCGGTTCCACCGTGGCCTATTTCATCGATGCCCTGGCCCGCATCCAGCACCGCATCAAGGGCGCCGTGTCCAGCTCCGAGCAGAGCACCGCGCGCCTGAAGCAGCACGGCATCGAAGTGATCGAGCTGAACCACAGCGGCAACCTGTCGCTGTACGTGGACGGCGCCGATGAGTGCGATCCGAACAAGTGCCTGATCAAGGGCGGCGGCGCCGCACTGACCCGCGAGAAGATCATCGCCGAGGCCAGCGAGCGCTTCATCTGCATCGTCGACCCGAGCAAGCAGGTGCCGGTGCTGGGCAGGTTCCCGCTGCCGGTGGAAGTGATCCCGATGGCGCGCAGCCTGGTCGCCCGCCAGATCCGCGACATGACCGGCGGCCAGCCGACCTGGCGCGAAGGCGTGGTCACCGACAATGGCAACCAGATCCTGGACATCCACAACCTGCAGATCACCGATCCGGAAAAGCTGGAGCGCGAGCTCAACCAACTGCCGGGCGTGGTCTGCGTGGGCCTGTTCGCGCGCCGTCGCGCCGACGTGGTGATCGTCGGCGGCGAGCCGCCGGTCGTGCTCTGACCCTTCCGAAGGATCCTGACGATGTCGCTGTTGCGTTCGCTGCTGATGCTTCCGCTGCTGGCCCTGGCCGGCTGTGCCACCGACGCGGCCCGCCATTGGGTCGAGCTGGATGGCGCCCGCTACCAGGTGGAGCTGGCCACCAATGACGAAACCCGCGCGCGCGGGCTGATGTTCCGCGACCAGATGGCGGCCGACCACGGCATGCTGTTCATCCACGACCGCGAAGAAATGCAGGCGTACTGGATGAAGAACACCAGGATCGCGCTGGACATCCTGTACTTCGACAGCCAGCGCAGGCTGGTCAGCCAGCAGCGCGACGTACCGCCGTGCTCGGCCGGCGACATGTGCCCGCCCTACCCCAGCGGTGGCCCGGCGCGCTACGTGCTGGAACTCAACGCCGGCCAGGCCGAGAAGCTGCAGTTGAAGGACGGCACGGAGCTGAAATTCGGCCCGGGCATCGAAAAGTAAGGTACGGCCGGGCCGCGCCCGGCACCCGCAGTAGTGCCGGCCGCTGGCCGGCAACCCTGCAGGGGTCAGATCCCTTTCGCACGCGAAAGGGATCTGACCCCTGCATTTTTCACGCGGCACCGCTTGAAACGGCCTGCGAATGACGCCAGTCTGTGGCCATGCAGGACCGGATCACACTCCCCGACTGGGATGCACTGGCCGACCTCGAAGACGAGGCGCTGCCACTGTTGCCGACCGCGCTGCTGATCGCGCGCGATGAATACCCCGATCTGCAGCCGTCGACCTACGATGCGCTGATCCAGAGCCATGTCGACCACCTCCGCTCGGAAGTGGAGAGCATCGACAACAGTCCATTGAAGATGGCGGCGATCAACCGCCACCTGTTCGACGAGCTGGGCTACAGCGGCGACCACGACGAGTATTACGACCCGCGCAACAGCTACCTCAACCAGGTATTCGAGCGCCGGCTGGGCAACCCGATCTCGCTGGCGCTGGTGCAGATGGAAGTCGCGCGGCGGCTGGGCATTCCGCTCGACGGCGTGTCCTTCCCCGGCCACTTCCTGGTGCGCCTGCCGGTGGACGACGGCGTGCTGGTGATGGACCCGTTCAATGGTGGTCGCCCGCTGGACGTGGACGAACTGCGCGAACGCGCCAAGTCACACCTGGGCGGGCAGATGCCCGACGACCAGGTGCTGGCGCAGATTCTGGACCCGGCACCGGCGCGCGCGATCCTGATGCGCATGCTGCGCAACCTGCACGGCGTGTATGCCGAGGCCGGCGAATGGGACCGCGCCGCGCGCAGTGCCGACCGCCTGCTGAAGCTCGCCCCGGAGCAGGACGATGCGCTGCGTGACCGCGGCCTGGCCTACCTGCAACTGGAGTACCTGGCCGGTGCCCGCCACGATCTGGGGCAGTACCTGAAGCGCAACCCGGAAGCCAGTGATGCGCAGTGGCTGCGCGAGAAGCTGATCGACCTCGGCGGACCGATGCCGCGGCTGCATTGAGGGTGCCGGGGTGTGGACCAACGGTCCACACCTACCCTCATCAATCGACCTCGACCATCTCGAAATCGGCCTTGGTGACCCCGCAGTCCGGGCAGGTCCAGGTCTCCGGAATGTCCTCCCAGCGCGTCCCCGGCGCGATGCCCTCCTCCGGCAGGCCCTCCGCTTCGTTGTACAGGAAGCCGCAGACCACGCACATCCAGGTGCGCAAGGTGGTGGGGGTGGCATCGCTCATCGGATAATCAGGGCTGGATTCACGGGCCGCCATTGTCCCATCGCGGTCCACTCACCGGTAGCCATCGATGACTTCTGCTTCCCCGGCGCCCCGCGGCGTCTACCTGATCACCCCGGACGAGCCCGATACCGCACGCCTGCTGGCCCGTACCGCGCCGCTACTGGCCGCTGGCACCACCTGGCTGCAGTACCGCAACAAGACCGCCAGTGACGCGCTGCGGCGGGAGCAGGCCACCGCCCTGCAGGCGCTGTGCGCGGAACACGGCGTGCCGCTGATCGTCAACGACGACCCGGCGCTGGCCAAAGCCGTTGGCGCGGCGGGGGTGCACCTGGGCGGCACCGACGGTGACATCCCCACCGCACGCGCCCTGCTCGGTGCCGAGGCCATCATCGGCGCCTCCTGCTACGACCAGCTTGCCAATGCAGAGAAGGCCGTGGCCGCCGGCGCCAGCTACGTGGCCTTCGGCGCGTTCTTCCCGACCACGACCAAGGTCACCAGCAGCCGCGCGCATACCGACCTGCTGCGGCAAAGCGCCGCACTGGGCGTGCCGCGGGTGGCGATCGGCGGCCTGACGCCGGACAATGTCGGTCCCATCATCGACGCCGGCGCCGATCTGGTCGCCGTGGTCAGCAGCGTGTTCGCCGCCGAAGACCCGGTCGCGACCCAGCGCGCCTACCTCGCCCAGTTCGCGTAACGCCCAGGAAAGCCCCATGAACCACGACCAGTCCCACGCCCTGTTCTCCCGCGCCCAGCAACTGCTGCCGGGCGGCGTCAATTCGCCGGTACGCGCGTTCAAATCGGTCGGTGGCGAACCGTTCTTCGTCGAGCGCGCCGACGGCGCCTACCTGTACGACGTCGACGGCAACCGCTACATCGACTACGTCGGTTCCTGGGGCCCGATGATCGTCGGCCACAACCACCCGGCCGTGCGCCAGGCGGTGAAGAAGGCGATCGACAACGGCCTGTCCTTCGGCGCGCCGTGCGCAGCCGAAGTGACCATGGCCGAGACCATCACCCGCCTGGTGCCGTCGTGCGAGATGGTGCGCATGGTCAACTCCGGCACCGAGGCCACGCTGTCGGCGATCCGCCTGGCGCGTGGTGCGACCGGCCGCAACCGCATCGTGAAGTTCGAAGGCTGCTATCACGGCCATGGCGACTCGTTCCTGGTCAAGGCCGGCAGCGGCATGCTGACCCTGGGCGTGCCGACCTCGCCGGGCGTCCCGGCCGGGCTGAGCGAACTGACCCTGACCCTGCCCTACAACGATTTCGAAGCGGCCACTGCGCTGTTCGCGCAGCAGGGTGACGACATTGCCGGCCTGATCATCGAGCCGGTGGTCGGCAACGCCAACTGCATCCCGCCGCGCGAGGGCTACCTGCAGCACCTGCGCGAACTGTGCACGAAGCATGGCGCACTGCTGATCTTCGACGAGGTGATGACCGGCTTCCGCGTCGCCCTCGGCGGTGCGCAGGCGCACTACGGCATCACCCCGGACCTGACCACCTTCGGCAAGATCATTGGCGGCGGCATGCCGGTCGGGGCCTACGGTGGCCGCCGCGAGCTGATGCAGCAGATCGCCCCGGCCGGCCCGATCTACCAGGCAGGTACGCTGAGCGGCAACCCGGTGGCGATGGCCGCCGGCCTGGCGATGCTGGAACTGATCCAGCAGCCGGGCTTCCACGCCGACCTGGCCGAGCGCACCGCGCGCCTGTGTGCCGGCCTGGAAGCGGCCGCCGCCGAAGCTGGCGTGGCCGTGACCACCACCCGCGTGGGCGCGATGTTCGGGCTGTTCTTCACCAGCGAGAAGGTGGAGACCTATGCGCAGGCCACTGCCTGTGACATCCCGGCGTTCAACCGCTTCTTCCATGCGATGCTGGACCAGGGCGTGTTCCTGGCGCCGTCGGCGTACGAAGCCGGTTTCCTGTCCAGCGCGCACGACGATGCGGTGATCGAGGCCACCCTCGCCGCTGCACGCGTGGCGTTCAAGGCCACCAAGGGCTGATCGCAAAAAGGGGACGGAGGGGATTAAGTCGTTTGTGCACAAACGACTTAATCCCCTCCGTCCCCTTTTTTTCTAACCGAAGAGGAACTTGCCCTTCATCATCGCGAAGTGGCCGGGGAACGAACAGAAGAAGGTGTAGTCGCCACCTTTCTGCAGGCCCTGGGTAGAGAAACGCACGCGCGTGGTCTCGCCGCCGCCGATCACCTTGGTGTGCGCCAGCACGCGCTTGTCGGCCTTCGGCAGGTAGCTGTCAGCCAGGGTCATGCGCATGCCCGCCATCGCCACCGGCTGGTAATCAGCGCTGCGGGTCAGCACCCAGTTGTGGCCCATCGCGGTGACCGCCAGCTTGCCGGTATGGCGCAGGGTCAGGTCCACGGCGGTGCAATCAGCGGCAACCTTGATCTCGCGGCTGCTGAAGCTCATCTGGTCGGTGCTGTCGATGCTCACCGCACACACCCGCGCCATCGCCGACGGCGCCAGCATCAGCGCACCCAGTCCCACTGCCACCCTCCAAGCCTTCATCATTGCATCTCCTGCGGATTCAAGCGCCATTCTAGGCAGCCCCCTGCGGCGCCGTCTGCGACCGTCTGTCGCATGCCAGCTCCAGGGTTTCCCGCGCACTCATCGCAATGGCATGCTCAGCCGATGCGGATCGACCTGTTGCTGCTGGATGTGGATGGCGTGCTGGTGCAGTACCAGCGCGGGCAACGCGTGCTGCATCTGGCCCGGACACTGCAGGTTCCGACGCACGCCGTACAGGCCGCGCTGTACGACAGCGGCCTGGAAGCAGCGCATGACAATGGCACGCTGGATGGCCCGGCCTATCTGGCGCAGCTGGGAGAGCTTCTGGGCACGACTGTCGATGTGGCTGCATGGACCGCGGCGCGACGGGCCGCCAGCCATCCTCAGGCGGCCGTGTTGCAACGATTGCAGGCCCTGCAACTGCCAATCGCGGTGCTGACCAACAACGGCGCGCTGATGCAGCAGGCATTGCCCACCCTGCTGCCGGAACTGTTTCCTGCCCTGCAGGCGCGCGTGTTCTGCAGTGCGGATTTCGGCCTGCGCAAACCGGCGCCGGCGGTGTTTCTGCGCACGCTGGAAGCGCTGGGCGTGGCACCTTCGCGCACGCTGTTCGTCGATGACCTGTTCGCCAATGTGCGTGGCGCGCGCGCTGCCGGCCTGCACGCGGAAACCGTGCGCGATGGCCGGGGATTGGGCAAGGTGTTGAAGCGCTACCGGATTGCGTGAACCACTGTAGAGCCGAGCCCATGCTCGGCTGCTGTGGCCTGGCATCGCGATGAACCGAGCATGGGCTCGGCTCTACGGGCATTCCTCAGCAACGGGGTCAGAGCCCTCTCCGCAGGAGAGGGGTCCGACCCCGGCATGATGGCCTCAGCGCGCGGCGATGAACGCGGCAATCGCCGCGCGCAGGCGCTTCAGGCCTTCGGCCACTTCTTCGTCGGTGATGTTCAGCGAAGGCACGAAGCGCAGCACGTCCGGGCCGGCCTGCAGGGTCAGTAGGCCCTGCTCGGCGGCGTGGTCGAGGATCGCACCGGCCTGGCCGGCGAAGTCCTTGCTCAGCACCGCGCCCAGCATCAGGCCACGACCACGCACGTCGCTGAACACACCGAACTCGTCGTTGATGCGGGCGAAGCCATCGCGCAGCGCCTTGGACTGGCGACTGACGTTGGCGGCGATCTCCGCCGAGGCCAGCTTGCGCAGCGCCACGCGGGCCACCGCAGCAGCCAGCGGGTTGCCACCAAAGGTGGTGCCGTGCGCGCCGAACTGCATGGTCTCGGCCACCTTCGGGCCGGCCAGCATCGCGCCGATCGGGAAGCCGCCACCGAGTGCCTTGGCCAGGGTAACCATGTCCGGCACCACGTCGTCCTGCCAGTGCGCGAACAGCGTGCCAGTGCGGCCCATGCCGGCCTGGATCTCGTCCAGCACCAGCAGTGCGTTGTGCTGGTCGCACAGTTCGCGCACGCGCTTGAGGAAACCGGACTTGGCCGGCATCACGCCGCCCTCGCCCTGGATCGGCTCCAGCATCACCGCCGCCACGTCGCCGGCGGCCATCGCGGTTTCCAGCTGTACTTCATCGTTGAAATCGATGTAGCGGAAGCCGCCGGGCAGCGGCTCGTAGCCTTCCTGGTACTTCGGCTGGGCAGTGGCGGTCACCGCGCCCAGGGTGCGGCCGTGGAAACTGCCACGGAAGGTGATGATCACCCGCTTGTCGGCCGGGCGGCCCTGGCTGGAGGCCCACTTGCGGACCATCTTGATCGCCACTTCGTTGGCTTCGGCGCCGGAGTTGCACAGGAACACGCGCTCGGCGAAGCGGCTGGCCTTCACCAGCTCCTCGGCCAGGTGCAGCGGCGGTGCGCTGTAGAACACGTTGCTGGTGTGCCAGAGCTTGCCGGCCTGCTCGACCAGTGCGGCCACCAGGTCCGGATCGTTGTGGCCCAGCCCGCACACGGCGATGCCGGCGGCCAGGTCGATGAACTCACGGCCCTGGCTGTCCCACACGCGGGCGCCCTGGCCTCGCTCCAGTACCACCTGACGGGGCTTGTAGACCGGCAGGTAATAGTGCGAAAGGGAGATCAGCGGATCGGTAGCGGCGGTCATGGCAGTCGGCAGGGTTCAGGAATCCCCATTCTCGCGCCGGAACCCCTGCGGCACAATGCGCCCATGCGACCGTTTTCTGCCCCCCAGCTGAACCCCGCCACCGAGACCGGCTGGCGCCGCCGGTGGTTCGACATCATCTACCGCCACGACTCGCGGCCCTCGCGCAATTTCGACCTGATCCTGGTAGTGGCGATCGTCGCCAGCATCCTGGTGGTGATGATCGACAGCGTGCAGCACCTGCATGCCGAATGGTCCACCGGCCTGTACATCCTGGAATGGGCTTTCACGATCATCTTCACCGCCGAGTACCTGCTGCGGCTGGCCGTGGTCAAGCGTCCGCTGCGTTACGCGGTGAGCATCTGGGGCATCATCGACCTGCTGTCGATCCTGCCCGCCTACCTGTCGATGTTCATTCCTGGCGCGCAGAGCCTGCTGGTGGTACGCGCGCTGCGCATCCTGCGCGTGTTCCGCATTCTCAAGCTGACCCGCTACATCGAGGAAAGCGGCGTGCTGATGACGTCGCTGTGGCGCAGCAGGCGCAAGGTGCTGGTGTTCCTGTTCACGGTGATCACCATCACCATCATCGCCGGCGCGCTGATGTACGTGATCGAGGGCCCCGAACACGGCTTCACCAACATCCCGGCCAGCATGTACTGGGCGGTGGTGACCATGGCCACGGTCGGCTTCGGCGACATCGTGCCGCAGACCGTGCTTGGCCGCTTCGTCACGTCGGTGCTGATCCTGATCGGCTACAGCATCATCGCCGTGCCCACCGGCATCTACACCGCGGAGCTGGCCAGCACCATGCGTGAAGCCGAGCTGGCCGCGCGCCGCGATGCGCGTGGCTGCCCGCACTGCGGGCTGGAAGGCCACGAGCCGGATGCACGGCATTGCCGCAAGTGCGGGGGTGAACTACCGGATGCATTCAGCTATTGAGGCACATGCCGGCCAGCGGCCGGCACTACCAAACCCGCAGGGTGCGTGCCGGGCGTGACCCGGCACTACCCCCGGTAGCTCCACGCCATGCGTGGATCCTCCTCAACGCATGCGGTTGCTGGTGGTCACCAGGTCGTTGTAGGCATCCAGGATCGTCGACTGCGCGCCCTCAGGATCGGTGGTGAGCCAGCTGCCCGACGCCTTGCGCTCGGCGGCCAACGCATCGGCGGTGATCGGCTTGCTCTGCTCCAGACGCTCGACACCGCGACCGGCGGTACGCACCAGCTTGTCGGCCGAACGCTGCACATGACCCCACATCGGGTCGTCCTTGCCGACACCACTGTTCTGGATTTCCGTCACCAGCGCCTGATAGTCGGCCAGCTGGCCGCGCAACGCCGCAACGTCCGGTGCGTCGCTCTGGAACGCCATCGCCAGCTGCTTGCCATCGCCGACAAGGCGCAGGTGGTAATAGGCCAGCGAGCGGCCTTCGCTTTCCTCGATCTGCTTCAGCTGGGCGGCGCGGCGATCGTTCTCGTTCTTTTCCAGCGCAGCATCCATCGCTTCGCTGGCCTTGAAGAAATCAGCATAGGCCTGCATCAGCGGGGTATGCTGGCTGCGCATCCCTTCGCCACCATCGCGACGATAGTCCTCGCGGGTGAAGTACCCATCGGCACGCTCGATCAGGGTGTTCAGTGCCTGGAATGCCCGCTGGTACTGTCGCGCTGGTGCATCCAGCGGCGTGGCAGGGGTCTTTGCCAGCGCATCGGTCAGCGGCTGGCCGCAATGGTCGACCCGGTGCGACAACAGCTTGCCGGGTGAACGCGGCTGCGCTTCCTTGCCGGTCGGGCCGGCCTCGGGATCCTTCATCCAGCCCGTATAGGTCTGGAAACCCTCGCGGATGGGCTGTTCGACGCCGTTGTAACACTCGATGTAGGCGTTCACCTTCCCCAGCCCGGGGTCGGCGACCGCCAGCCCCGCCGGGTTGTTGCAGCCGGCCAGCGCGCCAAGCAGGAGAACGGGAATCAGGCGTGTGGATGCGTTCAAATCAGTTCCTTGCACCAGTGAAAACTGCAGGCATCTTCATGCATGGCGCGGGCGCGCGCTCCAGCACCTCGGGAAGGTGCTGGCATTCGGGGCTGCGGGGCGCGTCATGTCGCAATCATCCTGCTCGATCGCGACAAAAATAACGTTGAGCTTCGCTACTGGCGGTTGCTCTGGAAAACCAGCGCGTTGTATTCCTGCATCAGCTTGTTGGCGGAGCCACGCGGCGCCATCGAGGGCGAATCCAGCATGCGTCGTTCGAAATCGCTGTAAGGCTTTTTCTCGCTGACGCGCTGCAGCCGCTCCTTGCCTTCGCGACGGAAGTTCTCGGCTTCACGCTCGAAGCTGTTCCAGTCCAGCTTGCCCGGCTCCTGATCAGCCACCTTCGCATGCGCTTCGTCGGAAATGCGGTTGAACGCATCCAGGCGCTCGCGCGCCTTGGCCTGATCGAAGTCATCCTCACTCATCAGATCCATGATGGCCTTGGCTTCCAGCATCATTGCCAGACGGTAGTACTCGCGCGTGCGTCCCTCGGCCTGTTCCAATACCTTGAGCTGCTCGCGCTGGGCGGCGTCGTTCTGGCGCTCCAGCTCGGCGTTGAACGTTTCGCTGGCAGTCACGAACTCCTTGAAGGCGGCCATCAAGGGCGCGTGCAGCTGCTTTCCCTTGGCGAACTGGTCGTCTTCGTAGTCCTGGCGATCGTAATAGTCGTGCGCGTCCTTGCTGAGCGGCACCAGTGCCTTCAGCGCCTGCTGGTAATGGCCAGCAGAGGCATCGAGCTCAGCCAGCGCCGGCTTGGCAGCCATCGCCTCGGTCACGGGGCCATCGCACTGCTTCATGTCGTAATCGCTGATCTCGAACGGACCGTACACCTGGGTCTCGCGCCCGCTCGGGCCGGCCTCGACGTCCTTGATCCAGCGCGTATAGGACTCGATGCTGCCGTGGGTCTTCGAATCAAGCGTGTTGAAGCAGCCGATGTAGGCGTTGAGCTTGGCGGTCAACTGCTGCTGTGCGTCGGACGGCGCCGCGCTGGCGTCGGGCGTGCTGGAAGGGCCGGCGTCGCCAGTGGTTGCGGGTGCCTTGCCGCCGCAGGCAGCCAGGACAATCGACAGCGAAGCGGCCAGCGCCGCGACGGAAAGAGTGCGTGACATGGGTTCACGTCCTTGTTGAAAACGATTACAGCCGCGCATTCTAGCGCAGCAGGCCGAAGGTCGCAGCCCTCGGCCTCTGCCGGCGACGCGCGATCATTCCAGGAACAGATCCGGCAACAACGGACGCGATGGATCCACCGCATAGCCGGACAGATCGGTGATACCCGCCTGTGCCAGCACGTCATCGTCGATCAGGAACTGGCCGTGGAAACCCGCCGCCTCGCGCACCAGCACCGCGTGCGCAGCATCGGCCATGATCTGCGGCGTGCGGCAGCCGGCCGCATCGACGCCCGGAATCATGTTGATCGCATCGGTGGCGATCACCGTGCGCGGCCACAGCGCGTTCACCGCCACACCCTGCGGGCCGAATTCCGCGGCCAGGCCGAGCGTGACGAAGCTCATGCCCATCTTCGCCAGCGTGTAGCCGGTATGCGCGCCCCACCACTTCGGTTCCAGGCTCGGCGGCGGCGCGAGAGTGAGGATGTGCGGGTTCGGCGCCTGCAGCAGGTACGGCAGGCAGGCCTGCGCGCACAGGAAGCTGCCGCGCGAATTGACCTGCTGCATCAGGTCGAAGCGCTTCATCGGCGTATCCAGCGTGCCACGCAGCCAGATCGCGCTGGCATTGTTGACCAGGATGTCGATGCCACCGAAGGTATCGACCGTGGCCGCAACTGCGGCGTGTACCTGCTCCTCCTCGCGGATGTCGCACTTCAGGGCCAGGCCCTGCCCGCCTGCCGCCGTCACCGCTTCGGCCGCGGTATGGATGGTGCCCGGCAGCTTCGGATTCGGCACCGACGACTTGGCCGCAATGGCCACGTTGGCGCCGTCGCGCGCAGCGCGCAGTGCGATGGCCAGGCCGATGCCACGCGAGGCACCGGTGATGAAAAGCGTTTTGCCCTGCAGACTGCCCACGTCCCACACTCCAGCGTATGCAATGAGCCGCTAGTATGCCGCGCCGACGTGGAGTTCACCCGGCCTTGACGATACTTGGGCCTCCAGACAACGCACGAGGTCCACGCCATGCGCCGTTCCCGCCTGTTGCTGCCTGCCCTGGGGCTTGCGCTGCTGACCGCCTGCCAGGGCCGTTCACCGGAACCGGGCAAGGAGCCACCTGCCGGTGACACGCCCAGCGCAGAGAAGGCCGCCGCCGACGGCAAGCTGCGCTGGAGCGAGGCCGTGGTGTGGGATGGCGACCTCAACGCCTGCCGCCAGGGTGAGAACGCCGCCACGCGTGATTGCCTGCGCGATGCGATGCGCGCCGGCGGCGCCAGCGCCGATGCGATCACCGCCGCCGAACAGCTGTCCACCGGGGGCGAGCTGGCCTACGTGACGGCCTGGCACGAGAACGAAGGCCTGGGCATTGCGACGGTCGAGTATCCGTTCCGCGCCAACACCAACGAGGGCACCCGCCTGGTCGACGCCACCGGCAAGCGCATCGATGTGGATGCCGTGCAGCTGGACGACACCCTGCGTGCCGACCCCGCCGTGCAGGCCCTGCTGAAGGACCACCCGCAGGCCACGCCGTTCGCACCGGCGCAGTCGGCCGGGGCCACGCCGCTGGAGAACGGTGGCGTCCGCCTGCTGTACCGCACGCCGCTGCGCGACTGCCACGCCTGCCCGGATGTGGGCCAGCTGCAGATCGCGTACGACTTCGACGCCAAGCGCAACTTCATTGGCCAGCAGGTGGTGCCGGCGACGCCGTAAGGCATTAAGCGTTAGCGTTAAGCGCCGAGATGCTCTGTGGACCGGGCCATGCCCGGCGACATCGACCGCGCGAAGCATACATATCGGCTTTGCCCTGACCACAAAGCCGAACGACGACCGCAGCAGCAGTTTCTCGCATCTCGCGACAGAGAGAATCAACGGGATCGCTGATAGAAGGAGTCAGTCGTCAGCCGACTTTCAATTACCGATCGAACATAGGCAGCCCGCGCCTTGCGGGACTGCGAGTATTCGGCAAAAATCGTCATTGCTTCGGACCTCATCTCAGTGCCGCCGGTGGTCGTAAATACGAAAAATGAAGGCTCAAGATAACCAACAGTCTCTCGCATAAACCGCTTGCACTCATCAAGCGGAAAATCTGCGGCGTAGTCCGCCCAATCGATATAGCGCCTCCAGAAAGCAGGCGCCCCCCATTCCCCGCATCTCTCATCAACAAAGAGCTTCAACTCAGAGAGCATGTCGGCGCATGCATCTACAGTTTCATCATCTAAATCCAGCGAAGCAACGCGACCGGGATCAACCGCCTGCCAACAAAAAACCATAAAATCCGCAACAAAGCTCTCTTCACAGCCCTCGAAGAAATTACTCTTGTACCAGGCAAGAGTTTTCGCCACATCAGTCAATTCATCAGAATCAATCATCATCTTACCTTTCCGGCGGCATTAACGCCTGCGTTGACTATCTCACCATTCCGCACATGAACCCAAACCTGCGCCCCTCCCCTCATCGTCTGAGTGTACGTACTGACACCGGCAGAGGCTGCATCTTGCGTCATTAGCCGCGCGGCAACCGCATCCACCCTTAGGTTCGCCGGGTTTGAGCTGACACGCTGGAAAAGACCAACAAATCTCATTTGTGAAGCAACCGTAGTGGGATTCACATGCCCTGCGGCGCTTCTAAATACATGCTCTGCTCGTACCGCAAAATTGAATCGAGCAAGCATTGGAATTGCAGCAGGAACAGAAGCCAGCCCTCCGCCGCCCCGCGAGTACATTGCGGGTATCGCGATATCATGAAAAAGGGCACCGACGTCAAAGATGTTTCCATTCTTTGTCAAATCTCCCGACAAGCCAAGACGCGACTTTATCTCTTGCCAGTTGGAGTTTGATTCTCCGCCAGATGCCACGCTCGGAGATGAGCCAGAGGATGGCGCCCTCGGAATCGCGGAGTCAGATGATGTCGGCCCAGTGGCCGTCGTGTTCCCACCGGTACTCTTACAAGTACCGTCACTATTCGTGATTCTAGAGCCAGTGCAGCGGCCATCTGGATCAACGAAAGTATAGGGGTTCAGTGCCGAATACATGTATCGATTAAATAGGGCTCCGTTGTCCAAGCCCACGTCGACCGGATCTGTCGATAGGAATATCCCGACCAACGGATCGTAGTACCGCTGCTGCATGTACGTCAGACCCGTCGCCGAGTCCGACACATGCCCGGTGAATCCCGGGCGATCCCCCTTCGCATCACCTACGGTCGCACCATAGGGCTCATAAACGGTGCGCTCGACGATCGCGCCGTTGGCATCAGAGATGGCAACCGGGGAACCCAGCGCGTCGGTATGCACATACTGGACGATCTCCTGCGCCGAAACACTCACTGTGCCCAGCAACAGTCCCAACAGAACAGCGACACCAACCAGAATTTTCTTGATCTTCATTTTCAGGTCACCGAGGGTTGGTCAGGTCGCCGTAATCCACAACGCTCTGCGGATACGGGTTGGACCAGGCTGAACAACCGCTGGCATTGCAGGCGCGCACAATCTGTACTTCCGCGCAGTAGACCGCGCCCTGAGCTTCGATTGAGCTCTCCGGACCGGAATACTCGAGCCTTCCGCCGTAGGCCATCATCTCGTAGTTGGTTGCACCCGGCATGCTGGTCCACTTCACCTCGCAGGAGATTTTGGTGGCGCGCCCTTCCTTCCATTGCGACTTGATGGAATGAATGAACTGCGGCGTACCCGGGGGCGGATTGGAAGCGACGACCACCGTGTTGGAGAAGTCACTGCAGCCAGAGATGTTGCATGCCCTTACGCGATAGGCGTAGTTGCCGAACACCAGACCATTGCGCTGCGACTGGGTCGAACCGTCGTTCTGGACCGCCGTCCAGGTTCCGCCATTGACACTCTCATCCAGCAGGTAGCTGGCCGCCATGGCAACGCCCGTCCAATTCAACGTGACACTGCCCGACGAGGTTCCTGCGGGCGCACTCAGGCTGGGCGGTGCCGGTGGCCGGATCACTGAAACAACACTCGTCGCCGAGTACACGCCCCACCCCGCATCGTTGCCGGCCCGGACGCGGTAGGCATAATTGCCGGTCCCCTTGCCACCGAATGCCTGACTGGTGCTGGCCAGTGAGGCAACCTGTGCCCATGCACCATTGTTGAAGCTCTCCTCCAGTGCATAGCGCAATGCGCCGTCGACGCTGCTCCACGCAATCGTATAGTTGCCATCGAGACTCTGCCCCGGCACGTTGAGCGAAGGTGCCGCTGCAGGCGGATAGATCACCTGGGTCCGGGCAACATCTGATTCAGGACCACAGCCCGCTGGGTTACAGCCAAAGACCCGGTACCCATACGTCCCGGCCGGCTTGCCGGAGACCGCGAGACTGCGCGCCGCGCTCTCCTGCACCGTCTGCCAGGCGCCCGCTCCCACCTGCTCCTGCAGGCGATAGGTTGCCGCGCCCGCCGCTTCCGTCCAAGTAATGCTGTAGCTGCCATTGAATGCCGTTGCGGGCGCGCTTACAGCAGCCTTTGCCGCAGGAGGACGCTGCACCACGACACTGGCCGTCGCCGACCAGCCACTGCAGCTGTCCTGTTGGCAAGCGCGGACAGCATAGCCAAACGTTCCTTCCGCCTTCGCGGACGTGTTCCAGCTACGTTCGGCGCCGTTGTAGATCGTGGCCCAAGCTCCGCCAGCTGCCTGCTCTCGCAGTTCATAACGGCTGGCGTAAGACACCGCCGTCCACTGCAGTGCATAGGCACCGTTGTTGCTGAACGCGGGCGCGGTCAGGACCGGCGTAACCGGCGCGACGACCTGGATGGCCTGCGCCACCAGGCTGCCATTGAGGTGGATGTACTCGGTATTGCGGCCCTCCCGGGCATTTTCCTGCCGGCGCAGCACACCGTCGTTGCCGTACAGCGATCGAATGGTGGCACCGTCATTGGCGCCCGCCGACAGGATGCGCCGGCCATGTGCGTCGTATCGGTATCGCTCCGCGCTGGCCACACTGCGCAGGCGATTGCCGAAGTCGAAGCTGTAGCCGACGCCGTTGCGGCTGGAGAGGTTGCCCTGTGCGTCGTAGCTCAAGCCCAGAGTGGTGGCGCCTCCACTGTTCTGTACGTTGGTAAGCCGGTTATGGGTGTCGTACCAATAGACGTGATCCTTGACACCGGTCAGCGCGGCCGAACGCAGGTTGTCCACAGCATCGTAGGTGTAGCGGTACACGCCATCTCCGCCAAACGAAGGCGAGGTGGCCTGAATCAGACGATCCAGTCCGTCGTAGGCCATGGTGCGCGTGCGCTGCCCGTCCAGATTGTCGACGATACGCGCGACGTTGCCATTGGCGTCGTACTCATAGGTCGTGTCCAGCGCTCCGGCACTGTCGACCACCCGGGTAGGCAACTGGCGCTGGTTCTGCGCCATCGTGTGCACGATGCCATTGCCATAGGTGAATTGCTTCATGCCCCCATTGGCGTAGTAAGTCACCCCTGAGGCGTAGCCTCCCGCCTTGGTCGGCTGGCCCAGCGCGTTGGGCGCATAGTCAACGAAGCGCCCACTCGGATAGGTCAGGCCTGAAAGTGCGCCATTGGCGTTGTAGGCATATCCCAGCGACTGGATGCCGAGGGTACTGTCACTGGAGGTTTCGGCCGTCAACAACCCACGCTTGTTGTAGGTATAGGTGTTGATCGCCTGCGTCGTCCCCGCATCGTTTGCCGTGGTCACCGTGGCCGGCTTGCCGTCCCTTGTATACGTCCAGCCCTGGTTGCCATTCCCATCCGGGAACGCAAGTGTCGACAGCCGATTGCGCGCATCGTAGCCACGAACGATCCTGCGGGCCGCAACCGGTCCAGCATCAGCGTCGCATGCCGTGGTGCTGGAAAGGTCCAGGCCAGCTGCGCTCCAGGCAAGATTGCCCGCTGCGTCGTAACCCATCAGCGTTGCGCCGGTCTCCGGCTCCACACTCTTGCAGAGCTGCTGATGACCGTCATACACATAATTGCGGGCAATCCGGGCGCTGCCGTCCTGGTTGCGGCGCACGATCGAGCGCGGCTTGCCGAAGATGTCGCGATCGATATCGGTGAACGCGCCCGCCGGGTGAATGATCGACACCGGGGATTCCGTCGACGGCGCACCGAACGCCTGGAAAGTGGTCAGCGTCGTATTGCCCTTGGGGTCGACCACTTTCAAGCCGCCACCCGCCAGATAACTGGTCAGCGATGTCAGCAGACCGGCCTCGCTGTCGACGGACACCGAGGTCTGTCGCCCCAGCGCGTCGTAGCCGGTCCATGTACCTGTACTCAGCACAGCAGACTCGCCAGGGTGCGAGGCGAACACCTGCCGACCCGCTTCGTCGTAGGCAAACCTCTGGTAGCGCTGGGTCACGCCACGCGAGGACTCGTCATATTCCTCAGTCAGCAGCGGACGCCAGAAGGCATCGAAATAGACGTTGCGCCGCGCGTTTCCGGTTGCGACGGTCTGCCGCCAATGACCCGCTCCGATACCGTACTCGTCGCCGTTGATGGCGGTGAAACTCTGTGTCGTACGTGCCCAAGCCACACTGTCGCCCGCCGGCCAGTCGATGGTGGCCATGCGTCCCATTGCGTCATAGCCGTACTGGGTGGTTGCACCGTTCTCATCGGTAACGCTGCTGACCCAGCCATTGTCGTCCACCACCGCCGACTGCACAGCGCCGTCGGCAAACTGGATCTGCTGTGGCGTGCCGCGCTTCCAGCCGGAAAGCGTAGTGCGATTGCCACGACCGTCATCCACCATGGCCACGGTTCCGTCAGGGTTGTAGCCCAGTACCTGCTTCAACAACCCGTACGAACGCACTTCCGTGGGGCGCATCAGGCCATCGAACGTCGTCTGCTCGACCACCACGCCGGTATTCTCGTTGGTGACCTTCGCGGTCGCGCCCAGAATCCATCTACTTCGGTCGTCCGCATACTGAGTGGCATCGGTGCGGCTGCCCAAAGGACTGGCGCTATTGACACGCAACGGGCGAGCCAGATCATCGAACAACAATATGCTGGTCTGGTAGGTCACGCCATCCTGCTGGATGGCCTCGGCCACGACCGGCCGCACCTGAGCTGTGCTCGGCTCGTCGCCACTGTAGATCATCCCGTGAAGCGGGGCGAATGGCTGTGATTTCACTTCGTCTTCGGTCATGTAGACCGAGGTGCTGCTCTTGACCACATTCCCGGCCGCGTCAATGACGCTGCTACCCAGCAGCCGCCCTTCATTCAGCGCGTACTGCGAGCCATAGCGGTAGGCCGTGCGGGTTCCGTCGGGATTTGAGATCGTGACCTGCTTTTCCTTCTTGCAGGTCGTGCAGGGGTAGATGGCTGCACCGCCCACGCCGCCCCAGAGCGGCTCGTAGCCGCTGCCATAGTCATAGCTCCACTGCAGCACCTTCGGCAGGCCCGGTCCCCAGATCTTCTTGGCTCTCAGCGAGACTACGTCGTAGAAAAACGGGGTGACGATTTCGTAGTAGTACGCCGACTGTGCGATCCGGCGGATGCACTCGCTGGCATGGACGCCACTGCGGTACTGGCGACCATTCGAAAACTGGAACTCACCCATCGCACCGGACGGATGCTTGATGGTCATGACCAGCGTACCGTCACGCTCCGGCGGCTGCTCCTGACAGGTCTCGTTGCTGTTGCCGTCCCAGTTCACCTTCTCCCAGGCGCGCAGCGCGCTGGAGTAGGCGTAGGACCAAGTGCTTCCATCGGGCTGGGTAACTGCGGTGAGGCGGTTCTGGCCTTCGACCTGACCGTAGCCATAGTTCCAGGTACGGCCCGCGGCAGTCACCGACACCAGAAGCGTGCCGTTGTAGGCCAGCGTGATCTCGCGGCCATCGCTGGACCAGATCCGGGTCGGGTGACCGTTGCCGTTGTACTCGTACTGTACCCAGTTGCCCGACCGGTCCTCTACACGGCTGGCCATGAGGTAGATGCGCGTGCGAGCGATCTTGGTCCTGTCTCCTTCGCCGCCCGAGCGCTCCAGCGTGCCGCCAAAGCGCGTGAACGCGGTATCGAAGAAGTACGACTCGCCCGAGGTGGTCCTGACCCGATAGCCCTCGCCAGCCAGACCCGACTTCATTGGAATACAGTCGATGGCATCGCGATGCGAGGTGCTCCACTTGCGTGCAACGCCGTCTGTCGGCATCGGCGTGTTGTTCCAGGCCCCCAACATGGTGCGATCACCACCACCCGGGACATGGATCATGTTGCCCTGCCAGACTTCGTTGAGCCGGAAGGAAATGGGCCACTGAGGCACCATGTCGCCACTGCAACGATTGTTCAGCCAGGCGCTCGCGCCGGGGAACATGCCGGTGATGTACGGCGTGTCGACCTCCCAGCCGCCCACACCATCGAGACTGGCGTTGAAGCTGCCACTCCCGACCAGGTCCATCTCGACACTGAACCGGCGCCGCATCTGCACCGGCAGGGCGTTGTTGCCTGGCAGGCTGACGTCGGTGACGGCAAACTCAGTCTTGCCGTTGTAGAGGCTGACGCTCTCGCCGAAAAGATCATCCTTCAGCGCCGTCAGGTTCTGGGCGGACTCAATGAGCTTGCGGTATTCCTGGTAGGGCTCGACTGCCGAGACCGAACCTGCGACCACGCACAGCGTCAGTGCCGTAGCAACACGGCACTGCCAAGCAGCAACTCGCTTCACAATTTTCCCCTCGCGTCCGCATGCGTAGCCGCGCCAGGACGGCGCGACGTTGCTTCCATGCGACTCTCTCGTTCCTGATTCTAGGCGAGCGCTGCGAACAGATGGAAGGGGTCGTCAACGGCAATCATCTGGCACTTGCACGCGACCATTGAATTGCTTAATGCACCCACGCATGGCGTGGATCTACCGGTACGCCTGCACCTGCTTCCTCAGCAGATGCGGCACGATCAGCCGATGCACCGGGGCGACCGGCAGCATGTACACACGCCCGAACGCGTTGTGCGTATGCACCACCGTCGCCACTTCCAGCACATCGCCCTGCCACTGCAGGGCCAGCTGCACACGCAGGTGGCGGTCGTCGTCTTCCAGCACGATGGCATCGTCATCCAGCGACTGCAGGGTGAAGATGCCCAGCCGTTGCCCCGGACGCGGCTGCGCGATGTCCTGCACCGCGCGCAACGAGCCCAGGTGCTTCATGCCGAGCAGGCGCATGCCGCGATTGCGCAGCGCCATCAGCCCATCGAACCAGCCGGGAATGGTCGCCGCCATGTCGCGATAGGCCTGCAAGGCCGAGCGCCCATCGCGACGGGTCGTCGCCTGGCAGGCGTGCACGAAGTCGGCACCGGCCAGCTGTGGGCGCAGGACGCTGCCCGCGCTCGGCGGGCCGGTCACCACCTGCGCACGGCTCACGGCTTCGGCCCCTGCCCCTCGTTGTCTTCCCAATGCAGGATGCGGCGGGTGACGAAGCGGTAGACCGGCTTGCCGGTGGCGAACCACAGCTCGCGCACCCAGGAGGTGCGCTTGAGCACCCGCTTTTCCACCGGGGTGAGCAACTCGCGGCAGTACATGCGCTTGTGCTTGAGCAGGTGGCGCAGGTCCTCACGGGCCAGCAGGCGCATCCAGCGCGAGCGCGGGTTGCCGATCATCGCCAGCTGGAAGTCGATCAGCGCCGGGCGGCCATCGTCGGTGACCAGCCAGTTGGCTTCCTTGGCCAGATCGTTGTGGGCCACGCCATTGCGATGCAGCTGCTGCAGCAGGCGACGCGCGGCGCGGAACCAGGCCAGGTCACCGCGAGGCGGACGCTGGTACATGGCGTCGCCGGCCATGAAGCTGCGGTCGAGATGACGTCCATCCCACGCCAGCAGCTGCGGCACATCGGCCATGCCGTGGATGTGGCGCAGTGCGCGTGCTTCACGGCGGGCCAGCCACCAGGCCGGCAGCCGCAACCACAGTGGTGTGGCGCCCAGATCACGGCGTACAAAGGAGCCGGCCGGCCCTTCCACAAGGAGGATGCGACCGAAGCTGTCGGCCTTCAGGGCGTGCGAGGGCGTGTCTGACGAATGCGGCATGTGCCCATTCTAGGCGATGGCGCCCGTTGCAAACGGTCACCAAGCGGCCGGGAACCAGTCACCTTCACGCCCCTATAATCGGGCAATGGACTCTTCATGGATCGACGCCACCCTCGCGTGGATTGCCGCTCACCCCGTGCTGGCGGGTGCCGTTATCTTCCTCATCGCCTTCTGCGATGCGGTGATCATTCTCGGCGCCATCGTGCCGGCCCTGCCGCTGCTGTTCGCGGTGGGCGTGTTCATCGGGCTGGGCCAGATCTCCGGGCCGTATGCGGTGGCGGCAGCCGCACTGGGCGCATTCGCCGGTGATGGCATCAGTTACTGGATCGGGCGCCGCTGGGGTGACCGCCTGCGTGGCGTGTGGCCCTTCAGCCGTTACCCGCAGCTGCTCGACCGCGGCGAAAACCTGTTCCGCCGCAATGCCTTCAAGAGCATCCTGGTAGCACGCTACGTGGGCGCGATCCGGCCGTTCGTGCCGGCCATCGCCGGCATGATGAAAATGCCGGCCAGCCGCTACATGCAGGCCAGTGGCATCGCCAGCATTTCGTGGGCGGTGCTGTTCCTGGCACCGGGCTGGGTGCTCGGCGAGGCCTACGACGCGGTGGCCGCCGTCGCAGGGCGCCTGGTGGTGGTGGTCGGCCTGCTGGCAGTGATCCTCGGCCTGGTCTGGGCCATCGTGCTGTACGGCTACCGCTGGTCGGCCGCGCGCATGGACAACTGGCTGGCGCGGCTGCTGGACTGGTCCAACCGACACCCGACGCTGGGCCGCTACACCGTCGGTGTGCTGGACCCGAAGCGCCGCGAGTCGGTGCCGCTGGCGATGCTGGCGCTGATGCTGCTGGTGCTGGGCTGGGGCTGGTTCGCGCTGCTGACCGTGGTGGTCGCCCATGGCGAGCCGCTGGCGATCGACCTGCTGGTGCACCAGGCCATGCTGGCGCTGCGCAATCCGCTGGCCGATTACCCGATGGCCGCGCTGGCATCGCTGGGCGCCTGGCAGGTGTTGTTGCCGGCCACCGCTGCAGCGATGGGCTACCTGATCTGGCGCCGCCGCTGGATGGCAGCCGCGCACTGGCTGGCCGCGCTTGCCTTCGGCCTGGCGTTGACCATGCTGCTCGGCGCAACGGTGGATGTGGTGCGACCGGTCGATGCCAGCAGTGGCTTTGGCTTCCCGTCGGTGTCGGTGACCATGGCCACCATCACCTTCGGCTTCTTCGCGGTGCTGATCGCCCGCGAGATGCCTGGCCGCACCCGTGTCTGGCCGTACCTGGTGTCGGGCATCGTGGTCAGCCTGATCGGCTTCTCGCGCCTGTACCTGGGCGCGCACTGGCTGAGCGATGTGATCGGCGGCATGCTGTTCGGTACGTTCTGGCTGCTGGTGCTGGGCATCGCCTACCGCCGCCGCTTCAACCGCTCGTTCTGGGTGAAGCCGGTGGCGTGGCTGTTCTACGGTGTCTTCGCCGTGGCGGCGATGTGGTACGCGCCGCGCCACATTCCGGTGAAGCTGGAACGCTTCGAGCCGACCCTGCCGGCGGCGCAGGCGATGGACATGCAGGCCTGGTGGCAGCACGACTGGGCGACACTGCCGGCGCGCCGCAACGAGTTCGACGACGACCAGCGCTGGCCGCTGGACGTGCAGGTGGCGGGCCCGCTGGCCCCGCTGCAGGCGCAGCTGGAAGCACGCGGCTGGAAGCGGCAGGAACAGGCCGGCTGGCAGGAGGCGCTGCTGATGCTGGACAAGAACACGGGTGCCGACGAACTGCCGGTGCTGCCAGCCACGCTGGACACGCGCGTGGAAGCGCTGTTGATGGTGCGCCCGGGTACACACCGCGATGAGCGCTACGTACTGCGCCTGTGGCCAGCCCCTGCGCAGTTGCAACCGGGCAATACGCCGCTATGGCTGGGCAGTGCGCAGACCCTGCGCTACGAGCGTCATTTCGAGTGGATCGGCATGTGGCACCCGCTGCGTGGCGTCGACCCGGCGCTCAACGCAGTGAAGGACGCCGTGCAGGACCTGCCGCAGCGCGAGGATGTGCACAGCGAAACCGGGTTGCCGGTGCTGCGGTTGAAGACCACGGCGCCCTGACCGGCACCGGTGC
This sequence comes from Stenotrophomonas sp. YJH_SMC_65, assembly GCF_059369475.1. NCBI lineage: Bacteria > Pseudomonadati > Pseudomonadota > Gammaproteobacteria > Lysobacterales > Lysobacteraceae > Stenotrophomonas > Stenotrophomonas sp. YJH_SMC_65. The sequence goes on from NZ_JCAFSR010000006.1 coordinate 272,303, forward strand.
GCGATCACCCACTGTAGAGCCGAGCCCATGCTCGGCTGCTCTTCGCGGGAACCATTAAGCCGAGCATAGGCTCGGCTCTACAGTAGATCAGTAGATCCACGCCGTGCGTGGATGGCATTCCACGCATGCCCCAGCGTGTGCACCAAGGTGCACACCCACCCAAGGCAGGCTGCTACGGCATCCAGCCCAGCAACTGCTGCAATCGCTGGTGCGGGTCGTCCATCTGCAGCAGCTGCAGGCGCTGCTGCTCGCTCAGCGGCAACAGCTCGGCCAGCCGCCAGCCGACCCAGCTGGCCTGGTCCAGCAACGCCGGGTTGGACGGCGCATAGGCCTCGCCGGCCTGTTCGATGATGTGCCCCAGCACCGTGGCCAGCAGCGCGTGCTGTGGTCGCAGTTCGTCGTCCGGGTCTTCCTCGCACCAGCGCACGTCGGCCACCACCAGGCCGTTGTCGCGCACGCGGGTACGCTCCACATGGAAACGGCGGGTGCCGCGCAGGCGAAGCTGCAGCACGCCATCGGCACCGACATCGAAGTCTTCGATGCGCACCTGCACGCCGTAGGCCGCCGGCGTCGCCGGTGCGCCGACTTCCTCGCCATCGAGGATCAGGCAGACACCGAACCCCTCACCACTGCGGCCGCTGTCGCGGACCAGGTCCAGATAGCGGCGCTCGAAAACACGCAGGCCCACCGCCGCACCCGGCACCAGCGTGGTGTGCAGCGGAAACAGCGGCAGCGGGCTGTCGACGCTCATCGGGCCTGCAACGCGGCGAGGAAGCGGCGCGGGGCGCCGTCGAAGCCACCGTTGGACATGAACACCACGTGGTCGCCACTGCGCACGCTGGACTGCAGCTGCGCCAGCAATGCGTCGGTATCCGGCACCGCGTGGGCGTCACCACGTACCGCAGCGATCACCGCAGCGGCATCCCAGGCCAGTTCCGGGCGATGCAGGAACACCACTTCATCAGCCAGCGCCAGCGACGGTGCCAGTGCCTGCGCATGTGCGCCCAACCGCATCGAGTTGCTGCGCGGTTCCATCGCAACCACGATGCGCGCATCGCCGACCCTGGCACGCAGGCCCTCCAGCGTGGTGGCGATCGCGGTGGGGTGATGGGCGAAATCGTCGTAGACGGTGATGCCGCCATGGCTGCCGATCACTTCCATGCGGCGCTTGACGCTGCGGAAGCGCGCCAGCGCCGGGATCACCGTGGCCGGCGCCACGCCCACTGCATGCGCAGCGGCCAGCGCGGCCAGCCCGTTGAGCACGTTGTGGCGGCCCAGCAGCGACCACTGCACGTCGCCCAGCGCCTGCCCACGATGGTGCACGCGGAACGCGCTGCCATCGGCGGCCAGCAGCTCGGCATGCCACTCCAGCGACGGATCGAAACCAAACCGCTCGACCGGAGTCCAGCAGCCCATCGCCAGCACTTCGGCCAGGTGCTGATCCTCGCCGTTGACGATCAGCCGCCCACGTGCGGGCACGGTACGCACTAGGTGGTGGAACTGGCGCTGGATCGCCGCCACGTCCGGGAAGATGTCGGCGTGGTCGTATTCAAGATTGTTGAGGATGGCCACCAGCGGCCGGTAGTGCACGAACTTGCTGCGCTTGTCGAAGAAGGCCGTGTCGTACTCATCGGCTTCGACCACGAACTCGCGGCCCTGGCCCAGGCGCGCGGAGACTCCGAAATCCTCGGCGACGCCGCCGATCAGGAAGCCGGGCGAGCGCCCTGCACTTTCCAGCAGCCAGGTGAGGATGGTGGTGGTGGTGGTCTTGCCATGGGTACCGGCCACGGCCAGCGTGTCGCGGCCCGGCAGCACCTGCTCGGACAGCCACTGCGCACCGGATATATAGCGCTGGCCGGCATCGAGCACGGCTTCCACGGCGGCATTGCCGCGCGACAGCGCGTTGCCGATCACCACCTCGTCGGTGCCGGCCGGCACGCTGTCGGCACGGTAGCCCTGGTCCAGGGTGATGCCCAGCTGTTCGAGCTGGGTCGACATCGGCGGGTAGATGGCCTGGTCGCTGCCGCTGACGGAATGCCCGAGTTCCCGCGCCAGGGCGGCCACGCCGCCCATGAAGGTGCCGGCAATTGCAAGGATATGTACGCTGCTCATGACCGAGGATTGTGACCGATGACGGCTGTATAGGGCCAATGTCCGCTATCGGGTAAGACAACCCCTACACGGGATGTGAGAAAACTCCAATCAGCTGTCAGGGAATTCCCGATAGCGATGTTCTGTGAACCCGGACACAATTCGAACTGCCAGCCGCAGTACCCGAACCGGTCCTACTCCCCAAGAGGCCATCCCCAAGGGAGCTCATGCTGCGGGGCCCTGAGCAAGCCCTTCGCTGGCGCCTGTCAAACGACACAGGCCTGATCCTCGCGGACCAGGCCTGTGTTTTTTTGCGCCCGGGGAGCCGGCAATTCGCGCCGGCCCGGCCCGGCCGGATCAGGCCTTGATCGCCGCCAGGATGCGGGCTTCGATCTCGTCCAGCTCACCGACGCCATCGACGCGGGCCAGGGTGCCACGGCCGGCGTAGAAATCGACCACCGGGGCGGTCTGCTCGTTGTAGACCTGCAGGCGCTGGCGCACCGCTTCCGGATTGTCGTCGGCGCGGCCCTGCTCCTTGGCACGACCGGCGATGCGATCCACCAGCAGCTCGGTGGCCACGTCCAGCTGCACCACGGCGTCCAGCGGCTGGCCGATCTTGGCCAGCAGGCCGTCCATCGCATTGGCCTGGGCCACGTTGCGCGGGTAGCCATCGAGGATGAAGCCCTTGGCGACATCAGCCTGGGTCAGGCGCGACTCCAGCATGCCCAGCAGGATGTCGTCCGACACCAGGTTGCCGGCATCCATCACCGTCTTGGCCTGCTTGCCCAGCTCGGTGCCGGCGGCGATTTCCGCGCGCAGCATGTCACCGGTCGAAATGTGGGCGATGCCCAGCTTTTCCTTCAGGCGCGTCGCCTGTGTCCCCTTGCCCGAACCGGGCGGTCCCAACAGAACCAATCGCATTGACCTGACTCCAACGTGTTGAAAACAAAGAAGGTTCGCGTCCCGGACGGTCCGGTATCGCTGCACCGCAATAGCGCCACTTTACCGCATCCGGGTAATGTCCCTGCAATGTCCCCTCCCCCGAGCAGGTAGAAGCATGCGCAACGGTACTCTCCTTTATGCCCAGTCCGGCGGTGTCACCGCCGTCATCAACGCCACGGCGGCGGCGGTGATCGAGCAGGCGCGGGCCAAGGGCATCAAGGTCCTGGCCGCCCGCAACGGCATCCTCGGCGCCCTGCGCGAGGAGCTGATCGACACCAGCAAGGAGAGTGCCGCGGCCATCCGCGCGCTGGCCCATACCCCGGGCGGTGCCTTCGGCTCGTGCCGGGTCAAGCTGAAATCACTGGACGCCGACCGTGCCCGCTACGACCGCCTGCTGGAGGTGCTGCGCGCGCACGACGTGCGCTGGTTCCTCTACAACGGCGGCAACGACTCGGCCGATACCGCGCTGAAGGTCTCGCAGCTGGCCAAGGCCTCCGGCTACGACCTGACCTGCATTGGCGTGCCCAAGACCATCGACAACGATCTGGCGGTGACCGACACCTGCCCCGGCTTCGGCTCGGCGGCCAAGTACACCGCCGTCTCGGTGCGCGAGGCGGCGCTGGACGTGGCGGCGATGGCCGAGACCTCCACCCGCGTCTTCATTTACGAGGCGATGGGCCGCCACGCCGGCTGGCTGGCCGCGGCCGCCGGCCTGGCTGGCAACGGTGATGACGAAGCACCGCACATCATCCTGCTGCCCGAGCGCGCCTACGACGAGGCCGCATTCCTGGCCAAGGTGAAGGCCGTGGTCGAGCGCGTCGGCTACTGCGTGGTGGTGGCGTCGGAAGGTATCGCGACCGCAGATGGCCGCTTCGTCGCCGACGCAGGCGGCGGCAAGGACTCGTTCGGTCACTCGCAGCTGGGCGGCGTGGCCGCGCACCTTGCTGCACGGGTCAAGGACCAGCTGGGCCTGAAGGTGCACTGGGCGCTGCCCGACTACCTGCAGCGCTCGGCCCGCCACCTGGCCAGCAGGACCGACTGGGAGCAGGCACAGGCGGTCGGCAAGGCCGCCGTGCAGCTGGCACTGAAGGGCCAGAACGGCGTGATGCCGGTGATCGTGCGCAGCAGCGATGCGCCCTATCGCTGGAAGATCGAAGCGGCCCCGCTGTCGAAGATCGCCAACCACGAGAAGAAGATGCCAGCCGGCTTCATCCGCCGCGATGGCTTCGGCATCACCGCCAAGGCGCGCGCCTACCTGTCGCCGCTGATCAAGGGCGAAGCGCCGCTTCCCTATGGCACCGACGGCCTGCCGAAGTACGTGACACTGAAGAACGTGGCGGTGAAGCAGAAGCTGCCGGCCTTCGAGGGCTGAAGTGTGCCTGCGTCCTGTGCGGCGCACAGGGCGCATTGCGGCGGCCGCCGAAGCGCCCCACAATCGGGCTCCGGCCCGGGGCAAAGGGGCCGCTGCAAGCCAGATTCGACGCTGCCCGGCCCTCAAGGCCCGGGCCCGTGCTGCCATTCCACAAGGACTGTAACCATGAAGCACCCGATCCTGATCGCCGCGCTGCTGTGCGGTGCTGCCGCGCCGGCCTTCGCTGCGACCTGCGAAAGCAACTTCCAGAAGAAGGGCAATCCCTTCGTCGGCACTACCTTCACTTCATCGGTCACCCATCCGGACCTGACCGTGGCCAGCGCCATTGGCCAGATGCGGGTGATCGCCAAGAACGCCAACATGGACGTCCTCAGCGAGGACGTGGAAGGCGGCTCGATGCTGATCGAAGAGCCGGAATCCATGGCCCACAAGCCGATTCCGATGATCATCAGTGCCACCTCCGAAGGCGGCCAGGGCACCGTCGGCATGGTGGTGAAGGTCAACAAGGGCGCCATCGCCCCGGCCGACGGCGTGCGCGAAGAAATGTGCAAGCTGCTCAACCAGATCAAACCAGGCAAGGCGGGCGAACAGGCGGCCAAGGCCACTCCGCAGGCCTCGGTGGTGACCATTGCCGCCGACCGCTTCGGCTTCCAGCTGCGCAACCAGAACAAGGACAACCCGGCCGCGGTCGAGCCGCGCTACAAGGGCAAGACCTACGCCATCACCGGTCGCATCACCACCGTGCTGCGCAGTGGCGGCACCTACAACACCAGCTTCGACCTGCCCAGCGATGGCAGCATCGATTTTGAGCGTGTGGCCATTTCCTGCTCGTTCGCAGCCAACCAGGCCGCGTATGCGCTGGCCCTGCGCCCGCGCGAGAAAGTAACGCTGACCGGCGTGGTCGACAGCTACGACCAGATCGGTCGGGTGTTGTGGCTGAAGGACTGCCGCGGCAACTGACCGCTGCCGGCATGGGAAAAGGCCCGGGTGCGCAGGCGCCCGGGCCTTTTCGTTTCCCCAGCGGTTCACGCCTGGCGCACGTGCATCGCAGGATGATGGACGCCCCGCCTGGAGGTCATCATGGCACTGCGTGTTGTTCGTCTCGGCAGCCCGCGCCAACCCGGTGAGGGCCTGCGCATCGGCACCGTGCGGCGACCACCGCGCGGCGTGCCCCGCAGCGAATTCGCGAAACGGGACTGGTACGACGTCTGGTTCCCGACTCTGTCACCCAGCGCGGAGCTGGTGAAACAGGCCCATGAGGCGAAGACCGCCGCCGACTGGACTGCGTTCTTCCGCCACTACAAGGCCGAGATGAAAGCGCCCGATGCCGCGCACGCGCTGGACCTGCTGGCCGCGATGTCGCAGCACAGCGACCTCAGCGTGGGCTGCTACTGCGAGGACGAAGCGCATTGCCATCGCAGGGCGTTGCGCGAGCTGCTGGTGGCGCGCGGGGCGACGCTGGCGGAGTGAGATCAGCCGGATGCCGGCCAGCGGCCGGCACTACCACGTGGACGACTGCGTGGGCGCAGCGCACGCATCATCTCAATTGCAGGCCTTGCCTTCCATCTGCAGCTGCGCGGCGAACATCGTCACCTGCGGAATCTGGCCGGCTGCCGCCTGCTTCTTGGCCTCTTCCAGATAGATGCGCGACTGGCCCTGCCCATCCAGCTCGACCTTGTTGCTCGACGGCAGGCGCCACACCCGCACCACCGCCTGCTGCGCCGGGCATGCCGCGTTGGGCACGCGGATCACATCGTTGAGCTTCCAGCCCTTGTCGGCACTCGGCTGTGCCTTGGTGTAGTCGACGAAGCGCGCACGTGGCTGGCACTGCTCGCTGGTACGCACGGCGGAGAAGCGGTACGGGGCGGCGGCATCGCCGGTGAACGCACCTTCCAGGCGTGCGCAGGCCTCGGGAATCTGCCGCAGCGTATGCACCGCGCCCACCGCCTGGGGTGCGCCCACGGCACGCTGCAGCTCCGGGGTTTCCGCAGCGAGTGCCGGCACGGCCGGGGCCAGGGCGGCGAGCATCAACAGGGACAGGCGCATGGGGGATCTCCATCGGGACTCCGCGCAGGCTTGCAGAGGCTGGCTTAACGGGGTGCAAAGGCCGGTGGCTCGCAAATCATGCCCTTGCCTGGCGGCGGGTCCGCGCGCATGTCGACGCGTTCATTGGCAGGGCGCCCACGGGTCATGCGGCGCGGCTCCCACGGGCCAGTCGAGCATGGCTCGACTCTACAAAGAGCGGCACGCATACTGCAGGCACCAGGGAATGCTGAACACCGCCATACGTCGGACGACCACCAAGGTCGGTACGGGTTGGTTCCAGGCTGCAGCCCGTCGTCCCCCTCGTGGTGCCGTTCATCGCCACTGGATGCCTACATCCATTCTGCGGAGGGGTCTAATGCTGGAACGTCACGGGCTGTCACTGGCGCTGGGCTGCGCCATTCTCGCGATCCTGTTCGGAATCGTCTCGGCGCGCTGGATCCTGCGCCAACCCACCGGCAATGAGCGCATGGTTGCGATCGCCACCGCGATCCAGGAAGGTGCGCGTGCCTACCTCAACCGTCAGTACCTGACCATCGGCATCGCCGGCGTGGTGCTGTTCGTGCTGGTCGGGGTGTTCCTCAGCTGGTACACCGCGATTGGTTTCGCGGTCGGTGCGGTGCTGTCCGGCGCCGCCGGCTACATCGGCATGAACGTGTCGGTGCGCGCCAACGTGCGCACCGCGGAGGCGGCGCGCCAGGGCATCAGCGCGGCGATGGACGTCGCCTTCCGCGGCGGCGCGATCACCGGCATGCTGGTGGTCGGGCTGGGCCTGCTGGGCGTGGCAGGCTACTACGCACTGCTGCTGCGCATGGGCCTGCCGATGGAGCAGGCGCTGCACGCGCTGGTCGGGCTGGCGTTCGGTTCGTCGCTGATCTCGATCTTCGCGCGGTTGGGCGGCGGCATCTTCACCAAAGGAGCCGACGTCGGCGCCGACCTGGTCGGCAAGGTCGAAGCCGGTATTCCCGAAGATGATCCGCGCAACCCGGCGGTGATCGCCGACAACGTCGGTGACAACGTCGGTGACTGCGCCGGCATGGCCGCCGACCTGTTCGAGACCTACGCGGTGACCGTGATCGCCACCATGCTGCTGGGCAGCCTGATGCTGGCCGAGGCCGGCGCCAACGCGGTGCTCTACCCGCTGGTGCTGGGCGGCGTATCGATCATCGCCTCGATCATCGGTGCGCTGTTCGTCAAGGTGAAGCCCGGCGGCTCGATCATGGGTGCGCTGTACAAGGGCGTGATCGTGTCCGGCGTGCTGGCCGCGATCGCCTTCTACCCGATCACCACCGGCCTGATGTCGGACAACGTACATGGGCCGATGGCGCTGTATGGCTGCGCGCTGATCGGGCTGCTCCTGACCGGCCTGATCGTGTGGATCACCGAGTACTACACCGGCACCCAGTACAAGCCGGTGCAGCACGTGGCACAGGCCTCGACCACCGGCCACGGCACCAACATCATCGCCGGCCTCGGCATCTCTATGAAGTCCACCGCGCTGCCGGTGGTGGCGGTGTGTGCGGCAATCTGGGGCGCGTTCGCGCTGGGGGGCCTGTACGGCATCGCCATCGCCGCCACCGCGATGCTGTCGATGGCCGGCATGATCGTCGCCCTCGACGCCTACGGTCCGATCACCGACAACGCCGGTGGCATCGCCGAAATGGCCGAGCTGCCTTCCGATATCCGCGACATTACCGATCCGCTGGATGCGGTGGGCAACACCACCAAGGCGGTGACCAAGGGCTATGCGATCGGCTCGGCGGCACTGGCCGCGCTCGTGCTGTTCGCCGACTACACGCACAACCTGCAGGCCGCGCATCCCGGACAGGAATTCCGCTTCGACCTCAGCGACCACACGGTGATCATCGGCCTGCTGATCGGCGGCCTGATTCCGTACCTGTTCGGTGCGATGGCGATGGAAGCGGTCGGCCGCGCGGCGGGCGCAGTGGTGGAAGAAGTGCGCCGCCAGTTCCGCGAGATCCCCGGCATCATGCAGGGCACCGGCAAGCCGCAGTACGACAAGGCGGTGGACATGCTGACCCGGTCGGCGATCCGCGAAATGATCGTGCCGTCATTGCTGCCGGTGGCGGTGCCGGTGGTGGTCGGCCTGCTGCTGGGGCCCCGCGCGCTGGGCGGCCTGCTGATCGGCACGATCGTGACTGGCCTGTTCGTGGCCATTTCGATGACCACCGGCGGCGGCGCCTGGGACAATGCCAAGAAGTACATCGAGGACGGCCACTTCGGCGGCAAGGGCAGCGAGGCGCACAAGGCCGCGGTGACCGGCGATACCGTCGGTGACCCGTACAAGGACACCGCCGGCCCGGCGATCAATCCGCTGATCAAGATCATCAACATCGTGGCGCTGCTGCTGGTGCCGCTGTTGTGAATTTCGCAGGACTGACGACCTTCAATGGTCGTCAGTCCTGGCGCTCAGACAATCGGAAATGCTGGAGTAGACACTCGTCCCTGCGCCCGGCAGCGGATCATCAAAGGGATCTTTGGTGGCTGCCGTCGCCAGCAGGATCGCAAGCGGCGTATCTGCAGCCAGGGGAATTTCACAAACCGCTGTCCGGATCTCGTACTCCCCTCTTCCTGTCCCGGGATGGATGCTCCGAGCACTTCCCGCGATGGCCCAATGGCAGCTCTTCAAAATTCCATCGTCTGCACGCACTGCGCAACTCAGATGCACAGGAAGATAGTTGTTGTAGCCGGTATCGCAGATCGCGTCCATGCACGCGATCGTGAACCCCTCGCGCCACTTCGCTTCCAGGGCTTCAAATGCAGCGCGTCCGGCACCCTGCGTGGGGTAGTCCCGTGCGTCCACATAGATAGGCTTCGCCTGCACCATTGAGGCCAGCATCAATCCGCCCACAAGAACCACCCAGTATGCGCGCGTCATGCGAAGCGCCCCGGCAGGCATTCCCTACTCAGACTCAGCAGGGAACGATTGATTCCCGGCAGCGGAACGTTCAGCGGATCAGTATCCAACAGCGCGCTTGCCAACTCCAACGCCCCCAGGTTCTCGGGCAGGGGCAATTCACATCCGGATGTCGTGGTCGTCCCATGCACCACGCCGCTCTGCGGATCCAACTCAAGATGCATGGCTACGAACACCCAATGACACGCGCCGATGAGGCCGCTTCGCGTATCCGCAGAGCACTCGAAATGAAGTGGGCGGTACTGCCCCAACCAGTTCACACAAGCGCTCTGTTCGCACTGTCTGATCAGATCGGAGCGGATTTTCCATGCAGATTCGTGAAAATACGAAGTCTGTTTCGAGTAGGCGCCCAGATCGACATACCCGTGCTCTGAAGCCGTTGCTCCAACGACGAAAGACATGCTCGCAATGCCCGAAATCAACGCGACGATGACCGCTCGCATCTCAAGCTCCAACGATGGATGGGATTCCAGTCTGCGCGCTCGACGCCAACCCGTGCAGCAAGGAACTCCAGAACTCCCTGTCAGGGTTTACCGCATTGAAGCAGACTCATCAGGCAGACTGGAGCCATATCCAGACAGCCCTCCGTACGCAGCAGCAGAGCTTCAGGCGAATTCCAGCTTGACGTAGCCTTGCACGCTGCGGAACGCGGCATCAGCTGCGTCGACCACCTGCTGTTCCTGTTCGGCGTTCAGCGTCACCGCGTCCAGCACGGCGGTGAACTTGCGCCATTGGCCTGCCGCTCCATCGGGGTGCGCGGCCAAGTGGCGGGCGCCGAAGCCACGATCGAGACCGAGCGTGGCGGCCATCTTGTAAAGAACGGCTCCGCCCAGTTTGGAACCTTCGGCCACGTACAACCAGCCCAGGAGGGCCGGCAGCGCCAGATCGCACGGCAATGGCACCCTGTCTACCTCCGGTAGCCTCTGCTCCAGGTCCTGCAGATCACGCGCGATCTGCGCCAGACGACGACGCTCGTCCAGGTCGGGCAGCAGCGCGACCACTGCAGGATGGGCGTACAGCCCATCGATGCTGTGATGAAAGCGGTACTGCACGCGCAGGAAACGGGAAAAATTGCTGCGACTGGCGAAGATGTCGCCGGCCATGATGTGCTTGTCCAGCGCGCCGTGGCTGTCACGGGTGGCGGCCTTGAGCCGAAGGCTGCGGCTCTCTTCAGGAGCAGGGGGTACGTTCACGGGGAAAATGCCAGGAGATGGTGGTGCTATGGACGTTCGCCACAGGGCTTACCCCAAGGCTGTGAACACCGATAATGGACCATCCCTTCTCCCAGCAGGAAACCGATGATGATCACCACCGAACCGCGCATGAAAAACCTGTTCCTGCAGCTGGGCCTGGATGCCAGTGCCGAGGGCATCGCCGGCTTCATTCGTGGGCACCAGTTGCCCGCAGGCGTGGAGGTGGCCGAGGCACCGTACTGGAATGACGCCCAGCGCCAGTTCCTGTCTGAATCGCTGCAGGCCGATGCGGCGTGGACCACCGTGGTGGATGAGCTGAACGAATCCCTGCACGAAGATGCGGTGAAGGCGGCAACCGGTCGATGATTGCCGGGTCATGTGTCGCCAGGTTCGACCTGGCGCTACCGGGTGTCCGGGAGATGCAGATCACGACCTGAACTTCCAGGGGGTCCTTCTCGCGGTCGATCAATAGTGCCGATCACAGCCCACCGCACCCTGCGGTCCGGTGGGATTCCATGCAGCCCCCAGTGCTCCGGGCAATGCCGTGGGCAAGCATCCGGCCCGCGTCGACCGACAGCGGGCCGGGAATCCCAGGCCCGCGCACGCCCTCCAATGCTGGTATGACCCGCTTGCAGTTGTGGACGAGGGCGAGGGCGATACTCAAATGCACTCGCGTAACCCCTCATAGACAGTTGCCGAAGTGCCGGGCAGCGCAACGTTGATCGCATCGTGGGCGGGAGCGGCCTCGAGGGTGTGCAGGAATGCCGCCAGCGACGTGTCAGCAGCCAGTGGCAGCGGACAAGCAAAGCTGCGCACATCCACCTCTATGTGGCCGTCCCTGCGTACCGAGGTGTTGCTGCCGGCGAAGGTCCAGATGCAACCCGCCAGCAGTCCAGTATCCTGATTCACCGAGCAACGCAGGCGCATCGCCTGCAGGTTGTAGTACTCGCCTTCGCAGAAGGTATCTCCGCAGATATCGTCGAATCCGCGCACCAAGGCCCGCTCGATGGCCAGAAAGCGCTGCCAGCCTTCGGCCTGATTCGGATACAGCCGCGCGTCTACATAGGCGGGACCGGCGTGGGCGAGGCCCGTTGCCAGCAGAAGTCCGCAGATGACCCCCAACCGCAGCGCGCCCATCATGCTTCCCTCCCGTGGTGTCCCGGACGGCGCAGGCACTCGGGCAGCACATCGAAAAGACCGGTTCCAGTTCCCGGCAGGGGCCTGAAAATCCCTTCAGGCTGCTGCAGCGCAGCAAAGAAGGTGTCGACCGGGACGCCTGGCCGCAAACCCACTTGGCACACCCAGCGGCCGTTATCGACCCGCACCTGGCCGGTCTGCGGCACGATACCGAGCTCGCTGGCCACGATAACCCAGCTGCAGCCCTGTACGGTTCCGCGCGGCGCCAGTACCGAACAGCGAACCTCCAGCACCCGGTAGTTGCTGTACTCCCCTTCGCAGAACGTATCTGAACAGACGCGGTCGAAGCCCTGTACCAGGGCGCCCTGCAGCGCAAAGAAGCGATCCCAGCTGCCTTCACTGAGCGGGAAGTCGATCAGATCCACATGGGGCCCGTGCGCCAGCGCGGGCGAAGCGGCCGCCAGCAGAGTCGCCAACAGCAGACCATTCATGGCAGGCACTCCTGCAGCAGCTCGAACAGTGAGGACTGCTGGCCTGGCCATGGATTGAACAGTCTGCCGGAGCGGCCTGGCCTCACGTCCATATGATCGAACCAGGTCTGCACTCCCAAACCAGGCGGGAGCGGCAGCTCGCAGACCCAGCTCGACCGGGTTGCCGAGAGGTCTCCCGTCAGCGGATGCACGTCGTGCGAGCTGGCAGCAACGTAGAAGGCGCACTGGCTCACGGTGTCCGAGGCGATCTCGACAGCACACTGCAACCGCAGCGGCGCGTAGTTGTCGAACAGGCCCTGGCAGAAGAATTCGGGACAGAGCTCGCGGAACTCCTCCAGCAGTTCGCGCTCCAGATCGTAAAAGGGTGAATCCCCCGGTGCCAGCCCCGGCCACGGGCGTTCGCCCAGCGGGACAAATCGTGGGCCGGCGCCCGCTGGCGCCGCCGGCAGCAACAGACAAACCAGAAGGGAGGCAGAGCAGCACCAAGCTTTCCAGGTCATGACGGGACTCCTCGGGATGGGGTGCCAGCGTGCGCCCGCTACCTGTCCGGGCCTATCAGGCAAGGCCGGCGCCCCCCGTCAGGCCTTGCCGCGTCGGCAGGTCGGCCCCCCACCCCCTGCACAGCGCCCGGCAAAGGCATAAAATGGTGAGCTATCCGTCTATATCCCCCCCACCTGGAGCACACCATGGGTCTGGAACTCGTCTCGCCCGGCAAGAACCCGCCGGAAGAAATCAACGTCATCATCGAGATCCCGAAGGACTCGGAGCCGGTGAAGTACGAAGTGGACAAGGAAACCGGCGCGATCTTCGTCGACCGCATCCTCTCCACCCCGATGCGCTACCCGTGCAACTACGGCTACGTGCCGAGCACGCTGTGTGGCGACGGCGATCCGGCCGACGTGCTGGTGGTGCTGCCGCTGCCGCTGGTGCCGGGCTCGGTCGTGCGCTGCCGTCCGGTCGGCGTGCTGAAGATGAGCGATGAGGCGGGCAGCGACGAGAAGATCCTGGCCGTGCCGGTCTCGAAGATCTTCAGCGGCTACGCCCACGTCGAAGACATCGCCCAGGTCTCGAGCCACTGGCTGGAGCGCATCGGCCACTTCTTCGAGCACTACAAGGACCTGGAGAAGGGCAAGTGGGTCAAGCTGGACGGTTGGGGCGGCGCCGCTGAGGCCAAGCAGATCCTGATCGAGGCGCACCAGCGCCATCTCGACAGCAAGGCCTGAGCCTGAACCGGATCGCTCCGGCGGTACCCTGCCGGAGCGATGCGGGTCACGTTTCATGACGACGGCACATCACTCTTGCTGCCGTATTAGGTAAATTGCGTCACTTCACACGTCATCGACATCCATCGTCGAGACAGCCAGGGGAATGTGTCGTGCGTATTCTGCTTGTTGGGGATGCAGCCAGCCTGCCGGCCGAGCTGACCGAATTCATTGCCGATCTTGGGGAAGACTGGCAGCCGTTGACCGCCACCGATGGCCAGGCCGCGATGACCGCGGTGGCCACGCAGGGCGTGGACGCGGTGATCGTCTGCCCGCAATTGCCGGATCTCAATGCCACCACGCTGCTGGGGCAGATCCGGACCTTGCGCCCGGAGACCATCCGCATCGCGCTGGTCGATGCGCAGCATGGCAACCGGCCGCCGCCGGCGCGCCTCATTGGTGTCGCCCACCGCTTCCTGCCGCTGCCGCTGGCGCCGGAAGTGCTGCTGGAGGCACTGACCAGCCTGGAAGAACTGCGCGAAGTGCTGGACAGCCCGCGCCTGCGCGATGCCATCGGCCGTATCGAGAAACTGCCCTCGCCGCCGCACCTGTACCTGAGCCTGACCCAGGCCCTGGAACATGACGACGACGCCGACAGTGCCGATGTCGCCAAGCTGGTCGCCGCCGATCCGGCGATCGCCGCCAAGGTGCTGCAACTGTCGAACTCGGCCTTCTTCAGCCAGGGCCGCACCATTGCCGACCTGCGCACCGCCGTGACCCGGCTGGGCCTGGCCACGCTGCGTGACCTGGTGCTGGCCAGCGAAGTGTTCTCCGCACCGACGCTGTCGGCCGCCGAGCGCAACTCGCTGCAACAGCGCGCACTGCTGGCCTCGCGGCTCGCCGCACGCCTGCTGCCCGAATCCAGTGCCGAACTGGGAGCGACTGCCGCGCTGCTGGCCGACATCGGCCTGCTGCTGCCGGGTGTGCGCAACGAGCGCAGCGAGCCCTCGCTGGCCGGCGACACCCGCCCTGGCCATGCCGAGGCCGGCGCCTACCTGCTGGGCCTGTGGGGCTTGCCGATGCCGATCATCGAAGCGGTGGCCTTCCACCTGCAGCCGCAGCGCGCCAACACCCGCAGCTTCTGGGTGACCGGTGCGGTGCACGTGGCCCTGGCGCTGGTCAATGGCGATCCGGTGGACGAGGACTACCTGCAGCGCGCAGGCGTGCTGAACAAACTGCCGCAATGGCGCGAACACGCCAATGCGCTGATGGGACTGGTGCCCAGCGACGCCTGAGCGCGTTGCATGATGTCCGGATGACAGAGGGCGCACCCACAAGGTGCGCCCTTTCCATGTCAGCGGGTACCGCAGGCGTCCTGCACGCAGCGACGGTACTGCGACTCGCAGATGACCGGTGACTTGCCACTGGCCAGGCACTGCTGGCGGAGCTCCTCACAGTAGAGCCCACCGCCGCAGACCCCGAGGCCCTGCGCGAACACTGCGCCCACCAGCGTTGCGTAGATCAATGCAGCGGCGGATGCCTGCCGCAGCAACGTGTTCTTCATATCCCTCTCCACATGCAAGCGTCCGGTAGTGGACCTCCTGACTGTGTTGATTACGACACGACGGGACCGTGACTGCGCTCACCTTCCAACAATTTCCGGAATTCCCCTACAAGAAAAAGGGCGGACCTTGCGGTCCGCCCTCCTTCTGTTGCTACCGCACTTCGATGGATCAGAAGCGCTGGGTGTACTTCATGTACAGGAAGCGACCCACGTCGAAGCCGCCGTAGTAGGCGAACGCCGAGTTCGGAGCCGAGTACTGCAGGGCACCCTTGTGGTCGAACACATTGTTCGCGCCCAGGGCGATGGTCGCATCCCACGGCGCCTTCCAGCTGACCTGCAGGTCGTGGAAGGTGTTGGAACCGGTGTGACGCAGCGGATCGGTCTCACCGTTGGCCATGTGGTTCGGAGCATCGCACCAGCCGTCAGCCAGCGAGATGCAGCTTTCCTTCATGCCCGAGTAGTAGCGCGCGGTGTAGTTCACACCGAAATCGCCGTACTGCCAGTTGACGCCCAGGTTCGAACGCACGCGGAACAGGCCCGGCTCGCTGACGCGGCCGACCATGATGTTGTCGCCCGCGCTGTTCTGGCGCTGCTCGTCGTACTTGGCGGTGTAGCTGGTCTGCCAGTCGATGCTGAACTGACCAATGGCCAGTTCCGGCAGGCGGTACTTGATGCCCAGATCGTAGCCCTGGGTTTCCATCTTGCCGAGGTTGGCGGTGCCGTAGGTGATCGCACTGACGTGGCCGTCAGCCGCACGGGTCACGCTCGAGCAGCGCGAAGCGTTACCCAGCACGTAGCAGTCACGCAGGATGCGGTCGACGCTGTCAGCGATGATCATGTCGCTGATTTCGTACTTGTACCAATCCAGCGACACGTCCAGGCCCTGCACCCAACGCGGGCTCCACACCAGGCCGAAGGTGGTGCTCTTGGAGGTTTCCGGCTTCAGGTTCGGATTGGCACCCGAGATGAACTGGTCACCCGACTGGCACGGCAGGGTCGAACATTCCTTGCCTGCCTGGCCCAGCTGCACGTAGTTGGCCGGCACGCCTGCGCCGGAGCACGCGGCATTGCCTGCAACGCTGCCCGGAGCCTTCACGCCGCACGGATCGATGTAGGACTCGAAGCTCGAGCTCAGGCCACCGTACAGGTCGCTGATGGTCGGAGCGCGGAAGCCCTCGGCGTAGGTGCCGCGGACCAGCAGTTCATCCAGCGGACGCCAGGTCAGGCCGAACTTGCTGTTGGTGGTGCCACCGAAGTTGCTGTAGTCCGAATAACGGCTGGCAACGTTCAGGGTCAGTTCCTTGGCGAAGGCCATGTCGGCCAGCAGCGGCACGTTCAGTTCGAGGTAGACCTCGTTCAGATCGTACTGGCCGCGGGTCGGCTTCTGGCCCAGGCCGGTGGACTGGCCCGACTGTGCGAAGGCGTCCGGCACGTAGCTGCCTTCTTCCTTGCGGTGCTCGACACCCAGGGCGAAGCCCAGGTCGCCGGCCGGCAGGGTCACGATGGCGCCCGACAGGTTGGCGGTGAAGCTGGTGGTCTTGGTGACGCCACGGGTGGTGAAGGTCGGGAACAGGAAGTCCTGCAGCTCCTGGTTCGCCAGCGAGCCCTGACCCTCAACGCCGTACGGCAGCAGCGGGTTCCACGGACGGCAATCGCCCAGGATCGGGTTGGCGGCGGTGCCGCAGCGGGCAACGCCACCGGCATCGATGAACGACGGGCCCAGCGCCTGACGCGCGCCGATCAGGCTCATGTCACCGCGGTTGCTCTTGATCGACTCGTTGCGGTTCCACAGCGCGCCGACATCCCAGTCGAAGGTCTTGCCACCCAGCTCGAAGAAGCCGGTCAGGGTCGGAGCGAAGCGCAGGGTCTTCAGCTGGCTGTCAGTGGTACGCGGCACTTCCCACAGGCGGCGGCGGAAGCTGACGTCCTGGCCAACCGGGTTGAAGGCGCTGTCTGCCGACAGCGGGGTGTTGATCGACTTGGAAGCGGACTGGTACGGATAGCCGGCGATCTGCTGGAACGTCTGGCGCTCGTTGTAGAGCACGTCGGTGTTCAGGCTGATCGAATCGGTGAAGTCGTAGGTGCCGTTGATGTAGACCGACTTGCGCTTCACACCGGTCAGCAGGGTCATCTGCTCGTTCGAGTTGGCGAACTCGTCTTCGGTGATCGCGTGGTAGTCGTTCGGGTTCTTCGGATTGCCACCCGGGTTCAGGGTCTGCCACACCGCGCTCGACTTGCTGCAGTCGTACAGCTTCGGGTTGCACCAGCTGCCGTTCTGGCTGATCGGGCTCCAATCAGCCGAGGTGGAGTTCGGACCCAGCGAGCCGTCACGGCTGTACCAGCGGTCCTTGGCCCACACCGGATCCTGCTTCGAGTACTCGGCCGACAGGGTCAGGCTGCCGCGCTCACCGCGGGCACCGAGGGTCATCGAATAGGTTTCGCTGTCGCCGTCGCCCTTGCCGTACTGGCCGACGTAGACATTGGCTTCGCCGCCGTCGAAGTTCTTGCGGGTGATCACGTTGACCACGCCGGCAATGGCGTCGGAACCGTAGATCGACGAGGCGCCGTCCTTCAGGATCTCGATGCGCTCAACGGCCGACATCGGGATCTGGCTCAGGTCCTGCAGACCCGAGGTCGAAGCGCCCAGGCGCTTGCCGTTCATCAGCACCAGGGTGCGCTCGGCGCCCAGGTTGCGGATGTCGACGTAGTAGCCGCCCACGTTCTCGCCCGAAGCCAGCGACTCCGAACGCGAAATGGCCGGGGAACCGGCCGAGGTCAGGTTGTTCAGCACGTCGGCGACGCTCGAGAAGCCCTGCTTTTCCAGGGATTCGCGGGTCATCGTCAGGATCGGCTGCTGGGTCTCCACCGAGGCGCCGCGGATGCGCGAGCCGGTGACCGAAATGCGGTCCAGGTCGGTGGTGCCCTTTGCTTCCTGAGCCGAAGCAAAGGCCGGCGCCAGCGCCAGCGCAATGCCGGCCGGCAGCAAGCCGAACCGCACTGCGGGATTACGAACGTTCATCTATCTCTCCAAGGTACGTGTTAGCAGCGTGTTAAAACACCCCAGCACGTTACGATTGCGTTGCAGCGCTGTATTTGCGCGAACCAACCGGAGACTTTGCGGATTGTGGCGGGAGCAAGCCGCCGTTCTCCCTGAAGCGCGACGCGGACTGGCCGTAGCGGGCGCGGAACGCACGCGCGAAGCTGCAGCAGTTGTCGAAACCGCTGGCGGCAGCGACCTCGCCCACCATCATGTCGGTGTCGCGCAGCAGATCAGCGGCGCGTTCGAGGCGCAGTCGTGCCGAAAGCGACTGCGGGCTTTCCTCGTACAGGCTCTGGAAGGTCTTGGAGAGGTACCAGCTGGAGAAGTTGGTCAGTTCGGCCAGTTCGCCGATGCGCACCACCCGGTGGCTGTTGCCTTCCAGATAGAGGCGCGCACGCTGCATGCGGCCGAACACCTGGCGCTTGCGGCTGCGCGAGCGGCCTGGGCAGCGCTGCACGTTGTCGGCCAGGCCACGCTGCAGGCCAGCAAGGTGCAGCAGCAGCGGACGCAAGGCCTGGGCCGGCTGGCCGCTGGCCAGCGCATCGCGCCACAAGCGCAGCGCAACGCGGGCGTCACTGCGGTTCATGCGGCCACGACCGGCATACAGGCCACAGTCGGCCATCTCGGTCAGCACGCGAAGCGCTTCAACGTTCAGGTTCAGGCCAACGCACAACCCGTTGCGACCGGCCTGCACCAACGGCCGCGATTCCTTTTCGAAGGCGATCCACTCGCCCTGGCGCAGGCGGAATCGTCCTTCCTTGGCCTCCACCCACGAACTGCCACGCACCTGCATCCAGACAGTGAAGCTGGAGCCGGCGGTCTGCAGGCTGCCCAGCCGGGCCACGCCCAGGCAGGTCGGCGTGACATCGTCGAGCGACCGGTCCAGGGAGACGGTTTGGCCGCGATCGGCCAGCGAGAGTTGACGCATGGGGGCACCACGGATTTGCCTAGTACAGGACTCCGTTTTGCCTAATCAGGCGGCACCGCGTCAGGAAAGTCCGACGAGATCGCCACGAATTCGCGACGAGATCCAGACGAAGAAATTACGAAGGCCCATTTCCACTGAAAAACAATAACTTGGAGAACGCCGGGAACAGCGCGGGGGGGCGTTCGGGCAACCGCATCACACCGATGTCGGCACCATCGCTGACCGCCATCGCCACGAACAGGTCACGCCCGTCAGCGCTGGCGCTGAGTCCGTTGCCGGCGCTGAGCCGTTCCGCATCCAGGCAGCGTTCCGGCTCCGCGCGGCCGGGCAGGATGCGCACGAAGGTGGTGCCACACGTGCTCGAAGTGCCGAGGTAACCGACGCCAGTGTTGCCGGCCACGGTCCAGGCCCGGTATCGCCAGCGGCTGGGCCGGTCATCGCTGATCTGCTGCACGCTGCCCGACGACAACGCGGCGTCGGCCGACCACAGGCCACCTGCGGCCAGGCGGGTGAACAACACGCGGCCACTGCTGCGGTCGAAGCGCGCCTGCGACACCCCTTCGATGCTGGCCAACCGGCGCCAGGGCTGGGTGCTGCGGTCGAACAGACTCAACCGGGTGCGCTGGTCGGCATCGCGCTCGACCACAAACAACTGCTCCGGCGACGCGCCATACAGGGCCTGCAGCGGCTGTTCGGCCGGGACCGGCAAAGGTTGCAGGCGTTCATCGCGTGGCGCGATCTCGTAGACCACCGTGCGCCCATGCGCGTCGCGGCCGACCACGAGCAGCTGGCGGCTGTCGGCCGACCAGTCCGGTGCCTGCCGCGCTTCCGGCCGCAGCCCTTCAATGGGGCGCAGCGAATCCGGCCGCTGCATGTCCGCCCACCACAGGGCGAAGCTGCCGGAGCGATCCGAGGTGAAGACCAGCTGGCGGCCATCCGGCGCTGCCATCGGCTGCCCATCGCGGCCACTGGATGCAAACAGGCGTTCGGGCGCGCCGCTGCCCTGCACCGGCACCTTGAACACGCCGAACTGCGCGCGCCGGTGGACGAAGGCCAGCATCCCGCCACGTCGCGACACGGCGGGCCACTGCGCATCATCCAGGCCGGCATCGCGCAGCGTGTGCCGCTCGACGTCCAGATAATAGAGCCGCGCCTCGCTGTCGACGCGGCGACCGAACACGATGGTGCGGCCATCGTCCAGCCAGGCCCATCCGCGCAGCTCTGCCGCCTCGTTGGTCAGCTGCTCGGGCTTACCGCCCGCGGCCGGCACCCGCCACAGATCGCCCAGCTGCGGATTGCGCACGAACACCAGCCATTGCCCATCGGGCGAGTAGCGCGGTGCGTAGTCGAAGTCGTCCTGGTCGACGCTGTACGCCAGCGCGCGCCACTGACCACTGGCCAGGTCCAGCACGCGGATGCCACGGTGCGCGTAGCGCCCGACCATGCTGCCGAACACCAGGCCGCGACCATCGGGCGTCCAGTCGAAGCTGAGCAGCTCGGTGCCATCGCAGCGCGTGGCCTGGCGCAGGGCGCCACCGGTTGCGCTGGCGATCAGCACCTGGCAGCCACCGTCGGCGGAGAACCGTGCGAAGGCAATTTCGCGACCATCCGGCGACCAGTTCGGGAATCGATCGACGGCACCGGCCGGCGGCGCCAGCAACTGGCGCGCCGGCGCGTTGCCGGAGGTCTGTACCTTGATCGCACCACCGCCGTTGCCATCTTCGTTGGCGCCTTCATAGGCCACCAGCGAACCATCCGGTGACAGCGTGGGATAGGTTTCAAAGCCGCTGGTTGCGGTGATCAACCGATAGGGACGCTGGGGGCTGCCGATCACCCGCGTGCCGTTCTCCACGGCGGCCTCCACCGGCGAACTGCTGGCCGGTGCGCGGCGCAGCAGCAGCGTGGTCATCACCAGCAGCGTGGCCAGCATCAACACGCCCAGCGCCAGCAGCACGCGGCGGCGGACATGGCGCCAGCGGCGGCGCGATTCCTGCGCGCGCGCGGGCAGCACCGCAGCGGCGGCGAGTGCGGGCTGCACGTCCACACCTTCGTCGTCAGGCAAGCCCGCAGCCGACGGCTCCGCATCGTCCAGCGCCTGTACCGGTACCAGAAGCCGATAGCCGGTCTTGGCAATGGTCTCGATGTAGGCCTGGCCGCTGTCGTCGTCGTTGCTGAACGCCTTGCGCAGCTGGGTAACGGCCTGGGTCAGCACATCGTTGGTCGGCAGCGTGTCCGGCCACACCTCGGCGAACAACTCGTCGCGGGTGACCACACGGCCCGGCTGCCGCAGCAGCACGCGCAGCACGCCCAGCGCCTTCGGCGTCAGCCGGCGCGGACGACGCGCACCGACGACCTCGACTTCGCGCGAGGACAGAGTGACGATGCACTCTCCTATCCGTATCCGATCGGACACGGGTGGCTGTATTTCGCTGCTGTTCATTTTCTGCTACACAGTAGAGACAGGTCCCGGGCAGTGTTTGCCTTCGTTACGGTCCCGTCCTGGGAACAGCGAAAAGCCAGACTCCGCACAAAGCATCGGCGCATACCGCAAAAACAATCGAGCGCGCGAATACTAGCCTATGCAAGTTACCTCGCCTATCGCGTGGTCGACATCAGGCTCTCTCTCGCCGACGCATTCACATAATTCGCGACATCATTCGCGCCCTCTTGGGCGCGAAATTTTTATCTGGCGTTCATTTTCACATGCGCCGCAGCATGGTCAATCCGACCAGCCGCGAAACCACCAAAGCCACGTACATCACGCCGGAAAACTGCTCCAGCATGACCAGTGCTCGTGCCTGTGGATGAAGCGGCACGACATCACTCAAGCCGACTCCAGACAGCAAGCTGAAGCTGAGATAAAGCAGCTCCATCCAACTGCGCTGCGCCTGCCCGCCGGTGCCCTGGAAACTGCCCGGATACCACTGCTGGCACACCGCGAACGCGAAGGCGAACGCCCACGCCAGCAGGGTGAAGGTTGCGCCTGCTGCGAACAGTTCGTCGCGGGTGACCTTGTGGTCCTGGAGCATGTAGGCAATCAGGGCGCCAGCCGTGTAGAAGTACAGCAGGCTCTCCAGCACCTGCGCGGTGGTCAGCAATGCGGTGCGCTCGAGCAATGCGCCTGCCAATGAGAACACCACCGAGGGAATGGCCAGCAAAAGCGCCAGCCAGGTGCCCAGCGGGCTGCGCTGGACCACCCACAGCGCCAAGCCGAGTACCGCCATGCCGAACATGCCCAGTGCCGCGCGGCCGGCGGCGGTGTCATCCAGCGCGGGATACAGCAGCACCGCCAGCAGCTGCGCGCCCAGCAACCAGGCCGAAGGATGCCGGCGGGCAATGGCCAGCCAACGGGTGGTCATGGCAACAGGCATGGTGTCCTTTCCCCGGGATGATGGGCGGAGGATAGCCGGGAGCGGCGTGATGAGCGGTAGTGCCGGCCGCGGGCCGGCACCACCGTCTGCGCATCACCCCTGGTGGTAGACCTCGGCACCCGCGGCGCGGAACTCCTCCGACTTCTCCTTCATGCCGGCCTCGGCGTAGTCACGCACATCCTGGGTGATCTTCATCGAACAGAAGTGCGGGCCGCACATCGAGCAGAAGTGCGACAGCTTGTGCGCATCCTTCGGCAGCGTTTCGTCATGGAACTCCCTGGCCTTCTCCGGATCCAGGCCAAGGTGGAACTGGTCTTCCCAGCGGAACTCGAAGCGCGCCTTGCTCAGTGCGTTGTCGCGTACCTGCGCGCCCGGATGGCCCTTGGCCAGGTCGGCCGCATGCGCGGCGATGCGGTAGGCCATGATGCCGTCACGCACGTCCTGGCGATTGGGCAGGCCGAGGTGTTCCTTCGGCGTCACGTAGCAGAGCATCGCCGTGCCGAACCAACCGATCATCGCCGCACCGATCGCGCTGGTGATGTGGTCGTAGCCCGGCGCGATGTCGGTGGTCAGCGGCCCCAGCGTGTAGAACGGCGCTTCGCCGCATTCACGCAGCTGCTTGTCCATGTTCTCCTTGATCAGCTGCATCGGCACGTGGCCGGGGCCTTCGATCATGGTCTGCACATCATGCTTCCAGGCGATCTTGGTGAGCTCACCCAGCGTCTCCAGCTCACCGAACTGCGCCGCGTCGTTGGCATCGGCGATGCAGCCCGGGCGCAGGCCGTCACCCAGCGAGAAGGTCACGTCATAGGCCTTCATGATTTCGCAGATGTCTTCGAAGTGCGTGTAGAGGAAATTCTCCCTGTGGTGCGCCAGGCACCACTTGGCCATGATCGAACCACCACGGCTGACGATCCCGGTCACGCGCTTGGCGGTGAGCGGCACGTAGCGCAGCAGCACGCCGGCGTGGATGGTGAAGTAGTCCACGCCCTGCTCGGCCTGCTCGATCAGCGTGTCGCGGAAGATCTCCCAGGTGAGCGCTTCGGCGCGGCCGTCGACCTTCTCCAGCGCCTGGTAGATCGGCACGGTACCGATCGCCACCGGCGAGTTGCGGATGATCCACTCGCGGGTTTCGTGGATGTGCTTGCCGGTGGACAGGTCCATCACGGTGTCACCACCCCAGCGGATCGCCCACACCAGTTTCTCCACCTCTTCGGCAATGCCCGAGGACACCGCGCTGTTGCCGATGTTGGCGTTGATCTTGGTCAGGAAGTTGCGGCCGATGATCATCGGCTCGCTTTCCGGATGGTTGATGTTGTTGGGCAGCACCGCGCGGCCGCGCGCGATTTCATCGCGCACGAACTCCGGCGTGATGATCTTCTGGATCGAGGCGCCGAACGCCTCGCCCGGGTGCTGCTGCAGCAGGCCGGCATCGCGGATCGCGTCCAGCCGCTGGTTTTCGCGGATGGCGACGAATTCCATTTCCGGCGTGATGATGCCGCGGCGCGCATAGTGCATCTGGGTGACGTTCGCGCCTGCACGTGCACGTCGCGGCAGGCTGCGTGTGGGGAAGCGCACAGCATCGAGCTTCGGATCGTGCTCGCGGTCGCGGCCGAACGACGAACTCAGGCCGTCGAGCTGTTCGGTATCGCCGCGCTCCTCCACCCAGCCACGACGCAGCGCCGGCAGGCCCGCGGACAGATCGATACGCGCGTCCGGATCGGTGTACGGGCCCGACGTATCGTAGACCGTGACCGGTGCATTCTCCTCGCCGCCGAACAGCGTCGGCGTGCGGGTCAACGCGATCTCGCGCATCGGCACCTGCAGATCCGGACGCGAACCGGGTACGTGGATCTTGCGCGAGCCGGGAATGGGCCGGGTCACGGATTCGGAGAGTTGCTGGGCCTGTTGCTGCAGGGCGGAGAGCTGTGCGTTCATCGGGCATCGTCCAGGAAGGTCAGGGACGAAGCGGCGGCGCACTGCGACCGCGCACGGACGGTCCTTGGGCGGTGTCCGGGCACGGCTGCACTGCAAAGCTTCCCTACGCCGGTATGAGCCGGATCAGGTTCCAAGGGACTGTCTCAACCGTGGCCACATGGCCGCGGTACCCCCGCTTCTTGGCGTGCATTAGAGCATAGACCGCCCGCTCCGGGAGTTGCCCCCGCGGTCAGATCCGCTTTCCTGTGGAAAGCGGATCTGATCCGGATCGTTGTTCGTTAACAGAACCATGACGTCGCGTTCAGTAACGTGCACGTCCGTCGCCCTCCAGCGACCGATGCGTCCTTCGCCGCCGACGCGGCCCCTGCCCGGTTCGCGCTGCATGCCGCCGGTCCTTCGCTGCAAGCTCTGCTCGCTCCCCTCAATCCCTTGATCGGAGAAGCTCCTTCATGGTGTTTCGCGTTTCCATTGCACTGGTTCTCCTGCTGGTGCTGCTTGCCGGTATTGCACCAGGCCCCTTCAATGCCGTGGTGCAGTCGATGCTGGCAGAAGTCATCCGCAGCGTCGGCTGGCTGTACCTGCTGGTGGTATTCCTGGCCCTGGTGTTCCTGATGTACCTGGCTTTCGGTCGCTTCGGCAACCTGCGCATCGGTGGCGAAGACGCCGAGCCCGAGTTCTCGCGAGCCAGCTGGATGTCGATGCTGTTCGCCGCCGGCATGGGCATCGGCCTGGTGTTCTGGGGCGCCGCCGAGCCCATTTCGCACTTCAGCAAGCCACCGGAAGGGCTTGCTCCGCAGAGCCTGGATGCGGCACGCGCCTCGATGCGCTATGCATTCTTCCACTGGGGCCTGCACCCGTGGGCCATCTATGCGCTGATCGGGCTGGCAATGGCCTGGTTCCAGTTCAACCGCAACGGCCGCGGCCTGGTCAGCGACATGCTGCAGCCGATCATCGGCCGCCACCATCGCGGCTGGATCGGTAGGGCGGTCAACATCGCTGCAGTGGTCGCCACCGCGATCGGTGTCGCGACTACGCTGGGCTTCGGCACCATCCAGATCGCCGCCGGCATCGAGCGCGTCTTCAGCGTGCAGGCTACCGTCGCAGTGCAGATGACCATCATTGCCGTCGCCTTCGTGCTGTACATGGCGTCCACCGCCAGTGGCGTGGAGCGAGGTGTGAAGTGGCTGTCCAATTTCAACCTGGCGTTGGCTGCCCTGCTGGCCGCCATCCTGCTGGTGCTGGGGCCGACCGGCTTCATCTTCGATACCTTCACCACCACGCTGGGCTCCTACCTCAACCAGCTGGTGACGATGAGCCTGCGCATGTCACCGTTCTCCGGCAGCACCTGGGTGGCGGACTGGACAATCTTCTACTGGGCCTGGTGGATCTCGTGGGCACCGTTCGTGGGGTCGTTCATCGCACGCATCTCGCGCGGCCGCAGCGTGCGCGAGTTCGTGATCGGCGTAGTGCTCGCGCCGACGCTGCTGGGCTTCTTCTGGTTCGCCGTATTCGGCGGCACCGCGCTGTGGGCACAGATCTTCGGCCATGCCGACCTGGTGCAGGCGCTGGGCAATGGCTACGAGACCGTGCTGTTCACGCTGTTCGACAGCATGCCGCTGCCGCTGCTGCTGTCGTGCATCGCACTGGTACTGCTGATGATCTTCTTCGTGACCTCGGCCGACTCGGCGGTACTGGTGCTGGCCAGCATGTCCACTGACGAAGCAGGCGATCCTCCGTTGAAGCGCAAGCTGGCCTGGGGCATCGCGGTGGCGTTGATCGCAGCGGCCTTGCTGCTGGCCGGTGGCCTGGATGCACTGCAGGGCATGATCACGATTGCGGCGTTGCCATTCGCGCTGCTGATGGTGCTGGTGATGGTGTCGCTGTACCGCGTGCTCGACCAGGAGTACACGCGTGAGCGGCGGCAGGCGCAGCGCCAGCGGCACATGATCGATGCGTGGATCGCGCGCGAGATGGCGGCGCAGGAGGAGACCCAGGCCGAAGCGGCGCGCGCGCAGGATTCGGATTGAGGATGTTTTGCAGCCTGCGGCTGCACTGCTTTTTTCAAGCAACGGCAACGTCTAAACCGGCTTTGGGATGCTGAGGGTTTGGCGGGGCGGTGTGGGTGGGCAGGACACGCCGTAAACCCATCCTTGGGGGCTCGATGGCGCCATCCATAGCGCCAACGGTCCTGCCCACCCACACCGCCCCACGCCCGACAGATTTTCGGTGACGGTTGGTTTTCCACGCTTTGCGTGGAAGATGTGTATCGGAAAACAAGAAGGGGTCGGATCCGTTTTCCTGCGGAAAACGGATCCGACCCCAACCCAAAGCCCGCGGCTGTTGCCGTTGCCTTTGCTCTTGCTCTTCTTTTTCCCTTCCTGCGGTGACGGACACGGAAACTGTCCGTGGCCGGGCGGGTGGGTTGGCTGGGGGCGTGAGCCGCATGGATGCGGCGACCGAGCCTACAGGGACGTATTCACGGCGTCCCCCAGACAATCCACCCGCCTGGCCAAGCCAAGCATCGCTGAACCATCACCGCAGAGGGGGCTGCGCCCGGTGGCCGGGAAACCTCAATACCCCGCCGCCTGCCCATCCTTGCGACTCTCCGAAGCTCCGTAATAAACCCCGCTCTCGGGGTCGCGCATGATCGCCTGGTACCCGCCATAAGGCCCATCGGCGAACACGATGCGATGCCCCTTGCGCATCAGCGCACGCACCGTCTCGTACGGGAAGCCGGTTTCCAGATTCACTTCACCACCGTCGGTCATCGCCGTGGCCTGTCCGGTCGGTTCGGTCGAGCCCTCGTGCTGGATGCGCGGTGCGTCACCGGCTTCCTGCAGGTTCATGCCGAAATCCACCAGGTTCATCACAATCTGCGCGTGGCCCTGCGGCTGCATCGCGCCGCCCATCACGCCGAAGCTGGCGTACGGCTTGCCGCCCTTGGTGATGAACGCCGGGATGATCGTCTGGAACGGCCGCTTGCCCGGTGCATAGCCGTTGGGATGGTTCTTCTGCAGCACGAACATCTCGCCACGATCCTGCAGGATGAAGCCCAGTCCCGGCGGCGCCATGCCGCTGCCCATGCCGCGGTAGTTGGACTGGATCAACGACACCATCATGCCGTCGGCGTCGGCCACGGTCATGTAGATCGTGTCGCCTTCTTCCAGCTGCTTCGGCGTGCCCGGCTGCACTTCCTTCAGCGCCTTGTCCATCGAGATCAGTGCGCGGCGCTGCGCGGCGTATTCCTTGGAGATCAGCTTCTGCACCGGCACCGGCTGGAAGGCCATGTCGGCATAGAAGCGCGCGCGGTCGGCGAAGGCCAGCTTCTTCGCTTCGACGAACAGGTGCACGTGCTCGGGTGAACCGAACGGGATCTTCGAGAAATCGTAGCCTTCCAGCACGTTGAGGATCTGCAGGGCGGCGATGCCCTGGCTGTTCGGCGGCAGCTCCCACACGTCGTAGCCACGGTAGTTGCTGCTGACTGGTTCGACCCACTCACCATGGTGGTCGGCCATGTCCTGGTAGCTCAGGTAGCCACCATTGGCCTTGAAGTAGTCGCCGATGGCGTGGGCAATGGCGCCCTTGTAGAAGGCATCGCGTCCGCCGTCGGCAATCTGCTGCAGGGTGCTGGCCAAGTTCGGGTTCTTCCACATCTCGCCCTTGCGCGGGGCGTGGCCGTTGATCGTGAACTGCTCCTTGAAGCCCGGGTACTGCGACAGCTTGGGCACCGAGCGGTCCCAGTAGTAGGCGATCACCTCGGCGACGGGATGGCCCTCGCGCGCGTAGCGGATGGCCGGCGCCAGGTTGTCGGCCATCGGCTTGCGGCCGAAGCGGTCGTGCAGCGCGAACCAGCCGTCGACCGCGCCGGGCACGGAGACCGGCAGCGGGCCGGTAGCCGGGATGTCCTTCAGGCCACGTCGCTGGAACTCGGCCAGGGTCAGCGACTTCGGCGAGTGCCCCGAACCGTTGTAGCCGTAGAGCTTCTGCGTCTTCGGGTCCCAGACGATGGCGAACAGGTCGCCACCGATGCCGTTGCCGGTCGGCTCCATCAGGCCAAGCGCGGCGTTGGCGGCGATCGCCGCGTCCACCGCCGAGCCTCCCCCTTTCATCACGTCCAGTGCAATCTGGGTGGCCAGCGGCTGCGAGGTAGCGGCCATCGCATGCGGGGCGATCACCTCCGAACGGGTGGCAAAGGTGTGGCCGGTGATGCGGTCGGCGGCAAGGGACAGAGCGGGCACGGCGGCCAGCACGGCGGCGGCCAGCAGGGAACGGGCAAGGCGTCGGGACACGGTCGGGTTCCGATGGAAGGGTGGTCCCCCGATCTTCGCCGCTGCGGCCATCCTGGGGTATCGGGCAGAGGTCATGGACGTTGATCCTGGGGTGGGGGTGCAAGGTCCGCACCCAGCAAGGCGAGGATCCGCCGGATTCCGCGCAAAAACCGCCCTGAAAGGAGTGAATTCCGGTTCACCGAAACACTTTCAGCGGCAACCATCCTTGTGCCACAGGCGATTGCGCCGGATGCAACGGAAACCAACAAGAATTCCGTCGCGAGGGTTGACATCGCCAAAACGGCTGTGTTTCTCTCGATCACATGTTGCATCACAACACGCCACCGCGAACCCACAACGAAGCCGCCGACATCGGCGCCGCCTCGCTGCGTTCGATTCTTGTGCTCGTACTTATTACCCAACCAACAGGTGCGGGACGAGCCAGCGTGTAAGCAACGAATACACCGGAACTCTTCAAAAACCCGCACCCGCCCCGGTGCGGGTTTTTTCATTTCAGAACCTGGTTTCAGACGCAACCACCATGCACAACGCCCAACGCAAAACCCGGACCCACACCGCCGCCACGCCTCGTGGTGGCTGTGCCTGCGCGGCGCATGGTGCCTCCTCCACCGCTTTCCCCTGACCGGCCGGTACGTCACCTCGACGACCGGCCGTTCTTTTTTTCTTCCCACCGCAAGGAACCTCCCCCATGAGCACCAACGACCTGCCCCAGACCAAGATCGCCGTCATCGGCTACGGCAGCCAGGGCCGCGCCCACGCACTGAACCTGCGCGAATCCGGCTTCGACGTGGTGGTAGGCCTGCGTCCGGGCGGCCCGACCGAAGTCAAGGCACAGGCCGACGGCTTCACCGTGAAAGCACCGGCCGACGCGGTGAAGGATGCGGACCTGGTCGCCGTGCTGACCCCGGACATGGTGCAGAAGAAGCTCTACGACGACGTGCTGGCGCCGAACATGAAGCAGGGTGCGGTGCTGCTGTTCGCGCACGGCCTGAACGTGCACTTCGACATGATCAGGCCGCGCGACGACCTGGACGTGGTGCTGGTTGCGCCCAAGGGCCCGGGCGCGCTGGTGCGCCGCGAGTACGAGATCGGCCGTGGCGTGCCCTGCATCTGGGCGGTCTACCAGGACAAGAGCGGCAAGGCGGCCGAGTACGCACTGGCCTATGCGGCCGGCCTCGGCGGTGCACGCGCCAACCTGATCCAGACCACCTTCAAGGAAGAGACCGAGACCGACCTGTTCGGCGAGCAGGCGGTGCTGTGCGGCGGTGCCTCGGCACTGGTGCAGGCCGGTTTCGAGACCCTGGTCGAAGCGGGCTACCAGCCGGAGATCGCCTACTACGAAGTGCTGCACGAACTGAAGCTGATCGTCGACCTGTTCTATGAAGGCGGTATCTCGCGCATGCTGGAATTCATCTCCGAGACCGCGCAGTACGGGGACTACGTCAGCGGCCCGCGGGTGATCGACGCCGGCACCAAGGCGCGCATGAAGGAAGTGCTGAAGGACATCCAGGACGGCACCTTCACCAAGAACTGGGTGGCCGAGTACGAAGCGGGCCTGCCGAACTACAACCGGTTCAAGCAGGCCGACCTGGAGCACCCGATCGAGAAGGTGGGCAAGGAACTGCGCGCCAAGATGGTCTGGTTGCAAGGACAGGCCGCGTAACCGCGCGGCCCTCCCCCACCCGCTTTGCAAGGTTCCCCCATGAACTCTTCCACACACCGCAGCGCGCCGCCCAACGGCGCGCGCTGGCTGACCCAGGCGCTGGAAGCCGAAGGCATCCGCACGCTGTTCGGCTATCCCGGCGGCACCATCATGCCGTTCTACGACGCGCTGGTGGATTCGTCGCTGAAGCACATCCTGGTGCGCCACGAGCAGGGTGCCGCACTGGCGGCGAATGGATTCGCCCGCGCCAGCGGCCAGGTCGGCGTCTGCGTGGCCACCTCCGGCCCGGGCGCCTCCAACCTGGTCACCGGCATTGCCGATGCAATGCTGGATTCGGTGCCGATGGTCTGCATCACCGGCCAGGTCGCCACGCCGCTGCTGGGTACTGACGCTTTCCAGGAACTGGATGTGTTCGGCCTGACCATGCCGATCGTCAAGCACAGCTGGCTGGTGCGCAGCGTCGACGACCTGCCGCGCGTGGTCGCCGATGCCTTCCGCGTCGCCCGCGAGGGCCGGCCCGGCCCGGTGCTGATCGACCTGCCCAAGGACGTGCAGCTGGCCGATGCCAGCCACCTGCCGGCGCACGTGCCGAGCAGCGTCGAGCCGCCACCTGCGCCGGCCGAAGCGGCCATCGCCGAAGCCATCGCCGCACTGGCGGCCGCCGAGAAGCCGGTGGTCTACGCCGGTGGCGGCATCGCGCTGGGCGATGCGGTGCAGGACCTGCGCGACTTCGTCGAAGCCAGCGCCATCCCCACCGTGATGACCCTGCGTGGCCTGGGCGCGCTGCCGGCCAGCCATCCGCAGTCACTGGGCATGCTGGGCATGCACGGTACCCGCGCGGCCAACATGGCGGTGCAGGAAAGCGACCTGCTGCTGGTGCTGGGTGCACGCTTCGACGACCGCGCCACCGGCAAGCTGGCCGAGTTCGCACCGTTCGCCCGCGTCGTCCATATCGATGCCGACGCCTACGAGATCTCCAAGCTGCGCAGCGCCGATGTCGCCGTGCCTGGCAACGTCGGCC
Organism: Stenotrophomonas sp. YJH_SMC_65; assembly: GCF_059369475.1. Taxonomy (NCBI): domain Bacteria; kingdom Pseudomonadati; phylum Pseudomonadota; class Gammaproteobacteria; order Lysobacterales; family Lysobacteraceae; genus Stenotrophomonas; species Stenotrophomonas sp. YJH_SMC_65. The sequence goes on from NZ_JCAFSR010000006.1 coordinate 303,526, forward strand.
ATGCCATCCGTGCCCTGCGTGCGGCCTTCCCCTCCCCCAAGGCCCATCAGGACGCGTGGCGCAGGCGTTGCGCGCAGCACCGCGACCGCTTCTCGGCACGCTACGACGCACCGGGCCAGCACATCTACGCCCCGGCGCTGCTGAAGCGCCTGAGCGAGCTGGCCCCGGCCGATGCGGTGATCGCCTGCGATGTCGGCCAGCACCAGATGTGGGTGGCGCAGCACTGCCGCTTCAACCACCCGCGCAACCACCTGACCAGTGGCGCGCTGGGCACCATGGGCTTCGGCCTGCCGGCGGCGATGGGTGCGCAGTTCGCATGCCCGGAGCGCACCGTGGTGCTGGTGTCCGGCGACGGCAGCTTCATGATGAACGTGCAGGAGCTGGCGACCATCGCGCGTTGCCGCCTGCCGGTGAAGATCGTGCTGCTGGACAACAGTTCGCTGGGCATGGTGCGGCAGTGGCAGGAACTGTTCTTCGCCGAGCGTTACAGCGAGATCGACCTGTCCGACAACCCGGACTTCGTGGCGCTGGCACAGGTGTTCGGCATCGCCGCCACCCGCATCGACAACCGCGACGACGTGGAAGGCGGCCTGGCCGCGCTGCTGGCCGAACCGGGCCCGGCCCTGCTGCACGTGGCCATCGATGCACGTGCCAACGTGTGGCCACTGGTGCCGCCGAACACCGCCAACAGCACGATGCTGGAAAGCAACCCCGCCCATGCCCGCCAGGAGACCCCCAATGCAATACCGGCTTGACCTGGTGCTGCACCCGGCCGAAGGCGCGCTGCTGCGCGTGATCGGCATGGCCGAACGCCGCGGCTTCGCACCGCGCGCGATCAGCGGTGCGCCGGTGGCCGACGACGATGGCCGCTGGCACCTGCAGCTGGTGGTGGATGGCCAGCGCCCGGCGGAAACGCTGTGCCGGCAGATCGAGAAGATCTACGACTGCGTGTCCGTGCAGGTCACTGCCATGGAAGGAGCATCCGTATGAACACCCGTACCGTAGTGACCACGGTGCCGGTACGGAGGCGTCTTCTTCGCCGCCCGTGCCCGCATGCGGCGGTCGCCCGCACCGCGCTGGTGGCCCATGCCGGCCGCTGATGCCAGCCAGGAAAGCGATGTCGGCGACGTAAGCGTCGCCGACGTACTGGCGGCGCAGGCCCGGCTGCGGCGCTTCCTGCCGCCTACCCCGCTGCACCATGCCGAGCGCTTCGGCACCTGGCTGAAGCTGGAGAACCTGCAGCGCACCGGGTCCTACAAGGTCCGCGGCGCGTTGAACGCGCTGCTGGCCGGCCGCGAGCGCGGCGATACCCGGCCGGTGATCTGCGCCTCGGCCGGCAACCATGCCCAGGGCGTGGCGTGGGCGGCCTACCGCCTGGACGTGCCGGCCATCACCGTGATGCCGCATGGCGCACCGGCCACCAAGATCGCCGGCGTCGCCCACTGGGGCGCGACCGTTCGCCAGCACGGCACCAGCTACGACGAGGCCTACGCCTTCGCGGTCGAACTGGCACAGCGACACGGCTACCGCTTCCTGTCCGCGTTCGACGACGCCGATGTGATCGCGGGCCAGGGCACGGTCGGCATCGAGCTGGCCGCACACGCGCCGGACGTGGTGATCGTGCCGATCGGCGGCGGTGGACTGGCCTCCGGCGTTGCACTGGCGCTGAAATCGCAGGGCGTTCGCGTGATTGGCGCGCAGGTGGAAGGCGTCGATTCGATGGCACGTGCGATCCGCGGCGACGTGCGCGAGATCGCCCCGGTTGCCTCTCTGGCCGACGGCGTGCGGGTGAAGATTCCCGGCTTCCTGACCCGCCGCCTGTGCACCTCGCTGCTGGACGATGTGGTGATCGTGCGCGAGGCCGAACTGCGCGAAACGCTGGTCCGGCTTGCGCTGGAGGAACACATCATCGCCGAGGGCGCGGGCGCGTTGGCGCTGGCGGCCGGCCGCCGCGTCGCCGGCCGCCGCAAGTGTGCGGTGGTGTCCGGCGGCAACATCGATGCCGGTGTCCTGGCCGGCCTGCTCACCGACATCCGTCCGCGCCCGCCACGCAAACCGCGGCGACGGCGCAGCGAAACCCCGCGCTCGCCGACCAAGGCCAGCGCCCTCGCCTCCCCCGCCTCTTCCCCTTCCCCCCTGCAAGCCGTCGCACCCGCTGTCGAGGAGATTTCCCTGTGACCACCATCGAACGAATTACCACCCCGCGCATCCGCATCTTCGACACCACCCTGCGTGACGGCGAGCAGTCCCCCGGCTGCAGCATGAGCCCGCCGCAGAAGCTGGTGATGGCGCGTGCGCTGGACGAACTGGGCGTGGACATCATCGAGACCGGCTTCCCGGCCAGCTCGCAATCCGACCGCGAGGCGATGGCGATGATCGGCCGCGAGCTGCGCCGCCCGAGCCTGAGCCTGGCGGTGCTGTCGCGCTGCCTGCAGGCCGATATCGAGACCTCCGCACGTGCACTGGAAGCGGCAGCCAACCCGCGCCTGCACGTGTTCCTGTCGACCAGCCCGCTGCACCGCGAGCACAAGCTGCGGATGACCCGCGAGCAGGTGCTGGAGTCGGTACGCAAGCACGTCTCGTTGGCCCGTTCCTACATCGACGACGTCGAGTTCTCGGCCGAGGATGCCACCCGCACCGAGCTGGACTACCTGATCGAGGTTTCGCGCGTGGCCATTGCCGCCGGCGCAACCACCATCAACCTGCCCGACACCGTCGGCTTCACCACGCCGGAAGAAATCCGCGCGATGTTCCAGCAGGTCATCGCCGGCGTCGCCGACGTGCCGAACGCGGCCAACGTGATCTTCAGCGCGCACTGCCACAACGACCTGGGCCTGGCGGTGGCCAACTCGCTGGCCGCCATCGAAGGCGGTGCACGCCAGGTCGAGTGCACCATCAACGGCATCGGCGAGCGCGCCGGCAACTGTTCGCTGGAAGAGATCGCGATGGTGCTGAAGGTCCGCCAGGCCTTCTACGAACAGGACAGTTCGATCAACACCCCGCGCATCGTCGGCACTTCGCAGCTGCTGCAGCGTCTGGTCGGCATGCCGGTACAGCGCAACAAGGCCATCGTCGGTGCCAACGCGTTCGCCCATGAATCGGGCATCCACCAGCACGGCATGCTGCGCCATCGCGGCACCTACGAAATCATGCGTCCGGAAGACGTGGGCTGGGAAGATTCGCAGATGGTGCTGGGCCGCCACAGTGGCCGCGCCGCCGTCGAAGCGCGCCTGCGTGCGTTGGGCTTCTGGCTGGACGAAGACGAACTGAAGCTGGTGTTCGAGCAGTTCAAGGGCCTGTGCGAACAGCAGCGCGTGGTCACCGATGCCGACCTGCAGACGTTGATGCAGGGCGGCTCCAGCGCGCAGGGCTACCGCCTGGCCTCGATGACCATCAGCGACGTCGGCAGCCGCGCCAACGCGCTGGTCGAACTGTCCGACCCGGATGGCAACCGCGTGGCCGAGACCGCGCAGGGCGACGGCCCGGTCGATGCGCTGTTCGGCGCGCTGTCGGCCGCCACCGGCGTGCAGCTGATGCTGGACAGCTATCACGTGCACAGCGTCGGCATCGGTGCCGATGCGCGTGGCGAAGCCAACCTGAGTGTGCGCCATGACGGCGTGGAGTACGACGGCACCGGCACCAGCAAGGACATCATCGAAGCCTCCGCGCTGGCCTGGCTGGATGTGGCCAACCGCCTGCTGCGCCAGCGTCAGGCCGCCGTCCACAGCAGCACCGACGTTCCCGCTTCCGCCACCGCCTGAGGATCCCACCATGAGCGCCTTCGACACCCCCACCCAGGCCAGCGCCGCTGGCCAGCAGTGGAACGCCCAGGACTATGCGATCGATGCCGGCTTCGTGCCGCTGCTCGGCGGTGCGGTATCGCGCCTGCTCGACCCGCGCGCCGGTGAGCGCATCCTCGACCTGGGCTGTGGCGATGGCGTACTCAGCACCGAACTGGCCCTGAGCGGTGCGCGCATCCACGGCGTGGATGCCTCGCCGGAACTGGTGATCGCCGCCCGTGCGCGCGGCGTCGACGCCCAGCTGATGGACGGCCACGCACTGTCGTTCGACAGCGAGTTCGATGCGGTGTTCAGCAATGCGGCACTGCATTGGATGACGACTCCGGACCGCGTGCTGGAAGGCGTGCGCCGCGCCCTGCGCCCCGGTGGCCGCTTCGTCGCCGAGTTCGGCGGCCACGGCAACGTGGCCACGATCATCGCGGCCGTGCAGGCCGCGCGCGTGGCCCACGGGCATGGCGCCAGCACCTTCCGGTGGTACTTCCCGACGGCCGATGCCTACGCCGATCGCCTGCGCCAGCATGGCTTCCAGGTGCAACTGATCGAGTGCACGCCGCGCCCGACCGCACTGCCGACCGGCGTGGCCGGCTGGCTGCGGGTATTCGCCGCACCGCTGCTGGACGACCTGCCGGCCGAGGCCCGCGCCACCGTGCGCGAGGCGGCCACCGCACTGCTGGCCGAGCTGCCGCGTGACGCATCTGGCCAGCCGCTGGCCGACTACGTGCGCCTGCGTGTGCTCGCCCGCCGTCGCTGACTTGACCGTTCCGCTTTCCTTACTGATGTTCGCTATTTCGTACTTCTGCCAGGCATACGCATGACTTCCGCACCCCGCACCCTGTACGACAAACTGTGGGACGCCCACGTGGTGGTTCCCGAATCCGACAGCGCGCCCGCCGTGCTGTACATCGACCTGCACCTGATCCACGAGGTGACCTCGCCGCAGGCCTTCACCGAACTGCGCGAACGCGGCTTGTCGCCGCGCCGGCCGGACCGCACCAAGGCGACGATGGACCACTCCACGCCGACCCTGCCGGCCGCCGCGGACGGCACGCTGCCCTATGCCAGCGCCGCCTCCGAGGCACAGGTCGCCACGCTGGCGCGCAACTGCGCCGAGCACGGCATCGAGCTGTTCGACATGGCCTCGGACAACCGCGGCATCGTCCACGTGATCGCGCCCGAGCAGGGCTTCACCCAGCCGGGCATGACCATCGTCTGCGGCGACAGCCACACCTCCACCCACGGTGCCTTCGGTTCGCTGGCGTTCGGCATCGGCACCAGCGAGGTCGGCCACGTGCTGGCCACGCAATGCCTGCTGCAGCGCAAGGCGAAGACGCTGGCGATCACCGTCGATGGGCCGCTGGCGCCGGGTGTCGGCGCCAAGGACGTGGTTCTGCACATCATCGGCGTGATCGGCGTCAATGGCGGCACCGGCCACGTGATCGAGTTCCGCGGCAGCACCATCGAAGCGATGGACATGGAACAGCGCATGACCCTGTGCAACATGTCGATCGAAGCGGGTGCGCGTGCCGGTATGGTGGCGCCGGACCAGGTCACCTTCGACTTCGTCGCCAACACCCCGCGCGGCCCAAAGGGCGCCGATTTCGAGGCTGCGGTGGCGCGCTGGCAGCAGCTGCGCAGTGATGACGGCGCGCGCTTCGACAGCGAAGTGCACATCGACGCCGCCGATATCCGCCCGACCCTGACCTGGGGCACCCACCCGGGTACCGCCATCGCGGTGGATGCGCCGATCCCGGCCGCCAACGATGCCGCCGCACAGAAGGGCCTGGACTACATGCATTTCCAGGCCGGAAAGGCGCTGGCCGGAACACCGGTGGACGTGGTGTTCGTCGGTTCCTGCACCAACGGCCGCCTGAGTGACATGCGTGAGGTGGCGCAGGTACTGCGCGGTCGTCGCGTCGCCGACCGGGTGCGCATGCTGGTGGTGCCGGGCTCGGAGATCGTCAAGCGAGAGGCCGAGGCCGAAGGCATCCATGAGATCGTGCGCGCGGCCGGTGCCGAATGGCGCGAGCCGGGCTGCTCGATGTGCATCGCCATGAATGGTGATCTGGTCGCGCCCGGGCAACTGGCCGTGAGTACCAGCAACCGTAATTTCGAAGGCCGCCAGGGTCCCGGTTCGCGCACCCTGCTGGCCTCACCGATGAGCGCGGCGTGGGCCGCGGTGAACGGGCATGTCGCCGACACCCGCGAGCTGTTCGCACAGGAGGTGGCGTGATGGCCGGTTTCCGTACCTTGACCTCGGCCAGCGTGGTGCTGCGCCAGACCAACATCGACACCGACCAGATCATCCCGGCGCGGTTCCTGTCCACCACCGAACGCGCCGGCCTGGGCCGCACCGCCTTCAATGACTGGCGCTGGCAGGCCGACGGTTCACCGGTGGCCGACTTCGCCTTCAACCAGCCGCACAACGCCGGCCGCAGCATCCTGCTGGCGGGTCGCAACTTCGGCTGCGGCTCGTCGCGCGAACATGCACCGTGGGCGCTGACCGACCTGGGCCTGCGCGCCATCGTCAGCAGCGAGATCGCCGACATCTTCCGTGGCAACTCGCTGAAGAACGGCCTGCTGCCGATCGTGCTGGACGAGGCCGACGTGCAGGCGCTGATGCAGCGCCCGGATGATGAGCTGACCATCGACGTGGCCGCGCGCGAACTGCGCACGCCGGACGGCCGCGTCTATTCCTTCCCGCTGGACGGCTTCTCGCAGACCTGCCTGCTGGAAGGTGTCGACCAGTTGGGGTATCTGTTGGGCCGTGTCCCTGAAATCGAACGTTACGAGAGTGAGCATGCACGCTGAAATTGTTGTCCTTCCCGGTGATGGCATCGGCCCGGAAGTGGCCGCCGCGGCAGTCGCCGTCCTGAAGGCCGTCGCCGAACGCTTCAACCACAGCTTCACCTTCAGCGAGCACGACATCGGCGGCATCGCCATCGACCGCCACGGCGAACCGCTGCCGGCGTCGACCCTGGCCGCCTGCCAGGCCGCCAGCGCGGTACTGCTGGGCGCAGTCGGTGGCCCGAAGTGGTCCGACCCGAACGCCAAGGTGCGTCCGGAACAGGGCCTGCTGGCGATCCGCAAGGCGCTGGGCCTGTACGCCAACCTGCGCCCGGTGCGCACCCATGAGGCCGCGCTGCACGCCTCGCCGATCAAGGCCGAGCTGCTGCAGGGTGTGGACTTCGTGGTGGTGCGCGAACTGACCGGCGGCATCTACTTCGGCGACAAGACCCGCGATGCCGACAGTGCCAGCGACCTGTGCCGCTACACCGTGGCCGAGATCGAGCGCGTGCTGCGCAGTGCCTTCCGCCTGGCCCGGCAGCGGCGTGGCAAGGTCACCTCGGTGGACAAGGCCAACGTGTTGGAAACCTCGCGCCTGTGGCGCGACGTGGCCGCGCGCATCGGCCGCGAGGAGTTCCCGGAGGTGGCGCTGGAGCACCAACTGGTCGATTCGATGGCCATGCACCTGCTGGCCAAGCCGCGCGAGTACGACGTGATCGTCACCGAGAACATGTTCGGCGACATCCTCACCGACGAAGCCTCGATGCTGGCCGGCTCGCTCGGCCTGCTGCCCTCGGCCTCGCTGGGTGAACCGGGTGCGGTCGGCATCTACGAACCGATCCACGGTTCGGCCCCGGACATCGCCGGCAAGGGCATCGCCAATCCCTACGCAACGATCTTCAGCGCGGCGATGCTGCTGCGCCATTCGCTGGGGCTGGAAGACGAAGCCGCAGCAGTGGAAGCGGCGGTGCACGCGGTGCTGGATGATGGGGTGTTCACTGCCGACCTGGCCGCCAAGGGCCAGGCCGTGAGTACCGCCGCCGCCACGGATGCGGTGCTGGCCAAACTCAACTGATCCGATGGCGCCACTCCATGCGTGGCGCCTCTGCCTTTGGTCATTGTGCGCAGCCACCCATGGGGTGGCTCTACTGTAGATCCACGCCATGCGTGGATCGTTCGAATGTCGCGCAGCAGATCCACGCCATGCGCGGCTGCATTATTTGGTGGTGTACCCACCATTGACCAGGATGGTCTGCCCGGTCATCCACCAGCCATCGGTGACCAGGAAGCGGATCCACGGCACGATGTCGGCGATGTCGGTCAGGCCGGTACGGGTGAACGCCGAGAGCGCGGCCGCGGTCTTGTGGTACGCCTGTGCATCGGCACTCTCGGCCGGGTAGAAGAACGGCGTGTCCATCGGGCCCGGCCCGATCGCAGTCACCGAGATGCCGCGCTCACCGAACTCCTTTGACGCCGCGCGGGTGAAATGCTCGACCGGCGCCTTGGTGCCGGCATAGCTGGAATAGAACGGCGTGAACGCACCCAGCAGTGAGGTGACCAGGGTGCAGATGCGACCGCCGTCGTTGACCTGGCGGCCGGCTTCCTTGAGGAAGAAGAATGCGGCCTTGGCGTTGACCGCGCTCATCTCGTCATACTCCGCTTCGCTGATCTCCAGCAGCGGCTTCTTCAGCACCTTGCCGACCGTATTGATGGCGATGTCGGGACGGCCGACTGCGGCCACGGCATCGGCGAACAAGCGCTCCATCGCTGCCGCCGACGTCAGGTCGCCCTGCAGGGCTACCGCCCTGCTGCCGGCCGCCTGCACGGCGGCAACGGTTGCTTCTGCATCGGCCTGGGTGGCGGCACTGTTGTAGTGGATGACGACGGCGCTGGCACCCTGGCGGGCGAAGTCGCGGGCGATCAGGCCGCCCAGGTTCTTGGCACCACCGGCAATCAGCACAGTCTTGCCCTTGAGGGAATGGTCGGTCATGGCTTCGGTCTCAGGAGGGGGCTGCCCGGGGTGGCAACCCTGCCCTGACGACGATATCGTGCAGAAAATGCGGATAAAGCCCGCCACATTGACTTAACTTTCCAGGACCAGCGAACAATGGACCGGATCGATCGCTTCCGCATCTTCACCCGGGTCGTGGAATGCGCCAGCTTCACCCGTGCTGCCGACCAGCTCGGCCTGCCCCGCTCGACCGTCTCGGCGGCGATTGCCGAGCTGGAACAGCGGCTTGGCACCCGCCTGCTGCAGCGCTCGACCCGACGGGTATCCACCACCCATGACGGCGACGTGTTCCATGCCCGCTGCCTGCGCCTGATCGCGGAGGTTGAAGACGCCGAGTCGCTGTTCCGGCAGGACGACGCGCAACCGGCCGGTTTGCTGAAGATCGACGTACCCAGCCGCATCGGCCGTCGCATCATCGCCCCGGCGTTGCCGGATTTCTTCGCGCGCTACCCGCAGGTGGAACTGGACCTGGGCATGACCGACCGCGCGGTGAACCTGATCGAAGACGGCTGCGATGCCGTGCTGCGGGTCGGCCAGCTGGGCGATTCCAGCCTGGTGGCGCGCACGCTGGGCCAACTCGACTTCGTCAACGTGGCCGCGCCGGCCTACCTGCGCGAGCACGGCATGCCGCAGCACCCTGCCGACCTGCAGCAGCACCGCGCGGTGAACTACGCATCGCCGACCACGGCACGGGTGGAACCGTGGGAATGGCAGGATGGCGGCCAGCTGCGCACGCTGCCGATGCCCGGCTGGGTACGCGTGAACAGCGCCGAGGCCTCGATCGCGTGCTGCGTGGCGGGATTGGGGCTGTTGCAGATTCCGCGCTACGACGTGCAGGCCGAGCTGCAGTCAGGCGCATTGGTGGAGGTGATGCCGCAGTACGCGGCGCAGCCGCTGCCGGTGACCCTGCTGCAACCGCATCGGCAACACCGTGCACTGCGCGTGCAGGTGTTCGTCGAGTGGCTGCTGCCAGTGCTGCGGATCGGCCTGCAGCTGCAGTAGATCCACGCCATGCGTGGGTGCTTCTGTAGAGTCGAGCCATGCTCGACTCATCCCATCATCGCGCGAAGAGCGAAGAGCAGCCGAGCATGGCTCGGCTCTACAGAAAGCAGATCCCGCGAGCAGATCAGTCCACGCCATGCGTGGATGCATGCTTCAGTGCCAACCAAGGCTGGCACCTACCAGGACAAGGACCAGTTGCGGTAGATCCACGTCATGCGCGGGTGCTTCTGTAGAGTCGAGCCATGCTCGACTCATCCCATCATCGCGCGAAGAGCGAAGAGCGAAGAGCGAAGAGCGAAGAGCGAAGAGCAGCCGAGCATGGCTCGGCTCTACAGAAAGCAGATCCCGCGAGCAGATCAGTCCACGCCATGCGTGGATGCATGCTGCAGTGCCAACCAAGGTTGGCACCTACCAGGGCAACGATCCGCTGCTGTAGATGCACGTCATGCGTGGGTGCTTCTGTAGAGTCGAGCCATGCTCGACTCATCCCATCATCGCGCATAGCGCAGCCGAGCATGGCTCGGCTCTACAGAAGGCAGATTCCGCGAGCAGATCCATCCACGCCATGCGTGGATGGGTGCAGCCGCAGAACCCGGGGCATTACGCCCCGGATTCGTCCGGCTTCACCCGGAACCACGCCGCGTACAACGCCGGCAGGAACACCAGCGTCAGCACCGTACCCACGATCAGACCACCCATGATCGAGATCGCCATCGAGCCATAGAACGCGCTGCGCGACAGCGGAATCATCGCCAGCACGGCCGCCAGCGCGGTCAGCACGATCGGGCGGAAGCGGCGCACCGTGGCATCGATGATCGAATGCCAGCGATCATGCCCGGCATCGATGTCCTGCTGGATCTGGTCGATCAGGATCACCGAGTTGCGCATGATCATGCCCGCCAGCGCGATCGTGCCCAGCAGCGCGACGAAGCCGAACGGCGCACGGAACAGCAGCAGGAACAGGGTCGCACCGATGATGCCCAGCGGCGCGGTCACCAGCACCATCGCCGCACGCGAGAAGCTGCGCAGCTGCAGCATCAGCAGCGTCGCCACCACCACCAGGAACAGCGGCATGCCGGCCTTGATCGAGTTCTGCCCGCGCGCCGAGTCCTCCACGGTGCCGCCGGTTTCCAGCAGGTAGCCGCTGGGCAGCTCGGCACGGATGCCATCCAGCGTGGGCACGATCTGGTGCACCACGTCCAGCGCCTGCATGCCATCGCTGATGTCGGCGCGCACGGTCACGGTCGGCAACCGGTTGCGGTGCCAGATGATGCCGTCCTCGAAGCCGTACTCCATCGTCGCCACCTGCGACAGCGTGATGCTGCCGCCGTTGGCGGTCGGCATCGACAGGCTGGACAGCAGCTCCAGCTGGTTGCGCTCATCGGCCGGCCCGCGCAGCAGCATCTCGATCTGGCGGTTGCCTTCGCGATACACGCTCACCGACTGGCCGGCCAGCGAACTGGCCAGGAACTGGCTGACCTGGGCGCTGCTCACGCCCAGCGCGCGGGCACGCTCCTGGTCGATCACCAGCCGCACCACCTTGCTCGGCTCGCTCCAGTCCAGGTTGACGTTCATCACGTGCGGGTTCTCACGCACCTTGGCCTCGACCTGGCGCGCGATCGCCTGCACCTTCTCGATGTGCTCGCCGGAGATGCGCATCTGCACCGGATAACCGACCGGCGGGCCGTTCTCCAGGCGGGTCACGCGCATCTGCACGTCCGGGAACTTCGGAATCACCTCGTGCAGCAGCCAGTCACGGGTGCTTTCGCGCGATTTGATGTCCTTGGCCAGCACCACGAACTGGGCGAAGTTGGTCGCCGGCAGCTGCTGGTCCAGCGGCAGGTAGAAGCGCGGCGAACCGGTACCCACATAGGACACATAGTTGGCGATGCCCTCGCGGCTGGACAGCAGCTTCTCCAGCTTCTCGGCCTGGGCCTGGGTCGAGCGCAGCGACGCCCCCTCGGCCAGCTCGATGTCCACCATCAGTTCCGGCCGGGTCGAGTCCGGGAAGAACTGCTGCGGCACGAAGCGGAACATCATCAGTGAGAACACGAACAGGGCGACGGTCGCGGCGATCACCCACCAGCGGCGGCGCAGGCAGGCGTCGAGGAAGCGCCGGAAGCTGCGGTAGAACGGGCGCTGGTAGGGATCGTGGTCGTGCCCATGCTGCGGCGGTGCGATCAGGTTGGCCAGCGCCGGATAGCGGTCGGCCCACTGCTGGCGCTTGCCCAGCCAACGCGCGGACAGGCTGCCGGGCTTCGGCGGCTGCGGATTGAACAGGTCCGGCAGCATCTTGTCGCCCAGGTACGGGATGAACAGCACCGCTGCGATCCATGACACCACCAGTGCGATGGTCACCACCTGGAACAGCGAACGGGTGTATTCACCGGTGCTCGATGCCGCCGTGGCGATCGGCAGGAAGCCGGCTGCCGTGATCAATGTGCCGGTCAGCATCGGGAACGCGGTCGATTCCCAGGCGAAGCTGGCCGCGCGCAGGCGATCGAAGCCCTGCTCCATCTTGGTGGCCATCATCTCCACCGCGATGATCGCATCGTCCACCAGCAGGCCCAGCGCCAGCACCAGTGCGCCCAGCGAAATCTTGTGCAGGCCGATGTCGAAGTAATGCATGACGAAGAAGGTCATCGCCAGCACCAGCGGAATGGTCACGCCCACCACCAGGCCGGTGCGCAGGCCCAGCGAGAAGAAACTGACCAGCAGCACGATCACCACCGCTTCGGTCAGCACCTGCACGAACTCGCCAACCGACTCCTCCACCGACTGCGGCTGGTCGGACACCTTGCGCAGCTGCATGCCGGCCGGCAGGGTCTTCTGCAGCCGCTCGAACTCGGCGTCGAGGTTGGCGCCCAGCTTGAGGATGTCACCGCCATCCTTCATCGCCACCGCCAGGCCGATCGCCTCTTCGCCCATGAAGCGCATCTTCGGCGACGCCGGATCGGCGAAGCCACGCTTGACCTCGGCAATGTCGCCCAGGTGCACGGTGCGGTCGCCAGCACGGATCGGGAACTGGCGGATGGCGTCGATGTCGTTGAACTGGCCGGTCACGCGCAGCTGCACGCGATCGGTGGCGGTCTCGAAGAAGCTGGTGCCGGTGATCGCATTCTGGTCGGCCAGCGCCTGCTGCACCTGCTGCATCGACACACCCAGCGTTGCCAGCCGGGTGTTGGACAGTTCGATCCACACCTTCTCGTCCTGCAGGCCGACCAGGTCGATCTTGCCGACATCGGGTACGCGCTGCAGTTCCAGCTGGATGCGGTCGGCGTAGTCGCGCATCACCGCGTAGTCGAAGCCCTTGCCGGTCAACGCATAGATGTTCCCGTAGGTGTCGCCGAACTCATCGTTGAAGAACGGGCCGACAATCTCGCGCGGCAGCGTCGCACGGATGTCGCCCACGCGCTTGCGAACCTGGTACCACAGGTCCGGGATCTGCTTGGAACGCAGGCTGTCGCGCGCCATGAAGATGACCTGCGATTCGCCGGGGCGCGAATAGGAGCGGATGAACTCGTACTCGCCGGTGTTCATCAGCGCCTTCTCGATCGGCTCGGTCACCTGCCGCGAGACCTGTTCGGCGGTGGCGCCCGGCCAAAGCGTGCGCACCACCATCGCCTTGAAGGTGAATGGCGGATCCTCGGACTGGCCCAGATGCTTGTACGACCATGCGCCGATCAGCGCGAAGGCAAGCATCGCGAACAGCACCAGCGGGCGGTTGGACAACGCCCACTCGGAAAGATTGAAGCGGCGCACCGGCTTACTCCTTGGCCTTGGCGGCAGCGGCCGGCGTGGCCGGCTTCAGCACCGGGCGGTTCTGGCGGTCCACGGCGATCACCGGCTGGCCGGCACGCAACAGGTGTCCGCCGGCAGCGACCACCCAGTCACCCGCATTCACGCCGGACAGCACCGGCACCGATTCGCTGCCATAGGCACCGGTGGTGACCGACGCGGCCTTCAGCGTGCTGTTGGCCGGATCGACCACCCACACGCTGGCGGCACCGTTGGCACCGCGCTGCAGCGCACCGAGCGGCAGCTGCAGGGTGCCGTGGCGGCCGGCGCTGCTGTAGACGCGCGCGCTCTGGCCCAGTTCGACATCGGCCAGCGCATCGGCGGGCAGGCTGACCCGGGTTGCATAGGTGCGTGCCTGTGGATCGGCGGCAGCGGCGATCTCGCGGATCGTGCCTGGCAGGCGCTGGCCAGGACGGTTCCACAGCTCCACCTCGACCGGCTGGCCCACCGCATAGTCGCGGATGGTGGCCTCGGGCAGGTCGATCAGCACTTCGCGCCCGCCATCGGCGGCCAGGTTGAAGATGGTCTGGCCGGCCGACACCACCTGCCCGGCTTCGGCCTCGCGGCTGGCGATCACGCCATCGGACGGCGCGCGCAGCTGTGCGTAGTCGGCCTGGTTGCGCAGCACATCGAGGTTGGCGCGGGCGGCGTTGGCCTGGCCCTGCGCGGCCTTGAAGGCGGCGGACTGCTGGTCCAGCTGCGAGCGGCTGACCAGCTGCTGGTCGGCCAGCACCTGGTAGCGCTTGAGGTCATCACGGGCACGCACCAGATCGGCTTCGGCCGCAGCAAGCTGCGCCTGCGAGGCGCGGGCCTGCAGCGCGAAGTCGGCCACGTCCAGCTCGGCCAGCACGTCGCCCTTCTTCACCCGTTGCCCGGCATCGACGTGGCGCTTGACCAGGTTGCCGCCAACGCGGAACGACAGTGGACTTTCCTGCCGCGCACGCACCGTGCCCGGGAACGCCGCCGGCGCCTGCCCGGCCTGCTCGCCAGGGTGAACCACCAGCACCGGAACGGCCGCCTGGGGCGCCTGTTCCTGTCCCGAACAGGCTGCCAGCGCAGCCATCCACACCATACCGCCCATCCAGCGCACGATCTTCATCGGTCAACGTCCTGAAAACGCAGGGTTGCAACTAAGGGGGGAGCCGCGACTGCCGGCCCAATTTAATAAACCGGCCGGTATAGTATAAATATCGAACCGCTTGGTCTAGTATTGTCGTGATGAGTTCTCACACTTCCCGCAAGCCGTCGGCCAAGCCCGCTGCCAAGGCCGCCGGACCCGGGCGCCCCAAGGACCTCGGCAAGCGCGCGGCGATCCTTGAAGCAGCCAAGACACTGTTCATCGAACAGGGCTATACCGGCGTGAGCATGGACACCATCGCCGCTCAGGCCGGCGTCTCGAAACTGACTGTGTACAGCCACTTCGGCGACAAGGAGACCCTGTTCTCCGAGGCCGTGCAGTCGAAGTGCATTGAAATGCTGCCCGATGCCCTGTTCGTGGCCGACGCGGACGGCCCGCTGCGCGACCAGCTGATCGGCATCGGTCTGGCCTTCTTCGAACTGATCACGTCCGATGCGGCGATCTCGATCCAGCGCATGATGATGGCGCCGGAGACCGACGAACGCCTGCGCGAGCTGTTCTGGAAGGCAGGACCGGAACGTACCTGCGAGGCCCTGGCTGACTTCCTGCGGGCACGCGCCGAGCGCGGCGAGCTGGAAATCACCGACTATTCGCTGGCTGGCGAGCAGTTCCTGACCCTGGTCAAGGGTGAAGTGCACATGCATATGATGTGCGGCATGCCACTGTCACCGGTGGAATGCGACCCTCTTGCCCACGTGACTGCCAGCATCGACTTCTTCCTGCGCGCCTATGCGCCGCGAGGGGCCGGGACGGCTGAATAACCAAAACTGAACGAACCGGAGGTCGCGATGACTTCCGGCACTGCGACCCCGGCCACCCGGCAGCTGATGCTCTGGGCGCGCCGCCGGCCTCCGGCACCGGTAAAATGGCCGGCCCACTGCGCTGGATTTGAACCTCATGACGATTGATTACGCCCACGCCCGCGAACTGATGGTGGAACAGCAGATCCGTCCCTGGGACGTGCTGGACATCAAGGTGCTCGACGTCCTGGCCCGCCTGCCGCGCGAGGCTTTTGTCGCCGATGCACACCGGGCACTGGCCTACGCCGATGTCGAACTGCCGATCGGCCATGGCCAGAAGATGATGAAGCCGGTCATCGAGGGCCGTACCCTGCAGGCGCTGGACCTGCAGCCGGGTGACGAAGTGCTGGAAATCGGCACCGGCAGCGGCTTCCTGTCGGCCTGCATCGGCGCGCTGGCGCGCGACGTGCTGAGCCTGGAAATCGACCCGGAGCTGGCCGCCGCCGCGCGCGCCCGCCTGGACGCGTCCGGCCTGGGCACCAACGTCCGCGTGGAAGTGGCCGACGCCCTGTCCTGGCAGACCGAACGCCGCTTTGACGTGATCTGTGTCACTGGTGCGGTCGACGTGGTGCCGTCACAGTTCGCCTCGTGGCTGCGTCCGGGTGGTCGCCTGTTCGTGATCCACGGCCGCTCGCCGGCGATGGAGGCCCTGCTGGTCAAGGCCGACGGCAGCAGCGAGTCCCTGTTCGAGACCGATATCGATTATCTGCGTGGTGCCGCCCCGGCCCCCCAGTTCCACCTCTGAGTCCAAGGAAGCCGCAATGATCCGCCGATCCCTCGCTGTTGCGCTGGCCACTGCCCTGCTGCCGTTGTCCGCCCATGCCGCCGACCTGCTGCAGGTCTACGAAATGGCGCGCAATGGCGATCCGCAGCTGTCCGCCGCCGAATCGACCCGGCTGTATGACAAGGAAGGCGCCGTGCAGGCGCGCGCCGCCCTGCTGCCGCAGATCAACGGCCAGGCCCAGCTGAACCGCACGCGCAGTGAGCCGAACGCCGACGCCAACTCCGGCTCGTTCACCAACAAGCGCCGCACCTACACGATCGACGGCAGCCAGACGCTGTTCAACTGGACCCAGATCAACAACCTGCGTTCGCAGCGCGAGCTGAGCAAGGCGGCGGACTTCACCCTCGATTCGGCCAACGACAGCCTGATCGTTCGCACCTCGGCGGCCTACTTCAACGTGCTGGTGGCGATCGAATCGCTGAATGCCGCACAGACCAATGAAGCGGCCGCGAAGAAGCAGTTCGACTTCGCCGACAAGCGCCTGGAAGTGGGCCTGGCGCCGATCACCGACGTGCACGAAGCACGCGCCCAGTACGACCAGGCGCGTGCCAACACCATCGTTGCGCAGAACACCCTGGCCGATAACTACCAGGCCCTGACCGAACTGACCGGCCAGCCGGTGACCAACCTGCGTGGGCTGCCGGCCGACTTCCGCCCGGAAGTGCCGGCCAACCGTGGCAACATCGATGAGCTGGTGCAGCAGGCCACCACCCAGAATCCGGCGCTGAAGGCGCAGGAACTGAAGGTCAGCGCCGCCGAGGCTGGCGTGCAGGCCGCCCGTGGCGGCCATTACCCGACCCTGTCGCTGGGCGGCAGCTGGGGCAAGAGCGCGACCTGGGGTGACAGCACTGGTTCCGGTTCGCTGTCGCCGGACGCCCGCACCAACAGCATCGGCCTGACCCTGAGCGTGCCGATCTTCTCCGGTGGTGCCACCCAGTCCGGCGTACGCCAGGCGCTGGCCCAGCGTGACATCGCCCAGGACGGCTACGAGCAGCAGAAGCGCGCCCTGGACCGCAACACCCGCAATGCCTACCAGACCCTGGTACAGGGCATCAGCGAAGTGGAGGCCCGTCGCCTGGCCGTGGTCTCGGCACAGAGCGCGTACGACGCCTCGCAGGTCGGCCTGGAAGTCGGTACCCGTACCGTGCTGGACGTGATCCAGAACCAGCGCATCCTGTTCTCGGCGCAGCTGGACTACGCCCAGGCCCGCTACACCTTCCTGCAGAACCGCCTGCTGCTGAGCCAGTCGCTGGGTGCGCTGGACGTGGCAGAGCTGCAGGACGTCAACCGCCTGCTGACCCAGGACGCGGGCAATCCGGCAACGACCACGCACTGATCCGTCGCCCTGCCGGCAACAAAGAAGCCACCCGCAAGGGTGGCTTTTTTGCAGGCGGTGCATCCGCCCGCAGCTACCCGTTGCGTGGCCCCGCGAACCCTCAGCCCGGCCATGCCCGCAGGCGTTCCAACGCCGCAAGGACGCACAGCGCGGCCGCCAAGGGCGCCAGCATCGGCAGCACCAGTTCGCGACCGGTTGCGCCCTGCCTCATGTCATTCCGCCGCCGCAGCACCGCCAGGCACAGCGCCGCCATCACCAGCAGGGTTGCCGGACCCGGCAGCGCCGGCAGGGTGCCCAACGGCAGCCACAGCACCAGCATCACCGCCGGCAGTCCGACCGCCGCCACGATCACACCGCGGGAGCGTCCCACTGCATCACCCGCCCCTGGCCACAGCGATGTTGCCAGCCGCAAGGCCAGCATCAGCAGCACCAGCTGCAGGGCGGCCAGGCCCGTAGCCCCCGCCAGCGGCAACAACGGCAGCATCCACTCCAATTGCGGATGCATCTCCAGCGCCACCGACAGTGGCCGGGTACTGGCAAGCGCGGAAAACTCGACCAGCCCTGCCTGCAGTGCTGCCAGCACGATCAGCAGCAGCATCGCCAGCAACGAGACCAGCGCCAGCACTGCCGGTTGCCACATCGCGCCCTGGCGGCGCAACGCAGGAAAGCCCAGTGCCAAGCCGACGCTGGCAAATACCCCCAGCAGCGGCACCGCAGCCGCCAGCACCCCGCCCAGCCCGAAGCGATACGGCGCGGTCGCCGGTGGCAGCCAGGGGATCCAGTGCGCGTAATGCACATGACGTGCCGCCAGCGCCAGCAGCAACACCCCCGCACCGATCTTCACCGTCAACAGGGCGCAGGCCACCAGCACCACACGCCGTGGCGGCAGCAATGCCAGCGCGCCCAGCATCAGCAGGCCCACCGCCGCCGTGACCTGTTCCGGCAGCCAGTCGCAGGGCTGGAGGCCTTCGGCGGCCAGCACCGCGTGCAGATGGAGGGCCATGGACTGCGCCACGCCCGCCGTGGTCGCCACCAGCTCCAGCAGCAGGGCCATGCCCAACACGCCCGCCACCCGCGGCCCCCAGCTGGCAGCCAGCAGCCCGTGCAGGCCCTCGCCCGCCGGCAACCGCAGCACCAGATCCTGCAGGCAGCACAGCACCAGGCCGGCCCCCAGTGCAGCCAGCAACAGGCTGAGCACGATGGCGGGGCCTGCCTGTGCCGCCGTGTGCTGGCCCACCAGTGCGATCACGCTGCCGCCCACCAACAGTGTCAACGCCACCACCGCCAGATGGTCCGTCCCCAGTCCGGCCCCACCCGTGCCGTCCCCGCCCCTGTCGCCGTCCATCGCAAGTTCCCTTGATATCCGCCCAAGCGCGGTCGACAGCAGGCTGGCAGCCTGCGTCGTCCTGCGGAATCAGAATCGGTGGAATGTGCGCAACGATGTGATGGCAGGCACGCTGCCAGCGGCAGGGTCGGTCCAGCAACGACAGAAAAATCGTCGCTAAGCAGAATTGATGAAGTTGATCACGACAATGCTCGTCAGCGCCGCTGACTCCGCGCTGCCGCGATCACTCGCGCGGTGGTGGCAGGTGCGGCGCCACCAGGGCAAGCGTGCGTTGCAGCGCGCCGCGGCCATTGCTGACCAGCGTGCATCCCGCCCGCGCCATGTCTTCGCGGGCCTGGGCATCGTCGAGCAGGTGCTGCAGCAGATCGCCCACCGCCTGCGCGTCCTCGCCGATCAGCAGCGCCCCGGCCTCGCGCATGCGCCGGGAAATTTCCGCGAAGTTGTGCAGGTGCGGGCCGGTCACCGCCGCCGTTCCCATCGCGGCCGGCTCCAGCAGGTTGTGACCACCGATGGCCTGCAGGCTGCCGCCGACGAAGGCGACCTGGGCGCAGGCATAGAACGGCATCAGCTCGCCAAGGGTGTCGATGACGAACACGTCTGTGGCCGCGTGTGGCCACTGGTCCACGCGGCGGGTCGCCACGCTCCAGCCCTGTTCGCGCGCCAGCGCTTCCACCTTCGGGAAACGCTCGGGATGTCGCGGTGCCCACAGCAGCAGCAGCTCCGGATGCCGCTGGCGCAGGCGCCGGTGCAGGTCGATCACCGCCTGCTCCTCGCCATCATGGGTACTGGCGGCGATCCATACCGGACGAGCGGCCGGTACCCGCGCGTGGAACTGTTCGACGAAACCCTGCACATCCGGCGTGGCGATGTCGAATTTCAGGTTGCCCAGCGCCTGCACCTGGCCGGGATCCGCCCCCAGCTGCACGAAGCGCTCGGCATCGTCCTGCGACTGCGCGGCCACGCAGGTGACGGTGCGCAGCGCGCGGCGGATCAGTGCCGCCAGCAACCGGTAGCCGCGCAGCGAACGCGCCGACAACCGGGCGTTGAGGATGTACACCGGAATGCCGCGGTCACGGCAGCCGAACAGCATGTTCGGCCACAGCTCGGTTTCCAGGATCAGCGCCAGGCTGGGCTGGAAATGGCCGAGGAAACGGTTGACGCTGCCCGGCACGTCATACGGCAGGTAGACATGGTCCAGGGCGTCGCCCCACAGCGCGCGTACGCGCTCGGAGCCGGTCGGGGTGATGGTGGTGATCACCCAGCGGATGTCCGGGCGCTGCTGGCGCAGGGCATTGACCAGCGGCGCGGCGGCATTGACCTCGCCCACCGAGACCGCGTGCAGCCAGACCCGCGGCTGCCCGGTCGGCTGCGGATAGGAGGCATAGCGTTCATCCCAGCGCCGGAAGTATTCACGAACCCGGAAACCGCGCCAGACCAGGTGGTACACGGTGATCGGCAGCAGGATGTAGAGCACGACCGAATACAGGCCGCGCAGGATCCATTCGACAGGGTCTTTGCGCATGCGGCAAGGATACGGGAGCCCCCGGGGAAAGACACGCGGCCGCCTTGGTAGAATGGCCCCATGTCAGATGCCTCCACCGCCGTCCGCCCATCGCTGCGCGATCCGCGCAACTGGCCGATGTTCGCCGCCATGTTCGGCGCCTTCGCCATCGCTCGCCTGCCGTGGATGCTGCAGCGCGCGCTGGGCCGGGGCGTCGGCTGGATCACCTGGCGCCTGCTCGGCAGCCGCCGCCGCGCCGCCGAAGTCAACCTGCAGCTGTGCTTCCCCGAGAAGGACGAAGCCTGGCGCCAGCGCCTGGTGCGCGACAGTTTCGATGCGCTGGGCGTGGGCGTGTTCGAGTGCATCCGCGCCTGGTGGGGCAGCATCGACCGCATCCGCCCGCAGGTACGGATCGAAGGCCTGGAACACCTGCGGCAGATGGAGGCTGAAGGCCGCGGCGTGCTGCTGGTCTCCGGCCACTTCATGACCCTGGAAATGTGCGGACGCCTGCTGTGCGACTACGTCGACCTGTCCGGCATGTACCGCAAGCACAAGAACCCGGTGTACGAGTGGGCGGTGAAGTTCGGCCGCCTGCGCTATGCCAAGGCGATGTTCGCCAACGAGGACATCCGCGCGACCGTGCGCCACCTGAAGAAGGGCGGCTTCCTCTGGTACGCGCCGGACCAGGACATGCGTGGCAAGGACACCGTGTTCGTGCCGTTCTTCGGCCACACCGCTTCGACCATCACCGCCACCCACCAGCTGGCAAGGATGACCGGTTGTGCAGTGATCCCGTACTTCCACCGCCGCGAAGGCGGGAAGTACGTGCTGAAGATCGGCGCACCGCTGGAGAATTTCCCCAGCGAGGACGTGGAAGCCGATACCACGCGGGTCAACCAGGCCATCGAAGAGATGGTGCGCGAAGCCCCCGACCAGTACCTGTGGATCCACCGCCGCTTCAAGCGCCAGCCCGGCGGCCGGAGTGATTTCTACAAATAGCCGGATGCGGTGGAAGGGCCGGCGTCCTCGTGGCGCCAACCTTGGTTGGCGCCGGATGAACCGAGGCCGGTCCCGGGGAGCCCACCAAGGTTGGCAACTACTGCATCGGCGGAGATTCGTCCGATTCGCGGGCCAGCAGACTGCCGGCGAACAGGGCCGCCAGCAGCACGGTCAGGCCGCCCCAGAACGCAGAATAGAACGCCAGGTGCGTATTGAGCGGGAACACGGTAACCGCCAGCGCCAGCATCGCCGGGCGGGCGCGGTCACGCGCCGCCGGCGGTGCATAGCGCCAGGCCCGCCAGGCCTGCGCCACCGCCGCCAGCCACAGCAGCAGGCCCAGCACGCCGGTCTCGGCCAGGATTTCCAGCACGATCTGGTGGGCGTGCAATGCCGGTTGATTGCCCCACACGGCGGGGCCCTCGTCTGACACGCAGGCCGGATACGCATCACGGAAGCCGCGCGCACCGACACCGTTGACCGGATGTTCCTCGATCATGCACACCGCCGCCGTCCAGATGCGCGCGCGCCCCGAAAGCGCCTCGTCAACGCCCTGCCCGTCTTCGTTCCATGCCTGTGCCGTGCGCGCAACACGCTCGCGCAGCTGCGGCACGCCCGCTGTCAGTGCGGCCGTACCCAGCGCTGCCACAAGGGCCAGCAGCAGCAGCCGCTTCCAGCCGAACTGGCGCAGGCCGCTGTAGCCCAGCACCAGCACAAAGGTGATCCACGAGGCGCGCGAACCGGCCAGCAGCAGCACGCCTCCCAGTGCGGCGGCGGCCAGCAACCACCCCGCACTGCCGAAACGCCGCGCCATCGGCAGCAGCAGGAAGGGTGACAGGCTGGCCAGCACCTGGCCGAATTTCAGGTTGCAGGGCCCGAGCGCGCCACTGAGGCGGTCGGCCAGTGCGGCTTCGTCGGCCGGACACAGCGCGTGGCCACTTACGGCCAGCTTCAGGTGCTCCAGCGACCAGAACCATGGGCTGGTGCCGGCCAGCGCCTGTACCAACGCGTCCAGCGTCCACGCGCCGGTAATCAGCGCCAGGCCACCGAAGGTCAGCCGCCGCCGTTCCGGCGTGGCTACCGCGATCGCCACCAGCCACATGAAGGGCAGGTAGCGCAGTCCGGCGGCAGCCTTGGTCCACGAGGCCGCCGGATCGATCGCATCGATAGCCGAGAACGCCTGTGGCAGCCAGTAGCCGAGGAACAGGATCGAGGTCAGGGCCCACGCCGCCGTG
Source organism: Stenotrophomonas sp. YJH_SMC_65 (assembly GCF_059369475.1). Taxonomy (NCBI): domain Bacteria; kingdom Pseudomonadati; phylum Pseudomonadota; class Gammaproteobacteria; order Lysobacterales; family Lysobacteraceae; genus Stenotrophomonas; species Stenotrophomonas sp. YJH_SMC_65. The sequence goes on from NZ_JCAFSR010000006.1 coordinate 326,056, forward strand.
CTCAACAGGTGCGGGCGGCGCTGCAGCCGGCGCATGACCATGCGCGCGGCAGCATAGAGCGCGCCAAGGCCGAGCACGGTTTCGGCGATGCCTGGCAACGGCCACATCGCCACGTACGCCAGCACCCACCAGGGCGCCCAGCGCCCAGCGCGGTCGTCGCGCACGATGGCAGCGGGGTCAGCCGGCGAGATCGGCATAGAGGCGGAGGGTATCGCGCTGCATGGCCTGCAGGGTAAACGGGATGCGGGTCGGCAAGGATGGCGGCTGCGCCAGCAGGGCCAGCGCACGTTCACCCAACGCGCGCGCGTCGCCGAGCGGCACCGCGCCGCCGGGCTGCAGCTGCTGCAGCAGTTCGCCGACGCCACCGTGGTCCCAGCCCAGCACCGGGCGGCCGACCGACAGCGCCTCGACCACGGTGCGGCCAAAGGCTTCCGGCTTGTCCGACAGCTGCAGCACCAGATCGCTGGCGGCGTAGGCCAGGGCGATGCGTGCGGTAGGCGTGCTGATCTGTACGGCCTCGGCCACGCCCAGTGCCGCAGCCTGGCGGCGCAGATCGGCCACGTAGGCCTCACGCCCGGGTTCCTCGGTACCCAGCATCCACAGCTGCGCAGGCACGCCGGCGGCACGCACGTCGGCCAGCAGCTGCAGCGCGTGGGCGTGGCCCTTCAGCCGGGTACCGCGCCCGGGCAACAGCAGCAGCGGGCCATCAACCTGCGCCAGCCAGGGATAATCGGCGGCCAGGGCCAGCCGCGGGCGACGGTCGGCACGTGCTACGCGTGGGAACTGGCCGACATCGACACCGCGGGGAATGACCTGCAGTTTTTCTTCCGGCACCGTCGGGTAGTGGCGTTGCACGAAGGCGCGCACGGTATTGGACACGCAGATCACGCGTTCGCCACTGGTCATCACCGCACTGTAGCGGCTGGGCGAATTCAACCCGTGCACGGTGGTCACCCAGTGCGGGCGCTGTGCGGCGGGCATGGCGCGGATCGCGTACAGGCCCAGCCAGGCCGGCAGCCGCGAACGGGCGTGCACGATGTCCGCACCGACCTCGGCAAACAGGCGGCGCAGGGTCGGCAGATGGCGCAGGGTCAGCAGCGACTTGCGGCCGATGTCCAGGGTGAGGTGCTCGGCACCGCTGTCCAGCAGCGGCTGCACCAGGCGGCCACCGGCGGACACCACCAGTGCACGATGGCCGGCCGCGACCAGGGCAGCAGCGATTTCCAGGGTCGAGCGCTCGACACCGCCGGAGTGCAGCGCCGGCAGCAACTGCACCACGGTCAATCGGCGCATCGAAGGGGCCGCCGTTTAGTCGGCCAGCACGAACACGGAACCGCAGTACGGGCACTGCGCTTCACCGTTGGGCTCGTCTTCGATCGGCAGGTACACGCGCGGATGCGAGTTCCACAGCGCCATTTCCGGGGTCGGGCAGCTCAACGGCAGATCGCTGCGGTGCACGGTGTAGCGCTTCTCGGCGTTGGCGGGCGCGGTGGCGGTATGGCTCATGGCGGATGTCGGTGAACGGGTTGCGAGGCCTGTGATTCTAGCATCTGGGCCGCACCGACATTGCGCCACAACGGGCCTTTGCGCGCTCCCGCCGATGCCTCGCATCTCCCCGCCGCACGCCGGGCGGCGGCGGCGCCGGGGATTTCGCGGTCGTTCCGGCAGGTTCGCTCGCCAGAATCGACTCCAGCGACATTTCCCGCATTTGGATCGAACTAAATGGCACTTGCCAGCGCGCGACGGCTGTTGCAGGATCGGGCCAGGTCGCACCCCGACCCACCCAATCCAACCCGATCGCATGGCCCGCCCCCACCGGACCGGCATCGCCTCTTCCACTGCCAGCCTGGCGGGCGGAGCGATGCTGTCCGTGGTGTCCGCCGATGCGGGTTCTGCCCGCCGCCAGCCCTTCCGGGAGACCCTTGCATGACCCTGTCCGATCCGCGCCGCGCCCTGCTTCCACTGGCCCTGGCCCTGGCCTGTGCGACCACTGCGATGCCGGTGCTGGCACAGGGGCTGCAGACCTCGTTCGAGCCCGGCGAACCTGCCCCGACGCAGGCCGCGGGTGCACTTCAGGTCACGATCGGCAACGGCCCTGCGGCGCCTTACGCGGCCAAGCGCAACGCCGGCTACAGCGGCCTGCATGCACTGCGCTACAGCAGCGAAGGCGGCAGCGCGCGGCGCGAACTGTTCAAGGCCGACCTGCCCATCGAGGCCGATACCACGCTGTCGTGGCTGGTGCTGCCGGAGATCGTCGGCAAGGACACCGTCGCTTCGACCTATGTCTCGCTGGACCTGCTGCTGGACGATGGCAGCCGCGTGTCGGCCGGTGCGGCGCGCGACCAGCATGGGGTGGCGATCGGCGCACGCGCGCAGGGCGAATCGAAGACGCTGTACCCGCAACAGTGGGCGCGCAAGGCAGTGCGGCTGGGCGACGTACCCACGCTGAAGGGCCGCCGCGTGGTGGCGATCGAGCTGGAGGTGGCCAGTGCCGAGGGCGCGCCGGTCTCTGGCTGGATCGATGACGTGCGCCTGGACGCACAGCCGCGGCAGCGGCCACAGCGCGTCTCCGACTGGGTGCTGACCACCCGCGGCACCCAGGCCAATGGCACCTTCTCGCGCGGCAACAATTTCCCGGCCACGACGGTGCCGCACGGCTTCAACTTCTGGACCCCGGTGACCGATGCCGGCGCACTGAACTGGCTGTACCGCTGGAACGAACAGAACGACGCACAGAACCGCCCGCAGCTGCAGGCGCTTGCGCTGAGCCACCAGCCCAGCCCGTGGATGGGTGACCGCCAGACCTTCCAGGTGATGCCCTCGGCCAGCCGTGGCGTGCCGGAGGCCGACCGCCGCAAGCGCGCGCTGTCGTTCGATCGCCGCCATGAAAGCGCGCGCCCCTACCGCTACGACGTGCGCTTCGACAACGGCATCGCTGCCGCCATCGCGCCGACCGATCATGCCGCGTTGTTCCGCTTCGACTTCCCCGAAGGCGGTGACGCCAACCTGCTGTTCGACAACGTCGATGCACGTGGTGGCCTGACTCTGGATGCCGCCACACAGACGCTGTCGGGCTACACCGATACGCGCAGCGGCCTCTCCAACGGCGCCAGCCGCATGTACGTGGTGGCCAGCTTCGACAAGCCCTGGCGCAGCAGCGGCCGCCTCGACACCGGGCGCCCGACCGGCTACATCAAGTTCGATGCCGGCAGCGAGCGGCGGGTGACGATGCGCATCGCCACCTCGCTGATCTCGGTGGAGCAGGCGCGGCACAACCTCGCACTGGAAATCGCCGCCGCCGATACGCTGGAGAGCGTGGCCGGCCGCGCACAGGACGCGTGGGACGCGCGCCTGGCCCGCTTCGACATCGGCGATGCCAGCGACGACCAGAAGACCACGCTGTACTCCAGCCTGTACCGGCTGTACCTGTACCCGAATTCCGGCCACGAGAACGTGGGCAGCGCCGCCGCACCGGAGTGGCGCTACGCCAACCAGGCCAGCGCCAGCGATGACAACACCGAAGGCAGCGCGACCCGCAGTTACGCCGGCGTGCGCGATGGCAAGGTGTTCGTCAACAACGGCTTCTGGGACACCTTCCGCACCACCTGGCCGGCCTATGCACTGTTCACGCCCGACGATGCCGGCCAGCTAGTGCAGGGCTTCATCGAGCAGTACCGCGCCGGCGGCTGGATCGCACGCTGGTCGTCGCCGGGCTATGCGGACCTGATGGTCGGTACCAGCTCGGACGTGGCCTTCGCCGATGCGTGGCTGAAGGGCATCGGCGGTTTCGATCCGGCCGAGGCCTACGCCGCCGCGCTGAAGAACGCGACCGTGGTCCCGCCCGACCGCCATGTCGGCCGCAAGGGCATGGACCGTTCGACCTTTCGTGGCTACGCCAGCGCGGACGTGCATGAAGGCATGTCGTGGACGATGGAAGGCGCACTCAATGATTTCGGCATCGCCAACATGGCCGACGCGCTGGCCAAGCGTGCGACCACGCCGGCCGCACGCGAGCGCTACAGCACCGAGGCCGACTACTTCCGCTATCGCGCCGCCAGCTACACGACGATGTTCGATCCGGCCGCCGGCTTCTTCCAGGGCCGCACTGCCGATGGCCAGTGGCGCGTGGACGCGAAGGACTACGACCCGCGCGTGTGGGGCCACGACTACACCGAGTCCAATGGCTGGACCTTCGCCTTCACCGCTGCCCACGATGGCGAAGGCCTGGCCGCGCTGTACGGTGGCCGCGACAAGCTGGCGGCGAAACTGGATGCCTTCTTCGCCACGCCGGAAACCGCAGACCCGGCACTGGCCGGTTCCTACGGCGGCACCATCCACGAGATGACCGAGGCGCGCGACGTGCGCATGGGCATGTACGCGCACAGCAACCAGCCGGCGCACCACATCCCGTGGATGTACCTGTACGCCGGGCAGCCGTGGAAGACCCAGCAGCACGTGCGCGAGATCCTGTCGCGGCTGTACGTCGGCAGCGAGATCGGCCAGGGCTATCCGGGCGACGAGGACAATGGCGAGACCTCGGCGTGGTACGTGCTGGCCTCGCTGGGCCTGTACCCGCTGCGCATGGGCGCCCCGGAGTATGTGATCGGTTCGCCGGCCTTCCGCCACGCGCGGGTGGAACTGCAGGGCGGCGCGGTGCTGACCGTGAACGCGGCCAACAATTCGCGAGAGAACGTCTACGTGCAGTCGCTGAAGATCAACGGCACGCCCTGGACGAAGACCTGGGTGCCGCACGAGCTGATCGCCAGGGGCGCGACGCTGGACTTCGTGATGGGCCCGCAGCCGTCGCGCTGGGGCAGCGGCGTGGATGACGTGCCGCGCTCGCTGACCGCCCGTGGCCAGCGCCCGCAGCTGCTGCACGACCTGCTCGGCAGCGGCGCGAAGGCAACACTGGCCGATGGCCGCGCCCTGCCGGCGCTGGTCGATGACGATGCGGCCACCACCGTCGGCCTGGGTGGCGGCGCGACCATCGCACTGACCGGCCTGAGCAATGGCACGCCGACGATGTATACGCTGACCAGCGGTGACGGCCGCATCCAGGGCGGCGAATGGACGCTGGAAGCGCGCAATGGCAACGGCCACTGGACCGTGCTCGACCAGCGCAGCGGCGAAGCCTTCGAGTCTGCCCGCCAGACCCGTCCGTTCCGCATCGCCAGACCCGGTCGTTACAGCGAGTACCGGCTGCGCCTGGCCGCGCCGGGCCGGCTGCCGCTGGCGGAGATCGAACTGTTGGCGCCCAGCGCCGTACAATGAGCCCTATGCGCTACCGTCTGTTGCCTCTGGCCCTTGTTGCCCTTTCCTTCTCCAGCTTCGGCCAGACCCAGGCCTTTGATGCGCAGCTGACCCGCGACGGCGTGACGCTGAACTACCAGGACGCCCGTGGCGCCCTGGCCGCGCCGCAGCGCAAGCGGGTGATCGATACGTTCTACTTCGCCTACCTGCGCGAACGTGCGGACTTCCACCCGGCCGCGCCATCGATGGTGCGCATCGTGATCGATCCGGCCTACACCGGGATCGCCTTCGTCGGTGACAAGGACCAGGCGGCAACGATCACCATCAATCCGGGTTGGCTGGCGCAGCACCCCAACGACATCGACCTGGTCACCCATGAGGCCATGCACATCGTGCAGGGCTATCCGGGCCATGGCGACGCACGGGTGCCGGGTTGGCTGGTGGAGGGCATCGCCGACTACGCACGCGACCGCTACGGCATGGACAATGCCGCCGCGGGCTGGTCGCTGCCGGGCAAGGTCGAGAAGGGCCAGAACTTCGACAGCGGCTACCGGGTCACCGGTGCGTTCCTGAAATGGGCCGACGCCGAACACCCGGGCCTGGTGCTGGCACTGGACACGGCCCTGCGCGATGGCCGCTATGCACCGGCGCTGTGGCAGAAGCACACCGGCAAGGCACTGCCCGCACTGTGGGCCCAGTACGCCAAGCCGCGGTCGGATGCACCGCCGCCGGCCCCTGCACGCCGCGGCAAGCGGCGCTGACTGGCTGGTCAACTGGGAATTGGGGCGACTGGGTAGAGTCGACTGTTAGTCGACTGACTTTCGTACAGCCCCCGAAAACCCCGCGCTTCGCGCGATAGTCGACCAACGGTCGACTCTACCTCGCTGCTTTCTACGCCTCAGCGCGACTGCACGAAACCGGCGTACAGCGCGAACAGCTGCTGGAAATATCGCCGCGTGACTCGATTACGCATGACACCCTCGCCCATGAAAGTTGGTCGGGCCCAGGGTGGGAAGGCCGGTCCGGTACCTTCCCACGGCCGGGCCGCGTGGGCGTATTGGGCCGCAACGGCGTTGCAGGGAAATGACCGGGCGGCGTAGCGCGTGTGGCAGGTTCGGCGGCCGTTGCGGCAAATGAAAACACCGGGCAATGCCCGGTGTTTTCACTTGCGCCGACGTCCAGCCGCGCCAGCGCCATCATTCTCCCGACCAGGAGCCCCTTCTTGTTGAAGGGGCGCGCCGAAGGCGGGGGTAGAGGAAGAATGCGTGGGCAGCGGAAGTGGGAAAGAAGGCTTATGCCTTCTTTTCCGCTTCCAGCTGCTTGCGGATCTGCGCATCGACCGCCGCGATCGCGGTCATGTTCAGGATCCGGCGCGAAGTGGCGCTGGTGGTCAGGATATGCACCGGCTTGTTCACGCCCATCAGGATCGGGCCGATCGCCACGCCATCGGTGAACACGCGCACCAGGTTGTAGGCGATGTTAGCCGCTTCCAGGTTCGGCAGCACGAACAGGTTGGCGCGGCCCTGCAGGGTCGAGCCCGGCAGCAGCTTCTGGCGCAGCGCTTCATCCCATGCGGTGTCGCCTTGCATTTCGCCGTCCACGTTCAGGCGCGGGTTGCGCTTGAGCAGCAGCTCGCGCACCTGGCGCATCTTCAGCGCGTCCTTCGAATCGTGGCTGCCGAAGTTGGAGTGCGACAGCAGCGCGACCTTCGGCTCGATGCCGAACAACTTCATGCGGTAGGCCGCCTGCAGGGTCGCTTCGCACAGCTGCTCGGCGGTCGGGTCTTCCTGCACGTGGGTATCGACGAAGAAGAACACGCCCTGCTGGTTGATCACGCCGGTCATCGCCGAGGTCGAGGTGACCTTCGGCTCCAGCGGCAGCACGCTGCGCACGTAGCCCAGCTTCTTGTGGAAGCGGCCGACGATGCCGGTCAGCATCGCATCGGCTTCGCCACGCGCCACCATCACTGCTGCGATCAGGGTCGGGCGCGAACGCATCAGGTTCTTCGCCGCGGCCACGGTCACGCCACGACGGCCGGTCAGGCCATGGTAGTACTGCCAGTATTCGTTGAAGCGCGGGTCATCGTTGATGTTGGTGACTTCAACGTTCTCGCCGATCTTCAGGCGCAGGCCGAGGCGTTCGATGCGCGACTCGATCACTTCCGGGCGGCCGATCAGGATCGGGTGCGCCAGGCCGTCATCGACCACGTTCTGCACCGCCTGCAGCACCACTTCCTCTTCGCCTTCGGCGTACACCACGCGCTGCTTGTCGCTGCGCGCGCGGTCGTAGACCGGCTTCATCATCAGGCTGGTGCGGTAGACGAACTGGGCCAGCTTGTCGCGGTAGGCGCCCATGTCGTCGATCGGGCGCGAGGCCACGCCCGAATCCATTGCGGCCTGGGCCACGGCGGCCGACAGCTCCACCAGCAGGCGACGGTCGAACGGACGCGGGATCAGGTATTCACGGCCGAAGCTCGGGGTGTCACCGCCATAGGCCGAGCCCATGTCGGTGGCGGCGCGGCGGGCCAGTGCAGCGATGGCACGCACGCAGGCGATCTTCATTTCCTCGTTGATCGCGGTGGCGCCCACGTCCAGCGCACCACGGAACAGGTACGGGAAGCACAGCACATTGTTGACCTGGTTCGGGTAGTCCGAACGGCCGGTGCCGATGATCGCGTCCGGACGGGCGGCGCGCGCCAGTTCCGGCATGATTTCCGGGGTCGGGTTGGCCAGTGCGAAGATCACCGGATCCGGCGCCATGGTCTTGACCATGTCGGCGGTCAGGATGCCCGGCGCCGACAGGCCCAGGAAGATGTCCGCGCCGTCGACGATCTCGGCCAGGGTGCGCTTGTCGGTGTCGCGCGCATAGCGCTGCTTTTCCGGATCCAGGTCGGTACGACCGGTGTGGATCACGCCCTCGCGGTCGAAGGCCAGGATGTTTTCCGGCTTCAGGCCCAGCTGCACCAGCATGTTCACGCAGGAAATGCCGGCCGCGCCCATGCCCGTGGTCGCCAGCTTCACGTCCTCGATCTTCTTGCCGGTGATCGCCATGGCGTTGAGCACCGCTGCGCCGACGATGATCGCCGTGCCGTGCTGGTCGTCATGGAACACCGGGATCTTCATGCGCTCGCGCAGCTTGCGCTCGACCACGAAGCATTCCGGCGCCTTGATGTCTTCCAGGTTGATGCCGCCGAAGGTCGGTTCCAGCGAGGCGATGATGTCGACCAGCTTGTCCGGGTCGGTCTCGTCGACTTCGATGTCGAACACATCGATGCCGGCGAACTTCTGGAACAGCACGCCCTTGCCTTCCATCACCGGCTTGCCGGCCAGCGCGCCGATGTTGCCCAGGCCCAGCACCGCGGTGCCGTTGGAGATCACCGCCACCAGGTTGCCGCGGGCAGTCAGCTCGCTGGCCTGCTGCGGGTCGGCCTTGATCGCTTCACAGGCGTACGCCACGCCCGGCGAATACGCCAGCGACAGGTCGCGCTGGGTCAGCATGGGCTTGGTAGCGGAAACCTTGATCTTTCCCGGCGGGGACATCCGGTGGTAATCGAGGGCGGCCTGTTTGAAATCTTCGTTGGACATCGATGTGGGTTACATGAATGGGCAGAAGGGACAGGGGATGATACCCCCGTTGGAGCGTCTGGACCTGTCGCTATCCTGTCGCAAGCATGCTGCGACCGCACAATTCCGTGCCGTATGCGACGGTACCGGGATGTCAGCTTCGGCGTTGCCCATGACAGCCATGGGACGCCCTGAAACGCCGCGGGGCCGTACCACTGTCGTGACCGGCCCCGCGGTACCACACACCTGGATCAGCCCTTGGCCGGCAGTGCCTCGGGCAGCGCATCGACCGGCGGCGGCAGTTCGCTTTCGCGGCCATCCAGCGCCAGCTTCAGGCGGTTGCGGTCCAGCGCGCCTTCCCAGCGCGAGACCACCACGGTGGCCACGGCATTGCCGATGAAGTTGGTCAGCGAGCGGCATTCGCTCATGAAGCGGTCCACGCCCAGGATCAGCGCCATGCCGGCAACCGGCACTTCCGGCACGACGGCCAGGGTGGCGGCCAGGGTGATGAAGCCCGCGCCGGTGACGCCGGCCGCGCCCTTGGAGCTGAGCATGGCGACCAGCAGCAGGGCGATCTGGTGGCCCAGGGTCAGTTCGGTGTTGGTGGCCTGGGCGATGAACAGCGCCGCCAGGGTCATGTAGATGTTGGTGCCGTCCAGGTTGAACGAGTAGCCGGTCGGGACCACCAGGCCCACCACCGACTTGCTGCAGCCGGCGCGTTCCATCTTCTCCATCAGCGACGGCAGCGCCGACTCCGACGACGAGGTGCCGAGCACCAGCAGCAGTTCGGCCTTCAGGTAGCGCGCCAGCTTGAACACCGAGAAGCCGCACAGGCGGCAGACCACGCCGAGGATCACCGCCACGAACAGGAAGGCGGTGAGGTAGAACGAGCCCACCAGCCAGGCCAGGTTGATCAGCGAGCCGACGCCGTACTTGCCGATGGTGAAGGCGATCGCACCGAAGGCGCCGATCGGGGCGGCCTTCATCAGGATGTGCACCAGCTTGAACACCGGAGCGACCAGCGCCTCCAGGAAGTTCAGCACCGGCTTGCCCTTCTCCCCCACCATCGCCAGCGCGATGCCGAACAGCACGGCCACGAACAGCACCTGCAGGATGTTGCCGTCGACGAAGGCGCTGAGCAGCGTCTTCGGGATGATGTCCATCAGGAAGCCGACCAGGGTCAGGTCGTGCGACTTCTCGACGTAGCTGTGCACCGCGGTCTGGTCCAGCTCGGCCGGGTTGATGTTCATGCCGGCGCCGGGCTGCACCACGTGCGCCACGATCATGCCGACGATCAGCGCCAGCGTGGAGAAGAACAGGAAGTACGCCATCGCCTTGGCAAAGACCCGGCCCACCGTACGCAGGTGGGTCATGCTGGCGATGCCGGTGACGATGGTGAGGAAGATCACCGGCGCGATGATCATCTTCACCAGGTTGATGAAGGCATCACCGAGCGGCTTCATCTTCTCGCCGATCAACGGCTCGTAATGGCCGAGGATGGCGCCCAGGACGATCGCCACGATCACCTGGAAGTACAGCTGGCGATAGATCGGCAACGGCTTTGCAGGCACCGGTGCTGCGGTCGGGATGTGCATGGCGGACTCCGGAAGGGGCGTTTTCAGGCACGTACGGCCCCGGAGCTGCACGGGAACCGTTACCGTGGAAACTGATCGCAGGCCCTGTGCAGCACGCACAGGAGGTGCGACCAATGGACGCCTTTGTACGCGCCAGGCACGCCAGCGCAGATAACCTATTGGTACTAGCCTCCCGGTTCAGGTGGCACAGGTGCCTACACTGGCGCCGCACCGCCCGATCCTGGGGAGGCTGGTGGCCCGGGCTGAACGGCTGGGTGAGTCTTTGCGAAAGTTCCGGCCCTTGCGGCCGTTGATGTCCTGTCCACACGCAATCTGAGAGAGCCGCACCCAACATGCGCCCGAATCCCACCTTGCTGGCCCTGTCGCTGGCCGCCCTTCCCGCCTTCGCCTCGGCCGCCGATTTCGACAACTGGCCGACCAAGTACACCTTCGGTGATGGCACCGAGCTGGCGGCCACCGCCAACATCGCCTACGACTACAACGACTTCTCCTCGGCCAGTGGCCTCGAGGACGACGATGCCGTGCGCCGCAAGGAATTCGGCGCGACGCTGAAAAAGAAGGGCGTCTACGATGCGATGGTCTACTACGACTTCCAGGCCGATACCTGGCTGGACGTGTTCGTGCGCTTCGAGAGCAAGGCCTTCTTCGGCCGTGACGTCGGCCGCTTCCGCTTCGGCTACATGAAGACCCCGGTCGGCCTGGATGCGAACACCTCTTCGCGTGCCGGCAGCTTCCTGGAAACCTCGCTGCCGGTGCAGGCCTTCTACGAAGGCCGCCGCACCGGCGTGGAGTGGGTGCTGGAGCGCCCGCAGTACCTGCTGCAGGCCGGAGCCTATGGCGGCAAGGACCTGCAGGGCGACAACCCCGGCACCACCCAGGCGGTGCGTGCGGTGTGGACGCCGGTGAAGGCACCAGGCGATGTGATCCACCTGGGCCTGGCCTACTCGCAGGAAAACCCGCGTGGCTACAGCGATGGCCGCGACGTGCATCACGAGGCCAGCGCCCGCCTGCGCGCGCGCCCGGAAGCCGGCCTGACCGACATCCGCTACGTCGATTCCGGTGCGCTGGTCACCGCCGACCAGATCCGCCGCACCGGCCTGGAAGGCATCTGGATCCGGGGCCCGTTCTCGCTGCAGGCCGAAGCGCTGCGCGCTACGGTCACCCGTCGTGACGGCAAGCCCGACTACACCGGCAGTGGCCAGTACGCGATGGCCAGCTGGGTGCTGACCGGCGAATCGCGCCCGTACAACGCCGGCGCGGTGGCCAACATCAAGCCGGCGCACAATTACGGCGCGGTCGAACTGCTGGCCCGATACAGCCGTCTCGACCTGGACGATGGCAGCATCCTCGGCGGCCGCCAGCACGACCTGACGCTGGGTGCGAACTGGTACCTGACCAGCCACTTCAAGTTCCAGGCCAACTACGTGAAGGTCGACGCCAGCCGTCGTGGCGTGCACAGCACGCCGGAGATCTTCGAACTGCGCGCGCAGATGCACTTCTGACCCCTTCCACGTCAGACCCCGGCGGGCGTGCACGCCACGCCCGCCGGCCCTGCGTAGACTGCCGCCATGTACTGGCTCAGCCGCCACCGGATGCTGTTGCTGACCCTGCTGGTGATGGTCGGCGGTACCGTGCTGTGCGCGGTCGCCGCCGGTCATTACGCCTGGCGGCGCGCGCTCGGCGAGGAAAGCAGCCAGGTGCAACGCCAGCTGCAGCTGTATGGCCAGGGCCTGCAACAGCGCATCGACCGCTTCGGCACCTTGCCGCAGGTGCTGGCACTTGACCCGGATCTGCTGCATGCACTGCGCGTGCCGCCCTCGCCCAGCGAACGGCAGCGGCTGAACCTCAAGCTGCAACGCGCCAACGAAGTCACCCGTGCCTCGACCCTGACCCTGGTCGGCCACGACGGTGTGGCGGTGGCGGCCAGCAACTGGGACCAGCCGACCACCAATGTCGGCGAGAACTACAGCTACCGCCCCTACTACCGCCAGGCGCTGGCGCAGGGCCGTGGCCGCTTCTACGGCATCGGCATGACCACCGGCGTGCCCGGCTATTACCTTTCGCAGGCCATCGAAGAAGACGGCAAGCGGCTGGGCGTGGTGGTGATCAAGGTCGAGTTGTCCGCGCTGGAACAGGAATGGCTGAGCAGCCCGGACGTGGTGCTGGCCAGCGACGACCACGACGTGGTGTTCCTGGCCAACCGGGACAGCTGGCGCTACCGGCTGCTGCGCCCGCTGGGAGCCGATGAGCGCCGTGAGATGCTGGACGCCCGCCAGTACGCCGACCGCGCATTGCAGCCCCTGCGCGCACGCACCGAAGACGTGCTGGCCGATGGCGGCCGCATGGTGCGCCTGCTGGATCCGGCGCTGCCGCAGCCGATGCTGTGGCAGAGCCTGCCGCTGCCCGCCGAAGGCTGGAACCTGCACCTGCTGCACGATGCCAGTGCCGCCACCGGCGCCGGCCGCGCCGCAGCACTCACCGGTGGCGCTGCATGGCTGGCGCTGGGCTTCCTGGTGCTGTTCGTGCAGCAGCGCCGGCGACTGGCCAAGCATCGCCTGCGCAGCCGCCGCGAGCTGGAAACCCTGCTCAAGCAGCATGCACAGGAACTGCGTACCGCGCAGGATGGCCTGCTGCAGGCCGCCACCGATGCCGACAGCGGCCTCAGCCGCAGCCTCGAACACCTGCCGCAGGGCGTGGTGGTGATCGACCGCGAACTGCGCCTGGTCGCGTGGAATTCGCGCTATCTGGAACTGTTCCGCTTCCCGCAGGACCTGGTTCGCGTCGGCCGGCCGATCGAGGAACTGTTCCGCTTCAACGCACGCCGTGGCCTGCTTGGTCCGGGCCCGGTCGATGAAGCCATCGAGCGCCGCCTGAACCACCTGCGCAGCGGCCGCCCGCACATGCGCGAGAGCGAAAAAGACGATGGCACCGTGCTGGAAATCCGCGGCAACCCGCTGCCCGACGGCGGCTTCGTCACCAGCTATGCCGACATCACCAGCTACAAGAACGCCGCGCGCGAACTGCGCTCGCTGGCCGATGCGCTGGAACACCGCATCGCCGAGCGCACCCATGATCTGGAAGAAGCACGCCGCGAAGCCGAGCAGGCCAACCGCTACAAGACGCGATTCGTCGCCTCGGCCGTGCACGACCTGCTGCAGCCGCTCAACGCGGCGCGCATGTTCGTCTCGGTGCTGCGCGGCAAGCTGGGCGACCCGGCGCAGCAGCAGACTGCGGACCACATCGATGCTGCGCTGGCCGCGCAGGATGCGATCCTCAACAGCCTGCTGGATATCGCGCGCCTGGAATCCGGCAGCCTGCCGACCCGAGTGCAGGCGTTCCGGCTCGGGCCTTTGCTGCAGACGCTGGCGCGCGAATTCGGCATCGCCGCACAGTCGCGTGGCCTGGTGGTCGACTGGGTCGATACCGATGCGGTGGTGGTCAGCGATGAAGCCCTGCTGCGCCGAATCCTGCAGAACTTCCTGTCCAACGCGCTGCGCTACAGCGAACGCGGCCGCGTGCTGCTCGGCTGCCGTCGCCGTGAAGGCATGCTGTGGATCGAGGTGCACGACCAGGGCCCCGGCATTCCCGACGCATTGCAGGGCGAGATCTTCGAGGAGTTCCGCCGCCTGCACGACGGCCAGCAGCGCGGCGCCGGCCTTGGCCTGGCCATCGTCGATCGCATCGGCCGCCTGCTTGGGCATCCGATCCGGCTGCGCTCGCAGCTGGGCCAGGGCAGCGTGTTCGCGGTGGGCGTGCCGTTCGGCGAAGCCAGCGCGATTCCCGCTACTGCTCCTGTGCCGGTGCTGGTGCAGGAACCGGCGGCGGACAACCCGCTTCGCGGTCGCCGGGTGTGGGTGATCGACGACGATCCGCACGTGTGCGCGGCCAGCCGCGCGCTGCTGGAGCGCTGGGGCTGCGAGGTGGCGCTGGCCGATGGCCCACAGGCGGCGCTGCAGCTGGCAGCAACAGGCGCAGTACCGGAGCTGGTGCTGCTGGATGTGCGCATGGGCGATCACCATGGGCCGGTGCTGTACGAGACATTGGCCGAATTGTGGCAGGCCCGCCCGCCGGTAGTGCTGGTTACTGCCGAGCGCGATGCGGGATTGCGTGAGATGGCAGCCGAACGCGGCTGGGGGATGATGGCCAAGCCGGTGAAGCCGCCGGCGCTGCGGGCACTGATGAGTCAATTGCTGATCCGCCATCGTGGGTAGTTTCCAGCCAACGGCGCAGCCCCTCGTGGGTGGTGTCTGGGTGGTCGCGGAAAGCAGAAGCCGCGGGTGGGCCGGTCGGGTTGGGTACGCGGGGGACGCCGTGAATCCGTCCATGGAGGCTTGGCAGCCGCTTGCTCGTGTGCGCTGTCCTGCGCACACGGCAAGACCCGGGTTGGGCGTCCTGCCCAACCCGCCCGAGGCATGCCTCGGGCCCATGCGGCTGACACCCCCGCGCACCCAACCCGACCGGCCTCCGACAGATTTCGGTGGCCTGCACCCACGGAGAAGAAAATAAGATCAAAAGCGGGTCGCGCGCTGCGCTTGCTCGTGTAGAGCCGAGCCCATGCTCGGCTTCACGGACCGGCCAGAAAGCAGCCGAGCGTGGGCTCGGCTCTACAAAAGCGGCCTGTCAGGCTGCCTTTGCTTTTGATCTTCTTTTCTCTTCCGTGGGTGGATGCGCACGGAACCTGCCCGTGGCCGGGCAGGTGGGCTGCGCAGGGGCGTGAGCCGCATGGATGCGGCGACCGAGCTTACATGGATGTACTTGCAGCGGCCCCTGTGCAGTCCACCTGCCCGGCCTCACCCATGAACTGCTCTACGTGTCCACCCACGAGGGGCTGCGCCGTTTGCTGGAAACTACAGCCCGATGCCGGCGTCGCCCTCGGGCTCCAGCGCCTTCACCAGCACCGCCGCCTGTGTGCGGCTGTGGCACTCGAGCTTCTTCAGGATGGCGGTGACGTGCACCTTCACCGTGTTCTCGGCCAGCCCCAGGGTGTAGGCGATCTGCTTGTTGAGCAGGCCATCGGCCAGGCAGAGCAGCACGCGGAACTGCTGCGGGGTCAGCTGGGCCAGGCGGCTGGCCAGTAGTGCATCGGCCTCGGAACGCTCGGCGGCCATCGCCGGGAACCACAGGCCGCCATCGAGTACTGCCTGCACGGCCTCGCCGATGGTCTCGGCCGGGGCGGACTTCGGGATGAAACCGGCGGCGCCGAACTGCTGGGCACGGCGGATCACCCGCGGATGGTCGTTGGAGGAAAGGATCACCACCGGGATGTCCGGATGCGAGCCGCGCACGTGCAGCAGCGCGGAAAAACCGTGCGCGCCGGGCATGGTCAGGTCGAGCAGCACCAGGTCCACGTCCGGCTGTGCGTCGAGCGCCTCGGCCAGCGCATCGGCACTGGCCACCTCGCGCACCTGCGCCAGCGGCAGGCTCTGCCGCAAGGACTGCACCACCGCCGAACGCAGCAGCGGGTGGTCGTCGGCGATCAGGATGGTGTATTCGCTCATGCCGCCATTGTACGGGCAGGCCGGAGCCTCAGCGCCCCGCCGGCTCGACGCTGCTGCGCCAGGCATCAAGGAACTGGCGGCGCTTGAGCGCATCTAGGTACACCAGCAGGCCCGGGCCGAGCTGGATCGGACGCCGGCTGCGGCCGGGCGCATCGTCGCCACGTGCGTTGCCGGTCACGATCGGCATCAGCCGCGCCTCGCGCGACAGCACCTGCTGGCCACGGGGCGACAGCAGGTAGTCGAGGAAGCGCCGCGCTTCTTCCGGGTGTGGGCCGGTACGCGGAATCACCGCGGTGCGCAGCACCACCAGCGTGTAGTCCTCAGGCTCGACGATGGCCAGTGGCGCGCCGGCATCGACACGTGCCTGCGCATAGGAACCAAGCACGTTGTAGACCAGCGACAGCTCGCCGCTGGCCACCTTGTCCAGCAGCACGCCGGTGCGCTCTTCGCGCACCACGTCGTTGTCGCCGAGCGCCCCCAGCAGCGCGCCGGCGATGCTGCCGCGCTGCGCATCCTGGGTTGCCAGCAGGTAGCCGACACTGCTGCGCTCGATGTCATAGGTGCCGACCCTGCCGCGCAGCGGTGCACCTTCGGCACGCAGCCGGTCCAGCAGCTGGCGGCGCGTGTGCGGCACCTTTGCCGAAGGCATTGCGCGGGTGTTGTAGACCATCACCACCGGCTCGTAGCTGATGCCGAAGGCCTCGTTGCGCCACTGCGCCCAGGCTGGCAGCGCAGCGGTCAGCGCCGAGCGATGTGGCAGCGCGTGGCCATCGTTGACCAGCTTGGTCTGCAGGTCCATGCCGCTGGAGATCAGCAGGTCCGGCGATGCCGGTCCACCGCGGTCGTGCAGGTAACGCGCGTACAGGTCCTGGGTGATGATGTCCTCGTACACCACCTCGGTGCCCGGGTGCAGCCGCTGGTAATCGGCAATCACCACCGCGAACACTTCGATGTCGGTAGTGCCGTGAATGCGCAGCTGCGCGGTGGCCGCCCCCTGTGCGGGAAAACGACGCACATCGCCGGGCGCGGCCAGCACCGGCAGGGCCAGCAGCAGGGCAACGGCCGTGGCAAACAGGCGGATCATGGACTGCTCCGTGGCAGGCGGATGGTGGCGATCAGCCCGCCCTGCGGGCGGTTGCTGAGGTCGATGCGGCCGCCGTGGCTGTCGACCACCCGCTTGACGATGGCCAGGCCCAGCCCGGCACCGCCGGATGGCGCGCCTTCGCCACGCGCGAAGCGCTCGAACACGCGTTCGGCATCGGCAGCCGCGATGCCTGCGCCATGGTCGGCGATGGTCAGCACGGCCTGCCCGCTTTCCACGGTCAGCGCGATCTGCAACGGGCCGTCGCCGCCGTACTTCAACGCGTTGTCGACCAGGTTCTTGATTGCCTCGCGCAGCAGCAGCGCGTCGCCATGCACCTGCACCGGCTCGGCAGTCATCGCCAGTTGCACGCGCGGTGCCGGGCTTGCCTGCGGCAGTGCTTCATGCAACGCCTGGTGCACGGTCTCGGCCAGATCCACCGCCGCAAAGCGCTGCAGGTGCGAACGATGGATCACGCTGGCATCGCTGAGCAGCTGGTTGAGCAGCCGGCTCATATGCGTGGCGTTGCGCTCGATCGCCTGCAGGCTGCGTCGCATGTCCTCCGGATCGTCATCATCCAGCGCCAACTGCGCCTGAGCTCGCAATGCCGCCAGTGGCGTGCGCATCTGGTGTGCGGCCTCGGCCATGAACGCGCGCAGTGTCTCGTTGCTGCTGGACAGGCGTTCCATGAAGCGGTTCAACGCGGCCACCATCTGGTCCATCTCGCGCGGCACGCGGGCATCGAGCGGCTTCAGGTCGGACGGCTCGCGGCGCGACAGCTCGCGCTCCACCCGCACCAGCGGCCGGAACGCACGATGCACGCCGAACGCCACCAGCGCCAGCAGCAGCCCGGACAACACACCGATCGCCAGCAATGCACGATTGACCATGTCCTGCGCAACGGCTTCGCGCGCGCGCCGGGTCTGGCCCACCTGCACCTGCACCTCGCCCTGCGCCGAGGCCGCGGCGAAACTGCGGCCGACCACCACGAAGCGCACGGTTTCGCCGCTGTAGGGGGCGTCGAACAGCTGCGGCTGGGTACCGGGCCTGCGCGGCGGTGTCGGCAGATCACCGTAGCCGGTGATCAGCGTGCCGCGGCTGTCGGCCACCCGGTAGAACACGCGGTCCTCCGGCGCCATCGCCAGCAGGTCCAGCGCCGCATAGGGCAGATCGACCTGCCACTGGCCGTCGACCAGGGCCACCGAATCGGCGATGGACAGCGCCGAGGACACCAGCAGGTGATCGTAGGATCGGTTGGCGGCGCGCTGGCCGTAATCGCGTGCGGCGAACAGCAGGGCCACCGCGAACACCGCCAGCAGCACGCCGAGGTAGAGCAGCAGCGTGCGCCGCAGCGAACCCGGCGCCGCAGTCGCAGCACGCGTGTCAGCCATCGGCGTCGGCATGGGTATCGCTGGCTTCCAGCAGGTAACCGACGCCACGCACCGTGGTGATGCGCAGCGGCGCGCCCGCCAGCTTCTTTCTCAGGCGACCAACGTACAACTCGATGGCATTCGGGCCCGCTTCGTCATCGAAACCAAACAGGCCGTTGCCGATCTCGTCCTTGCCGACCACCTGGCCAAGACGGCCGACCAGGATCTCCAGCAGGCGGTACTCGCGGTTGGGCAGTTCGATCGGCTCCCCGTCGAGGCTGACCCGGTGCGCCGCGTTGTCGAACTGGAAGCCGCCAATCTGCACCACTTCGCTGGCCTGGCCGCGCGCACGCCGCAGCAGCACGCGGCAGCGCGCTTCGAACTCGCGGAAATCAAACGGCTTGCCCAGGTAGTCGTCGGCCCCCACATCCAGCGCCTGCACGCGATCTTCGATGCCGTCACGCGCGGTCAGCATCAGCACCGGCGTGCTGTCACCGCGCTCGCGCATGCCGGCCAGCACGCGCAGGCCATCGAGCTTGGGCAGGCCGATGTCCAGCACCACCAGGTCGAAGCTCTGGTAGCGCAGCACGCTGGCAGCGGCCAGGCCATCGGCCTGCCAGTCCACGGCGTGCCCGCTGCGGCGCATCCGGCGGATGATCGCATCGGCCAGATCCGGATTGTCTTCGACCAGCAGCAGGCGCATGGGCACTCGGGTGGGAGGGGAACCGAATGCTACCGCATGCCGCCGCTGGGCTCGCCGGGCGCGGCACGGCGAGCCCAGCGGCCTGCTTTTCGCTGCACTGCACAATCCGTTGACAGGACGATGACAGCTTGCCCGACCCAGACTGCGGCCGCGCACCGTCCGGTGCCCACGATTGCCGCGCGCCTGGCGCGCACCTGGGAGGGTTTGTGGAATTCACGTTTGCCTGGCGGCGTCCTGCCGCCATGATGGCGCTGGCTGTCCTGTCGGTGCCGGCCTTCGCCGCCGAAGACGACCGTCCGGTCACCGCCACCCTGGGGGGCCGCCTGCACCTGGACTTCGCCACCTTCGACAACGACAACCGCGGAACGCCGAACAAGGATGACACCGAGATCCGCCGTGCATGGGTCGATGTGTCCGGCAAGTTCTTCGTGGTCGACTACAAGCTGGAAGCCGACTTCTCCGGCGACCGCGTCGAGGCCAAGGATGTCTACCTGGCCCGCAGCTTCGGTAAGGCGGGCAAGCTGACCGTGGGCCAGTTCAAGCAGTATTTCTCGCTGGATGACCGTACCAGCTCCAACTACGGCAGCTTCCTGGAGCGCGGCAACGCCGGCACCACGCTGGCGCCGCTGTACCGCCTGGGTGCGTCCTGGCAGGCCAACCCGGGCGACTTCACCTGGGCGGCCAGCCTCTACAGCCTGGAGAGCATCGACGCCTGGCAGGTGAAGGGTCGCGCGGCGGGTGGTCGCATCACCTGGGCGCCCTCGCCCAGCGACGGCGACGTGCTGCACCTGGGCCTGTCGCTGGCCCGCGAGGCGTACGACAACCCCGGCGCCAATGGCGTGCCCGGCCTGCGCATCCGTCCGCGCCCGGCCGGCCACCTGTCCGACGAGAGCCGCCTGACCCTGGTCGACTTCTCCGCCGGCCGCGATACCGACGTCAACAAGTGGTCGCTGGAATACGCGCAGGTGCGCGGCCCGCTGTCGTGGCAGGGCGAGTTCAGTGGCGCCACCTTCGATGACGGCGCCCAGCGCGGCGACGTGATGGCCGCCTACGGCATGCTCAGCTGGTTCGTCACCGGCGAAAGCCGCGCCTATGACCGCAAGACCGGGCGCTTCGCGCGGGTGAAGGACATCCGCCACAAGGCCGGTGCATTCGAAGTGGCGCTGCGCTACGACCAGATGTGGGGCGCACAGCACCTCGACGGCGCGCCGGACCTGCGCCGTGGCAGCACTGAGGCGTGGACGCTGGGTGGCAACTGGTACCTGCGCGACAACCTGCGCTTCATGCTCAACGTGATCGAAAGCCGCAACCGCGACCGCCTGGCCGGGGTCACGGTGGACCGCACCCGCGCGGTCACCGGCCGCCTGCAGTACGACTTCTAGGCCTGACATTCCGGGCGCGCGGCGCCCGGCCCCTTCCACTCCCCACGTCCTGTTTTCGCAAGGAGTCCGCAGATGATGCTGAGCATCCTCGGCTTTGGCATGGTCATTACGTTCATGTACTTGATCATGAGCAAGCGCCTGTCGCCGCTCGTCGCCCTGATCACCATCCCCATCCTGTTCGCGCTGATCGGTGGCTTCGGTGCCGGCATCGACGAGATGATGCTGGAGGGCATCAAGAAGATCGCGCCGACCGGCGTGATGCTGATGTTCGCCATCCTCTACTTCGGGGTGATGATCGACGCAGGCCTGTTCGATCCGCTGGTGCGGGTGATTCTGCGCTTCGTCAAGGGCGATCCGATGAAGATCGTGCTTGGCACCGCCGTGCTGGCGATGCTGATCTCGCTCGATGGCGACGGTTCGACCACCTACATGATCACCGTCTCGGCGATGCTGCCGCTGTACCAGCGGCTGGGCATGAACGCGCTGAACATGACCTGCGTGACCATCCTCGCCGGCGGCGTGATGAACCTGACCCCGTGGGGCGGCCCGACCGCACGCGCGGCCACTGCGCTGCACGTGGACCCGGCCGATGTGTTCGTGCCGCTCATCCCGTCGATGGTGATCGCCTGTGCCGGCGTGCTGCTGCTGGCCTGGTACCTGGGCTTGAAGGAACGCCGTCGCCTCGGCGTGGTGACCCTGCCCAAGGGCGGCAGCTGGATGGACAACAGCGTATCGGACGACAGCAATCCGCTGCCGACCGTGGAAGACGCCGAGGACATCAAGCGGCCGAAGCTGCTGTGGGTGAACCTGGCCCTGACCGTGGCGCTGATGACCGCGCTGATCATCGGCGTGCTGCCGATGCCGGTGCTGTTCATGGTCGGCTTCGCCATCGCCCTGGTGATCAACTACCCGAACCTGGCCGAGCAGCGCCGCCGCGTGGTCAACCACGCCGGCAACGTGCTGTCGGTGGTGTCGCTGATCTTCGCCGCAGGCATCTTCACCGGCATCCTCAACAACACCGGCATGGTCGAAGCGATGTCGCACAGCTTCCTGGCGGTGATTCCGGAGTCGTGGGGCCCGTACCTGGCGGTGATCACCGCGGTGGCGTCGATGCCGTTCACCTTCTTCATGTCCAACGACGCGTTCTACTTCGGCGTGCTGCCGATCCTGTCCGAGGCCGCCGGCAACTACGGCATCACTCCGGTGGAAATGGCGCGCGCCTCGCTGGCTGGCCAGCCGGTGCACCTGCTCAGCCCGCTGGTGCCGTCCACCTACCTGCTGGTGGGCCTGGCCAAGGTCGAATTCGCCGACCACCAGAAGTTCACCCTGAAGTGGGCCATCGCCATCTCGATGCTGCTGATGATCGGCAGCCTGCTGTTCGGCCTGTATCCCCTCGCCGCCTGACCCTTTGCCAAGGAGCCTTCTGCAATGACGCTTCGAATCGCTTACGTCACCAGTGGAATGGGCAGTGTCGGCACTGCCATCTGCCAGAGCCTGGCCCGCAGCGGCCACACCGTGGTTGCCGGCTGCGCGCCGAACTCGCCGCGCAAGGCCAACTGGCTGCGCGAGCAGCGCGAACAGGGCTTCGACTTCATCGCCTCCGAAGGCAACGCGACCGACTGGGCCTCGACCAGCGCCGCGTTCGCCAAGGTCCGCGCCGAAGTGGGTGAGGTCGATGTACTGGTCAACAACTCCGGCGGCAGCCGCGACCTGCTGTTCCGGCAGATGACGGTGGAGGACTGGAACGCGGTGATCGCCTCCAACCTCAATGCGCTGTTCAACCTGACCAAGCAGGTGGTCGACGGCATGGCCACGCGGGGCTGGGGCCGCATCATCAACATCGGCTCGGTCAGCGCCCACAAGGGCCAGATCGGCCAGGTGAACTACGCCACCGCCAAGGCCGCGATGCATGGCTTCAGCCGTGCGCTGGCCGCCGAAGTGGCTTCGCGCGGCGTCACCGTCAACACGCTTTCGCCGGGCTACATCGCCAGCCAGGCGATCAGCAGCTTCCCGCCGGATGTACTGGACCGGCTGGCGGCCTCGGTGCCGGTGCGCCGCCTGGGTCGCCCCGAGGAAGTGGCCGGCCTGTGCGCCTGGCTGGCCTCGGATGAAGCCTCGTACGTGACCGGCGCCGACTATCCGGTCAACGGTGGCCTGTACATGGGGTAAGCCAGTCTCCACGCTGCGCGTGGACCGCCTCCCCCACGGAGTGCGCGGGGCCGGTGAACCTTTGCTTGCGAAGGGAATCCGGCCCCTTTTTTCATCCGGCTGCGGGACCTGCGCGGGTGCCCTGCACCATTCGTTGGTTTTCCGTAAAGAAGGTTTCATGTTCCGTTCGCATAGTGGCCCTGCACCGCGCACGCGTGCCGGTGATCACCCCCCATGCAACGGACCACCATGCAGACCCGACACCTGACGATCGCCGTAGCGATCGTGCTCTCCGCCGCTGCCAGCGCCCATGCCGCCACCACCGCCGATACCGGCGCCAGCACCGATGCCGCGCTGAGCGCGCAGACGCTGGATACCGTCTCTGTGATCGGTCAGGGCGAGACCCGCCAGGTGCAGCGCATCACTGCCGTGGACAAGCAGGTGCTGCCGCCGGGCACCAGTGGCCAGAAGATCCTCGATCGCCTTCCGGGCGTGTCGGTGCAGTCCAACGATGCCTTTGGCGCCAACGAGGAATCGCAGACCATCAGCCTGCGCGGCTTCGACAAGAGCCGCCTGGGCTACACGCTGGACGGCATCCCGCTGGGCGACAACAGCTACGGCAATTACAACGGCCTGAGCATCGCCCGCGCGATCATCGCCGAGAACCTGGCCGGCGCCGAACTGTCGCAGGGCATTGGTTCGCTGGGCGTGGCCTCGACCAGCAACCTGGGCGGCACCATCCAGTATTTCTCGATGGATCCGTCCACCGAATTCGGTGGCCGCGCCAGCGTCACCGTCGGCGACAACCACCAGCGCCGCGGCTACCTGCGCGTGGACACCGGCGACCTCAACGGCTTCTCGGCCTATGTGTCCGGCGTGCACCAGGACCAGGACATGTGGGCCGCGCCGTACCAGAACCAGACCACCCGCCAGTTCAATGCCAAGGCAGTGTGGAACGTTGGCGACCACCGTTTCGGTGCGTTCGTGGCGACCTCGCGCGCCAGCCAGGCCAACTATGCCTACCTGTCCAAGGACATGCTGGCACGCGGACTGGGGTATGACTGGAACATCTACGCGCCGGACTGGGATCGCGCCGTCGCCGCCGCGTACTGCGCGCCTGGCACCTACAACAAGGCGCGCTGCAAGTTCAGCGGCGGCGTCAACAGCATCGACGATGCGTACTATCAGAGCCGTGCGCTGCGCGACGACAACCTGTACTCGGTCGATGCCGACCTGCGCCTGGGCGAGCAGGGCCGCCTGAAGCTGCTGGCCTACCACCACGACAACCGTGGCCAGGGCCACTGGTGGGCACCGGGCCAGCCGTCCTACCCGGGTACCGACAGGATGCTGCCGATCTCTATCCGCAGCACCAACTACACGATCAACCGCGATGGCCTGACCGCCGCGCTGTCGTGGACGGTGGGCATCCACGAGCTGGAAGCCGGCCTGTGGTACGAGCAGAACGACCATAACGTGTCGCGCAACTTCTACTACATCAGCGGCCCGTTCCTGGACGACCTGTACCTGAAGAACCCCGACCGCTTGCTGTTCAACCAGGACTTCGACATCCGCACGCGCCAGTTCTACGTGCAGGACCGCATGCGCTTCCTGGACCAGCGCCTGACCGTGGACGTGGGCATCAAGAGTCCCAACACCCGCATGCGCGCCACCGCGCAGCCCGGCGTTGAAACCCGCATTGCGTCGGGCACACTGACCGCCAAGGAATCGGTGCTGCCGCAGGTAGGCCTGGGCCTCAAGCTCAACGCCAACAACGAGCTGTTCGCCTCCTACGCCGAGAACATCGCCGCCTTCGTCGGCGGTGGCAGCGGCGGCCCGCTGCAGGTGTCGCCGGAATCGTTCGCGGCCAGCGCCGGGCTGGAGCCGGAGAAGTCCAAGAGCCTGGAAGCCGGCTTCCGCACTTTCGGTGAGAAGTACCAGGCCTCGATCGCTGCATACAACGTCAAGTTCGACAACCGCCTGCTGTCGCTGAACCCGTGTTCGAGCATCGAAGTCGGCACGCGCCCGGAGTGCGTGACGCGCTTCATCAACGTCGGTTCGGTGAAGAGCCATGGCGCGGAACTGACTTTCATCCTCAAGCCGATTGATGGCCTGCAGTGGTACAACGCGCTGTCCTGGAACAAGACCACCTACGAGGATGACTACACCTCGGGCGGTGCGATCGTTCCGGTGGCCGGCAAGATCACGGTGGATACGCCGCAGCGCATGGCCTCCAGCGAGATCAGCTGGAACCGCGACGGCTTCTTCGCCAGCCTGCGTGCGAAGTACACCGGCAAGCGCTACTACACCTACACCAACGACCAGTCGGTGCCGGGCGTGACCACCTTCGACGCCGGTGCGGGCTACGATTTCGGCCCGGGCCTGGGCCTGCGCAACGTGCGGGTGTCGTTGAACGCGACCAACCTGACCAACAAGCGCTACGCCGGCCAGCTGAGTTCGTTCGCACCGACTGATCCGAAGGGCACGCGCTATGCGATCCATGCGAGCGCACCGCGGCAGCTGTTCATGACGGTGGCGGCGGAGTTCTAGGTCAGAAGCGGGCGCTGCGGCGCATTGACTGTTCCTGCATGGCGCAGGTAGGCAGGCCCATGCAGGACACGCCGTAAACCCGTCCTTGGGGGCTCGATGGCGCCATCCATGGCGCCAACGGTCCTGCATGGGCCTGCCTACCCGCGCTCGACAATTCCCAGCGCCGGCGCGGAGGCAATGGAAAGCAAGAGCAAAAGCAAAGAGCCGGGCATTGCCCGGCGCTTTGCTTTTCAAGCTTCTCAAACGCAATCCCTCTGGTGGACCTGCTGCCGCGCCCGCAGGAAATTGTCTGGAGGAGGCGGGGCACCCTGGTCAGGACCGTTGGCGCCATGGATGGCGCCATCGAGCACCATGGAGGGGCTTTTGCGTGTCCTGACCAGGGTGCCCCGCCTCCTCCCAGCCGATAGCAGGCAGGCGCAGGAGGATCCGCCAACGCATTTCATTCCGGCGCCAGCTGGTCCATCCGTATCCGGTTGGCGAACAGCGAGAACGCCAGCATGCCGGCCAGGCCGTTCGCCCGGCTCACCCAATGCGGCAGCCAGCGCGGTGGCTTCAGTATTCCCGCCTCGAACAGCGGCGCGAACGCGATCGCATCGGCCAGGCTCATCTTGCCGGCGAACAACCAGCGGCAGACCTGCAGGCGGTCCTCGGCCAGCATGTGCCGGAAGAAGGTATGCACCGATACCAGGCCGCGCAGGTACACCGTGTCCTTGGTGAAGGCCAGGCCGCCACTCGGCGGCACGCCACGGAACACGCGCTGGGCCGAGGCGAAACTCTCTTCCGCGTTCTGCCCGGCATCGCAGAAATAGCGGAACACTTCGATGAAATCAGCGCCTTCGCGTGCCATCGCAATCGCTTCGGTACGCAGGCTGATGCGTTTCAGGCGCTCGATGTCGATGCTGCCGGTGATCTGCTCGGCGAAGGTCGCCAACCCTTCCTGGGTCGCCGTTACCCGTGGCGAGGACAACGCCAGGCTCGGCAGTACCGGCTGGCCGCGGCCATTCAATGCGGTCAGCGAATGCACCAGCGCTTCGTGGTGGAACAACTGCGCGCGGTCGTAGGCGCTGAAGCGCGCGCTGGTGCGCAGGCGGATGCGGGTCGGGCCGGCGGCGGCCTTGGACACCAGCTCCGGATCCAGCTGCACCTGGATGATGCGCGATTCGAAGAACGCATCCAGATCATTCTGCAGCTGCAGCTGCAGGGCGATGGCCGAGACCGGCACCTGTTCTTCCGGCGCCAGCAGTTCGTGGTCCAGTTCGGCGGCAATCTGTATGAAGTGGCGCGCCGCGTCGCGCGTGCTCGGGCCATTGCCCGGCAGCGGCTGCTCGGGGGCGCCGAACAGCTGCACCGAACAGGTATCAACGGCGGCGGTGCCCAGTCCTTCCAGCAGCTGCGCGGCCAGGTCCCAGCTCTGCGCTGACTGCCGCACGTAGTGGCCCAGCGGATGAGTGTCGTCGCAGTCGGCGGCGATCGCGGCCAGCGCGCGACGTTCTTCGCTGAAGTCCAGCCGTGGGTAATCCACCTTCGGCAGCACCGGCTGGCCGCGCGCCACGCTGTCCAGGAACGGTGCCTGCAGCGTGGCCGGCCAGCTGGTCAGGCCCAGCAGGCGGATGCCTCCCACGGCCTCGACCAGGCGCGCATCGAGCGCTGCATGGTGGGCCACATCACGGTCCAGCGTCGCAGTCGGTTCCATGCGCGGACTATAACGCCCTGCCGTGCCCGGCGCGGTGCGCCGCCGCCCGAGCATTGGCTCGGGCGCTACATGAAATGACTCCACCGCGGACCAGCTGTAGAGCCAAGCCCATGCTCGGCTGCCTTGTTACCGCCTACGCGGCTTGCCTGCCGGGCGGAACTGCTGGCCCTTGCCTTTCTTGCCGCCGCGCTCCTGCGCGGTCTCGGCCTGGCGTACCGCCAGCTTGGCGGCAGCGGCAGCCACTTCTTCCTTCAGCTTGAAATAGTTCAGCAACCGGCTCTCTTCGATCTCGCCCGCCTCGATCGCCGCCCGCACCGCACAGCCTGGTTCCTGCTGGTGCTTGCAGTCGTTGAAACGGCACTGTGCGGCCAGCGCCTCGATGTCGGCGAAGCCACCTTCGGACAGCGTCTCTTCGCCGGTCGGCTTCAGCTCGCGCATGCCCGGGGTGTCGATCAGGCAGGCGCCCGTCGGCAACGGCATCAGCGCGCGGTGGGTGGTGGTATGGCGGCCACGCGAATCGTTGGCGCGCACCGCGTTGGTCTTCATCCGCTGCTCGCCAAGCAGGGTGTTGGTCAACGTGGATTTGCCGGCACCGGAGGAACCGACCAGCACCACCGTGCGGCCCGGGCCCAGCCACGGTTGCAGCACCGCCACACTGTCGGCATCCAGGCCGTTGATCGCATGCAGCGCGATGCCCTGCATCTCCAGCTCTTCCAGCACCGCCAGCGCATCCTCGCTGTACTCGGTCTGGTCGGCCTTGGTCAGCACCACCACCGGTTCTGCACCACCACCGCCGACCAGCAGCAGGTAGCGCTCGATGCGGCGCGGATTGAAGTCGGCATCCAGGCCGCAGACGATGAACACCGTGTCGATGTTGGCCGCGATCACCTGCTGGTGGTAGTGCTCGCCGGCGGCGCCACGCTTGATCGCGGTGCGGCGTGGCAGCAGCGCGACAATGCGGATGCCGTCCAGCAGCACCCAGTCGCCCACTGCAGGCCGCTCGTGGCTGGGGAAGCGCGGGCGCTGCCATTCCGGCAGCGATTCGGCCTTGATCGACGCATCCGGGCCATCGGCCACCACGTAGTGGGTGCGGTGCTGTTCGATCACCCGCGCCGGGCGGGCCTGCGGGTGCGCGGCCATCACGGCCTGCCAGTCGGCCTGCTGCGCCGGGCCCGGCCAGGGCCAACCGATGGTCTGCAGGGCGATGAAATCGGGGGTCTGGGTCATCGCCGCCATTCTACCTGCGCCGGCGCCCTGCCAGCCCAGCAATGACAAGCCCGGCACCCTTGCCATGCACTGCAGCAATTCCGGTAGGATGGAATCCCCATGCCTTTTGACGGCCCAGCCCCCATGTCCACCAACTCGCCCAAGCCCCTGGCCATCCGCGAGCGCCTTTCCGAAGTGCGCTACGAAATCCGCGGAGAACTGGCGCGGCGAGCCCGGGAGCTGGAGGCGCAGGGCCGCAAGCTGATCAAGCTCAACATCGGCAACCCGGGCAACTTCGGTTTCCGCGCGCCCGAGCACCTGCAGCGCGCGATCGCCGATGACATGGGCCGCACCGATCCATACACCCACCAGCAGGGCCTGCCGGTCGCACGCGAAGCCATCGCGGCGTACTACGCCCGCCGTGGCGCACCGGATGCGCACCCCGACCGTGTGTTCGTCGGCAACGGCGTCAGCGAACTGATCGACCTGTCGCTGCGCGCATTGCTCAACCCGGGCGACGAAGTGCTGGTGCCCTCACCCGACTACCCGCTGTGGTCGGCCTCGACCATCCTCAACGATGGCCGCCCGGTGTACTACCGCTGCGCCGCCGAGAACGGCTTCCAGCCGGACCCGAGCGAGATCGAGACGCTGGTGTCCTCGCGCACCCGCGCCATCGTGCTGATCAACCCGAACAACCCCAGCGGCGCCAGCTACCCGCGTGAACTGCTCGAGCGCGTGGTCGAGATCGCGCGCCGCCACAACCTGCTGCTGCTGGTCGATGAGATCTACGACCAGATCCTGTACGACGATGCGGTATTCGAGCCGGTCGCGCCGCTGGCCGGCGACCACCCGTGCCTGACCTTCAGTGGCCTGAGCAAGGTGCACCGTGCCTGCGGCTGGCGCGTGGGCTGGGCCCACCTCAGCGGCGACGACGCGCGCCTGGGCGACTTCCGCGCTGCGCTGGACCTGCTCGGCGCGCTGCGCCTGTGCGCCAACGTGCCGGGCCAGTACGCCATCGAGGCCGCAGTGAACGGCCCGGACACCATCTCCGAACTGTGCACCCCGGGCGGCCGCCTGTATGAAACCCGCCGCGCGGTGATCGAAGCCTGCGAAGCCAGTGAGCACCTGTCGCTGGTCGCGCCGGCCGGTGCGCTGTACGCGTTCCCGGCCGTGGTCGGTGCCGCCGCCAAGGGCTTCGACGACCACAACTTCGCGCTGGATCTGATGAACAATGAAGGCGTGCTGGTGGTACCGGGTTCCAGCTTCAACGTGCCCTACCGCCATCATTTCCGCGTGACCCTGCTGCCGGAAGCCTCGGTGATGCGCGATGTGTTCGCCCGCATCGACCGCGTGCTGGCCCGCCGTGCCGAGGACGCGACCAAGGTCGTACCGTTGAAGCCGCGCCGTTCGGTGGCCTGAGCCGTGGCGCTGTCCTACCTGGCGCTGGGCGATTCGTACACCATCGGAGAAGCCGTTGCCGTTGAAGGCCGCTGGCCACACCAGCTGGCCGCCGCCCTGCGTGCGCAGGATGTGGCGCTGGCCGACCCGCAGACCATCGCCACCACCGGCTGGACCACCGACGAGCTGGACGCCGGCATCGATGCGGCCGCGCCGCAGGGCCCGTTCGATTTCGTCAGCCTGCTGATCGGCGTCAACAACCAGTACCGCGGCCGGCCGCTGGACGAGTACCGCGTACAGTTCCACGCCCTGCTGCAGCGGGCGATCGGCTTTGCCGGTGGCCGCCCCGGGCGTGTGCTGGTGCTGTCCTTCCCCGACTGGGGCGCGACGCCGTTCGGTATCGGCAGCGGCCGTGACCTGGCCGCGATCGAGATCGAGACCGACGAATTCAACGCGGCCGCTGAAGTGATCTGCACCCAGCAGGGCGTGGCCTTCGTCGACATCACAGACATCAGCCGTGACCACGGTGGCGACCCGGCGATGATCGCCGACGACGGCCTGCACCCTTCAGCACGGATGTACGCGCTGTGGAGCGCGCGCGCGCTGCCGGTCGCCGCCCACCTGCTCGGCGGAACGGACTGACCCGATGGATGGCACGCCACGGAACGGCCCGCCCCTGCCCTGCACACCCTTGAGCGCCGCGCAGGCCCGCGCGATCGCCGAGGCATTCCGCCCCGCACACGCCTGGGCCAGCCGCCGCGACTACTACTACACCCGCAGCAAGCTGGGCAGCGACCCGCTGTATGACGGCGTGCTGCAGCACCTGCCTGGCGACGGGCAACCCGTGCTGGACCTGGGCTGCGGGCTGGGCCTGTTCGCCCACGTGCTGCGCCAGCGCGGTGGCTGCCAGCCCTACCTGGGCGTGGACGTGGATGCCGGCAAGATCGCCCGTGCCCAGCGTGCCGCCACCGGCCTGCCCGCTGTGCGCTTCGACTGTCTGGACGTGCAGGCGCCGCTGCCGGCGCAGGCCGGGCATGTGCTGCTGCTGGATGTGCTGCAGTACCTGGACGCGGGCCCACAGCAGGCACTGCTGCGTGAGGCCAGTATGCGGGTCGCTCCCGGCGGCCGCCTGCTGCTGCGCACGCCACTGGCCACCGGCGATGGCCGCGACCGCACCACGCGGGTGGCGGACCGGCTGGCCTGGCTGGTCGGCTGGATGGGCACGCGGCCGCGCCACTACCCCGACCCGCAGGTGCTGCAGGCGACACTGGCCGAGGCCGGATTGAAAGTGACGGCACCGCGCCCCCTGCACGGGCGCACGCCGTTCAACAGCTGGTTGCTGGTGGCCGAACGCCCCGCGTTGTAGCGCCGAGTGCAGCATGTGCCGGCGCTGCGCCACAGGATGATCGCCAACCCTTGTGGCGCCGAGCCCATGCTCGGCTGCTCCACACCACCAGGGCCCGGCGTTACGGAACCGGCAGCCGCGCCTTCAGCCCCCGCTCGTCCAGCGCCTGCAGCACGCGTTCGATGATCGCCAGGTTGTGGCCGTGGGCGGCCCCCTCATGCAGCAGCACGATGGCGCCCGGGCGCAGGTCCGGCAGCAGCCGCGACAGCACGCCTTCCGGCGTGCAGCCGACACCGTCGTAGCCACGGGCGCTCCAGCCCACGCGCACCAGTCCCAGCGCCTTCAGCACCGGCGCCACGAACGGATTGGTCATGCCCACCACCGAACGGTACCAGCGCACCGGGCGGCCGCTTACCGCCTGCAGCGCATGCTGGCAGCCCTCGATCTCGGCACGCATCGCTGCCGGGCCCAGCCGCCAGAAGCGCGCCTGCGGATGGCTGTGGCTGTGGTTGCCCAGGTCGTGGCCGCGGCGCAGGATCTCCTGCACCAGGTCCGGCTGTGCCAGCGCACGCTCGCCCACCAGGAAGAAGGTGGCGCGGGCCTGGTAGCGGTCCAGCAGGTCGAGCACCGCACGGGTCTCCGGGCCGGGACCGTCATCGATGGTCAACCAGACGCTGTTTCCGGCCTCTCCCATCCGGCTCAGCACCGGCGCGTAGAAGCGGCTGTTGGGCAGGAATACCGGCACCAGGAACAGTGCGTGGCTGGCCACCATCACGGGCAGCCCCCAGTGCCAGCCGGCCAGGGCCCAGACCAGGATCACGGCCAGCTGCGACGCCACCAGCCAGGGCAGCCAGCGCCAGGGCCGGGTCGGGATGCGATGCAATGTTCCTGCGTTGCTCATCCCCCATGATGCCATGAGGGGTAGAATTGATGATTCGAATTCCCGGAACCCCGACGTCCATGTCCCTCGATCCCGCCCTGCGTTCGCGCATCGAATCCATCCTCAACGCCAACCGCGTCGTGCTGTTCATGAAGGGCCAGCCGTCGATGCCGCAGTGCGGTTTCTCGGCCAAGGCCGTGGGCGCCCTGCAGGACCTCGGCGTCGAGTTCGCCCACGTCAACGTGCTGGCCGACCAGGAAATCCGTGAAGGCATCAAGGCCTATGGCGACTGGCCGACCATTCCGCAGCTGTACATCGACGGCGAACTGATCGGCGGCAGCGACATCGTGCTGCAGATGGCTGCCAGCGGCGAGCTGAGCAGCGTGCTGGGCCTGGCCGCGCCGGACCGTACCCCGCCGAGCATCACCGTCACCCCGGCGGCCGTGGAAATGCTCAAGGGCGCGCTGGCCGATGCCCCGGGCGCTGCTCTGCAGCTGTCCATCGACGCCGGTTTCCAGCCGAACTTCCAGCTGGCCCCGCACGACGAAGGCGCCATCGCCGCCGAGTCCAACGGCCTGCGCGTGCAGTTCGACCTGGCCAGCGCCCGTCGCGCCAACGGCATCACCATCGACTGGGTGGACGACATCCGCGGCAAGGGCCTGGCCATCGACAACCCGAATGCGCCCAAGCCGGTGCAGGAAATCAGCGTGCGCGATGCCGACGACCTGGTGCGTGCCGGCAACATCACCCTGGTGGACGTGCGCCCGGCCGACGAGCGTGAAATCGCCGCCGTGGGCGTGCCGTTCAAGACCTTCGACGGCAACGGCCGCGCCGCGCTGGAAGCCCTGCCCAAGGACACCGCGCTGGCCTTCATGTGCCACCACGGTGGCCGCAGCGCGCAGGCCGCCGAGCAGTTCCGCGCCTTGGGCTTCACCAAGGTGTTCAACGTCACCGGCGGCATCAACGCCTGGTCGGAAGACGTCGACAACGGCGTGCCGAAGTACTGATTGAAGGCCCGGGGTCAGAGCCCTTTCCTGCGGAAAGGCGATCTGACCCCTAAAAAGGGGACGGAGGGAATTAAGTCGTTTGTGGCAAAAACGACTTAATTCCCTCCGTCCCCTTTTTCTTAGCCGGCGAAACCGCCTTCGGCCAGGTAGTCCAGTTCTTCCGGTGAGGGAATGCGACCCAGCACGGCGTTGCGGTGGGGGAAGCGACCGAAGCGGCGGATGATGTCGCGGTGCAGCTCGGCGTACTGCAGGTATTCCTTGTCGCCCAGCACGTCGAACATCGCCACCGAGCGGTCCTGGTCCAGCGGATCCTCGGAGTGCTCGAACGGCAGGTAGATGAAGGCGCGCAGCTTGGGCACCAGCTGCAGGTCCAGGCCTTCCTCGATGGCGCGCATGGCGTAGTGCCGGGCCAGGCCATCGGTGGCGTAGGAATGGGCGCTACCGCGGAAGCAGTTGCGCGGGAACTGGTCCAGCAGCAACATCAGCGCCAGTGCGCCCTCGGCACTGCCCAGCCAGTGTTCGCGCGCGCGCGAGGCGGCTGCGAAATGCTCATCCAGGAACAACTGGCGGAACTGCGCGTCGAACGCATCATCGCGGGCGAACCACTTCGCAGGGCCCGCCTCTTTCCAGAATTCCACCACGTGCGCGGCAACGTCCATCACCTACTCCCCAGGGCCGGCGCGCCGCGCCAGGCCATCATCATCATTCGTCGAAGCGCAGGTGGCGGACCGACTTGCCGTTGCGCCGGATAAGCTTAAGCGCCTCGATACCGATCTGGATATGGTTTTCCACGAACTGGGAGCTGACCTTGGCATCGGAGGCCTCGGTCTTGACCCCATCGGGGATCATCGGCTGGTCCGACACCAACAGCAGTGCGCCGCTGGGAATGTGGTTGGCGAAGCCAGCGGCGAACACGGTGGCGGTTTCCATGTCGATGGCCATGCAGCGCATCGCCCGCAGCCGCTCCTTGAACGCCTCGTCGTGCTCCCAGACCCGGCGGTTGGTGGTGTAGACGGTACCGGTCCAGTAGTCGTGGCCGAGATCACGGATCATGGTCGAGACCGCACGCTGCAGCGCGAACGCCGGCAAGGCCGGCACTTCCGGCGGCAGGTAGTCGCCCGAAGTGCCCTCACCGCGGATCGCTGCGATCGGCAGCACCAGGTCACCCAGCTGGTTCTTGCGCTTCAGGCCACCGCACTTGCCCAGGAACAGCACCGCCTTGGGCATCACCGCCGACAGCAGGTCCATGATGATCGCGGCATTGGGGCTGCCCATGCCGAAGTTGATCATGGTGATGCCATCGATGGTGGCGCTGGCCATCGGCCGGTCCAGGCCGATGACCGGGGCGCCGGTCAGCGCGGAGAAGGTGTGCAGGTAGCCGCCGAAATTGGTCAGCAGGATATGCTGGCCGAACTGGTCCAGCGGAACGCCGGTATAACGCGGCAGCCAGTTGTCGACGATTTCCTGTTTGCTCTTCATGCCCGGTCCGGTTCTGCAGGGGCGCCATTGTAGGCAACGCTGCGCCTGCCCTGCCACACAAAGAGAAGGGGCGGCCCAACGGCCGCCCCTCCTGGTTTCCCTGCGGAAGCCGGTGGCTTAGAAACGCACCGACCAGCGCAGGTTGGCACCGTGGTCGCGGCTTTCGTCGCCGAACTGGCCGCTGTAGCCCAGTTCCAGCTGCTGCTTGGCGGTCAGCCAGGCCGAGAGGCCCAGTTCGGCCACCACCGCGCTGTCGGCGATGGGTGCACCGTTGACCACGAAGCTGTCACCGCCGGTGGCAAAGCCCAGGCGGGCCGACGGGTTGCGGTCGCCGCTGGCGTGGCGGTACGCCACCGCGCCGCGCACGTGCAACCAGCTGTCCTGCTGGAACGAGGCCTTCAGGCCCTTGTCGAAGCGCACGCCGGCCGTGGCCAGGGTGGTGCGCACGTCGTCCACCGAACCCTGCAGGGCCGCAGCACCGCCACGCTCGTTCACGTGCTTGGTGTCCACTTCCACGCGGGCCACCTGCACGTACGGCTCCAGGCCAGCCTCGCGGCCACCGAAGCGGTAGGCCGCTTCGATGAAGGCCTGGCGGGTACGCGCGTCGTAGCGGGCGCTCAGGGTGTCGCTGTAACCGGCGAACGCCAGCTCACGGGTACTGTCCACATCGTGTTCGCTCCATGCCAGGCCGCCACGCAGGCCGAAACCGCCCCAATTGTGGCTGGCGTAGGCGCCGAAGTGGGTGTTGTCCACCTTCGACCTCGCACGGCGCCCTTCGCCCTGCTTCACGTCGGTGCGGCCGGTACCGGCCAGCACGCCCACCTGCCAGCCGCCGAACTCGCGGTCGGCACCGACCAGCAGGCCGTTGCTGTTGGCTTCGGTGCGGGCGGTGTTGGTGTTGCCATCCAGCGTGGTGCTGCCGGCCAGGGCCTGCACCCACACACCGGTGGCGTCGCCGCCTTCGGCACCCGGTGCAGCGGCACCGGCACGGCGGGCCAGCGCGGCATCACGCACGTAGCGGCTGCCTTCCAGCAGGGCAGCGCTGGTGGCGGCATGCAGTTCGCCGCTGAGGCTGTCCAGTGCGCTGCCCACCTGTTCCGGGAACAGCATGGTCAGCGGACGCGGCAGGCCCTGGTTGACCGCCAGACCGTCGACCACGGTGGCCACGGCCAACTGGTTGGCGGTGGTGGCCGCGGTAGCCAGCGCGTTGCCGCGGGTCACTTCAATGCGCGCGCCGGCGGCGGAGTAGGCCAGGCCGAACTGCAGGAAGGGCGAGAAGGCGCTGAAATCGGTGCTGGCGAACCGACCGTTCACGCCGCCGTCGGCCTGGATGAAGTTGAACTGCTCGCCCAGGTAGTAGGTGCCCGGTTCCGGCAGCGCCACCAGGGTGCCGCCCAGGGTGGCGGTGCCGGTCACGTGCAGCTGGTCGCTGCGGCTGCCCGGGGCCACCTCGGCCTGGTACACGCCAGTGGCGGTCTGCACATAGTCACCGTTGATGGTGAGCGTGCCGATGGAGTTGCCCGGAGCGATGATGCCGGCCACGGTGGTGTTTCCCAGCTGGCCCACGCCCTTCAGCGTGCCCTTTTCACCCACGAAGGTGCTGCCGCCGGTCTGCACGCCGTTGAAGGACACCACGCCACCGGTGACGGTCAGGTCCGAGCCGTCCAGCACACCGGTGGCGGTGATGCGGCTGCTGC
The DNA here is from genome assembly GCF_059369475.1 of Stenotrophomonas sp. YJH_SMC_65. NCBI lineage: Bacteria > Pseudomonadati > Pseudomonadota > Gammaproteobacteria > Lysobacterales > Lysobacteraceae > Stenotrophomonas > Stenotrophomonas sp. YJH_SMC_65. The sequence goes on from NZ_JCAFSR010000006.1 coordinate 361,898, forward strand.
CGCCCAGGCTGTTCAGCGCTGTGTTCTGCAGGGTGCCGTTCAGCAGGAAGGTTCCGCCGGTCACGTCCACGGCGCTGGTCAGCGTGTTCACGCCGTCCAGTTCCAGCACGCCTTCGCGCACCACCGCGCCGTTGAAGCTGTTGTCGCCGCTCAGGCGCAGCCAGCCGATGCCGCTCTTGGTCAGTTTGCCCGGGCCGCCGATGTCATTGGTCCAGTCGTCCCATGCATCACCTTCCCACACCTTCAGGCCGCCGGCCTTCTGGTTCATCACCACTTCGGTGTCCACGCGCAGCGAGCCGTAGCCTTCGACGGCCGCAGCCAGGTTCATCAGGCCCCAGCCGTAGACATCGTCCACGCCTGCAGCACCCAGGTCGGTGGCGGTGGTCAGCAGCACGTCGCGCACCTGCGCGCTGTCCAGGTACGGGAAGCGCTCGAACAGCAGGCCCAGCGCGCCGGTGACGTGCGGGGCGGCCATGGACGTGCCGCTCAGTTCCTCGTAATCGGACGACGGGGTCTGGCTGATGATGTCCACCACCAGGTTGCCATTGTCATCGTAGAAATCACCTTCGATCACCGAATCGGGACCGTACACGGTCGAGTTGATGTTCGAGCCGGGCGCGGCGAGGCACCAGTTCGCCGCCAGGCCACAGCGCATCGAGCGGTTGCTCAGCTCCAGGTCCTGATTGACGTTGACCACGGCCAGCCAGTACGGCTCGACGTCGGCGACGGCGCGCGGCAGCGAGGCATACATGCCGGCAATCGGCGCTTCTTCCGGCGAAGTGTTGGGCGAATCGGTGTTGCCAGCGGCCCATACCTGGATCAGTCCGCTGCTGCGCGAACCTTCGGCCATCGCAGCCAGACTGGCGGCGAACACCGGGTGCGACTGGTACATGTCCAGGTCTTCCGCTGTGGTCGGCTCGTTGGCCAGGCCCCAGCTGTGGTTGATGGCGCGCACACCCTGCTCGTTCATCTGCGCATACAGCTGCGGGTAGATCGAATCGTCGGCCTGGATGGCGGCGATGGTCTGTTCGTCCAGATACAGGGAACCGCCGATATTCACCACCGACAGGTAGGTGGCGCTGTTGGAGAACAGGCGGGCCACGCTCAGGTCGGCGCCGAAGGCAACACCGTGGGTGCCGTGGCCATCACGGTTGGCGGCGATGGTGCCCGACACGTGGGTACCGTGCACGTTGTAGCTCAGGCCTTCGTAGAAGCCATTGCGCTCCAGCAGATCGGCATAGTCCGGGTCGAGCAGCTGGTAGGACACGGCCACCTGGTCACCGTCGCTGGCGAAGCAGGCGTCCGGGCCACTCAGCACTTCGCGCGCGCACAGGCTGCCATCGGCCAGCACGTCGGCCAGATGGATGCTGCGGTGGTCCTTGCCGGCGAACTCGTCGTGGTCCAGGCCGGTGCCGCTGTCGAACACGCCCAGGCGGATGCCGGTGCCGGTCAGGCCGCGTGCGTAGGCCACATCGGCGTTGATCGCCTGCAGGCCCCAGTCGCTGTTGAATTCGGTGGTGCGCCAGCTGGCGGCATCACCCGGCTTGCCCATGATGGGTTCCGGATCGACTTCCACATCGGCGGCGGCGACGGCCAGCGACGGCGAAGCGGTGAGGACCGGTGCGGCAGACGCGGCCTGCAGGCTGCGCTGGAACTGGTAACGCGACAAGGCGTCTGCGTTGCTGTCCTGGGCCAGCGCCGGCAGAGCGGCGGCCATCAGCAGCGAGCCAACAATGGCCGAGGCCAGGGGTGAGGGGAGGATCGAGCGGCGGGAAGCGGTGGAGCGATACGACGGGAAGACAATCATCTGCAGTTACGTCCTTGATTCCTTGAAATATTTCAGGTGCAGCTCCGTCATGGAGCAATGGAAAGCACACCTCACGGCGGGTCAGCGCTCGCTGTCCCACCGGTTGGTAGCGGCAGGTGTCACAAAAAATTAATGCTTCGTTCAGAATTTTTGTATAGGAAAATCCCCACCCCTGCCCCTGCCCAAGGTCACTTGGCAAGTGGTATCGACGACGGATAGCGTCGGCGGATTCACGCGTGGGTTGGGGATCTCTGCATGGCATCGATGGTGTTGCGCGCCGCTCTTGGGATGGCGCTGGTTTCGTTGAGCACGGCACCGGCGGTGGGCGCCTCGCGCTTCGTCGCCGATCCCTACCCCAGCACCTACCGGGCGCATCCCGATGCGCCGGTGCTGATCCAGAACGCCACCGTGCTCACCGGCACCGGCCAGCGCCTGGACAACGCCGACGTGCTGCTGCGCGAGGGCCGCATCGCCGCCGTGGGCCGCCAGCTGCAGGCCGATGCCGGGGTCACCCGCATCGATGCGCGGGGCAAGTGGGTCACCCCGGGCCTGATCGACGTGCACTCGCACCTGGGCGTGTACCCCAGCCCGGGCGTCGGCGCGCACAGCGACGGCAACGAGATGACCGCACCGGTCACCGCCAATGTCTGGGCCGAGCACTCGGTGTGGCCGCAGGACCCGGGCTTCGCTACAGCCCTGGCCGGAGGCGTGACCAGCATGCAGGTGCTGCCTGGCTCGGCCAACCTGGTCGGTGGCCGTGGCGTGACCCTGAAGAACGTGCCGGCCATCACCTACCAGGCCATGAAATTCCCGGGTGCTCCGTGGGGGCTGAAAATGGCCTGCGGCGAGAACCCGAAACGGGTTTACGGCGAAGGCAAGGGCGTCGCCCCAGCCACGCGGATGGGCAACGTTGCCGGCTACCGCGCCGCCTTCATCGATGCTGCCGACTACATCGCCAAGAACAAACCCAAGCCGGCCAAGCGCAAGGGCTGGTTCGGCAGCGACAAGGGCGACAGCGCCGGTGATGCCGGCGGCAAGCGCGATCTCAAGCTGGACACGCTGGCCGGCGCGATCGAAGGCGACATCCGCGTGCACATCCACTGCTACCGCGCCGACGAGATGGCCACCATGCTCGACCTGGCCAAGGAATTCGGCTTCAAGGTGGCGGCCTTCCACCACGGCGTAGAGGCCTACAAGCTGGCCGACCGGCTGGCCGCCGACGGCGTCTGCGGTGCGCTGTGGGCCGACTGGTGGGGCTTCAAGATGGAAGCCTTCGATGGCATTCCGGAGAACATCGCACTGGTCGACCGGCCGAAGAACAGCTGCGCCATCGTCCATTCCGATTCGCCCGAAGGCATCCAGCGCCTGAACCAGGAAGCGGCCAAGGTGATCGCCGCCGCGCGCCGCGCGCACATGCCGGAGATCACGCCCGAACATGCCATCACCTGGATGACGGCCAATGCCGCCAGAGCGCTGGGCATTGAAGGCCAGACCGGCACCCTGGAGGCCGGCAAGATGGCCGACGTAGTGGTGTGGAACGGCAACCCCTTCGGTTCCTACGCGCTGGCCGAACAGGTCTTCATCGACGGCCGCCGCCTGTACGACCGCAGTGCGCCGGCAGCGACGCCGCGTTCCGATTTCCAGCTCGGCCAGGAGGTGCACTGATGGGCGCGTTGAACAAGCGTCGCCGGGCTTGGCTCGGCGCTACGGTCATGGTGCTGGTCTACCTCTCCGCAGCTGCGCAGGCGCAGGACCTGCTGGTCCGCAACGCCACCGTACATACGGCCAGCGCGCGCGGCAGCCTGCAGCACGCCGATGTACTGGTGCAGGGCGGCATCATCCGCGCAGTCGGCAACGGGCTGTCCGCACCGGCCGGGGCCAACGTCGTCGAGGCCGATGGCCGCCCGCTGACACCCGCGCTGTTCGGGGGCATCACCGAGATCGGCATCGAAGAAGTCTCCGGTGAAGCGAGCACGGTCGACAGCACGCTGAAGATCGGTGAACAACCGTTGCGCCCCGAATTCGATGTCACCCTGGCCTACAACCCGGCCTCGGTGCTGATCCCGGTGGCGCGCCTGGACGGCATCGGCTTCACCGCCCTGGGGGCCGCCACCGGTGGCGGCTTCGTCGCTGGCCAGGGCGGTGTGATGCGGCTGGACGGCAGCGCCGATCCCCTCGGGCCGCGCGCGCTGTTCCTGCGCCTGGGGTCGGCCGCAGTGGAACTGACCGGGCATTCGCGTGCGGCGCAATGGATGCTGCTGCAGCAGATGGTGGACGAGGCGCGTGGCCAGGTCGCCGCGGACTCACCGCATGCGCTGCTGACCCCGGCCGGGCGCCGCACGCTGGGCCGCTACCTGGCCGGCCAGGGCCGCATCGTGGTGGAGGTGGACCGTGCGGCGGACATCCGCCAGCTGCTGCGCTGGGCCGCCCGCGAGAAGGTGAAGATCGCCATTGCCGGTGGCAGCGAAGCCTGGCAGCTGGCACCGGAGCTGGCCGCCGCGCAGGTGCCGGTGTTCGTCGACGTGCTGTCCAACCTGCCGGCCAGCTTCGACCAGATCGGTGCAACCCTGGAAAATGCGGCACGCCTGCAACGGGCCGGCGTGGCGGTCTCGTTCGTGCAGCGTGGCGACGCCTCGCACAACGCCCGCAAGATGCGCCAGCTGGCCGGCAATGCCGTGGCCAATGGACTGCCCTGGGCCGACGGCCTGGCCGGCCTGACCCGGGTGCCGGCGCAGGCGTTCGGTGTGGCCGACCAGATCGGCAGCATCGAGCCGGGCAAGCGTGCCGACCTGGTGCTGTGGGAGGGCGACCCGCTGGACGTGGCGCACTATGCCGAACAGGTCTGGCTGGGCGGCCGGGCGATGCCGATGCGCTCGCGCCAGACCGAGCTGCGCGATCGCTACCTGCTGCGCAACGCGCAGCCCTGACCGCATTGAAGGACACCACCATGGCCACCCTGCGCTGGTATTTCGACTTCGTTTCGCCGTACTCCTACCTGCATTGGCAGAAGCTGAAGCAGCTGCCCGAGTTCCCGCGGATCCAGCCGGTGCCGATCGCCTTTGGTGCCGTGCTGCATCACCTGGGCAACCTCGGGCCGGCCGAGATTCCGGCCAAGCGCCGCTTCATCTACCGCCAGCTGCTGTGGACCGCGCAGGCCGAAGGCACACCGCTGCGGTTCCCGCCGGGCCACCCGTTCAATCCGCTGTCTGCCCTGCGCCTGTGCCTGGCCGCGGGTGGCAGCGCACAGGCGGTGGACGTGCTGTTCGACTGGATCTGGCGCGACGGGAATGCCGCCGACAGCGCCGAGGCCCTGCCCGAACCAGCCGCGCGGCTGGGGATCGAGGATGTCGCCAGCGCCATCGCGACTCCCGCGGTCAAGGAGCAGCTGCGGAGGAACACCGAGGCCGCCATTGCAACCGGCGTGTTCGGCGTGCCGACCCTGGCCATCGATGGCGAACTGTTCTGGGGCAACGACGCCCACCCACTGATGGCGGCGGTGCTGGCCGACCCGGATCTGCTGCGGCAGCCCGAATGGCAGCGCCTGGCCGAGCTTCCGGTGGCCGTGCAGCGCAGTCGCTGAACAGGGCGTGCCGCGTTTCCCTCGCGCGCCACGCCAGAATTTGAGATAGATTTCACATTTCCGAACCTACAACCGCCCTGGAGGGGGAGCCGCGGATGCGCATCGGAATCGTCGTCGACTCGGCCTGCGACCTGCCGCAGGACTTCATTGCCGAGCACAACATCGTGCTGCTGCCGATCACCGTACGGATCGGCGAAGCCGTGCTGGCCGATCATCGCGATGAGCAGGCCACCCTGAGCTTCCTGCACGCGCATGTGGCCGAACATGGCGCTGAAGCGGAAACCATCCCCTTCAGCGTCAACCAGATCCGCGACCTGTTCCTGCAGCAGCTGGTGATCGATTACGACCACGTGTTCTGCATGACCATCACCAAGACCCGCAGCCCGATCCACGACAACGCGCTGCAGGCCAGCTTCGCCATCCTCAACGATTACAAGCCGGTGCGGCAGGCAGCGGGCTACAACTCGCCGTTCGCGCTGCGCGTACTTGATACCCAGAACCTGTTCGCCGCGCAGGCCGTGACCGCGGTGGAGGCTGTCCGCCTGCGTGACAGTGGCGCCAGCGTGCAGCAGATCCGCGAACGGCTGGAAGAACTGGCCGGCAACGTGCACGGCTACATGATCACCCGCGACCTGTACTACATGCGCGCACGCGCGCGGCACAAGGGCGACCGCAGTGTCGGCCTGCTCAGCGCGGCACTGGGCAGTGCACTGGACATCAAGCCGGTGCTGCACGGCTACCGTGGCGAGACCGGGCCAGTGGCCAAGATCAAGGGCTTCGACAGCGCCGTGCAGAAGCTGTTCGCGGTGGTCGGCCAGCGCGTGCGTGCCGGGCTGATGACGCCGACGGTGTGCGTCAGCTACGGCGGCGAACTGGACGAGCTGCGCAGCCTGCCCGGCTATGCACAGATGAAAGAGGTCTGCGCCGGCCATGGCGTGACCGTGTACGAATCGGTGATGAGCCTGACCGGCATGGTCAACGTCGGCAAGGGCGCGGTCACCGTGGGATTTGCCGATGGGCCGCATCGGTTCGAATGAGCGCTGGCCACGGCAGGAATCTGCACATCGATTCCACCCCGACTGTGCCAGCCTTGCCGCACTTCAAGGAGAACTCCATGCCTGCGCAGTACCACATCAGCCTGCCCGATCCGTCCAAGGCCCGCGGCAACGACCCTGACCTGTCCTTCCATTCCCAGGGCGCCGCCGGTTTCGCCGAAGAGCTGCAGGATGCCCTGCGCAGCGGCACGCTGTTCGAACGCTGGAAGGCCAAGCAGCCCGACCCGGATGCGGTGGAACCGCAGTGGGGCGTGACCGACCCGGAGGCCACCGTGACCGGCGAGCAGAAGGACCTGCGCATCAACCTGGTCGCCACCACCCGCATCGACAGTGACGTGTTCAAGCAGCGCCTGCGCCTGCTGGCCGGCAGCCACTGGGAACTGCGCGACGTGCGTTGAGGCACCCGCCCGCCGGGCATGGCCCGGCGCTACCGTGCCCGTGTCGTGATCGACCCGGTGCCGATGACCATGCTCTGGTAGACGCCACCCTTGGTTGGCGCTCCAAAAAAGCTGCCAACCAAGGTTGGCAACTACCGACGAACCGCCGGGCATGGCCCGGCGTTTCCCTATCGCTACCAGCCACCGCCCAGCGCGCGGTACAGCTCCACCCGCGCGATCGCGGCGGCGGCCTGGCTGTTGGCCAGCGCGGCCTGGTTGTCCTGCGCGATGCGCTGGGTGGTCAGCACGTCCAGCATGTCGACCACGCCGGCCTGGTACTGCCGGCGCGCCCCCCCCAGTGCCGTCTCGCTCTCATCCACCGCCACGTGCAGCTGCACCGTGCGCTGCTGCGCGGCACTGTAGCCATCCATGGCGTCGTCCACCTCATGCCAGGCCTGCAACACGGTACGGCGGAACTGCAGGGCCGACTGTTGCTGCTGCAGCCTGCTCAGCGCGAGGTTCGCCTTCAGCCGCCCGCCCTGGAAGATCGGCAGGCTGATCGACGGCCCGATGCTGAAACGGTGCGCGTTCCAGCCATCCAGGTCATCCAGCTGCTTGGCCTGGAAGCCTGCGTCACCATTCAAGGTGATGCGCGGCAGGAAACTGGCCTTGGCCACGCCGATGCCGGCCGTTGCCGCATGCAGTGCCGCCTCGGCACGACGGATGTCCGGGCGACGCTCGGCCAGTTCACTCGGCAGACCCACCGCCACCGCTGGCAACGCCGGCCAGTCACGGCGTGCATCCTGCAGCTGCGCGTCCAGTGCCTGCGGCGGCTGTGCCAGCAGGAACGCCAGCGCATTGCGCAGCTGCGATTCGCGATGCCGCAGCGGCGCGATGCGCGCCTGCAGCGAAGCCACCTGCGCGGCCGCGCTGGACACCTGCAGCGTGCTGGCCACGCCCTGCTTCTGGCGCGCCTCGGTCAGCCGTTTGATGTCATGCGCGATGCTGAGGTTGTCCTCGGTGATCGCCAGCAGCTGCCGCGTCGCACGCAGCTGCAGGTAATCACGCGCGGTTTCCGCCAGCAGCGCGATGCGCACGGCGTGTGCATCCTCCTCGGCCATCTGCACGCGCGCGTCGGCCGCTTCCACCTGGCGCCGCACGCGGCCCCACAGGTCCAGTTCCCAGCCCAGGCCGATACCGGCCTGGAACAGCCCGTAGTCATCACGGCCGCCGTTGCCGGACGGATCATTCAGGCCCACTTCGCTGTTGCGTGCACGCACGCCACTGGCGCTCGCGCTGACGCTGGGCAGGTGATCGGCGGCGCTGATGCCGCGCGCGGTGCGGCTCTGCTGCACGCGGTTGGCGGCCAGCTGCAGGTCCAGGTTGGCCGCCAGCACCTGGTGGGCCAGCTGCCCCAGCAGCGGATCGTCGAAGCCGGCCCACCAGGCGGCGTCCTGATCGATGGCGTTGCCGGCGACAGCCCCACCCTGCCAGTGGCCGGGCAGTTCCGCCTGCGGGCGTACGAAGTCCGGGCCCATCGCGCAGGCAGCCAGGGCCGTGCACAGGGTGGCCGCAACTAAGGTGCGGAAAACGGTAATGGCGCTCATGCGCCCTCCCCGCGCTTGTGGCCCGGTCCGTGCTGCATGCTCTGCGCACGCGCGCGGCTGCCCAGGTCAACGCTGGCTTCCACCGACATGCCGGCACGCAGCTGGTCCAGCAGCGGCTGGCCCGGCTCCAGCACGATCTTCACCGGAATGCGCTGCACCACCTTGGTGAAGTTGCCGGTGGCGTTCTCTGGTGCGACTGCAGCAAAGGTGACGCCGGTGGCTGGTGCAATGCTGTCGATGTGCCCGCGCAGCGGCGTGCCCGGGAATACGTCCACCTTCAGTTCGACCTGCTGGCCGGCCTGCATGCGGGTCATCTGTGTTTCCTGGAAGTTGGCGACCACGAAGGCGCGCTTCAGCGGGACCACCGCAGCCACCGGCGTACCCGGGGTCAGGTAGGCACCGACGCGCACTGCGCGGCGACCGACCATGCCATCGATCGGCGCGCGCAGCACGGTGTGCGACAGATCCAGTTCGGCGCGTGCCTGTGCCGCTTCTGCACGTTGCACCGCCGCCTGTGCAGCCTGCACGCCCGCGCTGAGGATGTCGGTGCGCTGGCGTGCGGTCGACAGTGCGGCCTGGCCCTGCTGCAGATGCGCACTGGCCACGGCCTGCTTCGACTGCGCCTGCTGCGCGTTCTGCACGGTACCGGCGCCATCACGGGCCAGTTCGCGGTAACGCTGCTGGTCGGCACTGGCCAGGGTCAGTTCGGAACGGCTGACATCGACGCTGGCCCTGGCCTGCGCGATCAGCGAGTCCTGCTGGGCCAGTGCGGCCTGCGCATTGGCCAGCTGCGCACGGGCATTGGCAAGGTCGGCACGCGCAGCCTGCAGTGCCACCTGGTAGTCGCGGTCGTCGATGCGGGCAAGCACGTCACCGGCCTTCACCGACTGGTTGTCCTCTACGTCCACGGCACTGACGAAGCCGGCAATCTTCGGCGCTACCAGGGTGTAGTCGGCCACCACGTACGCATTGTTGGTGGTCTGGTGACCGCCATCGCGCAGCAGCAGCCACGCGCCGATGGCCAGGGCCAGCACGCCCAGGCCCAGGCCGGTGTTGAGAGGGGTTCGATTGATCGTCATGAGGGGTTCCTGCGAAAGGTTCAGGCCACGGCGCGTGGCGGATGGATGCGGGTGGGCATCCAGGCAATGAGGGGAATGAAGGCCAGCGCCACCAGTGCGACCACCCAGTACAGGTCGGCCGAAGTCAGCGCCTGTACCTGTGCATGCAGGCGCGCGCCCAGCTGCGGGCCATCGGCCAGCCACGGTTGCTCGCCAAGGCGGTCGACCAGCACGGTGGAATGGAAATGACGGCGGCCTTGGGCGATGGCATCCAGTACGCCACCGGCGAACACCGCAGCGAAGCCCTTGACCGTGTTGAACCAGGCCGAGGCAAACGGGCCATCCTGTGGCGCCAGGCCGCCGGTGGCCAGCATCAGCAGCGGCAGCACCGCCATCGGCTGGGCAAACACCTGCAGCAGCTGCACCCCCAGGAAGTTGTCGCGGATCCAGGCCACGTCCAGGTGCGAGCCCAGCCAGCAGGCCAGTGCCAGCATCGCCAGGCCGGTGGCCTGCACCCAGCGGCAGTCCACCGCGCGGATGTTCAACAGGGCCGCCACCAGCGGCAGCGCGATCACCTGTGGCAGTGCCACCCACAGCAGCATCGGTGCGGTCTGCAGCGGCCGGTAGCCCTGCACGCTGGCCAGGAAGCCGGACGGGATCGAGATCACCGCCAGCAGCACGAACAGCACGCCACCCAGCGTGACCAGCGAGTAGCTGAGATTGCGATTGGCCAACAACTGCAGCTTGAAGAACGGCAGCGGGTGGAACCATTCGTTGATCATGAACAGCACCATCAGGCCGGCACCGCCACCGATCATCAGCGTGATCATCGGCGAATCTAACCAGTTCAGCCGCGGGCCCTGCACCAGGCCCAGCACCAGCAGCACCAGCGCCGGCAGGCCGAGCAGCAGCCCAACGCCATCGAACTGGGCGAAGCGTTCCAGCCGCAGCGGGTCCTGTGGCAGGCCCCAGCCGACCATCGCCATGGCGGCCAGGCAGTACGGCACGATCTGCCAGAACGCCCAGTGCCAGCCCACCTGCTCGACCCAGAACGCGGCCAGCGGCGTGCCCATGCTCGGGCCGAACGTCGCCGTCAACGCGTAGCCGGCCAGGCCGTACAGCTTGATGCCAGGCGGCAGGAAGCGCAGCGCCACGCTCATCAGCAACGGCGGCAGTGCACCGCCGCACAGGCCCTGCAATGCACGCAGCAGCAGGAACACCTGCAGGTTCGGGGCGAGCGGGCACAGCACGCTCAGCACCATGAAGCCACCGATCATCGCCAATGCGAAGCGGCGCAGCGAGAAGGTGGCGGCACACCACGGCGCGAAGGCCATCGCGCTGACCGACATCGCGCTGTAGAGGGCGACGATCCAGCTGCCGTCGTCGACGCTGAAACCCATCGCGCCACGGATGTCGGCCAGCGCGACCTTGGTGATGTTCTCGTTGAAGCCGGACACCAGCACCGCCAGCAGCACGCCACACAGGCCGACCAGAATGCGGCGATCGAGCCCGGGGGCGGCGGCAGGACGGGGCGCTGCGGCGGCCGGGACAGCGGCGGCCGGCGCACTCATCGCCAGGCGCCGATCCGTGCAGTGCACGGCATGTTGAGGGTCATTGGAATGCGCTCAGTGAAACTCCGGGGAGCGCAGTCTAGGGAGCCGGTACCCTGTGAAAAATGGCGTCGCCGGCATCCCAGGCGTGCGTCCAGCGCACGCCTGCGGGTCTCAGCGGTGGGCGTCCTCGACGCGCTCGCACATGGTCTTGATCGAACGGCGAAGCCACTGGTGCGCGGCATCGTTGTCCAGCCGCGGATGCCAGGCCTGCACGATGGCCGCGGTACGCACCGGGATCGGCAGCGGGAACAGGCGCAGCGGCAGGCGCATGCTGACGATCCGCTCCAGCATCACGCTTGGCATCTGCGGCAGGATCAGGTCTGATTCGGCCGCCGCGAAGATCGCACCGTGGAAGGTCGGGCTGATCAGCGCCACGCGGCGCTGCAGGCCGAGCGTGGCCAGGTCATCATCGATCGGCCCACGCGGCAGGCCACGGCGCGACACCGCGATGTGGTCACACGCGGCAAAGCGCTCTGCACTGATCTCCTCGTCGAACAGTGGGTGGTCCTCGCGCGCGGCGCCCATGAACGAGGTACTGAACAGGTTCTGCACCTTGGTATCGGGCGCATGCTTGCCGGCGGTGCTGATGTACAGGTCGATCCGGCCCTGCGCCATCGCATCATCGTCGGTATCGCCCTCGGGTACGAAGCGCAGCACCGCGCGCGGTGCCTGCTGGCGGAAGATCTCGCGCAGGCGACCGCCAAATCCACCGATGAAGACATCATTGGCGCGCACGCTGAAGGTTCGCTCGAGCACGCGCATGTCCACTTCACGACCGGCGTTGAAGACGCGGTGGGCCTGCTCGATCACATCGCGGACCTGCTCGCGCAGCTGCAGCGCGCGGGGCGTGGGCGCCAGACCGCGGCCGGCACGCACCAGCACCGGGTCACCCAGCGCAGTGCGGATCCGGCCCAGGGTGCGGCTCATCGCCGGCGCGCTCAGGTTCATCCGGCGCGCGGCGGCGGCCACGCTGCATTCGTCAATCAGCACGTCCAGTGCCAGCAACAGGTTCAGGTCCGGCAGGGGCATGACAGTCTCCAGTAAATCAGATGACTCTACGGCACTTGCGACCACCGTGGATTGCGTTCGACGCATTCATTGACTGCCGCGCACGGCATGGGTGCGCGCGGTGACATCGGCGACCATCCCCGTCCCGCCAAGGAGACATCCATGTTCACTACCCTGCTGGTCGCCCTGGATGGTGGCCCCCAGCACGCACGCGTGCTGGACCTGGCCGCCGCCATCGCCGGCCCCCACAGCCGCCTGCACCTGCTGTGCGTGCTCGACCCCGAATTCGCGCTGGCGGCCGATGCCAGCGAAGCCGATCGCACCGAGTATCCGGAAGCCGCCCGCCAGCGCTCCCGCGCCGAGGCAGTATTGGCCGAAGCTCTGGCCGAACTGCGCGAGCGCGGCGTCGATGCCATCGCGCAGATCCCCTCCGGCGATCCCGGCGAAGTGATCAGCGAGCAGGCCCGGCGCCTGGAGTGCGACCTGATCGTGATCGGCCATCGCCACCTGTCCCGGCTGGAACGCCTGTTCGAGCCCTCGATCGGGCAATGGACCATCGACCACGCGCCCTGTCCGGTGCTGGTGGAAACCCGCGACCCACAGCCCTAGCCACCATGGCCTCCCGTTCCCCGTTGTTTCCCCCCGGGTCAACTACCGCGCCTTCGGTCGACAGTTCGGCCGGGGCGAACAGGCGCTGCTGGGCGCGATACGCCAGCTGCGCGACCCCGATCTGCAGGCCGATGGCCTTGCCCAGCTGAGCGGACTCGGGCTTGGCCGGGAGGGCTGCGACGCCTTCATCGGCCTGCTGCCGCTGCTGGCCGCGCCGGCGGCACCGATCGACCTGTTGCCCGCCGGCTCCCCCTTCATTGCCGCCAGCGAACTGGACCTGCTGGTCTGCCTGCTGCGCATCGCACAATGGCGGCATGCGCGGCCCCGCGAAGACGACACGCTGGCACCGTTGCGCCGGCAACTGGCACGCTGTGCGATGGCCGTGCAGGCGGCAAACCTGCCGTTGCGGCAGCGCTCGTTGTCACCGGTCGGGCTGAGGCTGCTCGATCCGACCGGCTGGTTGCGGCAGCGATAAGCCGTCACGCCCCCCGTGTGATCGCATGCAGAGAGCTGCTCAACAGTCCATCGTTCCGTGCGTGCTGCCCTCGTCATCCAGCACGTGCGCATGCAGGATCACCTGGTTGCGGCCAGCCCGCTTGGCGGCATACAGGCCGGCATCGGCGTCTGCCAGCAACTGATCGGCACTGGCCAGAGCCGGCGGATGCAGGTAACCCACGCCGATGCTGATACTGACCGATCCTTCCGGCAACGGCAGCGCTTCCACCGCCTGGCGCAGGCGCTCGGCCAGCGCCAGAACGCCCGACAGCGCGCTTCCGGGCACGATCACCGCAAATTCCTCGCCGCCATAACGTGCGACGCTGTCACCGGCGCGACCGGCGCTCGCCTTCAGTACCGCTGCCACGGCCTGCAGGCAGCGGTCGCCGGCGGGATGGCCGTGGCGGTCGTTGAAGGCCTTGAAATGATCGATATCCAACAGCAGCAGGCCCAGCTCGGTGCCACTGCGCCGTGCGCGATTCCACTCGGCCAGCAGCAGCGCGTCGAACTCGCGCCGGTTGGCCACGCCTGTCAGGCCATCCTGGCGCGCCAGCTGGTCCAGCGAGGCCTGCCGTTCCATCAGGTCCACCTGCAGCAGGATGCTGCGCAGGCCGAACCCCAGCGTCGCCACCACGAAACCGCTCACGGCCAGGGGCCGGGCATGGTCGACCACCAGGGTGCCCACCACCAGCAGCAGCAGCGGCAGGATCATCGGGCCCGCCGCCTGCACCGTGCGCGCCATCCGCGGATGCGGCGTCAGGACCCGCGCCGGTGCCTGGCTGAGTGCGAGCAGCGCCAGCAGCAGGAACGGCAGATCGATCAGCAGATCGGCATAGGCACCGAACGCATCACCGGAGGTGTAGTGGTTGATGTAATACGCCACCAACAGGTAGGTCGCCGCATACATCGCCAGCGCGCGGAAAAAGGTACGCCGCTCGGGAACGTCGCCGGCCAGCCAGCGCACCACCGCGAACACGGCGATGCACAGGTTCTGGATATCGAACATGCGTTGCATGTTGGACAACGCGTGGTCGTCGATGTCAACGCGGGCGGCGAACGACTGCGCGTGCACAAAGAACAGCACGCCCAGCAGCGCCGCCATGGCCGCATCGATCAGGCTGATGCTGACCCGTTCCCGGCGCGCCCTGGCCAGGATGAACACCAGGGGCACACCGTAGAGCACGTAAAGGAACAGGCTTGCGCGCGGGGTGAAATCGGCACGCCCGGCGCCCAGGGCGTCGATCATGTTGAACGCCATGCCGCCGGCCCACAGCAGCAGCGCCAATGCCGTGGCGCGCCACCCCAGTGCCGCGCGGTCGCGGCGGGCCCGCCACAGGCAGGCGGCCGCCGCCAGCAACGGGGCACCGGTCAGGAAAACGAAGGAGCCTACCCCGGCCGGACCAGGCCACAAGGCCAGCACCAGGCCATGGCACAGCACATACAGCAGCGCCAGCACTACCGGCATGCATCCCCCGATCCGCAAGGCCGTCTACGCGCACGATAGCGCGGGGCGACGCCACGAGGGTGTGATCCATCGCTGAAAAAGGGGACGGAGGGGATTAAGTCGTTTGCGGCACAGCGGCAAATGCGACTTAATCCCCTCCGTCCCCTTTTTTCCGGGGGCTCAGCCCTGCAGGGCGCGGGCGTGGTGGGCGATGTGCTCGCCGATGAAGCTGCCAATGAAGTAGTAGCTGTGGTCGTAGCCGGGCTGCAGGCGCAGGGTCAGCGGATGGCCGGCAGCGGCGCAGGCCTCCTGCAGGCGCTGCGGCTGCAGCTGGGTCTGCAGGAACTCGTCCGCCTCGCCCTGGTCGACCAGCAACGGCAGGCGCTCGCTGGCCGCGGCAATCAATGCGCAGGCGTCCCATTGCGCCCAGTCGGCCGGGTTGTCGCCAAGGTAGGCGTGGAAGGCCTTCTGCCCCCACGGAACATGGCTGGGCGCGACGATCGGCGAGAACGCCGACACGCTGCGGTAGCGCCCCGGATTGCGCAGCGCGATCACCAGCGCACCGTGGCCGCCCATCGAGTGCCCGCTGATGGCGCGTGCGCCGGTCGCCGGGAACTCCGCTTCGATCAGCGCCGGCAACTCCTGCACTACATAGTCATGCATGCGGAAGTGCTTCGCCCACGGTGCACGGGTGGCGTTGAGGTAGAACCCTGCGCCCTTGCCCAGGTCGTAGCCTTCGGCATCGGCCACGTCATCACCGCGCGGGCTGGTATCAGGCGCGACAATGATCACGCCGTGTTCGGCCGCATAGCGCTGCGCGCCCGCCTTGGTGATGAAATTCTGCTCGGTGCAGGTCAGCCCGCTCAGCCAGTACAGCACCGGCAGCGTCTGCGTTTCCGCCTGCGGCGGCAGGTACACGGCGAACTGCATGTCGCAGCCCAGCGTGGTCGAATGATGGCGGTAGACGTCCTGCCAGCCGCCAAAACAGGCGCGGTGTTCAATGCGTTCCATGGTGCTCTCCTGCGCGGCGCGTCAGCGCACGCGTGCTTCTGGTAGATGCCGACCTTGGTCGGCTTATCCACGCCCGGCGTGGACGCCTTGGTTGATCAGTTCATCCAGCTGTGCCAGCAGGCGCAGCAACGATTCGACGCCAGGCTGGCCGTCCAGGTTGCGATACGCCGCGACCGCCACGTCGCTGCGCGGTGGCCACAGGCCGTCGGCGCGGGCTTCGTGCAGGCGCGGCAGGAATACCTGTGCCAGCCAGTGCTCGAACGGCATTTCATCAATGCCGAAGGGCGAGTCCACCACGCGCGGTGGACCCACGTCGCCCTCGACCCAGCCCAGCGCGCGCAGCGCCTGCTCGATCGGGTCGACCAGGGCCGCGCGTGGATCCTCCGCACGCGGCCTGCGCAGGGCGTCGAACCAGCCCACGCCGCGGCTCAGTAGTGGACCACCGAACGGATCGACTTGCCTTCATGCATCAGGTCGAAGGCGTCGTTGATCTTGTCCAGGTCCATGGTGTGGGTGACGAACGGGGCCAGTTCGATATCGCCCTTCATCGCATCCTCGACCATGCCCGGCAGCTGGCTGCGGCCCTTCACGCCACCGAAGGCGGTGCCCATCCACTTGCGGCCGGTCACCAGCTGGAACGGACGGGTGGAGATCTCCTGGCCCGAACCGGCCACGCCGATCACCACGCTCTGGCCCCAGCCACGGTGCGCGCATTCCAGCGCCGCGCGCATCACGTTGACGTTGCCGATGCACTCGAAGCTGTGGTCCACGCCCCAGGTGGTCATTTCAACGATGACCTGCTGGATCGGCTTATCGAAGTCCTTCGGGTTGATGCAGTCGGTGGCGCCGAATTCGCGCGCCAGTTCGAACTTGGACGGATTGGTGTCCACCGCGATGATGCGGCCGGCCTTGGCCTGGCGCGCGCCCTGGATCACCGCCAGGCCGATGCCGCCGAGGCCGAACACCGCAACGCTGTCGCCCTCCTGCACCTTGGCGGTGTTGTGCACCGCGCCGATGCCGGTGGTGACACCGCAACCGAGCAGGCAGACGTGCTCCGGGTTCGCTTCCGGGTTGATCCTGGCCAGCGACACTTCGGCCACCACGGTGTATTCGCTGAAGGTCGAGCAACCCATGTAGTGGTACAGCGGCTCACCGTTGTAGCTGAAGCGGCTGGTGCCATCGGGCATCACGCCCTTGCCCTGGGTCGCGCGCACGGCCACGCACAGGTTGGTCTTGCCGCTCTTGCAGAACAGGCACTCGCCGCACTCGGCGGTGTACAGCGGAATCACGTGGTCGCCCGGCTTGACGCTGGTCACGCCCTCGCCCACTTCAACCACGATGCCGGCGCCTTCATGGCCCAGCACCACCGGGAACAGGCCTTCCGGATCATCGCCGGACAGCGTGAACGCATCGGTGTGGCAGACACCGGTGTGGGTGATCTTCACCAGCACTTCGCCCTTCTTCGGCGGGGCGACGTCGATCTCGACGATCTGCAGCGGCTGGCCGGGACCAAAGGCGACGGCGGCACGGGACTTCATGGTGGACTCTCCAGAGACAGGCAATGACAGGATGGGCGGCGCCATGTTGCGCCGTCGTTTATTTCAGGTACGAACGGATCAACGCGCTCATGTCGCGCACGCGTTCGGCGCGTTGTTCGTCGGAGGCGGCGGGTTGCCCGAACTCCTCGCGCAGATGGGCCTCCATCACCTCGGACATCAGGCCGTTGACCGCGCCACGGATGGCGGCGATCTGCTGCAGCACCGGCCCGCAGTCGGCGCCAGCTTCCAGCGCGCGGTCCAGCGCATCGCACTGGCCACGGATGCGGCGCACGCGGGCCAGGACCTTCTTCTTCTCTTCGGGGGAGTGCGGCATGATCAGGCCACCTCGAAACTATACTGGGGGATAGTATACACGGGCAACCATCCCGCTCAATCGTGCCGTTTCAATCGAACAAGCCCTCATCCGCCAGCCGCGCCAGCTCATCCACCACATAGCGCACCTTCGGCCGCAGGTGCCGGGTCGGTGGCCACAGCGCATGGATGTCGATATGCCGTTGCATGTGCGCATCCAGCACCGAGTGCAGCGCGCCGGATTCCAGATGTCGGCGTACCAGTGAAATGGGCATCTGGCAGATGCCCAGTCCTGCGATGGCCGCATCGATCACTGCGTCACCATCGTTGAGCTGGTAGGCCGCGTTCGGGATGAACGTTCCCTCGGCGTCATCACTGCCAATCCGCCACGCCACCGGTTGCCCATGGCGGAAGCCGACGATGCTGCGATGCTGCGCCAGTTCCTCCACGGTCGCTGGCACGCCATGCGCCTGCAGGTACTCCGGCGATGCGCAGGTGACCAGGCGCTGGCGACCCAGCCGGCGCGCGACCAGGTGCTCGGCCTGGTGCAACCCGCCGAAGCGGATCAGCAGGTCGATGCCCTCTTCGACCGGATCGACGAAGTGATCGGTGAAGGTCATCGTCAGTTGCAGGTCCGGGTACTGCCGGCACAGGCGCAGCAGCACGGGCAGCACCACCAGCCGCCCGAACGAGGACGGCATGTCGATGCGCAGCCGTCCGCTGGGCAGGCCGGCCGACCCCAGGCAGGCTTCGGCGGCGGAGATTTCTTCCAGCGCCGCCGCACACGATGCGTAGTACGCCTCGCCATCGGTGGTCAGCGCGATGCGCCGCGTGGTGCGGTGGAACAGGCGCACGCCCAGCCGCGCTTCCAGCCGGGCGATGGCCTTGCCCACTGCCGAGCGCGAGATGCCCAGCGCGTCGGCAGCCTCGGTGAAGCTGCCTGAGCGGGCCGTGGTAACGAAGGTCACCAGGCCATTCAACGATTCCAGCGGCAGCATCTATCACGCTCCATTGGGGACAAATAGTCCCGCGCCCAGGGAGATCGAAGCGCTTTATGCGTCCGCATGTCAACTCCATCCTGTGTGCATCGCGCCGCTGGCGCCTTCCCCCACACCGAGATGACCGACATGATCGCCGCCCTGTTCCGCCCCTTCGATCTGGCAGGCACCGCCCTGCGCAACCGCATCGCGATGGCCCCGATGACCCGCGCCCGCAACCCCGGTGCGGTCGCCAACGAACTCACCGCGCAGTACTACCGGCAGCGCGCCAGCGCCGGCCTGATCATCAGTGAAGGCACCCCGGTCTCGCCGCAGGGCCAGGGCTACATCGACGTCCCGGGTATCTGGTCGGCCGAGCAGGTGGCCGGGTGGAAGCTCGTCACCGAGGCGGTGCATGCCGCACAGGGCACGATCTTCGCCCAGCTCTGGCACGTCGGCCGCATGTCGCATTCCTCGCTGCAGCCCGACGGTGGGCAGCCGGTCAGCGCCGGTACCCGCCCGGTGGCCAGCGCACCGAAGAACACCTCGTTCGTGTACCTGGAGGATGGCAGCCGCGGCCACGCCGATCCCACCCCGGCACGTGCACTGGAGAC
Organism: Stenotrophomonas sp. YJH_SMC_65; assembly: GCF_059369475.1. Lineage (NCBI taxonomy): Bacteria > Pseudomonadati > Pseudomonadota > Gammaproteobacteria > Lysobacterales > Lysobacteraceae > Stenotrophomonas > Stenotrophomonas sp. YJH_SMC_65. Next base: position 381,003 of record NZ_JCAFSR010000006.1, read on the forward strand.
CGCAGAGATCCCCGGCACCGTCGACGACTTCGTGCGCGGCGCAGAGAACGCCATCGCCGCCGGCTTCGACGGCATCGAACTGCATGCCGCCAACGGCTACCTGTTCGAACAGTTCCTCAACCCGGTCATCAACCAGCGCGAAGATCACTACGGCGGCTCGCTGCCCAACCGCGCGCGCTTGATCCTGGACACCGTCGATGCGATGGCCCAGCGCATCGGTGCGCAGCGCATCGGCGTGCGCCTGGCACCGAACAATCTCACCTTCGACATGCCGTTCTACCCCGACAACGAGGCCACCTATCTGTACCTGGCCGAGGAACTGGGCAAGCGCGGCCTGGCCTATGTGCATCTCAACGACAACCAGCAGGCGGGCCAGTCGGTGCTGGGCGAGGCCTTCCTGCAGCAGTTCAAGCAGGCCTACGGTGGCACCGTGATCCTGGCCGGCGGCATGACCCGCGAACGCGCCCTGCAGCTGGTCGAGGCCGGCACCATCGACCTTGCCGCGTTCGGCCAGCCGTTCATCGCCAACCCGGATCTGGTCGAACGCCTGCAGCGCAACATCGCGTTGGCCACGCCCGACCGCAGCACCTATTACGGGGGCGGCGAGGCGGGCTATCTCGATTACCCGGCCGCAGGCTGATCCCGCACGGGGTCGGATCCCTTTCCAACGGAAAGGGCTCTGACCCCTGCTCGGCGAACAAGGAGTCAGAGCCACGCTGCGCGCGGATCCGACCCCGGCCTTCAGGCGTCCTCGCGCACGTAGGCGAACGACTCGTCCAGCCGCTCGAAGCCGATCACTTCAGCGACGATGGCCTGTGCCTCGTCTTCGCTGAAGTTCCCTTCTTCAATATCGTCAACGCGGGCGAACAGCCGCTGCAATGCCGCGTACTGGTCGCCGCGCAGGAAGGAATGGTGAGTCTGCAGCCAGCGCTGCAGATTCCCGGCCAGCTCGCCGCGCGACAGCAGCGTGTACGGCCGCTGGTAGTCGGCAACCGCTTCGACCATCTTGCGGAACACGAAATCCTGGTAGCTGGCGGCCAGCACATCGGCACGGTCGTCGTCATGCCACACCATCACCACCGGCGGTTCGCTGAAACCGGGCGCGTTGCTCCAGAAACAGTAGCTGTCACCCGCGCCGGTCCGCGCAAAGGGCAGCAACTGCAGGTCAGTGCGCAGGGGATTGTAATGATCCTCTGCGGTCAGCTCCTGCCACGCCTCGAGCAGTTCATCGTCCTCCAACGGCTCATAGTCCTGGGCGTACAGCAGCACCGGCGGTTCTGCCTGCAGCGCCGGGAATACCACCTCGGACCATTCCGGATGGGGAGCACCCCAGCTCAACCGACCCGCTGCATGCAACTGCTTGAACAGGGGCGGGAAGGTCTGGCCCGTGGCCTGTTCGATGCCGGATAGCGCGCTCATGGATGTCCTTGTCGATGGAGACCGCCCAGCTTGCCCGAATCCGCGCAGGAGATGAACCGGCGGCACCACGCGGCAGGACTAGACTGCGACCACCGGATGCCGCCCATCGCTGCCATGAACGCCACAGCCCACAGCTTCATCGTCAACCTCGACGTGCCCGACCTGGCCGCCGCCGCAGACTTCTACATCCGGGCCTTCGGCCTGCGCATCGGCCGCCGTCTCGGCCCGGGCGCCGTGGAGCTGCTCGGTGGGCCAACGCCGCTCTACCTGCTGCACAACGAGGCCGGCAGCGCCGCCACCGAAGACGGCGACTTGCGCGACTACGAGCGCCATTGGACGCCGCTGCACCTGGATTGGGTGGTGGATGACATCGAAGCCGCGCTGGCACGTGCAGTTGCAGCCGGGGCGACACTCGAGCAGTCCGTGCGCGAGCATCGCTGGGGGCACATCGCCGTGCTGGCCGATCCCTTCGGCCACGGCTTCTGCCTGATCCAGTTCAGTGGCGAGGGCTACGACGCGCTGGTTGAATGACCGTTGCACCGTTCACCACGGCAACGGCACCGCTTCGCCGTTGGCGCGCTCGCCGTAGTACAGCGAGGGCAGCAGGCGCGACAGGAAACTGAACTCCGTGTAGCAATGCTTGAGCAGGCCCAGGCCGACCGCGTCGCCGGCATCGCGACGCGGATCGGCGCTATCCAGGCCGAGCACGAAGCGGCTGCGCAGCACGCAGCCAAACGGCGTATCGCGCGCCACATGCAGCATCTGCCCATCGCAGGGATCGCCCTGTACATCCAGACGCACGTGATCACCGAAGCCGATGCGCGCGGCGATCACCGCCGATACATGGCCTGCATCCTGTGCCGCCTGCAGGCGTTCGGGCACCAGCAAGGTGCGCGGGTCATGGAACTTCAGGCGCGCCGCCACCGGCGGAATGTCAGCGAGCGATTCCACCGCATGGATGCTGGCGCCGTGGTAGCTGCGCCCGCGCTGCCAGGCCTCGTCCCAGCCGCGATGCTCGACATGATCGACCGGATGCCACCAGCGGATGTGCTGGGTGGTCTCGAAGAAGGTGAACCACCAGTCCAGCATGCGGCCCTTGCAGCCGTGCAGATCGGTGCGCACCGCCACCAGCAGCGTGCCGTCTTCGCGGCGCTGGATGCCGGTTTCCAGATGCATCGGCGCCGGGTCCAGCAGATCGTGGTGGTCCAGCCAGGGGCGAGCGTTCACAGCGGTATCCATGGGAGTCTCCTACGGGTTGGGAGACCCGAAAATACGGAAACGCTTTACGTTTCGCAATTAACCGGATGCGGTAAGATGGGCGCAATGAACAGCACCACCCTGCCCGCGCCCACATCGCCGATCCGCCGCCGTGGCCGCCCTGCGCGACCGGAAGCCGAAGTCCGCCACGCGGTGCTGCAGGCCACGCTGGAGCTGCTGCTGGCACAGGGTTACGAGGCCACCACCATTGAAGCGGTGGCGGCGCACGCCGGGGTGGCGAAGAAGACCGTGTACCGCCATGCCAGCAACCGCGAGGAGCTGGTCGGGTTGGCGGTGCGTGAGTGGACCGACGGCTTCGCGCCACAGCTGCAGCGTGATGCGCGCAATGCCCAAGAGGTCGTGCCGTTGCTGCAGGACATCCTGCACGCGGTGTGCACGCAGGCGCTATCGGCGCAGGCGGTGCAGGTGTTCCGCCTGCTGGCCACCGATTTCCCCGGCAAGGACGCGCTGCTGCAGGCCTACCTCGACAACGGCATCGAACGCGGCCGTGCGCTGCTGGCCGACTGGCTGGCACGTCAGCAGCAGCGTGGACTGCTGCGCGAGGGAGATTCCGCATGCATGGCGCGGCTGATCCTGGCGATGGCCGTGGCCGAGCCGCTGCGCGAACGCGTGATCGGCGTGGTGGCCGAGGATGCGCCGGTGGAGATGCATCTGCGTGAGTGCGTGGCGTTGTTGGCGCCGGTGTTGCAAGGGCCGTAGCGTGGTGCCATCCACGCATGGCGTGGATCTACCGGCCGATGTCGATTCGTTGATCGGCAACGCCCTGCCCCGGCAGGTGCCGACCGTTGGTTGGCAATGGCCTGCCCCGGTGGGTGCCGACCGTTGGTCGGCACCACGTCATCCATCGCAACTCACTCGCGCAACATATCCACGAACGCACGCAACGCGCCCGGCATCTGCCGCTGCTTCGGGTAGTACAGCGCGAAGCCGGCAAACGGCTCGCTCCAGTCTTCCAGCACCGCCACCATCTGCCCCGATTCGATGTACGGCCTTGCCGTGTCTTCCAGCACGTACGCCAGGCCGATGCCATCCAGAACGGCGCGCACGATCGTGCCCTGCTCGCACAGGGTCAACCGCCCGGGCACGTCGATCTCCAGCGCCTGCCCATCGCGCTCGAACTGCCACTTGTACAGGTGCCCACTGGCGAAGCGGAAGCGGATGCATTCGTGCGCGGCCAGGTCGCGCGGATGCTGCGGTGCCGGCCGACGCCGCAGGTAGTCCGGCGAGCCGACGATCAGCCCGCGCAGCGGCGGCCCCATCGGCACCGCCACCATGTCCTCCGGCACGAACTCATGCAGGCGCACGCCGGCGTCATAGCCTTCGGCGACGATGTCGACCAGGCCGTCATTTTCGGTCAGCTCCACCCGCACGTCGGGATGGGCGTGCAGGAAGCGCGCCAGCCGCGGCCCCAGCTGGGTCGGCACCGCCGCGCGGGTGGCGTTGATGCGCAGCAGGCCGGCCGGGGCTGCGCGGAAGTGGTTCATCTCCTCCAGCGCGTCATGCACCTGCCCCAGGGCCGGCTGCAACCGCTCCAGCAGGCGCTGCCCGGCCTCGGTCAGGGCCACGCTGCGGGTGGTGCGATGGAACAGGCCCACCCCCAACCGTTCCTCCAGCGCGCGGATCGCGTAGCTCACCGCCGAGGTCGACAGCGCCAGCTCGGCGCCGGCACGGCGGAAGCTGCGGTGGCGGGCGACCGCGGCGAACGCGGCCAGGTGGGAGAGGTTGTCAGTGGCCACGATTGTGCAGTTTCACTTGATGAATCATGCCGATATCCGCGCTTCTTGCTGCTGGTTGCGGGGCGTATTGTAAAACGCCTTTCGATAAACCCTGCCAAGGATTCCCCATGTCCCTCGCCCGTGGTTACGCCGCCCATTCCCATACCGACCCGCTTGTCCCGTACGAGTTCGAACGCCGCGCGGTCGGCCCGGACGACGTGCGCATCGAGATCCTCTACAGCGGCATCTGCCATTCCGACCTGCACCAGGCCCGCGATGACTGGGGTGGCTCGATCTACCCGATGGTGCCGGGCCACGAGATCATCGGCCGGGTGACCGAAGTCGGCAGCAACGTCACCCGCTTCAAGGTCGGCGACCACGCCGGCGTCGGCTGCATGGTCGACTCGTGCCGCCACTGCGACGCCTGTGAGCACAATCTGGAGCAATATTGCGCCGAAGGCGCGACCTGGACCTACAACGGCCGTGAACGCGAAACCGGCGCGCCGACCTACGGCGGCTATTCCGACCACGTGGTGGTCGAGCAGCGCTTCGTGGTGAAGGTGTCCGACACCCTCGACCTGAAGGCGGCCGCCCCGCTGCTGTGCGCCGGCATCACCACCTGGTCGCCGCTACGCCACTGGAAGGTCGGCCCGGGGCAGAAGGTGGGCGTGATCGGTCTCGGTGGCCTTGGCCACATGGGCGTGAAGTTCGCCAAGGCACTGGGCGCGCACGTCGTGATGATCACCACCACGCCGGAAAAGGGTGCCGATGCCAAGCGCCTGGGCGCCGATGAGGTACTGGTCTCGCGCGATGCCGCGCAGATGAAGGCGCACGCCGGCAGCTTCGACTTCCTGCTCAACACCATCCCGGTCGGCCATGACACCAACCCGTACATGGGCCTACTCAAGCGCGAGGCCACCATGTGCCTGGTCGGCGTGCTGACCGAACTGGACCCGCCGCTGACCGGCGGCAGCGTGATCTTCGGCCGCAAGCACCTGACCGGCTCGGCAATCGGCGGCATGGCCGAAACCCAGGAAATGATGGACTTCTGTGCCGAGCACGGCATCGTCAGCGACGTCGAGATCATCGACATCAAGAACGTCAACGAAGCCTGGGAACGCATGGCGAAGAACGATGTGCGCTACCGCTTCGTGATCGACATGGCGACGATGCAGAACGCCGCCTGATCCAGGGCAGATGCGAAAAAGAAAAACCCCGGCAATGCCGGGGTTTTTCTTCTGGTAGTGCCGGCCGCTGGCCGGCAACCCCATACATCTGCCGGCCAGCGGCCGACACTACCGCAATCCACTCAGTACGCGAACTCGCGGAACACCGGATCGACGTCGCCGTGCCAGCGGCCATGGAACAGCGCCAGCTTGCGCTCGGCCGGGGTCAGGCCGGATTCGACGATCTCCTGCAGCACGTCCAGGAACTTGCTCTCGTCCTGGCCGTCGGCATTGCGCGCCGCACGGCGCCTGAGGCCTTCGACGGAAATCTTCACCGCTTCGCGGGCCAGGTCGCGCACCGTGCCATTGCGGAACGGCAGGTTCATCGCATGCTTCGGCACGCCGTCGCGCAGTGCATGGCGCTCGGCCAGGGTGAAATCGCGTACCAGGTCCCAGGCGGCATCCAGTGCGGTGTCGTCATACAACAGGCCCACCCAGAATGCCGGCAGCGCACACAGGCGGCTCCACGGGCCACCATCGGCACCGCGCATTTCCAGGTACTTCTTCAGGCGCACTTCCGGGAACGCGGTGGTCATGTGGTCCGACCAGTCGCGCAGCGTCGGCAGCGCACCCGGCAGCACCGGCAGCCTGGCCTGCATGAAATCGCGGAAGCTCTGCCCGCTGGCGTCGTGGTAGATGCCATCGCGGTAGGAGAAATACATCGGCACGTCGAGCAGGTAGTCGACATAGCGCTCGTAACCAAAACCATCCTCGAACACGAAGTCGAGCATGCCGGTGCGGTCGGCGTCGGTGTCGGTCCAGATGTGCGAGCGGTAGCTCAGGTAGCCGTTCGGCTTGCCTTCGGTGAACGGCGAATCGGCGAACAGCGCGGTGGCGATCGGCTGCAGCGCCAGCGACACGCGGAACTTCTTCACCATGTCCGCTTCGGTGGCGTAGTCCAGGTTCACCTGCACCGTGCAGGTGCGGGTCATCATGTCCAGGCCCAGCGAACCGACCTTGGGCATGTACGAGCGCATGATCTTGTAGCGCCCCTTCGGCATCCAGGGCATTTCATCGCGCTTCCACTTCGGCTGGAAGCCCATGCCGAGGAAACCCAGCTGCAGTTCGCCGGCCACCTGTGCCACTTCGTTGAGGTGGGTGCCGGTCTCCACGCAGGTCTGGTGGATGGTCTCCAGCGCCGCGCCGGACAGTTCCAGCTGTCCAGCCGGTTCCAGCGTCACCGAGGCACCGTCGCGCAGCAGCGCGATCGTGTTGCCGTTTTCCTGCACCGGCTCCCAGCCGAAGCGGACCAGGCCGTTGAGCAACGCTTCGATGCCGCGCTCGCCCTCGAAGGTCGGCGGGCGCAGGTCATCCAGGCGGAACCCGAACTTCTCGTGCTCGGTGCCGATGCGCCACTGCGCGCGGGGCTTCTCGCCGGAGGCGATCACCTCCACCAGCTGCGAGCGGTCGGTAATGGGGGTATCGGCGACGTGGCTGGGGCTCGACAAGGGGAAGGCTCGCTGGACGGTGGCGGGGGATGTGGGGCTCGCGGCCTTCCATCGCAAGGGCGCACTATAGCGTGGCACCCCGTTGCGTCATGCGACGGTGACGGGTTTCAGCATCCTACCGACGCCCTCTTGACCCTCGTACACTCGGCGTCATGAACCGTCATTCGCGACACCCCGAACTGCACCGCTCCGAGCGCGTCGGCTGGTTGCGTGCCGCCGTGCTGGGGGCCAACGATGGCATCGTCTCGGTGGCCGGCCTGGTGGTCGGCGTGGCGGCCAGCGGCGCCTCCGCCACCACTATCCTTGCCACCGGCGTGGCCGGCACCGTGGCCGGCGCGATGTCGATGGCCGCCGGCGAGTATGTGTCGGTGCAGACCCAGGCCGACACCGAAGCGGCCGACCTGGCAATGGAAAAGCGCGAGCTGCGCGAAGACCCGCACAGCGAACTGGAGGAGCTGGCCGCGATCTACCGCCACCGCGGCCTGGAGCCTGCATTGGCCCGGCAGGTGGCCGAACAGCTTACCGCCCACGATGCACTGGGTGCCCACGCCCGCGATGAGCTGGGCATCACTGACACCCTGCGCGCGCGCCCGCTGCAGGCGGCGCTGGCCTCCGCCGGTGCGTTCACCTGCGGTGCGGCGCTGCCGGTGCTGACCGCCCTGCTCGCGCCGACCGACAAGGTTGCGTTGATGACCACGGCCAGCACCCTGCTCGGCCTGTGCCTGACCGGCGCGGTGGCGGCCCAGGCCGGGGGCGCACCGCCTGTACGCGGCGCGGTCCGGGTGATGTTCTGGGGCGCGCTGGCGATGGCTGCGGCGGCCGGCGTCGGTCGCCTGTTCGGTGCCCAGGTGTCATGACCGGCATGCTGCCAGCGGCCACTGCGTTGCTGGCCGAGATGGCCAGCCTGGCCGGCTGCGGGCGCGCCGAGGGCTATGCCTGCATCACCGCACGCCGCGAGCATGGCGCCAGCTCGGTGGAGGTTCCGCAACCGCAGTTCGCGATCCTGCTGGAAGGCCGCAAGCAGGTACGTACCGCACACCAGTCGCTGACGTTCGTTCCCGGCGACATCCTGCTGCTGACCCAGCGGTGCCGCATCGACGTGGTCAACACCCCCGATCCCTGCAGCGGCCGCTACCTCAGTGCCATCGTGCCGCTCTGCACCGAAGTGCTGGCGGCGGCGCGTACGCTCTGGAATGAAGAGCTTCCCGCCCCCGGCCAGGCGATGGCGCGACTGCCGTTGATCGACCATGGCGCGGTGCTGCGCCAGTGGCGGCAATCGCTGCAGGACGGCCGTTACAGCGACGCGCGGCTGGCCCTGGCCTCGCTGGTGCTGACCCTGTGCCGACAGGGCCACGGCAACCTGCTGCTGCCGCAGGCGCCGAGCCTGGGCGAACAGATCCGCGACCGCATCGCCGCCGAACCAGCACGCGACTGGCAATCACGCGATGTGGAAGAACAGTTCGCGCTGAGCGGCGCGACCCTGCGCCGTCGCTTGGCGGCCGAGGACACCAGCCTGCGCCAGCTGCTCACCGAGGCCCGGCTGGCACATGGCATGCAGCTGCTCTACACCACCGACCTGCCGTTGAAGACCGTGGCCGCGCGCGCGGGCTACCGGTCTGCGGCCAGTTTCAGCAAGCGCTTCGCCGAGCAGTACGGGCTGGCTCCGACAGACATTTGAGGGCCCTGCAGCCGCTACGAGCCAGGGCAACGGCCGAAGCGACAGCAACAGCAACAGCGGCTATCCGTGGGAGGGCGGGGCGATGTGGGTGGGCAGGACACGCCGTAAACCCATCCATGGGGGCTCGATGGCGCCATCCATGGCGCCAACGGTCCTGCCCACCCACACCGCCCCACCTCTGACAGATCTTCGCGGCTGTTGGTAGGTGTCGACCTTGGTCGACACATCTGTCAGATATCGAATGAAGTTCGGGGTCAGATCCGTTTTCCTGCGGAAAACGGATCTGACCCCGCGAGCTGACAGATCGCGGAAAACTGTCGAAGGCGGGGTGGGTCCGGTTGCGGGAGTGTCCGCGGCATGGATGCCGCGGCCAAGCCCCCATGGGTGAGGGCGCTTTGCTTGCGAAGCACTGCTTCGCAAGCGCCCGAACGCACAGCCG
>NZ_JCAFSR010000007.1:0-294950 GCF_059369475.1 Stenotrophomonas sp. YJH_SMC_65
GACGTCGGTACCGCGGATCTGGGTGCCGAAGCGCTCGGAGATCGCCAGGCCGGCGGCGTCGTCCTTGGCGCTGTTGATGCGCGAACCGGAGGACAGGCGCTGGATGGTGGTAGCCAGCGAGCTGCCGCTGGTGCTCAGGTTACGCTGAGCATTCAACGACATCGTATTGGTGTTGATGACTTGTGCCATGAGGAGAGGTCCTTGAGCGGTTGCACGTGAGTTGGGTTAGACGCCCCCGACGTGCCCCGGGGGCGGCTCATGTCAGCGCTGCAACAGGCTGAGCACGTTCTGCGGTACCTGGTTGGCCTGGGCCAGCATGGCCGTACCGGCCTGCTGCAGGATCTGGGTGCGGGTCAGTTCGGCGGTTTCCTTGGCGAAGTCGGTATCGCGGATGCGGCTGCGCGACGCGGACAGGTTCTCCGAGGAGGTCTGCAGGTTGGCCACCACCGAGGTGAAGCGGTTCTGGATCGCGCCGAGGTCGGCGCGGACGCTGTTGACCGATTCCAGGGCCTTGTCGACGATCGACATCGCCTTCTGTGCGCCTTCGGCGGTAGTGACGTTCAGGTCCTTGACGAAGCTGGCCGCTGCACCGGTCAGGGTGCCGCCGTTGGTGCTGGTCTCGGTCAGGCCCAGGCCGGCGAGGGTCGCGGCGGTGGCGCCGGCCGGCGGAGTCGCCGCGCTGACACCCAGCGCGAAGGTCTGGCCATCCTTGACCGAGGCCAGGCTGACGACGCCGGCATTGACCGAGGCAACCACGCCGGTTTCGCCCAGCTTGTTGTTGATCGCCGCGGCGGTGGCCGAGGTGATCGATTCGCCGGCCTTCACCGTGAAGTCGCTGATGGTGACCGTGGTGGCGGTGCCGCCCGGCGGGGTGACCGAGACCTGCAGGCCGGAGAAGGTGGTGTCGGCCGTCGCCTTGTCCACCGCCAGTGCGGTGCCGGTATAACCGTTGGCGAAGGTGGCCGCGCCCAGCGAATCGGCCTTGGCGTTGACCACGCTGTTGATGGCGATGGCCTGTCCGGCGTTGGCACCCACCTGGAACAGCTGGCTGGTGAAGCTGCCGTCCAGCAGCTTGGTGCCGTTGAAGTCGGCCTGCTTGGCGACGCGGTCGATCTCGCTGACCAGCTGGGTCACTTCAGCCTGCAGGGCCTTGCGGTCGCTGGCCGAGTTGGTGGCATTGGAGGCCTGCACACCCAGTTCGCGGATGCGCTGCAGGTTGTTGCCGACTTCGTTCAGCGAACCCTCGGCGACCTGGGCCAGCGAGATGCCGTCGTTGGCATTGCGGATGGCCACGTCCAGACCACGGATCTGGGTGGTGAAGCGCTCGCTGATGGCCAGGCCGGCCGCGTCGTCCTTCGCGCTGTTGATGCGCAGGCCGGACGAGAGGCGCTGGATGGTGGTGGCGAGCGAGCTGCCGCTGGTGCTCAGGTTGCGCTGAGCGTTGAGCGACATCGTATTGGTGTTGATTACCTGTGCCATGGGGTCGTCTCCTCTTATATGGAACCCGTTGGTGAATGAAACGAAGCGCCGCCTGTTTTTTTGTGTGGCTGTGTGCTTCGCCGTTGCCAAATGAATAACGGCGCTTTGTCAACAACCTTTAGCCGTGAATTCCGTTGAAGCCAGAATTCGTTGCCTGAAGCTGTTTTCCCGGGGTTTTCAGCCCTGTTGCCAGGGTGGAAGCGGCCCCGGGAGGGGCGGTCGGGCAGGGCCTGACCAGCGCTGATGAAGGTATCGGCGGGGTCGGGCCGGGCTTGATGGAGAATCACGGAAAATCGGCCGGCGACGGCCAGGTGGCCGCGCAGCGGCGGGCAGGCGCGCAAACGAAAAAGGCCGCGATGCAGGGCATCGCGGCCTTTCGGGACTGACGCGGGCGGCGCGTCAGCGCAGCTTGTTGAACAGCGACATCGACTGCATCTGCGAGAAGATCGTCTGCGCCGCCTGCAGCGCGGTGCTCTGCAGCTGGTACTGGCTCAGCGCATCGGCGTAATCCAGGTCGCGCATCTGCGACAGCGTGGTCTTCAGGGTCACGCCATTGGCCTCGCGCATGTCGGCGGCATTGTCCAGCGCCTTCAACTGCGCACCGCCTGCGGCACGCGAATCGATCATCCGCTCGGAAGCGCGCGCCACGTCGCGCAGTGCGCTCTGCAGCTGGTTCTGCTGCGCAGTCATCTGCGCGGTGGTACCGGTGTCGGCACCCAGCGCCGCCACCAGGTTGTCCATGGTGGAGAAGATGTCGCGGCTGCTGGCGGCCTGTACGCTGAAGCTGTCGCCCGCTGCCGGTGCGCCGGTGATGCGCAGGCGCACACCGTTCACTTCCAGATCGTCGCCGGCCTTGTAGGTGCCGGCTCCGGTCACGTTGCCCGCACCATCCACCACCTCGTACTGGTTGCCAGTGGTGAAGCGCACGCTGAAGCCCTGGCCGTTCCAGCTGTCGCTGCCGTCGCGGGTGATGTTGGTCAGCACGCCGTTGCCGGTGTTGCCGGCCGCGGCGCTGCCGTCGACGAAGCCATCGCCGGTGGGAATGCGCATGAAGATCTCGCTGCCGGGCAGCGCGTCCTTCACGTAGGTATCCGGACCGACTTCGACCTGGCGCTGGGTCTGGTCGCCACGGTAGACCACTTTGCCGTTGATCTTGGCAAACGGCGGGTCGCCGTCGTTGGTGCCACCGAACACGTAGCGGCCGGTGCCATCATCGGCGTTGGCCAGCGACAGCAGGCCGTCGCGGATCTGGTTGACCTCGGTGATCAGCGTCTTCTTGTCCGCCGCGCTCAGCGCCGGATTGCTGGCCTGGATGGTCAGATCGTTGACGCGTGCCATCAGGTCGTTGACCTGTGCCAGGGTGTTTTCCTGCACGCCCAGGCGGTTCTGCACGTTGCCGGCATTGAGCTTCATGCGGTCCAGTGCAGCCAGGCTGCGGTCAAGGCCGACCGCGGTGCCGGCGGCAACCGGATCGTCCTTGGCGCTGACGATCTTGCTGCCGGTGGCGATCTGCTGCTCCAGATGGCTGAGCTTGGCCTGCTTGGCCATCATCAGCGACACCGACTGGTTGAACATCATGCTGGTGGAGATGCGGCTGCTCATCGGCGGACGGCTCCCAGGATGGTCTGGAACATGCTGTCGGCGGTCGAGATCAGCTGCGAGGCGGCCTGGTAGGCCTGCTGCAGGCGCAGCATGTCCGCCGCTTCCTCGTCCAGGTTCACGCCGGAGACTTCGTCGCGGGCTTCCTGCGCCTTGTCATTGATCACCAGCTGCGCGTCGAGCGAGTACTCGGCCGAGCGGGCGGCGGCGCCGACCTGGGTGGTCAGGCCACCCAGTGCACCGTTCAGTGTCACCGTTCCGGCGTTGAACGCCTTCGCGCTTTCCACCTTGGCCAGCTTCGACGCGTTGCTGTTGTCCGACGAACCGGCCGGGGTCGGGGTGATGTTGAAGGTATCGCCCACCTTCGGTGCACCGTCCAGCACGAAGCTCCAGCCGTTGGCGCTGATGGTCTGGCCGGGCGTGTAGGTCTGCGGCGGCCCACCGTCGATGGTGTAGGTGGTGGCCGAGGTGAACACGATCGCCGACGGATTGCGCAGGTTGGCGTTGGTCGAATCGGTGACGGTGACACCGCTCAGCTTGCCGGTACCGGTGTTGGCGGTGGCGGCCGCGCCCTTCACCGCTGCAGCGGCGGCGATGCGCGACGGATCGGTGATTGCCACTTCCATGCTGCCGGCCACGCCCGCGGTCGGCTGCAGCAGGAAGCGGTCATTTGCAGCCGGCGTACCGCCGACGACCAGCTTGACGCCGTTGATCACCAGCGGATCGGCGGCGGTGCCGGTGCCGGTCAGCGGGATGCTGGCGCCGGTGTCGGCGCGGCTGGCCTTCCAGTTGGTGCCATCGAACTGCAGCACCACGTTCTGCGCGTCCAGCTTGCCCAGGTCGCCGTAGGTTGCGCTGAGGCTGGCGGTGCCGGTATTGCTGTTGTTGCCGGTGACGCGCGGGTTGCCGATGGTGAAGAAGTCCCCGCCCAGCTGGCCATACAGGTCCACGCCCTGGTGGTGCGCCTGGTTGAAGCTCTCGGCCAGGCCCACCGCCAGCTTGCCCAGTTCAGCCTGGGCAGGGGTCAGCACGGTGTCGCGGAATTCCAGCAGGCCACCGATCTGGCCGCCGACCGCCTTCGGGTCGAGGCGGATGGTGTTGCCCTGGGTCTCCAGCGCCAACTGCAGGCGCTCGGGCTGGTACGGGTCGGCCACGGTGGTGACCTTGGTCGCCGTGGTACCCACCACCAGCGCGTTGCCGCCGGCGGTGTAGACATTCATGATGCCGCCGTCCTGGATCACCGCCGTGCCACCGGTGTAGCCGATCAGCTGGGTGATCAGCTGGTCGCGGCGGTCGAGCAGATCGGGTGCGGCAGAGGCGATGTTGGTGCCGATGGCGCCGTTGATCTGCGCGATTTCCTGCGCCAGGCGGTTGACCTCGGTGGCACCGGCCAGCAGGCCGTTGTTGACCTCGCTGTTGAGGTTGTTCAAGTGCGTGTTGAGCTGCACGAAGCGGTTGGCCAACGCCTTGCCGCCGTCGAGCATGTTCTGGCGGTCGGCGGTGCCGGCCGCGTTGGACGACAGGCCACTGACCGAATCGAAGAAGTTCGACCAGACGCCGGCCACATTGGTGGCCGCATCGGAGAACAGCGCGTTGACCCGGTCGGCCATGCCCGAAAGCTGTTTCAGGCGCGCCAGTTCACCGCTGCTGTCGAGCAGGCGCGAGACCGCCAGCTGGTCGGCCGTGCGGCGGATGTCAGTGATCCGGGTGCCGTTGCCGACCGTGCCATAGCCGTAGTTCTGCGGGTCGGCGGTAGCGAAGTTGACCTTCTGCCGGCTGTAGCCGGGCGTATTGAGGTTGGCCACGTTGTGGCTGGTGGTCGCCAACGCACGCTGGAAGGCGAGCAGGGCACCGGTACCGGTGGAAAGTACGCTGGACATGGGGTTCCTCAACGACGGGTGATACCCAGCGCCGCGGTCGCGGTGCTGGCGAAGGTCTGGCCAAGGCGCGCGCCGGCGTCGGTCACGGCCGCTACGGCACGCTCGATGGTCGGGCCACCGGCGATCGCGGCGATCTTGGCCGCATAGCGCGGGTCGGTGGCATAGCCGGCGCGCTGAAGTCCACGGGCGAAGCCCTGCACGTCGGTGCCGGCCTGCAGGGCCTGCTGGTAGCGCGGGCTGGTCTTCAGCAGGCGCACGTAGTCGGCGAAGCTTTCGGCCGGCGAGCTGTAGGCGCGGAAGCTGGCGGTTTCGTTGCGGCGTACGCCATCCACGTATTCGTGGGTGCCGGCTTCAACGCGCTGGCCGCTCCAGCCGGTGGCCTTGATGCCGAACAGATTGTGCGAGGTACTGCCGTCGGACTGGCGGATGTGGCGCTTGCCCCAGCCGGTTTCCAACGCGGCCTGGGCGACCAGCGCACGGGCATCCACGCCCAGTTCCCTGGCCGCGCTCTGCGCGTGCTGCCAGATGCTGGCGACGAAACCTTCCGGCGTGTGCGGCCCCAGCTGGGCCACGGCGGTGCGGGTAGCCATCGCATCGGCCTGGCTCATGGCCGTACCGCGGTTGCTGGCCGTCGCCGACCACTGGTCGTTGTTGGTGGACCAGTCCTCGCCCTGCAGGTTGCCGATGTACGGATCCTCGGTGCCCAGCGAGCGGTGCAGGCTGCTGCTTTCGCGACCGGCGATCAGGTCCAGTGCCTGTTCCATCGGTGCCAGCGCGGCCTGCGCGCCGTGCTGTGCGCCGGCCGCCATCTGCTGCAGCATGCGCACGGCCTGGCTGCCATCTTCCAACGGCAGCGACGGTGCCGGCTTGTCCGGCGCGTTGAGCTGGTAGGCGCGGCTGGCCTTGGCCGGATCCACGCGGGTATCCAGCGCGGGGCCGTCGGCGGCCTGGCCGGACAGCTGGCGGCTGATCATGCCGGACAGGCCCAGCCCCTTGCCGCGGGTCATCGCCTCGGCGATCTTCTGGTCGTACATGTCGCGGAACATCTTGTTCTCGCCGGGAAACAGCGAGTCGCCGAAACTGGCATCACGCATGCTCTTGACCAGCATCTGTGCGAACTGGCCTTCCAGCTGGCGTGCGACCTTGTCGATCTTCGCCGGGTCGTTCTGCTGCGCCGGGTGCAGGTCGAATGCGGGATTGATGCGCATGTCAGATCACCTCGAGCTCGGCACTCAATGCGCCGGCCTGCTTCAGGGCTTCCAGGATCGCGATCAGGTCGCCCGGCGCCGCGCCCACGGCGTTCACCGCGTGCACGATCTCGTCCAGGGTGGTGCCGCCGCTGAACTTGAACATGCGGCTGCCGTCGTTGGTGGCGGTGATGGTCGACTGTGGGCTGGCCACGGTACGGCCACCGGACAGGGCATTGGGCTGGCTGACGTTGGTGTTCTCCTGGATCGTCACCGTCAGCGAACCATGCGAGATCGCGGCAGGGCCGACCCGCACCTGCTGGCCGATGACCACGGTGCCGGTGCGGGAATTGACCACGACCTTGGCCGGGGCGCTGCCCGGGGTCAGCTCCAGGTTCTCGATGCGGGCCAGCAGGCCGATGCGTGCGCCCGGATCGGTCGGCGCAGTCACGGCCACGGTCACGCCGTCGACCGCACGCGCGGCGCCTTCGCCGAACGCGTTGTTGAGTGCGGCGACCATGCGCGAAACGGTGGTGAAATCGTTGTTGTGCAGGTTCAGCGTGATGTCGCCGCCATTGGCCAGCGGGTCGGGCAGGGCACGCTCGACCGTGGCGCCATTGGGAATGCGGCCCACGCTCGGTACGTTCACCGAAACCCGCGAACCATCCTTGCCCTGCGCGCCAAAGCCGCCGACGATCAGGTTGCCCTGCGCGATCGCATAGATCTGGCCGTCGGCGCCGCGCAGCGGGGCCATCAGCAGCGAGCCGCCGCGCAGCGAGACGGCGTTGCCGATCGACGACACGGTGATGTCGATCGGCTGGCCCGGCTTGGCGAACGGCGGCAGCTCGGCATGGATCGCGACGGCCGCAACATTCTTCAGCTGCGGATTGACGTTGGCCGGTACGTTCACGCCCAGCTCGCCGAGCAGGTTCTTCAGGCTCTGCACGGTGAAGGGCGCCTGGCTGGTGCGGTCGCCGCTGCCATCCAGGCCGACCACCAGGCCGTAGCCCACCAGGGCGTTACCACGCACGCCGCCGACCTGGGCCAGGTCCTTGATGCGCTCGGCGCTGGCCGGGGCTGCCACGACCAGCAGCATCAGCGCGACGAACGACGCCACGCGGCGATGCCAGGAAGAAGAGGGGAGGAGTTTCATGGCCATACTCAGAACGGCGTCAGGCCGGAATTGAAGAAGCGGCTCAGCCAGCCCATCGCGTTGGACTGCGCGACCGGGCCGCGGCCGCCGTAGACGATGCGGGCTTCGGCCACGCGGCTGGAAGGAATGGTGTTGTCTTGGCTGATGTCGCCCGGGCGCACGATGCCCTGCACCTGCACCAGTTCATCACCCTGGTTCAGTCGCAGGTTCTTCTGCCCCTGTACCACCAGGTTGCCATTGGGCAGGCGCTGGATCACCGTGACGGTGACACTGCCCTGCAGGCGGTTGCTCTGCGCGCTGTTGCCCTTGCCGGTGAAGTCACGCGCGCCCTTGGCCGTCGCACTGAGGATGTCCTTGCCGCCCAGGGTGACCGGCGCACCGAGGATGGACGGCGTGCCCAGGCTCAGGTTGGATTCCTTGTTGGTGGCCGTGTTGGCGCTGGTCTGCGCGGTGGTGTTTTCCAGCAGGGTGATGGTCAGCAGGTCGCCGACATCGCGTGCGCGGCGGTCCGAGTACAGCTGCAGGGTCGGGCCGGCAGCGTAGATCGCACCGGCGGTCGGCGCGGCCTGCGGCGGCATGATCGGCTGGATCGGTGCCATCGCCGCGTAGGGGCGCACGTCGCCGGCGATCACGCAGCCACCGAGCAGGGCGACCACGGCGCAGGCGAGGGCAGTGCGGGTGAATCTGGAAATGGGCGACATGGCGGTTTCCCGGTTGGGCCGGTCAGAGCTTGTTGTTGAGATAGCCGAGCATCGAATCGGTGGTGGAGATTGCCTTGGCGTTCATTTCGTAGGCGCGCTGGGTTTCGATCATCGACACCAGCTCTTCGACCACATTGACGTTGCTGCCTTCCAGCGCGCCCTGCACCACGGTGCCGAGGCCGTTGAGCCCGGGATTGCCGTTCTGTGCCGGACCGGAAGCGGTGGTTTCCAGGAACAGGTTCTCGCCGCGCGCCTGCAGGCCGGCCGGATTGACGAAGTCGGTCAGGGTCAGCGCACCCACTTCCACTGACGCCGCGCCGTCGGCCATCTTCACGCTGATGGTGCCGTCGGTACCGATGGTCACCGACTGTGCGCCCTCGGGAATCTGGATGCCGGGCTGCACCGGGTAGCCGCTGTTGGTGACCAGCTCGCTGTCCTGGTTGATCTTGAACGAGCCATCACGGGTGTAGGCCGAGCTGCCGTCGGGCATCTGCACTTCGAAGAAGCCGCGGCCGTTGACCATCACGTCCAGCGCACGGCCGGTCTGCTGCTGGCCACCCTGCTCGAAATTCTTGGCGGTGGCGACCACGCGTACGCCGGTACCCAGCTGCAGGCCGGTCGGCAACTGGGTCTGCGCCGACGAAGAGCCGCCGGGCTGGCGCACCTGCTGGTACAGCAGGTCCTCGAAGCTGGCACGGTCCTGCTTGAAGCCGGTGGTGTTGGTGTTGGCGAGGTTGTTGGAAACCACCGACATGCGCATCTGCTGCGCATCCAGTCCGGTTTTCGCGATCCACAATGCCTGGTTCATCTTCGGTGTCCTGTCTGGGTAAAGCCGGCCGCGCGATGCGGCCCCTGGTAACGGGTGTGCAAGCGGTGTGCCAGCGCCGCGCCCGGGCGGCGCCGGAATTCCGTCAGCTGCCCAGGCGCAGCAGGCTGTTGGCACTGCGCGCGTTGTCGTCGCCGTGCTTGATCACCTGCACCTGCATTTCGTACTGGCGCTGCAGCTGGATCATCTGCACCAGTGCACCGGCGGCATCGACGTTGCTGCCTTCCAGCTGGCCGCTGTGCACGGCCGTGCCCTGTGCCGGTGCGAACGGCTGCAGTGGGTCGGTGTTGCGGAACAGGCCATCCAGGCCACGCTCGAGGCGCTCGTCCGGCGCCTGTACCACCTTGATCCGGCCGATCTGCGCCATGGTCTGCGGGCCTTCGCCCTGCGGGATGATCGAGAGCGTGCCGTCGGCACCGATTTCCATCGCCTGGTAGGGCGGAATGGCGATCGGGTTGTTGTTGTCATCCAGTACCGGACGGCCGCTGGAGGTCACCAGCTGGCCGTTCGGGGTGACCGACAATGCAGCGCCGCGCGTGTACGCCTCACTGCCGTCGCTGGACTGCACGGCCAGCCAGGTGCCGGTCTGCAGGGACAGATCCAGCGGCTTGCCGGTGATGTGCTGCGAGCCGGGCGTACGGTTGAAGCCGGCGTCGACGTGCAGCGCATCCACCCGCGAGGCAAAGCCCGGGCCCTTGATCGGGAACGCTTCGGTGTTGGCCAGCGCTTCCTTGAAGCCAGGGGTGTCCGAGTTGGCGAGGTTGTGGCTGAGCGTTCCCTGCGCCTGCAGGGAGGCGCGGGCACCGGTCATCGCCACGTAAAGAGCTTTATCCATGCGGGGAGTTCCGTGACGGGGTCAGCAGCTCATCAACGGATGTTGATGACGGTCTGGGTGATCTGGTCCTGCGTGGTGATCATCTGCGCGTTGGCCTGGAAGTTGCGCTGCGCGGTGATCATGTTGACCAGTTGCTCGGTGAGATCGACGGTGGATGCTTCCAGCGAGCCGGCCTGGATCTTGCCGAGGTTGGAGGTGTCCGGCATGCCGGTGCGCGGCGTGCCCGATTCGAAGGTCTCCACCCACAGGTTGTTGCCCTTCGATTCCAGGCCCTGCGTGTTGTTGAAGGTGGTCAGGGCGACCTGGCCCAGCGGCTTGTCGTCGCCGTTGGAATAGCGGGCGTAGACCACGCCGGATTCGGACACGGTCACTTCGTTGAGCTTGCCGGCGGCATAGCCGTCCTGCTGGGTATTGCGCAGGGCGAACTTCTCGCCGTACTGGGTGGAGCCGCTGATGTCCAGCGTCATGTTCAACTGGCCGGCACCGGTGGTGGGGGTGAAGGTGCCGAGGCTGACCTTGCCGTTGGCAGGTGCGACCAGCTTGCCGCTGTTGTCGAAGGTGACCGGGGTCGGTGCGCCGGCCGGCTGGCCATCGACGTAATTGCGCACGGTCCATTCGTTGGGGTTGGCGCCCTTGACGAAGTACGAGACCTGGATGTGGCTCACGCCCAGCGAGTCGTACACGGTGATGCCACCGCTGGAGTGGTTGTAGCTGTTCGAATCGGCCGGGTCGAAGGTCGCCACCGTCGGTTGCTTGGCGTTGGCCGGCAGGGTGAAGCCAACCTTCACTTCGCTGGTCTGCTTCGGCGGGCTGTCGGTGGTCAGCAGCTGCAGGTCGACCAGGCGGCCTGCATCGAAGTTGGTGCCATCGGCATTCGGCGCGAACACCTGCAGGCGCGCACCCTGCGGGTTGACCACGTAGCCGGCCGAGTCGGTCTGGAAGTTGCCGGCGCGCGAGTACACGCGCGAACCATTCATGTTCATGGTGAAGAAGCCTTCACCGGAAATGGCCATGTCCAGGCTGCGCCCGGTCTGCTCGTTGTGGCCCTGGATGAACTGCTGGGCGACGTTGGAAACGCGCACGCCCGAGCCGGTCTGGTTCTTCGACAGGCCGTAGCTGGTCGAAGCGAACAGGTCGGCGAACTCCGCGCGTGACTGCTTGAAGCCGGTAGTGTTGACGTTGGCGACGTTGTTGGCGGTGACGCTCAGGTCGGTGTTGGCGGCGTTGATGCCGGACAGCGAGACATTGAAGCCCATGGGATGCTCCTGGTTGATGCGGAAGGTGCGGCTCAGCTGACGCGGAGCACGTAGTCGATCGGGGCCGTGCCCAGGCCCTTGAGGTTCAGGTACAGGCCGTCGGAACCAACGGTCACGCTCTCCACCGGCGCCTGTACGTAGGTGGACAGCTTGGTGCTCTTGCCGGCGGTGTCGACATGGTTGGCGACGATGGAGTACTTGCCCGGCTCCATGCGCTTGCCGTTGGCATCCTTGCCGTCCCACTGGAAGGCGGTTTCGCCGGCAGCCTTGGCTTCCACGCTCAGCGAGGTGACCTTGGCGCCGTTGGCGTCGGTGATGTCCACGGTGATGATGCCGGCCGACGGTGCAGCCACCGTGCCTTCGACATTGCCTTCCTTCTCCAGCACCAGCTTTTCCGACGGCACCAGCACCTGGTGGCCGACCAGCGCAGCGCCACGCAGCACCTGGTCGCTGGCCATCGACTCCTGGAAGCCCTTCACCGTCTTGTTCAGATCGGTGATGCCCTGCACGGTGGACATCTGCGCCATCTGCGCGACCATCTGCGTGTTGTCCATCGGCTTCAGCGGATCCTGGTGCTGCAGCTGCTCGGTCATCAGGCGCAGGAAGTCGGCCTGGTCCAGCGTGTTCTTCTTTTTCGTGGCGTTGCTGTTGGGGGCGTTCAGGCCCAGCGCGGAATAGACGTCCTGGCTGGTCTGGTTGTTGACGGCGGTGGTCATGGCGGTATCCGGTGCTGCGGGCCTCAGCGGCCCATGGTCAGGGTGGCCAGGGCCAGTTCCTTGGCGGTGGTCAACATCTCCACGCCGGCCTGGTAATTGCGCGAGGTCGAGATCAGGTTGACCATCTGCGCCACCGGATCGACATCGGGCTGGTAGATGTAGCCATCGGCGTCGGCCAGCGGGTGGCCCGGCTCGTAGCGCTTGATCGGCGCGGCCTCGCTCTGGGTGATCTCCTTCACCTTCACCGAGGTGATGTTGGGATCGTTCTTGCTGGTGACGGCCTGGAAGATCGGTTCCAGCGGCTTGTACACGGCGTCGGCGGAACCGGCGACGGTGTCGGCATTGGAGAGGTTGGAGGCGATGGTGCTCATGCGCACCGACTGCGCCTGCAGCGCGGAGCCGGCGATGTCGAAGATCGGCAGGTTGCTCATGGCTTATTGCCCCGTGATCGCGGTCAGCATGGAACGCACCTTGCTCTCGACGAAGCTGAGCGAGGCGCGGTATTCCAGTGCGGCGCGGCCATAGGCGGCACGCTCGGCATCGGGGTCGACGGTGTTGCCGTCCAGGCTGGGCTGCACGCCTTCGCGCGCGATCTGGAACGGGTTCAGGCCACTACTGATCTCGTAGTGCTGCTCATGGGTGGTGGCCATCAGGCCATTGGCATCCTGCCCCTGGGCGTGGCGCAGGGCGGCATCGAAGTCCAGGTCCTGGGCCTTGTAGCCGGGAGTGTCGGCATTGCCGAGGTTGCTGGCGATCAGCTTCATCCGCTGTTCGCGCAACGGCATGGCCTGGGCGTGGACGCCCAGGTAGTCGGTAATCAGGTTGCGCACGGTGCACTCCCACGGGAACGTTGCCCGGGAAGCTGCAAGGGGTGTGCCAAATGGAGAGGGGGTCAGATCCCCGCAGGGGCTCTGACCCCGTGGTTGACGCGTTGCGATGCGGGGTCGGAGCCCGTTCCGGGATCCGACCCCTCGGCGGGCCTTACGCCGCCAGCGCCACCTTGCGCAGGCGGTCCAGCACGAAGTCGGCCAGCTCGTGCGGCGAGTACTTGGCGACGAACGCATTGGCGCCGACGCGCTCGACCATGGCGTTGTTGAAGACGCCCGACAGCGAGGTGTGCAGCAGCACGTACAGGCCGGCCAGGCCCGGGTGGCGCCGGATTTCCGTCGTCAGCGTGTAGCCATCCATGGCCGGCATCTCGATGTCCGAGATGACCATGGCATAGCGCTCGGTCGGGTTTTCCCCCGAGGCGTGGACCTGCAGCAGGTGGTCCAGCGCCTGCTTGCCGTCGGAAAGCAGGGTGGCACCCACGCCCAGCTGGTCCAGCACGCTGCGGATCTGCTGGCGGGCCACGCGCGAGTCGTCCACCACCAGCACCTGCAGCTGCGGGCCGTCGGCGGGCATGGCCATTGCCGGGTCGAGTACCGCTTCTCCGCGCACCTGGGCGATATCGGCCAGCACGCTCTCAACGTCGATCACCTGGATCAGCTCGCCCTGGAAGCGGGTCACCGCGGTCAGGTAGCTCGACTCGGCGCCCAGCTCCGGTGG
The DNA here is from genome assembly GCF_059369475.1 of Stenotrophomonas sp. YJH_SMC_65. Classification (NCBI taxonomy): domain Bacteria; kingdom Pseudomonadati; phylum Pseudomonadota; class Gammaproteobacteria; order Lysobacterales; family Lysobacteraceae; genus Stenotrophomonas; species Stenotrophomonas sp. YJH_SMC_65. The sequence goes on from NZ_JCAFSR010000007.1 coordinate 13,181, forward strand.
CGGGTGGATGTCTTCCACCGCGATGTTGACGATGCGTTCGACGCCACTGACCAGGAAGCCCTGGATCGAGCGGTTGAATTCGGTGACGACCAGGTAGCCGGGCGAGGTGTCCGCGTCCGGTTCGCGCTCGGGGTGGCCGATCGCCAGGCCCAGGTCCAGTACCGGCACCGAGCGGCCGCGCACGTCGGCCACGCCGGAGAACTGGCTGGGCAGGCCGGGCACCTGGAACAGCTCCGGGCGGCGCAGGACTTCCTGCACCTTGAAGACATTGACGCCAAAAAGCTGACGTCCGCCGAGGCGGAACAGCAGCAGCGCCAAGCGGTTGTGGCCGGCCAGTCGGGTCCGCTGGTCGATCCGGTTGAGCAGGTCATGGGACATGGCTGCTGTATCGGCGTGGTGGGGGCGGAACTTGAGGGCGCTCTGTCGTCCGCGCGCTCCGCACCGCGTTTGTAGAGTCGACTGTCAGTCGACTGCTCTTCGATCCGATCACGGGAAACCCCGCGCTTCGCGCGAAAGTCGACTGGCAGTCGACTCTACCCATCCGGTCGAATCCCCATCCCGGATCCGATCAACGGGACCCGGTCTCTGGCACACCCCTTGCACGCTGCTGGGCCAGATCCCATCGACAGGAGGTGCCATGCGCCGGGTCACATCGCTGTTCGCCATCGCGCTCGCCCTGGCCGCGCCGTGGGCGGGCGCCACGGACTGGCAGCCGGTGGCCAGCATCCGCACTGCGGCGCTGTCGACGCTGCCTGCCGGCAGTGAAGGCGAGGCGCAGGTGGCCGATGCGCTGCGCCTGCCGAAATGCGGCAGCGCGTTGCAGGTGCAGCCCACCGCCAACACCACGGTGGAGGTGAGCTGTCCCGATGCGGGCGGCTGGCGCCTGTTCGTGCCGGTGAAGGTGCGGCGCAACCAGACCGTGCTGGTGCTCAACCGCGGAATCGGCACTGGAGAAACCCTCACGGCCGCCGATATCACCACTGCCCAGCGTGACGCTGCCCGGATTGCCGGCGCGGTGCTGTCCGATCCCAATGCAGCGATCGGTCGCATCGCCCGCCGTCCGTTGCAGGCCGGAGCCCTGCTGTCGAACAACGATCTGGTGGTCCAGCGTCTCATCAAGCGAGGAGACAATGTAGCCCTGGTGTCGCGTCGCGGCTCGGTCGAGGTGCGCATTGCCGGCCGTGCGATGGGTGATGCCGGTGAGAACGAGCGGGTCTCGGTCGAGAACCTGTCCTCGCGGCGGATCGTGCAGGGCACGGTCGACGCCGCAGGTGACGTAATCGTGGCGCGTTGATTTACCGCAAAATATCCCTAAAGATCACGGCCCTGCGGCCGTTATCCCTTGTGAACGGCAACTCCAGGACACCCCATGAGCCAGAAAATCGACGGCAACCTGCAGGTCCCCCAGGCACTGCGCAGCGTGACGACCCCGGCCAGCAAGCCCGGCGTCAGCACCGATGCGGCGGCGCGCCCGGTCGAGGCGGCCGACAGCCTGCGCCTGACCGGCGAGGCCACCAATCTGCAGGCCATCGAGCGTGAGCTGACCACCGCCCCGGCGATCGACGCCCAGCGCGTGGCGGCCGTGCGCGAGTCACTGCAGAACGGCACCTACAAGATCAATCCGGACGCGATCGCATCGCGCATGCTCGATCTGGACCAGCAGCTGCACGGATGACTGCGGCGATGAGCGAGCCGCTGCAGCGCCTCGCCCAGGCCCTGGACGTTGAGCGCCAGGCCCTGGTCGAGCACGACGTGCACGCCCTGATCCGGGCCACCGGCGCCAAGCTGGAAGCGCTGCGTGCGCTGGAAGGCGCGCCGCCGGTGGGCGAGGGCGAACAGCTGCAGGAACTGGCCGAGCGCAACCGCGCCAACGGCGTGCTGCTGTCGCGCCGTCGCCGCGAGGTGAACTGGGCGCTGCGCCAGCTCGGCCGTACCGAAGATGCCTCGGCCTACGATGCCAAGGGCCAGTCGCACACGGTCAGCATCGGCCGGCCACTCGCCGTCGCCTGACGCGACGGCGGTCGCACACCCCCTCCCGGTGGGCTGAAGCCCGCTGCATGACCGCGTATATTGGGCGCCTGTTCGAACGCCCCGAGTCGCCGTGTCCGCTGCCAACGCCCTGGTTACCGCCCCCCTTCCGCCGCAGCCGGTGCTGCAGGCCCTGCTTGAGCGCCTGCGCGAAGGCCTGCTGCTGTTCACTGAAGACGGGCAGGTGGCCCTGGCCAACCCGGCCGCGCAGAACCTGCTGGCCAGTGGCTCGGACGGCGGATTGCCGCCGCCGCAGCGGCTGCGCGAGCTGCTCCCCCCTGATGCACTGGAGCAGGCCCGCCAGCATGGCCACTGGAATGGCAGCCTGCCGCTGGGCGAGGGCGTGGTCATCGCCCACCTGTACCACCATGGTCCGGTCGGCGAAGGGCATTTCCTTGCGTTGTTCCGCCACATCGAAGGGCAGGAAGACTACGAGCGCGAACTGCAGCAGCGCCACGCCGAGCTGCGCCAGGCCTACCTGCGCCTCAATGGCACCCAGGAAAAGCTGCTGCAGTCGGAGAAGATGGCCTCGATCGGCCAGCTCGCCGCCGGCGTCGCGCACGAGATCAACAACCCGATCGGTTACGTGCACTCCAACCTGGGCAGCCTGCAGGAGTACCTGCGCAGCCTGTTCACCGTGATCGAAGCCTACGAGCGCGCCCTGCGCGCGCCGGACCCGAAGGCACTGATTCCGGAAATCGATGACATCCGTGACCGCCTGGACATCGACTTCATCAGCCGCGACCTGCCGCAGCTGATGGCGGAATCGCGCGAAGGCATCGAGCGCGTTACCCGCATCGTGCGCGACCTGAAGGACTTCTCGTATTCCGGTCGCGACGAATCGTGGAAGCTGGTCGACCTGCACGCGGGCCTGGAATCGACCATCAACATCATCTGGAACGAACTCAAGTACAAGGTCACCCTGGTACGCGAATTCGGCCAGTTGCCGCTGGTGGAGTGCCTGCCGTCGGAGTTGAACCAGGTCTACATGAACCTGTTGCTCAACGCTGGCCATGCCATCGCCGAGCGCGGCACGATCACCGTGCGCACCGGCGTTGATGGCGATCACGTGTGGGTTGAATTCGAAGACACCGGCGGCGGCATCTCGCCGGAACTGCGCCAGCGCATTTTCGATCCGTTCTTCACCACCAAGCCGGTCGGCAGTGGCACCGGTCTGGGCCTGTCGATCTCCTACAGCATCATCAACAAGCATCACGGCCGCATCGACCTGGACAGCACCCCGGGCGTGGGCTCGCGCTTCCGCGTGGTGCTGCCGGTGAAGCAGCCGCGCTGACCGCTTCCGAAGTGGAACCGGACACCCAGAGCAGCCGGCCAGCGGCCGGCTCTACCGGGGCCTATCGATGGTAGTGCCGGCCGCTGGCCGGCAACCTCATTGAAGCCGGGCACCCAAGGCAGCCGGCCAGCGGCCGGCTCTACCCGATCATCACCGCAGCGGCCGATCCTCGCCACCATCCCCGGTTTCCACCGGTGCCGGGCCGGCATTGCTACGGCGCTGTTCTTCGTACGTGCGGAATGCCTGGTGGATGTGCTTGCGCAGCTCGTCGTCGTTCCACGGCTTGGTCAGGAAGCGATAGATCGCGCCGCGGTTGATCGCATCGGTCACCGTGTTCAGATCGGTGTAGCCCGACAGCACCAGGCGGATCGTATCCGGATACAGCATCTTCACCCGGCCCAGGAACTCGGTGCCGCTCATGTCGCTCATGCGCTGGTCGGACAGGATCACCTGCACGTCGTTGATCGCCAGCAGATCAAAGGCGTCACGCACGTTGCCAGCGGCCAGGATGCGGTAGCCGTCGCGGCGGAACAGGCGCACCAGCGAGCGCAGCACGTTCTCCTCGTCATCCAGCAGCAGCAGCGTCCGGTCCGGGCGCGTTTCGGCGAAGGCTTCCGGGCGCAGGTAGCGGCGGCGCAGGGTCATGCCGGCGGCATCGGCCGACATCGGCTCGCCGAACAGGTAGCCCTGGAACACATCGCAGTCGTTGCGGCGCAGGAAGCCCAGTTGGGCCTGCGATTCCACGCCGTTGGCAATCACGGTCATGCCCAGCTGGTGGCCCATGGCAATGATCGCGCGGGCAATGGCTGCTTCGCGATTGCCAGCCGGTGCGCTCTTGATGAAGCTGCGGTCGATCTTCAGCTTGTCCACCGGGTAGCGCACCAGCGCGCTGAGGCTGGAATCGCCGGTGCCGAAGTTGTCCAGGCTCAGGCTGATGCCTTCGTTGCGCAGGTTGGCCAGCGTTTCATGGACGAAATTGACGTTGTTGGTCAGCGCGCTCTCGTTGATCTCCAGCGTCAGCATGTGCGCCGGCACGCCCGCGGCCTGCAGCAGGGACATCACCTCGGCGAAGAAGTTCGGCCGCAGCAGCTGCAGGGTGGACACGTTCACCGCGATGGTGAAGTCATCAAAGCCCTGGTCGCGCCACAACCGCGCCTGCTTCAATGCGCCTTCCAGCACCCAGGTGCCGATCTGCACGATGATGCCCAGGCGCTCGGCGGTGCGCATGAAGCGCTCCGGCACCAGCATGCCCAGGGTCGGCGACTGCCAGCGCAGCAGCGCTTCCATGCCGACCACGTGGCCGTCGCGGGCGCTCACCAGCGGCTGGTAACGCAGCTTCAGCTCGCCATTGGGAATGGCATCGACGATCTGGCGCGCGATGATGCTCTCGCTGTGCGCGCTCGGCGGGGTATCCACGGCATGGATGCGCACGGCATTGCCGCCTTCGCGGGCGGCCTGGTACAGCGCATCTTCGGCATGGTCGAGCAGGCGCGAGGCGCTGCTGGCATGTTCCGGGCACAGGCTCACGCCCAGCTTGCCGGTCATGAACAGCGTGTATGGAAGCACCGACAGCGGCAGTTCCATCTGCTGGCGGATCTCTTCAGCGAAGTCCTCCGGCAGCGGCAGGTCCGCGGTGCGGGGCACCGCGATCAGGAACTCGTCGCTGCCATGCCGCCACAGCTTGCCACGCCCGCGCAGGTAGGACTGCAGGCGCTGCGCCACCAGTACCAGCGCCTGATCGCCCACTTCGGCACTCATGTTCTCGTTGACCGATGCGAAGTGGTCGATGTCCACGTGCATCAGCATCAGCGCGATGCCGCCGGAGGCCGCCTCGGCAACCATCGCCTGCAGCTCGGGGTTGCCGGCGCCAAGGCGGTCGGGGGCATCATCGATGCTGACCGGGGGCAGGTTGGGATTCCACATAGGCTCAGTATTCCGGTGAATCGACGGCGGCCATGCTGGTCGCCTGGTAGGGGAGGTGGACGTCGATCAGGGTGCCTTCGCCATGCGCGGATTCGATCCGCACGTGGCCACCGACGCTCTGCGCGCGCTCGCGCATCACGATCAGGCCGAGGCCACGTGGGCCGTCCGGATCGAAGCCTTCACCATCATCGCGGATCTGCAGGTGCAGGCCACGCTGGCTGACGTCGCGCAGCTGCAGCAGGACCTGGCTGGCGCGCGCATGGCGCAGCGCATTGGTCAGGCTTTCCTGTGCGATGCGGAAGCAGGCTTGTTCGATGCTGTTGTCGGGGCGGTGCGGCAGCGGCTCGATCTCGGCCAGCAGCTCCACCGGCGAAGAGCGGAACAGCACCCGCGCCTGCCAGCTCAGCGCCGCCTCCAGGCCCAGTGCATCCAGCTGCGGCGGGCGCAGCAGGGTGGAGATGTCGCGCAGCTTGGCCACGGTGGTGTCGGCCAGGCTGACGATCTGCGCCAGGTCCTCGCCACGACGCTTCGGATCGTCCTCATCCTGCGCCGCATGCGCCGACAGCTTGATCGCGGTAATGGCCTGGCCGATGTCATCGTGCAGGTCGCGCGAGATCGCGCGACGCTCGTCCTCCTGCAGCGAGAACAGCCGCCCGGCCATCGCCTGCAGCTCGCGATTGCTGGTTTCCAGCGCCCTGCGGGTGCGTTCGGAATCGCTCAGGTCGCGTACGATCAGCAGCTTGCAGTCACGACCGCCGTAGCGCACTTCGCCCACCGCCAGGCCGGCATGGAAGCTGCGGCCGTCCGCACGCTGCATGGCCACCACGCTGCTGTGGCCCGGCCCCAGGTGGGGCTGGCCGGCGCGCAGCTGGCTGCGCACCCGTGGCAGGTCGGCGGCAGCGACCAGTGCCGACAGCGGCTCGCCCAGCAGGGTGTGGCTGCCGTAGCCGAACAGGCCGGCGGCCCAGGCGTTGGCGTACAGCACGTGCTCGTCGGAGAGGATCACCACGCCGTCGGGCAGTACCCGCACCAGCTCGCGGAACTGTTCCTCGCGCTCGCGCAGCAGGCGCCGCGACTGCTCGCGCTCGGTCACGTCCTGCAGCGTCCCCAGCACGCGGCTGCGGCCGGCTTCGTCGATACCGCTGGCCGCCCGCAGGTGCACCATCAATGCACGTCCGTCCATCGACAGCAGCGGCAGCAGCACGTCCACCTGTACCGGCTCGCCGGAGCACAGTTCGGCCAGCAGCTGTTCGGTCTGGGTGGCGGTGGCCGGGTCGGCCGGCACCAGCAGCTCATCGAAGCGGTGCCAGCGCCGGGCCTCGGGCGGGCGGCGGCCGAGCAGGCGATAGACCTGGTTGGAATAGCGGCCCAGCCCGGTGGACGGGTCCAGTTCCCAGGCGCCGATGCGGGCCAGCTCATGGGCTTCCTCCACCCGGGCCAATGCCTGGTCGCGGCGCAGCTGGGCCAGATCCTCGGCGGTGCGGTCGATGGCGATCAGCAGGCGGGCGTTGTGGCCGTCGTAGCTGATGGCGTTGGAGCGCAGCTCCATCTGCCGCAGCGCGCCATCGCGCAGCTGCAGCTGAGCGCGCAGGATGCACAGCTCCTCGGGCGCCTCGCGGATCGCCTCCAGCTTGGTCTGCAGGGCCTGGTCCTGGCCCGGCGGCCACAAGGCGTCGATGGTCTGTTCCAGCAGCTCGTCGCGGTCCCAGCCGAAGGCGCTGCAGGCGGCGGGGTTGGCATCGAGGATCGCCAGCGTGTCCAGGTCGTAGACGAGGATCGGCCCGGGGTTGCCCTCGAACATCTGCCGCAGGCGCAGCTCGGAGGCCTGCTGGCGCGCATGGGTATGCAGCACGTGTTCGGCCAGCGGGCGCAGCAGCAGATAGAGCAGGCCCGCGCTGGCCAGCGCGAAGAACGAGCCCTTCAGGCCCTGCCACAGGGCCGCCTGCTGCGGATCGGGCACCAGCGCCTGCACCACGCTGTCGGTGGAGATCATCCAGGCCAGCGCCATCACCAGATAGCTCAGCACCAACCGGCGCCGGTCACGGCTCAGCGCCTGCGCCATCCGCGGGTCGGGAACTGGGGCGTTGCCGGTCGGTTCTGCGGGCATGGACGGGGCGGGTGACAGGGGCGCCGGTCATCTTACCCCGCAGCGTGCCGTGACCACTCAATTATCCGCCGCAGGCGCCGTTAACCACTGCGTGCCCCGCTGACGGGCGTGTCATCCGGAGCAAGATCGCGTGGACCAAGGGATCATCGCCAGCCTGCTGCAGCACCCGCTTGCGTCGGCGCTGGTCATCGTCGACCGTGCCGGGCGCCCGCTGGCGGCCAATCCGGCCGCGCGCGAGCATGGCCTGCCGGCCACCGTGGCGGCCTATGCGCCGATGCTGGAAGATCTGCGCCTGATGGCCGCCGATGGTGGCATCGTCGCCTGCACGCTGCCGGGCGGCCCGCGGGGGCACTACGACGGTCACCTGCGTGCGGTGCACGACGGTGCCGGCAACCTGCTGGCGTTCACCCTGAGCATTCCCGAGCCGGTGCCGGTCGATGCGGGCGGGCGCTGGGAGCTGGCACTGGACAGCGCCGGCCACAGCCTGTGGGACTGGGACATCCCCAGTGACCGGGTGGTGCGCACGCCGGCGCTGGGCGACGAGACCGCCACTGAATTGCTGTCTCGCGTGCACGGCGAGGACATCGCCCAGGTGCGCGCCGCGCTCGACGAGCACCTGCGCGGGCACAGCGAGCAGTACAGCGCACAGTTCCGTTTCCGCCAGGCCGATGGCCAGTGGCGTTGGGTGCTCGATCGCGGCCGCGTGGTCGCTCGCACCGCCGATGGCCAGCCCCTGCGCATGGTCGGCACGCATACCGATATCGAGCAGCAGAAGCAGCTCGAATCGCTGCTGCAGGAACAGCAGCTGCACCTGAGCGAGGCCCAGCGCATCGCCAGCATGGGCAGCTGGTCGTTTGATCCCAACAGCGGGCATTTCTGGTGGTCGCCGGAACTGCGTTCGCTTCTGGCACTGGAGCAGGGCGCCGTTCCGGGCCAGCGGCGCTGGCTGAAGCAGCTGCATCCACGCTCCCGCGGCGCGCTGCGCGCGGCATGGCGGCGGTTGTGGCGCGATGGCCGCGCTGCCAACCTCGAGCTGGAGCTGACCCGCGGCCATGAGCCTTCGCAGCACCTGCGGCTATGGATGCAGCCGCTGCTGGACATGGACGGGCAACCCAAGCGCCTGCTCGGCCAGGTACAGAACATCACCGAACAGCACCAGACCGATGCGTTGATCCGCTGGCGCACCGAACTGCTGAACCGGGTCTCCGCGCTGGGCCGCATCGGCGGCTGCGAGATCGAAGTGCAGACCCGCAGCATGCAATGGACCGAGGAGTGCTACCGCATCCATGGCCTGCGCAAGGAACCGATCACCCTCGACCAGGCGCTGGCGCTGTACACGGAGGACTCGCGCAACGCGTTCGAGGCGGCGCTCGCCCGTATCGCCAACGGCGGCCTGCCCGAGCAGCTGGACCTGTGCTTCTACCGCCAGTCCGGCCTGCGCGTCTGGGTGCAGGTGCTGATCGAACTGGACCGCCGTGACGGCCTGCCGCCGCGGTTCGTTGTCCTGTTCCGTGACATCACCCGCGAGCGCGAAGCCAACGAACGCATCGAACTGCTGGCCCACTACGACCTGCTGACCGGCCTGCCCAATCGCGTACTGCTCGGCGAACAGACCGCCGAAGCCATCGAGGAAGCACGCGACCGCGGTACCTCGCTGGCCATGCTGTTCATCGACCTGGACGGCTTCAAGACCATCAACGACAGCTTCGGCCACGCCACCGGCGATGCGCTGCTGAAGGCCGCAGCCACCCGCCTGCACCAGAACCTGCGCAACAACGACCTGTTCGGCCGCTTCAGTGGCGATGAGTTCATCGTGGTGCTGCGCGACCTGGCCGAGCCGGAAGATGCCGGTCATGTCGCCCGCAAGCTGATTGCCTCGCTGGCTGAGCCGCTGCGCCGTGGCGAGACCACGTTGAAAGTCGGCGCCAGCGTCGGCATCGCGATGCTGGGCGATGCGCAGACCGATTTCGACTCACTGCTGCGCGCGGCCGACGCCGCGATGTATGCGGCCAAGGAAGCCGGGCGCAACACCTACCAGTACTACAGCCAGGACGCCCTGGCCCGCATCCAGCGCCGGCTGGACGTCGAGCATGCCCTGCATGGGGCGATCGAGCGCGACGAGTTCAGCCTGGCCTACCAGCCGCTGCTGCACGCCCACCACGGCGAGCCACCGGCGATCGAGGCACTGTTGCGCTGGCACCGCCCCGGCATCGGCTACTGCAGCCCGGCCGAGTTCATTCCCATTGCCGAAAAGTGCGGCGAGATCGTGCGCATCGGCGACTGGGTGCTGAACGAGGCCTGCCGCCAGGCGACCGCCTGGGACCGTGCCGGACTGCACTTTGATCGCATCGCGGTCAACGTGTCGGCGGTGCAGCTGCGTGATCGCGGCTTCGCCGAGCGCGTGATCGAGATCTGCCATGCCCATGGCTGGCCGCCGCAACGGCTGGAACTGGAGCTGACCGAGTCGGCGCTGATCCGTGATACCGACATCCTGCGCCATTGCTTCGACGTGCTGGAACGGCACGGCGTGCCGCTGGCGGTGGATGACTTCGGCACCGGCTTCTCCAACCTCAATTACCTCAACCGCTTCCCGGTGGGGCGCCTGAAGATCGACCGCAGTTTCGTGCAGGGCATGCTGCATGATTCGGGCACGGCCGAAGTCACCCAGGCCATCGTCCACCTGGGCCACGCGCTGGGCATGAAGGTGGTGGCCGAAGGCGTGGAAACCCACCAGGAAGAAGACATGCTGCGCCGCCAGGGCTGCGACGAGATCCAGGGCTACCTGTACTCGCGCCCGCTCAGTCCGCGTGATCTGGCGCAGTGGCTGCGCCAGCAGCGCCCGGCGCCGATGCGCACCGACGCCAGCGGCGAAGCGGTGCTGGTGCGCTGAGGATCTGCGCTGGCGGATGCCGGCGCGGTGTGGCCTGACTCTGGTGCGCCCAGCTCTGGTGGGTGCCGACCGTTGGTCGGCACGGATGCCCTGGCGCTCGCGATCATCCACGCATGGCGTGGAACTACCTGGGAAACTCCGCCTTCAACTGCATGCGCAGGGCCTCGACGATGGCCGCATAGCGCCGCTTCTGGACCAGATAGCTGGCCAGGAACAGCGGCAGCACCAGCAGCATCGGTGCCACCATCGGGCGCATCGCCACCAGTGGCAACAGCAGCAGCGACAGGATTGCCACGAACCAGCTGCACAGGCCGATCACCCGCACCTCGTGCCGTCGCGCGTTGAGAACGATGCGTCCACGCATCACCGGGAAGTAGCGCAGGCCGAAGCTCGGTGCGAAGCTCTCGCGGAACGCCATGCTGCCATCGGGCAGCGCATGGAAGGCCAGTTGCAGCCATCTGTCCTGCGGCAGGTCACGTTCCAGGCTGCCCAGCGAAAGCCGGGCCTGCATGGCCGGTGACGCCGCGATGCGTTCGTTGAACAGGGTGATGCCCCAGCTGAAATAGCCGGCCACCCAGGCCATCAGAAGGACGGCTTCGAACAGGAGCACTGCGATCAGGGCGATGGCCATCGGTCTTCCATGAACGGGACCGGGCAATCATGCCATGGGCAGCCGTGGCCGGCCCCGCGAGGGGGGCGAGTCCGTGCAGCAGGTCGTGCGTTTCTCGGGGGCGACTTGGGTCAACCTTCTTCGGCGAGATCGCTTAGGTCCAGGATCTGCGGATCAACGCTGCTGGCTACGATGCTTCTGATCAGCCCCGGGCGGCGGCGAAGCGAGTAGGCGTGAATCGCATGGATGGGACTGAATTCACACAGGGGGTAGCGTGAGTGCCCAATGATGACGGGCCTGTTGAAGTGGATGTCCTTAGGGTCATCAAGTGGCAGGGCCCACTTCCCACCGTGCACCAGCCTGACGGTCTCCCCTAGATATCGGGCGAACACGACCCTCAGAGAGTCCCGCTCGTCCTCAGACAGCGTGGCTGCCATCAAGTCATGGAGGCGTTCCAGCCTGTCGAGGCTTTCGGGGCTGCCATCCAGTTCAATGCCATGCGTTTGAGCCTGCGCGACCAGCCATTCTATCTGGCCGTCCATCAGCATAAGGAATTGCTCAAAAGCCTCGCGGGCTTCTTCCAGATTGAACGTCATGCGGAGGCCAGAGAGACAGGGGGAGTGGGCAGTGTGTCCTCGTCCCCTTCCTCAGGCTATGCAACAAATCCTAAAAGGCGACAGCCAAAGCAGAGGTGCAGATATCACGACGGCCCATCCACGCAGGACGTGGATCTACTTCAGGGCTTCGCCATCCAGGCCCAAGTCCCATGCCAGGCCCAGCAGTTCATCGTCGGCTCGGGAGGGGGCGGGGCGCGCATCGGCCAGCTGCTGCAGTTCGAGCAGTTCCTCGCGGGCCACGTCTTCCAGCCGCTGCAGCTGCTCACGCACGCTCGCGTTGCGCGGGCGCTCGGTATCGGTGAGGGCGGGCAGGGCGCGGATCAGGGTCATGGTGCGCGTACAGGATGCATCCAATGGCGGGTTACAGGCAAAGGCCCCGGGCGAACCGGGGCCTTGCGGGCTGCCGGCGAGGGCAGCGGACATCAGGATCAGAACAGCTCGACGGTGCCGGCGCCCATGCTCTGCTGGGCGACGGGCTTGTGCGGCGGGCGTTCCCATTCGCTGCGCAGCTCGCGCAGACGGTTGCCGGTGCGCTGCAGGGCGCTGGCGATCTCTTCGTCGAACACGCCGCCATTGCGGTGCAGCAGTTCCTGCAGGGCCACCGCTTCGCGGTTGATCGCGGTCAGGCGGTCCAGGTGGGTGTGCACACCGCCCAGCGCCTGGGTGGCGATGTCTTCGAACTGCAGGGCACGCACGGCTTCGGCCACGCTGCCATCGATCGCACGGGCGCACTCGGACACTTCGCGCATGCCGTCGCCCAGCGAGGCGTTGATCTGCGCGACGTTGTCGAGCATCGCTGCTGCTTCCTGGCGGGCTTCGCGGGAGCGGTCCATATCGCGCGAGGCCATGTGCGAAACCGTCTCGCGCACCTTGGCGATGGCGTCCTTGGAGCTGTGCGCCAGCTTGCGGATCTGCTCGTTGAAGGTGGTCGAGCGCTCGGACAGGTTGCGCACTTCGTCGGCGACCACGGCGAAGCCACGACCGGCTTCACCGGCACGCGCCGCTTCGATGGCCGCGTTCAGCGCCAGCAGGTTGGTCTGGTCGGCGATCGACTTGACGTCTTCCAGCAGCGCGAAGATGCCATCCAGGTGCTGCGCCATCTGGTCGATGTGCTGCACGGTGGTGCTGCTCTGGCCGCTTACCTGCTCCAGTGCTTCCACCAGCTGTTCCATGCGGTGGCTGGCGTGCTGGGCGAAACGGGCAACGTCGAGGCCGGCATTGCCTTCATCACCGGCGCGGTCGACGATGCGCGACAGGGCCTGGCTCTGCTGGCGCGACTTGCGGTTCATGGCATCGAAGCTGCCGCCCAGGCTGGAGACGGCCTGGCGGATCAGGTCACGGGCGCGTTCCACTTCGCCACGCGAACCGTCGATCTCGTTGCCGACGAAGTTGCGCAGCTCGGTCAGCAGCTGGTCCTGTTCGCGCAGGACACGGGCGTGCTCGGGGGAACGATGTGCCTGGGCGCGGGTGGTCCACCACGCAAAGCCGAGCCAGCTCAGCGTCATCGTGGTCAGGATCGCCCAGCGCAGGGCGGCCGGCCATTCGAAACCGATGGCGAAGGGGAGCAGCAGGGTCAGAGCCAGGGGGGCGGCCAGACGGATGAAAATGCGTGAGTACATGGACGTTCTCGGGAGGTGCACGGAGGATGTATCGGCCGTACCCCCTTTCTCTTTAACGTCGATGTGCCTCGAAGTGCATTCTGAATGCGCCGGTTTTCCGGCGCCTTGGCGGCCTCGGGGTCAGAGCCCTTTCCGTGCCGGAAAGGGATCCGACCCCTTGGGCAGGCGCAACGGGGTCGGATCCCTTTTCCATGGAAAAGGGCTCTGACCCCACACCCTCAGGCCAGCAGGCGGTCCACGGCCTCGATCATCGCCTTGCGGCTGAACAGGAAGTCCCAGTAGCTGCCGCCCAGCTGGCGCCACAACACCGCCGAACGCACCGCGGCCAGCAGCAGGGCACGGATCTCCGCCACCACGCCGGCCTGGCCCAGGTAGTGCGGGTTGCCCTGCACCATCACCCGCGGTTTCAGGTGGCTGATGGTGTCGGCATACAGGCCGCCGAGGTTGGCCAGTACGTCCGGGTGGCCACTGTCGCCCAGTTCGGTGGCCTGGCGCTGGGCGCGCTCGATGCCCGAGGCGACCTTGTTCACGGTCGCCCCATCCTGCACGAAGCGGCGCTCCAGCTGCAGCACCGACAGGGCCAGCTTGGGCAGGATCGGGTCCTGGCCCTGGCTGCGGAAGTAGTTGTGCAGCAGGCGCAGGCCGGACTTCAGTGCATGACGGTCACCGAACACCGCCTGCGGCGAGGACGCATCGACGCGGAACACGCTGTCCACGGCGGTGCGCACGGCGGCGGCGTCGGAATGGCCGGTATCGGCGATGCGGCGCACCTGCTGCAGGGCCTGGGCAATGCCGGCCAAGGCCAGGACGCGGTCGTCGACAGTGAAACTCATGCAGCGATTACCTCAAAAGGGGAGGGGGTGGTGCGCAGGCGTTGTTCCAGCGGCGCATCGGTGGCGGCGATCACCGCGCCGCCCAGGCACACATCACCGTCATACAGCACCAGCGATTGACCGGGGGTAACGGCACGCTGCGGGCGCGCAAAGGTGACCAGCACGCTGCCATCGTCCAGCACCTGGACCGTACACGGCTCGTCGGGCTGGCGGTAGCGGGTCTGGGCGGTGCATTCGAAGCGCCGTGCCGGCGGTGAGCCGGCGATCCAGTGCGCGGTTTCCGAACGCAGGCGGTCGGACAGCATCCACTTGCTGTCGCGGTCCTGGTCCACGTACAGCACGTTGCTGGCCACATCCTTGCCAACCACGTACCACGGCGCGGCCGGGCGGCCACGCACGCCGCCGATGTTCAGACCCTCGCGCTGGCCCAGGGTGAAATAAAACACGCCCGGGTGTTCGGCAATCACGCTGCCGTCGGCCGGGTCGAGGATCTGGCCGGGCTTGGCCGGCAGGTAGCGGCCGAGGAATTCGCGGAAGTCGCGCTCGCCGATGAAACAGATGCCGGTGGAGTCCTTCTTGGCGTGGGTCGGCAGGCCGACGTCGCGCGCGATCCGGCGCAGGTCGCTCTTTTCCAGGTCGCCGATCGGGAACAGGGTGGCTGCCAGCTGTTCCTGGCCCAGTTGATGCAGGAAGTAGCTCTGGTCCTTGGATCGATCGGCGCCGCGCAGCAGCAGCCACTGGTGGCCGCGCTGGGCCACCCGTGCGTAATGGCCGGTGGCGATGCGCTCGGCGCCCAGCTCGCGGGCGGCGTCCAGGAAATGCTTGAACTTCACTTCACGGTTGCACAGCACGTCCGGGTTCGGGGTGCGGCCGGCCGCGTACTCGGCCAGGAAGTGCTCGAACACGCCCTGCCAGTACTCGCTGGAGAAGTCCCGGAAGTGGAACGGGATGCCCAGCAGGCCGCACACGGCCACCGCGTCGCGACGGTCATCCTCGGCACGGCAATCACCGCTGCCATCGTCGGCCCAGTTCTGCATGAACAGGCCGGCCACGGCCTCGCCCTGCTGTACCAGGCGCCAGGCGGCGACCGAGGAATCGACGCCGCCGGAGACGCCCACCATCACACGCGGAGTGCTCATGCGACCTCCCGGACCAGCGAAAGCGGGTGGCGCTGGCCACCCAGGTAATCCGCCACCACCTGCCACACCAGCGGGCTGCGCTGGCGCTCGCCGGCGGCCTGCAGCTCGGCCGGGGTCAGCCACAGCGCGCGGTCGATGCCGGTGTCCAGCGGCTGCGCCGGATCGTGCGAAACCGGGCGCGCCGCGTAGCAGAAGCGCAGGAAGGCCGTGCCGTCGCCGGCAGTCCACTGGTAGCAGCCAATGAAGTGGGTCAGCTGCACCGTCCAGCCGGTTTCCTCGCGGGTCTCGCGCAGGGCGGCCTCGGCCAGGCTTTCGCCCGGCTCGAGGTGGCCGGCCGGCTGGTTCAGCACCTGGCGGCCGTCAATGGTCTCCTCGACCAGCAGCACGCGGCCGCCGTCGATCACCACGGTGGCAACGGTGGCGTGCGGTGCCCAGCGCGGGTCCGGCGTGGCGTTCAACTCAGAACTCGTCCTTCTTGGTCAGTTCCAGCTCCATCGCGTCGGCGGTGCGGATGGCCGCATCGATGGCGTCGCTGAGCTGGTCGGCGGTGGCATCGGCGTCGATCTTCACCACGAACATGGCGGTGGTGTCCTGCTTTACCCAGCCGCCCATCTTGGCGTCCTGCGAATCTTCCAGCAGGCGGTTGGCCACGGCCACCGGGAACTGCTTGGTCTTGGCGCTGTAGGCCGGCGACCAGATCTCGCGGATGTTGTGGCTGCCGAAGTCTTCCACCGCCGAGCGCACGTAGACCATCTGGGTGCGGTCACCCTCGACGTCGAAGACCATGCGGTAGTCGCCATCCTCGTCGACCTCGTAGGTGTAACCCAGCTTGTCCAGGTGGCGGGCCACGGACTTGTCGGCCTGGGGCGCGGCGGTGGCAGCACCGGCAGCGGCCAGGGTGATCAGCAGGGCGGGCAGAAGGGTCCTTTTCATGAAGATCCTGTGAAGCAGTGTTGAAAGAAGCTGCAATTGTGACGTTGGGCGTGCGTGCCGTCCAATCCGCGGCGGGCCGACGCAGGCGCGGTGCAACCTCTATAATGGATGGATGCCCCATGAGTCCTCCCCCGATTCCCATCACGAGCACGGCGTTGCCGTGGAGCCCGCGCGCCCGGAAGTGGCGCCGCCGCCGTTCTACCAGGTGATGCTGCTCAACGACGACTACACCCCGATGGATTTCGTGGTGGATGTACTGCAGCAGTTCTTCAGCATGGACCTGGACAAGGCCACGCAGGTGATGCTGCACGTCCATACCCGCGGCCGCGGGGTCTGCGGCGTGTTCACCCGCGAGGTCGCCGAGACCAAGGTTGCCCAGGTCAACGAGTATTCGCGGATGAACCAGCACCCGCTGCTGTGCACGATGGAAAAGGCCTGACCGGCTGCCGATCCTCGTCCGGGTACATCGACTCCGGACACGGCGTGCCCACCAAGGTGGGCACCTACCAAGGCAGAAACCTGTAGAGCCGAGCCCATGCTCGGCTGCTTTTCGTCCCGGCGCAATGTCCCGGATGGAGTGCGCCCACCACGCGCGGAGGTCACGCCTCCGCCAACGCCTCCAGCGCCATCCGCGCCACCGCTTCGTCGATGTCGGCGGGGTCGCCATCGTCCCGGAACCACACGGCCGACAGTGCCGCGCTGGCGGCGATCCAGCGCAGCAGGCGCGCCCGTTCCAGCCCAGCCAGCGCGCTGACCTGTTCCAGCCGGGCGGCAAACCGCTCGGGCCGGGTGGCCACATGGATGCCCGGGCCACAGAGGTCCGGGTTGCTGAACATCGTCGTGTAGTCGAACGCGCGGTCGCCCAGCAGCCGCTTCGGGTCGATCGCCAGCCAGCCACGCGTGCCGAAATCCAGCACGTTGTCGTGGTGCAGGTCGCCGTGCAGCGGCCGGATCTCACGTTCTTCCTGCAACACCCGCTCCGCCAGTGATCTGCACTGTTCCAGCAGTGGCGGCAGCGCGGCCCTTGGCTGCAGCAGGTCGGCGAACCATGTACGCAGGCAGACCAGTTCCGCTGGTGGCGCGCTCCGTGGCCGGTGCAGCTGCCGCAGGACCTGGCACAGGATCGTGGTACAGGCATCATCGTCGCCCTCGATCGAACGTTGCCGCAGCGAATCGCCGCCGGCACGCTCGATCAGGATCGCCGGCCCCTCGTGTGCCAGCAGGCGGGCGGCACCATCGCCGTCCCACCAGCGCAGCAGGCGATGGCCGTTCTGCTCCTCGGTTTCGCTGCTGACCTTCAGCATCGCCGGTTCGCCGTCGGCGGTCAGCACCGGCCAGAGCTGGGCGTGGGGCGTCTCGATGGCCGCGCCATCACGCCGCAATCGCCAGCGGCTCAGGTAGGGTTCGCTCATGCTGGGTGGGCTGTCCTGGAGTGAATGAAGATCAAGCGATCTGCACTGCTAACGCCATCTGAACGCAGCAATCCGCTAGGGTGATGGAAATCGCGTAGTCAGGCCGCATATTGTCCCCATCTGCCGCCGGAGTAATCCATGTTCAGCAAAGACCTCGAACACACCATCGGCCAGTGCTACAAGCGCGCCCGTGAGGCCCGGCATGAATTCATGACGGTCGAACACCTGCTGTTGGCACTGCTCGACAACCCGTCCGCCCAGGCCGTACTGAAGGCCTGTGGTGCCGACGCCGAACGCCTGCGCCAGGAGCTGGAGCAGGCCATCGAGGCTTCCGTGTCCCGCCTGGCCGAAGATGACGGCCGTGATACCCAGCCGACCCTGGGCTTCCAGCGCGTGCTGCAGCGGGCCGTGTACCACGTGCAGTCCTCGGGCAAGAAGGAGGTCACCGGCGCCAACGTGCTGGTCGCCATCTTCGGCGAAAAGGACTCCCATGCCGTCTATTACCTCAACCAGCAGGACGTGACCCGTCTGGACGTGGTCAATTACCTGTCCCACGGCATCGCCAAGCTGGGCGAGGAAGGCGAGCAGCCGTCCTCCTCCTCCGAGGGCGAAGGCCGCATCGAAGGCGGGGAGGGCGAGCCGAAGGGTGATGCCCTGACCGAGTTCGCCAGCAACCTCAACGAACAGGCGCGGTCCGGCCGCATCGATCCGCTGGTCGGCCGTGCCGACGAGATCGAGCGCACCATCCAGGTCCTGTGCCGCCGCCGCAAGAACAACCCGCTGTACGTGGGCGAGGCCGGCGTGGGCAAGACCGCGATTGCCGAGGGCCTGGCCCGCCGCATCGTCGAGGGCTCGGTGCCCGACGTGCTGGCCGACGCGGTGATCTACTCGCTCGACCTGGGCGCGCTGGTGGCTGGCACCAAGTACCGCGGCGACTTCGAGAAGCGCCTGAAGAGCGTGCTGACCGCACTGAAGAAGGTCCCCAATGCGGTGCTCTTCATCGACGAGATCCATACCATCATCGGTGCCGGTTCGGCCTCGGGTGGCACCATGGATGCGTCCAACCTGATCAAGCCGGCGCTGGCCTCCGGCGAGCTGCGCTGCATCGGCTCGACCACCTTCCAGGAGTACCGCGGCATCTTCGAGAAGGACCGGGCGCTGGCCCGCCGCTTCCAGAAGATCGACATCGTCGAGCCGACCGTGGGCGAGACCTACGAGATCCTGCAGGGCCTGAAGTCCAAGTACGAGCTGCACCACGGCGTGACCTATTCGGACGAAGCGCTGCAGGCGGCGGTGGATCTGTCGGTGAAGCACATCGGCGACCGCCTGCTTCCGGACAAGGCCATCGACGTGATCGACGAGGCCGGTGCCCGCCAGCGGCTGCTGCCGGAAGGCCAGCGCAAGGAGCTGATCGACGTCGAGGAAGTGGAGGCGATCGTGGCCAAGATGGCGCGCATCCCGACCAAGCAGGTCAGTGCCACCGACAAGGATGTGCTGCAGCACCTGGAGCGCAACCTGAAGATGGTGATCTTCGGCCAGGACCCGGCCATCGAGACGCTGTCCTCGGCGATCAAGCTGGCCCGCTCGGGCCTGGGCAATCCGGAAAAGCCGATCGGCAACTTCCTGTTCGCCGGCCCGACCGGTGTCGGCAAGACCGAGGTGACCAAGCAGCTGGCGCTGCAGCTGGGCATCGAGCTGGTCCGCTTCGACATGTCCGAGTACATGGAGCCGCATTCGATCAGCCGCCTGATCGGTGCCCCTCCGGGCTATGTCGGCTTCGACCAGGGCGGCCTGCTGACCGAAAAGATCGTCAAGACGCCGCACTGCGTGCTGCTGCTGGACGAAATCGAAAAGGCGCACCCGGATATCTTCAACATCCTGTTGCAGGTGATGGACCGCGGCGTGCTGACCGATACCAACGGTCGCGAGGCCAACTTCAAGAACGTGGTGCTGGTGATGACCACCAATGCCGGCGCGGCGCAGGCCTCGCGGCGCTCGATCGGCTTCACCAAGCAGGACCATGCCACCGACGCGATGGAGACCATCCGCCGCAGCTTTACCCCGGAATTCCGCAACCGACTCGATGCGGTGGTGCAGTTCCAGGCGTTGGGCTTCGAGCACATCCTGCGCGTGGTCGACAAGTTCCTGATCGAGCTGGAGATGCTGCTGCAGGACAAGCACGTCAGCCTGTCGGCCACGCCGACCGCGCGCGACTGGCTGGCCCACCACGGCTTCGACCCGCTGATGGGTGCGCGCCCGATGGCCCGCGTGATCCAGGACAAGATCAAGCGTCCTCTGGCCGACGAGCTGCTGTTCGGCAAACTGGTCAACGGCGGCAAGGTGAACATCGATGTCCGCGACGACGAGCTGGTCGTCGAGACCCAGGCCGAGCCGGAGCGCCTGCTGCCGGTCACGGTGGAGTGAGCTGACGCCGGGCCTGGCCCGGCGGACCTGAAATGACAAGGGCGGCTTCGGCCGCCCTTGTCATATGCGCCATCAACGGCCGCGCTGGCGGGCCTTCTTCTGGAAGGTGGCTTCGTCGATCGGTTCGATCTGCGCCACCCGGCAGTGGTCGGCATCGGTGCGCAGCTGGCTGCGGCCGGCGCTGCACAGCAGGCCCTGCTGGCCTTCGGTGATGAAGCTCAGTTTCCGCGAGTAGCCGGCAGTGGAGCAGTCGTTCTGGAAGTGCACGACATAGTGGTCCTGGCCATTGCGCAGCAGGATGTTTCGCGAAACGCCGGCGCGCACGATCTGCTGGTCGCTGCCCAGCTGGATGCAGTCACTGGCCGTGGAAGGGGGCTCGGCGGCGCGCACAGGCGATGCGCTGGCGGACGCGGCAACGGCGACGAGCAGGGCGGTCAACGTGAGCATGTTCATGGCGGGGCAGGGGAATGGCGATCCGGACTGGATCGGGTCCCACGATGCCGCCACGGATGAAGATGCGAATCTGCCGCAAGCAGGGCTGACCGACGCCACGGTGCGTTCGGTCACGATGACCTCCGGCAGGGCCGGATTGCAGGCATGACAAAAGGCCAGCAACCAGGGCTGGCCTTGTCGCAGTGGCGCAACGCGCCGACCGCTTACTTCATGCGGTAGGTGATACGACCCTTGGTCAGGTCGTACGGGGTCATTTCAACCTTGACCCGGTCACCGGTGAGGATGCGGATGTAGTTCTTGCGCATGCGGCCGGAAATGTGGGCGATGATTTCGTGCCCATTTTCCAGGCGAACGCGGAAAGTGGTGTTCGGCAGCGTCTCGCTGACGGTGCCCTCGAACTCGATGGAATCGTCTTTCGACATGTAGTCCTGTGCGGTTCAGAAAACGGCCACGCTGGGCCTAAGGCGCAGTATTTTACGCGTGACCGGCCCAGCTTGCAAAGTTTGTGTTAACCCCCGGCCAAACGCTGTGCCGGCAGGCGTCCGACCGCCTGCGTCCAGGGGCCTTCACGGCCGTCATGGCGCACCGCGTGGCGCACGTGCTGCAGGAACGCCGCGCGCGGCAGGTGCTCGGCGCCCATCCGCAGCAAGTGCGGATTCTCCACCTGGGCATCGATCAGCGCCCAGCCCCAGCCGTGAAGCGTGGATGCCAGCGCGGCCAGGGCGATTTTGGAGCCGCCGCTGGCGCCACTGAACATGCTCTCGCCGAAGAACATCGTCCCGATCGCCACCCCGTAGATGCCGCCGACCAGCGTCTGCCGGTCCCAGACCTCGAAGGAGTGGGCAAAGCCGAGGTCATGCAGCTGGCTGTAGGCCTCGACCATGTCGGGGCTGATCCAGGTGCCGTCCTGGCCGGGCCGCGGTGCCGCCGCACAGGCGCGCATCACCCGGCTGAAGGCGGTGTCGGCGGTGACCTCCCATGTGCTGCCGCGCAACTGGCGCCGGAAGCGGCTGGACAGATGCACGCCATCGGTACGGAACACCATGCGCGGGTCGGGCGACCACCACAGGATCGGCTCGCCCTCGCTGAACCATGGAAAGATGCCGCCCGCATACGCGTTGAGCAGGCGCGCCGGGTGCAGGTCGCCGCCCACGGCGAGCAGGCCGTCGGGCTGGCGCAGGGCAGTCTCGGCCGGCGGGAAGGGGGCGTCCGGCGCGTCGGCCAGGCGCCAGGGCAGCTGGCGGGTCATGCCGCCATTGTATTCGCCGTGGTGATGGATGATGTCTGGCACCATCACGCTTCACCGGCAAGGAGCCTGCGAATGAGCGACCCGATCTCAGCCATCCTCGACCTGCATGACACCCCGCGCACGCGCAACGACAGCCAGGGCATGCTGCTGTCGCTGGCCACCGAGCATCCGCACCAGCTGGGTGAGTTGATGCTGCAGGCCATGGCGCGTCGCTCGCCGGGCTCGGCCTTCCTCGATATGGCGCTGGACCTGCTGCCGGACGAGGCGGTGCCAGCAGTCGCGGCCGAGGCCTGGCGCCGCTATCGCGAGGGCGAGCGAGGTGAACTGCTGGCCAGGGTGATGGAGTTCGCCAGCTACCAGGCGCCGCAGGTGCTGCAGGACGATTGGGAGGCGTTGCTGGTGGTGGCCCATGAGGATGAGGTGCAGTTGGCCTCGCAGGTCTGGCGGGGCTTGCCCGGCGCGATTGCCGCGCACTGGGCGCAGTTGCTGGCCGAGGCCGGGGACGATCGGGAGATGGTGCGCGCGAGCGTGCTGCTGCTCGCTGCTCAGCCCGAAACCTATGCCGTTGCCCGGGGCTACCTCGTCGACTGGGGCCAGCTGGATGCCGACATCTGGGCGCACTGGGCTGGCGTGGCCAACGGTCCGCGGCCGCGTCGCCTGCACGGCGAGAAGCCGCTGCACATCCGCTTCGGCCGTGAGCAGCACCGCGCGCAGTTGGCCGACGAGCCAAGCTGGCGCAAGCGCATCTGGCACCTGCACCCGACCTGGAATGGCGGACAGGTGCAGCACGCCGGCCACATGGGCGGACCGCTGGAAGCGCTGTGTGGCAGCTGCCATGCGCCGCTGCAGCGCCTGCTGCGAACCGATGCTGCCGCGCTGCAGCCGGGCGCGGCGGGTGAGATCACGCTGGGCCTGTGCCTGGACTGCTGCGGTTGGGAAGATCCGCCTGTGCGTTTCTATCGCCACGATGCTGCCGGCCTGCCCAGCTGCCACCCCAGCCAGCGTCTGGAGGTGCCGGCCACGCCGACCGACAGCGGTGATCTGATGCAGGCCGAGGTGGGTCTGGCCGCCATGGACGGTGCGCGCTGGCAGCAACAGGACTGGGGCCAGTCCAACCATCGGCAGAACCTGTCGCGTGTGGGCGGCGCGCCCAGCTGGGTGCAGAGCGCCTGGTATCCGGCATGCATCGACTGTGGCGAGGAGATGCCCTTCGTGATGCAGCTCGATTCGACGCTGCCGACCACGGGTGAGGGCACCCTGCTGTGGGGCAGCGGCGGCATGCTCTATACGTTCTGGTGCGCGACGTGCCGGGTGAGCGGGCACTTCTGGCAGTGCACCTGAGCGTGGCGCGCGCCATTGCTCTGGCAGACGCCAACGTTGTCCCCGCCCAATGCACTGGTGGGTGCCAACCTTGGTTGGCACGCCTTCCCGCTACGGCTCTACGCGGAACGGCCCATGCCCCTGCAGCTCCTGCTGGTAGCGCCGCACATCGCGCCGTTCCTGCCGGCACCAGTCCTGCAACGCCTCGGCGAACTCCGGATCGGCTACCCAGTGCCGGCTGCGCACCAGTGTAGGCAGGAAGCCGCGCGCCAGCTTGTGCTCGCCCTGTGCGCCGGGTTCGAAACGACTCAGGCCTTCGCGCAGGCAGTACTCGATGCCCTGGTAGTAACAGGCTTCGAAGTGCAGGCCGGGCAGGGTGGCGCCGCCCCAGTAGCGGCCGTACAGCGTGTCACCGCCGCGCAGGCACAGCGCGCCGGCAATCGGCTGGCCTTCCTGCTCGGCCAGGAACAGCACCAGCCCGCGTCCCAATGAAATGGCCAGATGGCGCAGGAAGGGCTCGGTCAGCGCCGGGGCATTGCCGTATTCCAGGAAGGTCTGCAGGTAGAAGCGGTACATCGCCTGCAGGTCGGCGCGGCTGGCGTCGTCGCCGTGCACCACGCGGAAGGTGATGCCCTGGCGGGCGACCTTGGCCCGTTCCTGGCGGATGTTCTTGCGGTGCTTGTGGTTCATCGCGCCGAGGAACTGGTCGAATGTCGCCCAGTCACCCGGGTTCTGCCACTGGAACTGCACGTCCTCGCGCAGCAGCCAGTCATCGCCGAACAGCGCTTCGTCCGCTGCGGTGTGGAAGTTGATATGGGCCGATGACACCTCCAGTGCCGGCAGTGCATCGCGCAACGCCGACAGCAGCGTAGTGCGCTCTGAATCGTGACGGGCCAGCAGGCGCGGCCCGGTGACCGGCGAGTACGGCACCGCGCCCAGCCACTTCGGGTAGTAGTCGCGGCCATGGCGGGCATAGGCATTGGCCCAGGCGTGATCGAACACGAATTCGCCGTGGGAGTTGGTCTTCAGGTAGCCCGGAATTGCGCCGATCAGGCGCTCGCCCTCCCACAGCGTGAAGTGCCGGGGTTGCCAGCCCCAGTCCTCGCGCAGGCAGCCGTGCTCTTCCAGGCCTGAGAGGAAGGCGTGGCTGATAAACGGATTCTGGCCGTCGTGCAGGGCATCCCAGTCGGTGGCGGGAATGGACTGAAGGGAGTGGAGGAAGCGGGTGGAGGGCATGGTTGGCAAGGATAGGCCAGGTGGATCGCGAACGGTGTTGGCGGAGCTGGGTTGGTTTGTTTCGGTTGGAGGTGAGGAAAATTTGAATTCTCCATCCGTGTGCGCTGTGTTGCGGAATCGCCGTCGCGCGGCTGGGCAGGGTGGCGGGACGCCGCATGAGCGGCGTGTGTCCCACCACATGGAGGAATCAACAATGAAGGGATTGAAGCTTGCAACTGCCGCGGTCGCGTGCGGCCTGATCTTTGTGCCGCCCGTGTTGGCTTCTGGAGATCAGCCGGCGAAAGTGCTTGAGGATGCAGGTGCTCACGCGGAGGCGGTTGCGCTGTTGGAGCGTGAAGCTTCGAACCAGCTGACGCGTCATTTGCAGGAGAGGGGTGAGCTGCGACAAATCAGCGTCAGCATCCGTCTGGATGTGAAGGCAAGATCGATGGTGATCAGCTTTGGGCCTGGATACCTTCCCGGCCCGGATCGCGGTTATGACGAGCTCTTCCTGATTCCGATGGCGTCTACGTTGAGGTACTACGCCGAGAAGTCGGGACTGGATGTGAATGATATTGACTTCCTGTTTGACGGAAAAACCCTTGAGGAATACTACCCCGAGGATCTGGCCGTTCCGCCGAAGACGAACGAGAAGTCGACGCATACATCAGCTTTGGTGTCAGCAAGCCATGGCTACATCAGCTTGCATCCCAGCAGAGAATGGAAGTTTCAGCGCCCAGCGCCTCTCGGCATTCAGGAAGACACGCTGAGTCCACTGTTTGGTGACGAACTGCAAGGATTGATCGAACAACGTAGCGGTTTGACGGTGCACCGGGCACGCAGCCGCTCCACGGAACTCCATCCGGAGTCCGGGAAGCCATGGGAGCACATGTCATCCCGCTACCACCTCAAGGCGCTTTTCCCCGAACGCACCGACATGTGGAATGAGTTTCCGAACAGCCCAGAGTCTGCTCGCGAAAAGGAAGAGGACATACGGGCTCGCCCCAACTACGCAAACCATCTGGGTGTGGATGTGATGCTGAGCCTGCACACCAATGGCAGCGATTCAGCCAGTCTGCGTGGAACCGAGGTCTACTATCATCAGGACAAACCGCAGGACAAGGCGCTGGCGGATAGCATTCTCTGTGGGATGCGTGAAATCATCCGAGCGCAACCGGGCTATCGGGATTTCCCGATTCGCGAGAGTTCGACCTCGGCCAGGCACGGCGAGAACCGCATCGGGAAGATGCCCTCGGTGATCATCGAAACCGCCTACCACTCCAATCCTGACGATGTGGCCGCCTTGCAGGACCCCGTCTTCCGCTCGGCGTCGATGAAAGGGGTGGAGAAGGGCTATCGCCTGTGGGCAACGGGAAAGTCGTGTGAGCCGCTGTCCGGGCAGCCGATCGCAGATGTCGACGTTCCATCCGGCGACTCGCGCGAGGTGGACGTGGCGTTTGCGGGCCATCCGCAATTCCCGATCAGCCTGATCACCCGCAATACGCTGTGCCCATCAGGGTGGAGCTGCAGCGGACGGACGGTGGTCATCGATTCGTCTGACCAGCCCAGCAGGATGCAACTCAGCTGCGGTCGCGACAGCGTGGGGACGCTCGGCTGGGAGACGCATGTGTTGGATGCGGATGGGGTCAAGTCGCAGCCCGTGCCTCACACCGTTCGTTGTGTTCCCGATGCGGCCGGCCCTGATCGAAATGGCTTGCCTGAGAATACGGCTGCCGCAGGGATGTAACGAGAAAGGCCGACGCTTTCGCGTCGGCCTTTCTCCTGAGTCGAGCATGGCTCGACTCTACAGAGCATAATCAGCGCTTCAGCTGGCCTTGCCCTGCGCGTCCAGATAGCGCTCGGCGTCCAGAGCGGCCATGCAGCCGAAGCCGGCCGAGGTGATCGCCTGGCGGTAGTGCTGGTCGGCCACGTCGCCGGCGGCGAACACGCCTTCCACCGAGGTCTGGGTAGCGTTGCCGCCCAGGCCCGAACGGATTTCCAGGTAGCCGTTGTTCATCGCCAGCTGGCCGTCGAACAGGGTGGTGTTCGGGTGGTGGCCGATGGCCACGAAGAAGCCGTGGGCATCGATGTCGCGGGTGCCGCCGTCCAGGGTGGACTTCACGCGCACGCCGGTCACGCCGGCGTCGTTGCCCAGCACTTCCTCCACCTGGTGGTGCCAGACGGTCTCGATCTTGCCTTCGGCCACCTTCCTGAACAGCTTGTCCTGCATGATCTTCTCCGCCTTCAGGGTGTCGCGGCGGTGGACCAGGTAGACCTTGCGGGCGATGTTGGACAGGTACAGGGCCTCTTCCACCGCGGTGTTGCCGCCGCCGACCACGACCACGTCCTGGTCGCGGTAGAAGAAGCCGTCACAGGTGGCACAGGCGGACACGCCGCGGCCCTTGAACTCGTCTTCGGTCGGGATGCCCAGGTACTTGGCGGTGGCGCCGGTGGCGATGATCAGCGCGTCGCAGGTGTACTCGTGGCTGTCGCCGATCAGCTTGAACGGGCGCTGCGACAGGTCGGCGGTGTGGATGTGGTCGAAGATGACCTCGGTCTCGAAGCGCTCGGCGTGGGCCTGCATGCGCGCCATTAGGTCCGGGCCCATCAGGCCGTGGGCGTCACCCGGCCAGTTGTCCACCTCGGTGGTGGTCATCAGCTGGCCGCCCTGCTGCAGGCCGGTGATGACGACCGGCTTCAGGTTGGCACGGGCGGCGTAGACGGCGGCGGTCCAGCCGGCCGGTCCGGAACCGAGGATGACGAGGCGCTGGTGGCGGGAGGGCAGGCTGGTGCTCATGTAGACTCGCGAAAAGGTAGATGGGACAAGGCGCTGGCGATGTTTGCGCAGCATCCGTGGCTGGTCATAGAGTGGCGGCTGGGGCAGGGCGATTCAAGCCGATGAACAGAACGCCGTCATCCAGCGGTGGTTTCGGCCCTGTCCGGGCCCGGTCAGAAGTCGCATAACTGAAAACTGACGCCGTCTCATTTATTATCAATCACTAACAGCGCATTCCAAAGGTATGGTCTAAGGTGGCGAAGCAGGTCCCTGAACGCTCCAAGTCGGACGACAGCAAGGCGTCACGTCGCACGGCCGCGGCGGCGACGACCGACAATCCACGCCGCCAGCGCCTCTGGCGCGACCTGGGCCTGATCGCGATCGCGCCGGCCCTGCTCTATCTGGCGGCGAGTCTTTTCACCTATTCAGCGACGGATCCGGGCTGGTCGCATACCGGCAGCGTGGTCGCGCCGGTGCACAACCTCGGTGGTCGCGCGGGCGCCTGGATCGCCGACGTGCTGCTGCAGTTGTTCGGCTACATCGCCTTCCTGCTGCCGGTGGTGCTCGGTGCGCTGTCGTGGATTGCCATGTTCGGCCTCAAGCGCGAGAGCAAGGGCGAGAACGACCTGGACCCGGCGCTGCGCCTGGTCGGCCTGGTCGGTTTCCTGATTGCTGGCACCGGCTTCCTGCATGTACGCCTGTTCAGTGGCGATGTCTCCAGCGCCGGCGGCATTCTCGGCAAGCTGGTTGGCAATTCGCTCACGGTGGGCTTCGGTGCGCTGGGCGCGAACCTGTTCGTGCTGGTGCTGCTGCTGGCCTCGATTACCCTGGCCACCGGGCTGTCCTGGTTCACGGTGATGGAAAAGATCGGCCGTGGCGTGATGTCGCTGGCACCGTTGCTGGCGCGCAAGAAGGAAGAAGTCACCGAGTGGCAGCAGACCCGGGTGATGCGCGAGGAGCGCCAGGAAGTGCGCAAGGCCGATGCCGAGGTCCGCGCCAAGCGCGAGCCGGTGAAGATCGAGCCGCGCCCGGAACCGGTGATCGAGAAGAGTGACCGGGCCAAGCGCGACACGCAGATCCCGATGTTCCGTGGCGTCAACGGCGACGGCTCGGACCTGCCGCCGCTGGCCCTGCTGGACGACCCCAAGCCGCAGCCGGTTGGCTACGACAAGGAAACCCTGGACGCGCTGTCACGGCAGATCGAGTTCAAGCTGAAGGATTTCCGCATCGACGCCCAGGTGGTCGGCGCCAACCCCGGGCCGGTCATCACCCGCTTCGAGATCGAGCCCGCGCCGGGCATCAAGGTCAGCCAGATCAGTTCGCTGGACAAGGACATCGCGCGCGGCCTGTCGGTGAAGTCGGTGCGCGTGGTCGACGTGATTCCGGGCAAGTCGGTGATCGGCCTGGAAATTCCCAACGTCACCCGCGAGATGATCTACCTGTCCGAGCTGTTGCGCTCGAAGGAATACGACAAGTCGGCCAGCGTGCTGACCCTGGCGCTGGGCAAGGACATTGCCGGGCGCTCGACCGTGGCCGATCTGGCGCGCATGCCGCACCTGCTGGTGGCCGGTACCACCGGTTCGGGCAAGTCGGTGGCGGTCAACGCGATGGTGCTGAGCCTGCTGTTCAAGGCCTCGCCGAAAGACCTGCGGATGCTGATGATCGACCCGAAGATGCTCGAACTGAGCGTCTACCAGGGCATTCCGCACCTGCTGGCACCGGTGGTCACCGACATGAAGGAGGCCGCCAACGGCCTGCGCTGGTGCGTGGCCGAGATGGAGCGCCGCTACAAGCTGATGAGCGCGGTGGGCGTGCGCAACCTGGCCGGCTTCAACAAGAAGGTGAAGGAAGCGCAGGATGCCGGCCAGCCGCTGATGGACCCGCTGTTCAAGCCGAACCCGGAGCTGGGCGAGGCGCCGCGTCCATTGGAGACGCTGCCGTTCATCGTCATCTTCATCGACGAATTCGCCGACATGATGATGATCGTCGGCAAGAAGGTGGAAGAGCTGATCGCGCGCCTGGCACAGAAGGCGCGTGCGGCCGGCATCCACCTGATCCTGGCCACGCAGCGCCCGTCGGTGGACGTGATCACCGGCCTGATCAAGGCCAACATCCCGACCCGTATCGCGTTCCAGGTCAGCTCCAAGATCGACTCGCGCACCATCCTCGACCAGTCCGGCGCGGAGACCCTGCTGGGCCACGGCGACATGCTGTACCTGCCGCCGGGCACCGCGCTGCCCGAGCGCGTGCATGGTGCGTTCGTGTCCGATGACGAAGTGCACCGCGTGGTCGAGCACCTCAAGGCGATGGGCCCGGCCGACTATATCGACGGGGTGCTGGACGAGGTGCAGACGATGGGCGACGGCGTGGTCGTCGGTGCCACCGGCCTGCCCGAGACCAGTGCGGCCGGCGACGAGTCCGACCCGCTGTATGACGAAGCGCTGCGGGTGGTCACCGAGACCCGCCGCGCCTCGATTTCCGGCGTGCAGCGCCGGCTGAAGATCGGCTACAACCGTGCAGCGCGACTGATCGAGGCCATGGAAGCGGCCGGCGTGGTCAGCCCGCCCGAGCACAACGGCGACCGCACGGTGCTGGCACCGCCGCCGCCGAAGTAAGGCCCGACGTATCCCCCACGACGTCCAAGGAACCGACGCATGCTTCACCCCGTACCAAGCGCGCTGGCGCTGGCGCTGGCAGCCTTCCTGGCTGCCGGCCCGGCACTGGCAGAATCCGCCACCTCCGCGCCCGCCACGGCGCCGCCTTCCACCAGCGGCGATACGGAAGCCAGCAATAATTTCAGCATTGTCCGTTACCGCGCCGACTACCAGGTGCGGCCGGATGCGGGCAATGTGCAGACCGAAACCTACGAAGTCCTGCTCAAGACCAAGGCCTCGGTCGAGCAGTTCAGCCAGGTGCGGCTGAGCTACAGCGAGAAGATGGAAACCCTGGAGGTGCTTGGCGCCTACACCATCACCGCCGACGGCCAGCGCCGCGACGTGCCGGCCGATCGCATCTACACCCAGGAGAGCTACTCCAGCGCCTCGGCGGCGATGTATGCCGACCGCAAGGTGCGGGTGATCGTGTTCCCGAACCTGGCCCCGGGCACGCGCCTGTACTACCAGGTGCGCCGCACCCAGGCCACGCCGTACTTCCCGGGCTATTTCGGCCTGTGGGAGACCTTCAACGTCTTCACCGAGTACGAAGACGCCGAGGTCACCCTGACTGCGCCGGCCAACCTGCCGATGTTCGTCGACAGCCGCGGCGTGCAGGGCAGCGATCGCCCGACGGTGAAGAACGGCCAGGCACAGTGGCGCTGGCGCTACCAGCGGCGCGAAGCCATGCCGGCACAGAACTGGTCGGCGGCGGGCTGGGAGTTCGGCCCGAACATCATGGCCAGCACCTATCGTGACTGGTCGCAGATGGGACGCGCCTACCAGCTCAAGGCCGGCCCGGCGGCCGACGTGACCCCGGCGCTGCAGGCGCTGGCTGATGAGATCACCGCTGGCATCAGCGACCGGCGCGAGCAGGCCGATGCGCTTTACCGCTGGGTGGCGCAGAACATCCGCTATGTGGCGGTGTACCTGGGCAATGGCGGCCTGGAGCCGAACAGCGCGCAGAGCATCCTCGACAACCACTACGGTGACTGCAAGGACCATGTGACGATCCTGGAGGCGCTGCTGGCGGCCAAGGGCATCGCCAGCTCGCCGGTGCTGATCGGTGCCGGCGGCGGCCCCACGCTGCCGAAGATTCCGGTGCTGGGCCGCTTCAACCACGCCATCACCTACATCCCCGAGTTCGATCTGTATCTGGATTCGACCACCGCGTGGGCGCGCTTCGGGCAGCTGCCGGAAGGCGACCTCGGCGCACCGGTGATGCGTACCCGCGACGCCTCGTTGGCGCGCACCCCGGCCAACACGCCGGAGCGCAACGCCACCTCGATGGAAGTGCGTTTCACCTTCGACGCCAACGGCAACCTGCGCGGCGAGACCATTCCGAAGCTGGGCGAGAACGCCGAGATCGGCATGCGCGCCCAGTTCTCCCAGCTCAACGCGCAGAACCGTGCGCGCGCCGAGGAGCAGATCATGGCCGCGTCCGGTTTCGACGGGAGAGGGCAGCTGCAGATCCAGGGCGTGCCGGTCGACCTGACCCGGCCGTTTGGCTATCGCATGGCGTTCCAGGCCGAGGACTACGCCGACTTCAGCGTGGCCGGCGGCATGGCCGTGCCGGATCCGCCGGGTGGCGAATCGGTGCGCGGCCTGTACGCCACCGCCTCGGCGCCGGCCAACGAGACGCCGTTCTACTGCAATGCCAGCCTGCGCGAAGAGACCTATCGCCTGCAGTTCCCGGCCAATGCACCGATCATCGCCATCCCGGCCAGCCAGCGTTTCAGCAACGCCGCCGGTGAGTATCGGGTGGACTGGAGTCGCGAGGGCCAGGACGTGATCGTGCACCACCGCTTGCAGCAGAACGCGGTGCGTGGGCCGGAGGCGCTGTGCCAGCCGCAGGACTACACCGCATTCCGCGCGTTGTATCGCGAAGTGCGGCGTGGCTTCCGTGGCCAGGTGCTGTACGGCAAGCTGCCGGGCTCGGGCGGCTGAATCGCCGATGGACGTTCAGGGCGGCATAATGTCGCCCTGATCGCCCATTCATCTTTCCCCGGGCACACTGGCAACCACCTTTCCTGGCGCCCGCGCCCACAGGATTCCCGCATGAACTTCCGCTTCCGTCGTTTCCTTGCCACCACCACCCTGGCCGTGGCCTGCGCCGCCGCCGGCAGCGCCTGGGCAGGCGCCCGCGATGACCTGAAGACCTTCACCAGTGGCCTGAAGGGCCTGGATGGCCAGTTCAGCCAGCAGGTGTTCGACAGCCGCGGCAAGGTGAAGGAATCGACCAGTGGCCGCGTGGCCCTGTCGGCGCCGCGCCTGTTCCGCTGGGAATACGTGCGCCCGCACGAGCAGTTGATCGTGGCCGACGGCAAGAAGGTCTGGATGTACGAACCGGACCTGGAGCAGGCCACCGTGCGCGAGCAGGGCAAGGAAGAGCAGAACAGTCCGCTGACCGCGCTGATCAACCCAGCGCTGCTGGAACAGCAGTACGACGTCAGTGAAGAGGCTGCGCAGCGCGACGGCCTGCAGTGGCTGTCGCTGTCGCCGAAGCGCGAGACCGAAGCCAGCTTCCAGTACGCCGCGCTGGGCTTCAATGCCCAGGGCCTGGCCAAGATGGAAATCACCGATGCGGTTGGCCAGCGCACTGTGATCAGCTTCAGCGGCTGGAAGCGCAACCCGGGCTTCGCGGCCGGCACCTTCAGCTTCACCCCGCCGAAGGGTACCGACGTCATCGGTAATTGACCTGTGGGCGGAGGCGCCTTGGTGGGTGTCAACCTTGGTTGACATGCCTTTGATCTGCCGGCCAGCGGCCGGCACTACCGATCCTGTGGCCTGATCTGCCGGGCATGGCCTGGCCCTGCCTGCTCTGGTGGGTGCCAACCGGGACCGCCTTGGTGGGTGTCAACCTTGGTTGACATGTTTTGATCTGCCGGCCAGCGGCCGGCACTACCGACCCTTGCGGCCTGATCCGTCGGGCAGGGTTCGGCGCTGCCGCAATCCGACCTGACCCGCTCTGGTGGGTGCCAACCTTGGTTGGCAAGCGCTCGGCCAGCTCATCCGTTGTCCGGGTGAACGATCACCTGCCACGCGGTGCCATCAAATCGAACCAGGTCCCAGGGCGTCAGCACCCACAGCACGCTACCGACGGAACTGATATCAACAATCGTTGCATCTCTCAGTTCTTCGGGGATGCCTTCCAGCAACGGTTCAACTACGCCGGTTTCTAGACTGTAGACGTAGAGGCCGCCATTCTCAGAGCCGATGTAAACCTGTTGCTTGTACTGGCACACAGAGTTGAAGTTGATGCCTTCGCCGACCTCGTGTTGGAGGCACTCGAATCCAGTGGAGATGTCGCCCGTAACGATGGTGCCGTGCATTCCTACAAGGACGAGGCGGCCCTGGTCGGTCCTGCAAGCATGAAGCAGCTCGGCAGTAGTGACTTGTTCGGGCACGGTCCAGCTCGAGCCATCCCAGTGCGCAATCAAGCCTTGGGAGCCGATTGCGTAGAGGTCAGCAAAGCCCGTTCCGCAGAGGTCGTTCACGCTGCCCACGCGGAACTCAGCGAGTAGCTGGTTGAATCGCTCATCCTCCCGGACATGGGTCATGTGGGCGCGCCAATCGGCGAATCTCCGGCGAAGCTCTGCGTCGCGTTCCATCGGATCTCGAGGAAGTGCGGGAGCATCGCCCAGTTCGAGCAGGTGGCCGAAATCTTCGAGCCAACTGTCGAAGTCATCCAGATCCAACTCGTCTTCGTCCTCCTCGCAGAAGGCAGTCGCGAATTGGGTTGGAAGCTGCCGCCATCCGCCGTCGCCCCGATGATAGATCTGTCCTCTTGGGCCCGCGCAGAAAAGGGCGTCGCCCAGCAGTCGCAAACGGGTAAGACCTCCGGGGAAGTCGGCGCCTTCCGCCGAGACGTACTCGATCGTGGCCCCAGCACGGGAGTAATCTTCCAGCTGCCCATAGAAATCAAGGGCAAGCACACGACGGGGGCGACCGCCTTCTTCCTCTGGGACAAGCTCTGTGGACATGACCTGGAAGTCCTGCAGGTCATGGTAGAACCACTCCTCTTTGGGGGTGCGGCCAAAGACGAACATGCGGGTGGGTGGGCCGGGATCCGGGTCGTAGTATTCATGCCCAGGGCCAAGGGCTGCAGCCAGATAGTAGATGTCCGCATCGACCGCGCAGCCAGCAATGAACTCAAAGACATTGGATTCGGGATCGCGCACGAATGGGTCCTGAATGGTTGAGTTCCAAATTCTCGGTTACTGATGAGGACACAAGGGCCCCGCGAAAGCATGCTCCATGTGAATCAGCGGCTTACCGGTGGATTGGCTGCGCCGGCTTCGGTTCATTTCCGACACATCGCGTGGCTGCCGGCCAGCGGCCGGCACTACCACCCGTGCGGCCTGATCGCCGGCATGGCCCGGCGCTTTCTGCTCTGGTGGGTTTCAACCGGGACCGCCTTGGTGGGTGTCAACCGTTGGTTGGCACGCTTGGGATCTGCCGGCCAGCGGCCGGCACTACCAGACATCGCGTCCCGCCGCCGGGCACGGCCCGGCGCTACCGTTGGGCGGCGCGGTACAATGACCGGGTGGCAAGACATCGTTCAACTTCCTTCCCTGGTCCCGATCTGCTGAGCGTCGATCGGGAACACCTGCGCCCGCTGGCCGAGCGCATGCGGCCGCGCACTCTCGACGAAATGGTTGGGCAGAAGCGCCTGCTGGCGCCGGACAGCGCGCTGCGTCGCGCGGTTGAATCCGGTCGCGTGCATTCAATGATCCTGTGGGGGCCGCCGGGCTGCGGCAAGACCACGCTGGCGCTGCTGCTGGCCGAGTACGCCGATGCGGAATTCCGTGCCATCTCTGCCGTGCTGTCCGGGCTGCCGGAGGTGCGCCAGGTGCTGGCCGAAGCCGCGCAACGCTTCGCGGAGGGCCGGCGCACCGTGCTGTTCGTGGATGAGGTGCATCGCTTCAACAAGGCGCAGCAGGACGCCTTCCTGCCGCACATCGAGCGCGGCACGATCCTGTTCGTCGGTGCCACCACCGAGAATCCGTCGTTCGAGTTGAATTCCGCATTGCTGTCGCGTTGCCGCGTGCATGTCCTGGAAGGCGTTTCGCCCACCGACATCGTCGAGGCGCTGGAACGTGCGCTGGGTGATCGCGAGCGCGGCCTGGGCGAAGAGGGTATCGAGGTCGCCCCCGAACTGCTGCTGGAAATCGCCACCGCCGCCGATGGCGACGTGCGCCGTGCGCTGACCCTGTTGGAGATCGCCGCGGAACTGGCGGGCGGGGAGGGGGGACGCATCACCCCGCAGACCCTGGCCCAGGTGCTGGCCGACCGTACCCGTCGCTTCGACAAGGGTGGCGAGCAGTTCTACGACCAGATCTCGGCGCTGCACAAGTCGGTACGCAGCTCCAACCCGGATGCCGCGCTGTACTGGCTGACCCGCATGCTCGATGGTGGCTGCGACCCGTCCTACCTGGCGCGCCGGTTGACCCGCATGGCCATCGAGGATATCGGCCTGGCCGATCCGCGCGCGCAGAGCATGGCGCTGGAAGCCTGGGACATCTACGAGCGGCTGGGCAGCCCGGAAGGCGAGCTGGCGTTCGCCCAGCTGGTGCTCTACCTGGCCAGCACCGCCAAGTCGAACGCCGGCTATGCCGCCTTCAACCAGGCCAAGGCCGACGTGCGCGAGAGTGGTACCGAAGAAGTGCCGCTGCACCTGCGCAATGCACCGACCAAGCTGATGAAGGAGCTCGGCTACGGCGCCGAGTACCAGTACGACCATGACGCCGAGGGTGGCATCGCGCTGGACCAGACGGGTTTCCCGGATGCGATGGGCGAACGGGTGTACTACAACCCGGTGCCGCGCGGCCTGGAAATCAAGCTGAAGGAAAAGCTGGACCGGCTGCGTGCCGAGCGCGAAGCGGCGAGGGCGGCAAAGGGTCGCTGACCCGATTTATGTAGCGTCGAGCCGCGCTCGACTCCGCTCTGGACCGGGCCAGCAGCGCCTGCGGCAACGGCAGCCGAGCATGGGCTCGGCTCTACAGGGCCAATGGCAGCCGAGCATGGCTCGGCTCCACAGTGTTCCCGGCGGCGGTCTTTGGCACACTGCGCGGCCACTTTTTCAAGGATTGATGCCGTGCAGGAAATGATTCTGCCGTTGAAGCGCTACGCCCAGTTCGAGGGGCGTGCCAACCGTCGTGAGTACTGGATGTTCCAGCTGTTCATGCTGATCGTCTCCGCCGTCCTGATGGTGCCGCTCGTTGCCGGGCTGGTGATGCAGTCCGACGTCCTGGGCATCGCGTCGATCATCCTGTTTGTCGTGTTCTGGCTGGCCACGTTCGTGCCGGTCATCGCCGTCACCGTGCGCCGCCTGCACGACTGCAACCAGTCGGGCTGGATGTACCTGCTGGCCTTCGTTCCGTTCGGCGGCCTGGTGATCTTCGTATTCGCGCTGCTGCCGGGCACGCCGCAGGAAAATGCTTATGGTCCGGTGCCTTCGGGGCCGTGACATTTCGCGAGTCGGGCATGGCTCGACTCCACAAGAGGCAAAGAAAAGAAGCCGGCATTTCGCCGGCTTCGTCTTTACTTGATGGTGCAGTCGCCGAAGGACAGGTAGTCCGTGCCGGAACTGAACTGCAGCGTGCAGCTGGCGGTGAACGTCGCGCCTTCTTCCAGTGCGCCCAGCTTGGCCGCCTGCTGTTCGTCGTCGCTGGTCAGCCGGGCCAGGACATTGCCCTGGTCGTCGCCGGCCTCGATCAGCGGCTCGCCCGCCAGGTTGCTGGAAACGCTCAGGGCTACGGCAGTGAATGTCACCGTCTGGTTGAGTTGGTCCATGCCCAGTGACGAATTGCCGGCTTCTTCAAAGGCCTGGTAGAGCGTTGGCAGGTCCTGCGCGGCATGGGCGGCCAGCGGCGCAAGCAGGCCGAGGGAGAGGGCGATCAGGGTGGTGTGCTTCAAGGGAGTCTCACAATCATGGGATCCAATCCCATGGCGGTTGTGTGCAGATGAACGCGACCCGGATGGCGGCAAGTGCCCGCCATCCATGGCTGCGCTGGAAGCGGGGCGATCCAATGCCCCGATGGGCGGCAAAATAGGGGAATTGCTGCCCCTTGCGCAACCCGGGCATGCGCGCGCGTGATACACAGCGTGACGTTTGATCGATGTGATAATCATTCGCGTTTAAGGTAGACTGCGGTCCCTTGTGAACCGGCGGCCCTGGGCCGCTTCTGCCGCCGCTGATGAAGCACTTTGTTCCGCCTTCGCGCCGTGGTCCGCTGGCCCGCGGCTTGGCCGCCTTGATGATGGGTCTGCTCCTGGTCACCCCATATGCCCATGCACAGCAGCGCAACCCGCTGCAGAAGATCGGCCGCACCGTGCTCGACGAGCCGGCGGCCAGCTATCGCTTCGAGCATTTCGTGGTGGACAGCCCGGACCAGCAGCGCCGTTGGCGGGTGAACCTGGCGATCCCGGCCAAGGCCGGCAAGGTGCCCTCTCCGGTGCTGTACGCGCTGGACGGCAACGCCGTCGCGATGGTCCTGGATCAGCCGTTGCTGGCCGAGCTGGCCGCGCGCAAGGCGCCGCCGGTGCTGGTGCTGATCGGCTACGACAACGACCTGCGCATCGATTCCAAGGCGCGCACCCGCGACTACACCGCATGGATCGACCGTGCCGACGATGAGAGCGGTACGACCCAGGCGGTCGGCGGTGGTGCTGCGGCCTTCCTGGATGTGATCGAACGCCGCATCAAGCCGGAAGTCGAGCGTCGCGCACGCATCGATACGCAGCAGCAAGCGCTGTGGGGCCACTCGCTGGGTGGATTGTTCGTGCTCAATGCGCTGTACACGCGTCCGGCCGCCTTCCAGTCCTATCTGGCCGCCAGCCCGTCGCTGTGGTGGAGCCAGGGTGCGGCGCTGGGGGATCCGGAACAACAGTTCGTGCAGAACGTGCACGGCCAACCGGCAAGGCTCTGGCTGATGCTGGGCGGTGCCGAGCGTGTCGGTGATCGCGGCAAGCGCGACATGAACAATCCGCGCGTGGTCGCGCACCTGCGCCGCATCGGTGGCGCCACCCCGGATGCGGCGATGCAGCTGTCCGAGCGCTTGGGCAAGGTGCCGGGCCTGAGCGTGCAGTACCGCGAGTTCCCCGGCCTTGGCCACGGCCCGATGCTGCCGGCGTCCCTCCATGCGGCGCTGCATGAGCTGTACGGCGTGACCGATCGCAGCGCCGGCGATGGCGCGCCCAATGGCGGTGACAACGCCGCCGAATGAATCCCTTCGCACGCGCTGCCGTGCGACCCCACTACCCAGGCGAGGCTGCCGACGTGCAGCGGCCCAGGCAACCGATGACCCCCGCGCCACGTGGCGCGGCCTACGTGTGCAAGGAGCCTGCCATGTCGTTCCGTCCGTCTCTCCGTCTTACCTCTCTCGCTGCCGGCCTGCTGCTGGCAGTGACCGCCACCGCGCAGCCGGTGTTCGACCAGCCGGCCAACGCCACCTTCAAGGGTGAGGTCGTCTCACGCGGTGAGAACGTGGTTCCCGGCAGCACCGCCGACGTGGTCGGCCGTGGTTTCGTGCCGGGCCAGAAGGTCAGCCTGCTGCGTGGCGACAGCGTGCTCAACGCACAGCCGGTGGTGGTCGATGCCGATGGCAACTTCAAGACCCAGCTGAGCATTCCGGCCGACGCGGTGCCGGGCACCCACCCGGTGGTGGTGCGCGCCAGCCAGCCGGCTGCGGCCACGGTGCTGAAGCTGCGCGTGTCGCCGCAGTTGCCGCTGTCCGGCCAGGCGCAGTTCGCCACCCGGTCCAGCAAGCTGGTGCCGGGCCTGTACCAGTCCGCCTACAGTGCCGCCCGCAACGCAGTGTTCGTGACCTCGGCGGTGGGTCGCCCGCCGGTGACCCAGTCGCAGCTGCTGAAGCTGGACCCGACGTCGCTGAAGGTGACCAGGGCGATCACCCCGGCGCAGGTGCCGGGCAGCACCAATGGTGCGGTGTACGCGGTCTACGGCGTGGGCGTGGATGACGCCAACGGCAATGTCTGGGTGACCAACACCCGCCAGAACTCGATCGCGGTCTACCGGCAGAAGGACCTGTCGCTGGTCCACCAGTTCCCGGCCGACACTGTGCCGCACGCGCGCGACGTGGTGGTCGATGGCACCCGCGGCAAGGTGTTCGCCTCGGCAACGGGCGAGGACCACCTTTCGGTGTTCGACGCCAGGACCTTTAAGGAGCTGCCGGCAGTGACGCTGGAATCCGGCGTGGACGACGGCACGTTCACCCCGATGAGCCTGGTGCTGGACGAGAAGGGCGGCAAGCTGTTCACCGTCAGCATCGGCACCCCGGAAGCGGCGGTGATCGATGTGGCCAGCGGCAAGGTCGAGAAGGTCATCGATCTGGGCAATTCGATCAGTGCCTCGGGCGTGGCCTTCGATGCGGCACGCAACCGCCTGTACGTCGCCTCGCAGGGCACCGACAACCTGCTGATCGTCGACGTGGTTGCCGGCAAGGTGCTGCATGACGTGCCGGTCGGCGCCGGTGCGCTGAACGTCGCCTTCGATGATGCCTCCGGCCTGGCCTATGTCAGCAACCGTGGCGCTGGCACGGTCACCGTGGTGAATGGTGACGGCAAGGTGGTCGCCAATCTTGATGGCGGCACGCTGCCGAACCACGTCCGCGCCGATGGCAAGGGCAACGTGTTCGCGGTGAACAAGTCGCGCGGCGCTGAGGACCCGAAGGGTGACCGCATCACCCGCATCACCCCGAAGCAGTAAGTCACACGGTGGGGCGGCGTGCGCGCCGCCCTGCCAGCAAGGAGAACGAGCATGAACATCGCGTCCCGTCTGCGCCTGTGTGCGCTTCCGTTGGCTGTTTCGCTGGTACTGGCCGCCTGTGGCGGCGCGTCGACACCGCCTGATGGCCAGAAGGCCGCCGAGCCGCCCGCCGCACCGGCCGCTGCCGAAACCGCGTTGCCGGCAGGCTGGCAGCGCGTGGCCGGTGCCGAGCTGCCGGCCGTGCATGACCAGAAGGCGGTGCTGCCGGCCAAGGTGCATTCCGATGACGGCGCCGATATCGAGGTGACTGATACCAGCCGGATCATTGCCGGTGGCGACGACGTCATCGCGGTGATCGAAGCACTGGGGCTGGGCACGCAGGTATTCGCCGCGCCGACCAACACCACCACCCAGGCCGGCTTGGCCGCGCCGCACCAGTTCCTGTTCAACCGCACCACCGGCGTGGAGGGCGTGCTGAGCCTGCAGGGCTCGCTGTTCCTCGGCAACAGCCTGCGCCGCCACACCGAGCTGGCCAAAAAGCTGCGCGAAGTCGGTGAGCCGGCGGTGGTCATCGATGATCTGCAGCCGGCCCCGGACAAGGTGCGCAAGGTCGCCGCCGCACTAGGGCTGGCCGAAGCGGGGCAAACATTGGCCACGCAGGTGCAGCGCCAGCTCGACGAGGCTGCAGCGATTGGCAAGGGCCTGGGCCATGCGCCACGACTGATCCACGTATCGGCCACCGGCGCTGGCGGCTCGCCCACTGTTGCCGGTGCCGACAGCGCGTCAGCGCAGCTGATCGCGCTGGCCGGCGGCATCAACATCGGCACCGAGGCCGGGGTGAAGAACTACTCGCAGCTGAGCAACGAGGGGGTGGTCGCCGCGGCACCGGAGGTGATCCTGGTGACCGAGCATGACCTGCGGCTGTTCGGCGGTGCCGAAGGCCTGTGGAAGGCGTACCCGACGCTGAAGCAGACGCCGGCCGGGCAGGCCAATCGGGTCTGGGTGATGCCGGATGTGCAGCTGAAGTACACCAGCGTGGGTTCTGGTGCGGGCGCGCTGGCGCTGGCCAAGGCCCTGGCAGCCTTGCCGAAGGCATGAGTCCGGCGGATCGGCGCCGCCGTCGCGGGCGGACGATGTTGATGGTGGCGTTGCTGGCGCTGCTGGGAGCAGTGCTGGCGTCGTTCGCCGTGGGTCCGTTGCGGTTGCCGCCGCTGGAGGTGATGCAGGCGCTTGCGGTGAAGCTGGGCCTGCTTGACCCAGGGGCAGTCAGCAGCCGTGATCTGGCCGTGGTCTGGCAGCTGCGCATTCCGCGCGCCCTGTTGGGCGCGATGGTCGGTGCGTCGCTGGCGATGGCCGGTGCCAGCCTGCAGGGCCTGTTTGGCAATCCGCTGGCCGACCCCGGCATCGTCGGTGTCAGCCAGGGTGCTGCGCTGGGTGCGGTGGCTGCCATTGTTCTCGGCGCTGCCGGTGCGGCCGGCTGGCTGGTGCCGGTGGCAGCCTTCGTCGGCGGCGCGCTGGCGATCGGCCTGACCTATGCGCTGGCCCGGCCCGGCAAAGGCAGTGGGAATGCCACGCTGCTGCTGGTCGGCATCGCGATGGCCGCGTTCTGCTCGGCGCTGATTGGGTTCCTTACTTACATCGCCAGCGAAAGCGAGCTGCAGTCGCTGGTGTTCTGGCAGATGGGCTCGCTGGCGCGCGCCAACTGGGCCGACGTGGCCGCGGTGGTGCCGCTGTTTGCGCTCGGCGTGTTTGCGCTGCAGCGACTGGCCACGCCGCTGGACATGCTGGCGCTGGGTGAGCGCCAGGCGCAGCACCTGGGGCTGGACGTGACCCGTACGCGGCGTCGCCTGGTCGCGTTCAGTGCGCTGCTGGTGGGCGCAGCGGTGGCGTTCGCGGGCTCGATCAGCTTCGTCGGCCTGGTGGTGCCGCACGTGGCGCGACTGCTGGTCGGCCCGGGTCATCGCTGGCTGCTGCCGTTGTCCGGGCTGCTCGGTGCGCTGCTGATCGTGGTGGCCGACACCGCCGCACGCACGCTCGATCCACCTGCGGAGATTCCGCTGGGCCTGTTCTCGGCCGCGCTGGGTGCTCCGTTCTTCCTCTGGCTGGTGCTGCAGCAGCGCCGCAAGGCGGCGCCATGAGCGTGCTGCTGAAACTGCACCAGGTGGTGGTGCGCCGCCAGCAGCGCGAGATCCTGCATGGCATCTCGCTGGCGTTCGAGCCGGGCACGGTGACCGCGCTGGTTGGCCCGAACGGCGCGGGCAAGTCTACGTTGCTGGCGGTGGCGGCCGGTGACCTGCGCGCCGATGCGGGCGAGGTGAGCCTGTTGGACAAACCGCTGGCCAGCTACAAGGCCGGGCCGCTGGCACGCGAGCGCGCGGTGATGCCGCAGGAGCATGGCGTGCGCTTCGCCTTCAGCGTGGAGGAAGTGGTGGCGATGGGACGGTTGCCGCATCCGCCGGATCCGCGTGTGGACGATGCACAGGTGGAAGCTGCCATCGATGCCGCCGAACTGCAGGCGCTACGCCTGCGCGAAGTGCAGCAGCTGTCCGGTGGCGAGTCCGCCCGGACCACGTTCGCGCGCGTGCTGGCGCAGGACACGCCGCTGCTGTTGCTTGATGAACCGACCGCGGCGCTGGATCTGCGCCACCAGGAGCGTACGTTGCGCAGTGTGCGTGCCTGTGCCGAAGCCGGTGCGTGCGTGATCGTGGTGCTGCACGATCTGAACCTGGCCGCCGGCTATGCCGACCGCATCGTGTTGCTGGAACAGGGCAGGGTGGCCGCCGATGGCACGCCGCTGCAGGTGCTCACCGAAGACAAGCTGCAGCGGGTCTATCAGCAGGATGTGGTGGTGCTGGAGCATCCGCGGCGCGGGGTGCCGTTGGTGGTGGTGACGTAGTCCGGATCTGCTGCCGTCGCCGCGTATCATGTCTGACCGGTATTCCCCCAATGGACTGATGCAATGATCTGTAGCATTTCGCGCGGCACGCTGCTGGCCGTGTTGGTTGGCTTCGCAGGCGCTGCGACTGCGGCTTCCACCTCTCCGGTTTCGCTGACCGATGCGGCGGAGAATGCCTCGCTGATCGAGATACGGCATTCCGCTGGCGCGGGTTCTCCTGTTGCGTCCATCCGGACGCAGTACTTCGCCAGCGAGGAAATGTCCGTGAGTTGGGATGACCAGCAGGTGCTGGTGCTTTGCAAGGAGGCGGCATACCTGCAGATTCCCCCTGCCAAGCTCAAGGCCGGTGCGTTGAGCACCGAGCAGCGGCAGATGATCGTCTACCAGGCGCTGATGTCCGGCCTGGGTGCTGTCGC
The DNA here is from genome assembly GCF_059369475.1 of Stenotrophomonas sp. YJH_SMC_65. Classification (NCBI taxonomy): domain Bacteria; kingdom Pseudomonadati; phylum Pseudomonadota; class Gammaproteobacteria; order Lysobacterales; family Lysobacteraceae; genus Stenotrophomonas; species Stenotrophomonas sp. YJH_SMC_65. Next base: position 55,713 of record NZ_JCAFSR010000007.1, read on the forward strand.
GGGCGTGGTCGGGCCGGCGGGCGAGGTGGTGGCTGTGGCGGATGACGGAAGCGAGACCCGCAGCATTGGTGAAAGCCATTGGGCGTACGGTATCGAGCGCTACGACGTCACCACCCAGCGCATGCCGGGCGGCGCGCTGCGTGTGCATTCCCGCAAGACCGAGACCGTGAACACGACGCCCCCGGCGAGCCCGGACGACACGTTCAGCACCGAGGATGACCAGGCGGCACGCCTGTCCGAACTGGCGCCGGTGGGGAGCTGGACCGAGGTGCTGATCCATGGTGGCCCGCGGCTGCCGCACATTGACCCGGCGACGTCGCTGAAGGGTTGGGTTTCGATGGGGGATGACCAGGCGGCGACCGTGGCCGAGGCGCGCACGCTGCACGGCTGCAAGTAAGGGCTGAGAGGAGGCAGATCCCTTTGCCCAGGGGCAAAGGGATCTGACCCCGATCATTGTCGGCCTCATCGTTCCATTTATGTTTGCAATATTCACTTGCGCGCCAGATTGGCAGGTCTAGAATGCGCCCCATGAACCGGATGCCGCTCCTGAAGTTTTTCACCCTGACCCGCGCCAACGCGGAACGGGCGTGTCTGCCTGGAGCCCCACGAGGCCGTTGAAGCGGCCATCGCTGGACCTTCGACAGAGCGCCCCCCGGGGCGCTCTTTTTGTTTTTGTTAGTCGACTAACAGTCGACTCTACCCAGTCGACGCTACCCAGCCGACGCTACCCAGCACCGCAAAGGAGAACGTGCCATGCACCAGATCGCCGAGACCGAACGCTAGCCGCGCACCCTGTCGCCAACCGGGGTGCGCGGCCCCTGAAGTTGGCCTTGCAGGAACCTCTTTATGAACACCCAGACCCTTTCCCGTCGTCGCAACCTTGGCATCATTGCCCACATCGACGCCGGCAAGACCACGCTGACCGAACGCCTGCTGTGGAAAAGCGGCGAGATCCACCGCGTCGGTGAAGTGCACGACGGCAACGCGACCACCGATTTCTCGGCGATCGAACGCGAACGCGGCATCACCATCGGCGCTGCCGCCGTGCAGGCGCAGTGGGCGCCGCGCGACCTGCCGCCGCATCGGCTGACCCTGATCGACACCCCTGGCCACATCGACTTCGCCATCGAGGTCGAGCGTTCACTGCGCGTGCTCGACGGCGCCGTGGCCGTGTTCTCGGCCGTGGATGGCGTGCAGCCGCAGTCCGAAACCGTGTGGCGCCAGGCGCGTCGCCACCGCGTGCCGCTGATCGCTTTCGTCAACAAGATGGACCGCGTCGGCGCTTCGTTCGAGCGCGTACTGGAGCAGCTGCGGGACAAGCTGCGGGCGCGGCCGTGGGCGCTGGGCGTGCCGTTGGGCAGCGAAAGTGGCTTCAACGGCTGGGTCGATCTGGTCGATGAGCGCGTGCTGCAGTGGCAGGATGGTGCCGCAACCACGGTGACCCCGTGGGAGCAAGCGACGCGGGCCCAGTGGCAAGCCCAGCGCGATGCGCTGGTCGAGGCCGTGGCCGATCACGATGAGCAACTGGCCGATGCCTGGCTGGAAGGTCGCGTGATCGATGCCGGGCAGCTGCGCGCGGCGATCCGCCGGGCGACGCTGGCGGGTGCGGGCGTGCCCGTGCTGGCCGGTGCTGCGTTCAAGGACAAGGGTATCGAGACGCTGCTGGACGCCGTGGTCGATTACCTGCCGTCGCCGCTGGATCGCCCTGCCGTCAGCGCCGAAAGCGATGAGGGCGAGGTCGTGCTGCCGCCGGACCCGGACGGTCCGCTGGCCGGCCTGCTGTTCAAGATCACCCACCAGCAGCACGGCGCGTTGAGCTTCGTGCGGCTGTACTCGGGCACCTTGAAGGTGGGTGATGCGGTGGCCAGTTCGCAGCATCCGCAGGGGCGGCGTGTCAGTCGCCTGGTGCGGGTGCAGGCCGACCAGACCCACGACATCGAACAGGCCGTGGCCGGTGACATCGTTGCAGTGCTGGGCTGGAAGGATGCGGTCAGTGGTGAAACGCTGAGCGGTCGTGCGCAGCCGCTGCGCCTGGAGAACATCCAGGCACAGGCACCGGTGCTGGCGTGGCGGTTGGAGCCGGAGCGTGCGGCCGACCTGATCCGGATGGCACAGGGTTTGGCCAGCCTGGCCCAGGAAGATCCCTCGTTCCGCGTCGAAACCGATCGCGACACGGCGGAGACCCTGGTCTGGGGCATGGGCGAACTGCACCTGGAGGTGATGGTCGAGCGCCTGCGCAGCGAATGGAAGGTCGACGTAGGCGTAGGTGCGCCGCGCGTGGCCTACCAGGAGACGCCGATGCGTGCGATGACCGGCGTCGTGGGGCGGCTGGTCAAGCAGACCGGCGGCCAGGGCCAGTTCGCGCACGTGGTGCTGGACGTATCGCCGCGCGAGGACGACCAGGTCGTATTCAACGACCGCATCGTCGGTGGCGTGGTGCCGCGCAGCTTCATCGCGGCGGTGGAGAAAGGTGTGCGTGCTGCGCTGTCGGAAGGCCCCCAGGGCCATCCGGTGGTCGGCATCGAGGTCAGTCTTGTCGATGGCCAGACCCATGCCAAGGACTCCTCGGAGATGGCGTTCCATCGCGCAGGCGCCGAGGCGATCAAGGCGGCGCTGGCCGAAGGCGGCACGCAGCTGCTGGAGCCGGTGATGGCGGTGACGGTGCATTCGCCGTCAGCGTCGGTGGGTGATGTGGTCGGCGACCTCAACCGCCGCCATGGTCGCATTGCCCGCATCGACGATCAGGATGGTCGCGCCGAGGTCAGTGGCTTCGCACCGCTGGCGCAGCTGGTGGGCTATACCACCTCGCTGCGTTCGCTCAGCCAGGGGCGGGCCAGCAGCGAGGCGCACCTGCATGGCTACGAGCCGGTGCGCGCTGCATGAAGAAGGTGAGGGGAGCCCGTTCGCGGGCTTCCTTTTCTGTGGGTTCGGGTTTCCGCATCCATGCATGGCGTGGATCTACCGGGTGATCGGGTCGCGAGCTCTGCACTAGATCCACGCCATGCGTGGATGGGGCCCTCGCGATGCGTTTTTTTGCATTGCGATGCAACAAAACTGCAGAAAAAGCTGGATTAAAGTGATGCCTCACGATAAATTGCGCACCCCCCGTTGCTCGCCGCCGCCCGCACCCCTCTCATGCGTGATGACAAAGACCCCGGAACCCTGGAGCTGACCCTGCCGCGCAAGCGCGGTCGTCCGCCCAAGTTCGGGTATGCGATGAGCGATGCGCAGCGGGCCGCACGCTATCGTGCGCGCCGGGCAGGGCAGGCCAACCACGCCGATGTGCGCTCCTGCAGCGACATGGTGCTGCTGGACAAGATCCGTGCAGCGGTGAGCGCGCGCGACACCGAACTGGCCGGATTCCTGGTCCACGTGCTCTGGCAGCGCTACCCCCTGCAGCTGAAATAGTTCGCTGGCGGGGTGGTCGTTGTCATCGAGCTTGTTGATAATGCGGGATTCAGGTTGTTCCCGCTGGCGTGCCCGGGATGGCAGGCGCGCATGATCGAACGGTTCCCAAGATGACCACCACCAGCGACACCACCACCGAAGCGGCGCCGAGCGGCGCTCCCCTGTTCTATACCCGTCCGGTGCCGCTGCAGGCCGATGTGCACGCCGATCTGCGCATCCTGCCGGGCAAGCTCGAGTTCGCCGCCGGCAACAACGCCATTCCGCTGGTGCTGGGCGAGTTCTCGCTGGCGCTGCATCATTTCCCGATCCTGTTCGCCGGCCCCGGTGCGGTTCCGATGGCTGCCGTCGGCGTGTCCGACCAGAACCTGTTCATCAAGGACGGCCTGTGGGAAGACGAGGCCTATATTCCGGCCTACCTGCGCCGCCACCCCTTCATCTTCATCGACACCGGCGCGGAGAATGACTTCCTGCTGGGCATCGACGAAGAGAGCCCGCGCGTGGTCAAGGGCGGCGAGGAAGGCCAGCCGCTGTTCGTTGACGGCAAGGCCACCGAAATGGTGCAGCAGGCGCTGGAGTTCTGCGGCCAGTACACCCGCGAGCACGAACAGACCCTGGCCTTCTCCAAGGCCCTGACCGACAACGGCCTGCTGGTCGAGCGCAACGCCACCGTGCGTACCCCGGATGGCCGCGAGTTCAACCTCAATGGCTTCCTGGTGGTGGACGTCGAGAAGTTCGTTGCGCTGCCGGAAGCCACCGTGGTCGAGTGGCACCGCAGCGGCTGGCTGGCACTGATCCACCAGCACCTGATGTCGCTGGGTCGCTTCAATGACCTGACCCGTCGCCAGGTCGAGCGCCTGGCCGCCTGATCAAGGCATTGGCAGGGTTCCCGCTGGGCGGGAGCCCTGTCCGGCCTTCAGCACGTCCAGCAGGCGCCGCGCATCGGCCCAGTCCGGCGCGGCGTCATGCGCCAGGTCGACCAGCTCCGCCGCGATGGCCGCATGCTCGCATTGGCCCAGCATCTGCAGCGTGCCCTGCAATCGGTGCGCGTGATGGCCCAGTGCCGATGCATCCGCTCGATCAATAACCCGCTCCATGCTGCCGAGCTCATCGTGGATGTCGGCGATGTAGGCCGCGTCCATGTCAATCGTCTGCGCGGCTGCGCCCAGGCCCTCTGGTCGCGCAATGCCGAGCGCAGGCAGCAGCTGGGCGGCGCGCAGCGGCTTGGCCAGCACCGCGTCGAAGCCCGAGCGGTGGCAGCGTGCGCGATGACGCCGTCCGGTGCGGGCAGACAATGCGATCAGGCGAACGGTGCGCCCGGCAGGCCCGCGTAGCTCGCGCGCCAGCACGTGACCATCGGCGCCAGGCAACCCAATGTCGATCAGAGCAACGGAGCGGGGCTGTCGTGCCTGTTCGGCCAGGGCACTGGCCGCATCTTTCACGGCGCACACCTCTGCGCCCCAGCGCCGCAGCTGTTCGGCGATCACGTGGCGATTGAGCTCGTGGTCCTCGACCAGCAGCAGGTGCAGTCCGGCCAGTGGCGTATCGCCCACGGGCATGTCCTGGGCATCCACGCCGGTGCCAGCCGGGCACACCGGCAGGCGCAGGATGAAGCGACTGCCACGGCCCAGCACGCTGTGCACGGTGAGGTCGCCGCCCATTGCGCGGGCCAGCTCGCGCGCGATGGAAAGCCCCAGCCCACTTCCGCCACGCCGCTGTCCGCTGCTGCCTTGCTGGAAAGGCTGGAACAGGGTGGCTACCTGCGCCGGCGCGATGCCGATGCCGCTGTCGATCACCTCTAGCAGCAGCGCCCGCGGACGCGCCGCCGGCATCAGTTGCAGGCGCAGCTCGATGCGGCCGGAATCGCTGAACTTCACTGCGTTCGCCAACAGATTGCTGGCAATCTGGCGTAGCGCATCGGCGTCCACCAGGATGTTCGACGGGGATGCGCCCTGGGCATCGAGATGCAGCTGCAGGCCTTTCCGCTGGGCCTGTGGCCGGATTGCCTCCAGAGCCTGCCGGCACAGCTGGGTTGCATCGCAGGGTTGCGCATGCGGCTTGAAAGCGCCGCTCGCAAGGCGCGAAAAATCCAGTGCGCGATTCAACAGGCTGCGCAGGGATTGGCTGGCGCTGCTGGCAGCGGCGAGCAGGTCACGCTCGCCCTTGGGCAATGTCGATTGCCCCAGCAGCTCGATCGAGGTCAGCACGGCCTGCGCCGAGTTGCGCATCTCGTGGCTGATCACGCCGATGGCATGCGCGCTGCTTCGGTCACCGCGCGCCCGCAGGTGGCGCATTGCGAGCCACAGCAGCGGCAGGGCAATCAGCAGTGGGGCCAGCAGCAGCCACCCGCGCGGGGGCGACGCCTGCATCCAGTCCAGTGCATTCCCGGCCGCGGCAGGCAGGGTCTGGCCTGCCCATAGGTGGAGCAGGCCTGCGTGCTCTTCCAGTGTGATCTCCCGCAATGCCTGTTCGATGCGCCCAAGCAGTTGCTGGTCTTCCCGGCGAACCAGCAGGTAAAGGTCGGTGGAGAAACCGCTATCGAACGGCTGCAGGCGCAGGCTGCCATTGAAATGGCGTCGAACCAGGGGGCGCAGCGTGGGCTCCAGGCCAATCGCCACGTCCGCCAGCCCGCTTTCGACTGCCGCCAGTGCTGCATGCCGGTCTGGCAGCTGCCGCAGCCGGACCTGCGGGTGATGCGCGTGCAGCCAGCTGGCGTAGGGCCCGCCTTCAACGACGGCGATGACCCGGCCGTCGAGTTCGCGCATCTCCCGTGGCAGCCACTCGCCGGCGCGTCCGGCCAACAGGGTGGCGCCGCCACGGAATGCGGTGGACGCGGCAAGGCCGGGGCAGGGCAGCGGCTGGTGCCTTGCGCCGCCAAACACCATGACCAGGTCAGCCTCGTGATGGCATACAGCGAGGATTGATGCGGCGGTTGTCGGGTAGGGGTGTTCCAGGAAACGGAATTGGGCGTGCCGCGCCACCAGGTTGGCATAGCCATGGGCGAGCGTTGGCGGTGATGACGGATCGGCCAGGGCCGCGGGCAGGGGGCGCAGGGAGGGAGTCGTGGCGACCCGTACAGTGCTGCCCGGCAGCCAGCGTGGCGAGCGGATATCTTCGGCCGAGGCAGCCGGCAGGAGAAGGAGCGCCAGCAGCCCCGTGGACAGGAAGCGGCGGCGCAACGGCGGCTGGCGCCTCACGGTGTCTCCAGTCGTTCGCGCAGTGCGTAGATTTCCACGTCGCTGCGCAATCCCAGCTTGCGCAGCACAGCAACCTTCTGCGTGCTGACAGTCTTGATGCTGCGGTGCCGCCGCAATGCGATCTCGGAGACCGTCAAGCCTTCCAGCAGCAGGCCCAGCACTTCGCGCTCGTTGCGGCTGAGCTCGCCGCGATCGCCGGCCAGCCTGACGTCCGGTGGAACCCGGGTCAGGCCCTGGGAAACACGTACGATGGCGTCGGATAATGCAGCAAGCGGTTCGGCCTTGCTGACGAATCCGTGGAGTCCGGCATCGATCAGGCTGTTGAGGTTGGTGGTGGGGCAGAGCGTGGCGAAGGCCAGCAATTGCGTGCGCGGGAATTCCCGGCGCAGCAGCGCAACCAGCTCGAGGCTACCCAGGTCGTCACGGGCAAGCGTGAGATCGATGATGGCCACATCTACCGGTGTGTGTTGCAGGCTGCAGAGCAGTTCGTTGCTGCAACCGTGGCTGGCGACGATGTCGAAGCGGAGATCGCCTGACAGGTGCAGGGCGGTGCCGCGACGGACGACTTCGTGATCGTCCAGGAGCGCCAGGCGAAGCCGACGCGGTGCAGGAAATCCATTCATGCGCGGGAGGTGGTCGGCGCCCATGGGCGTGGCCGCCATTCTGGCGCCGCTGTCGCGTCGAACATCGAATTCGTTGCGTTTTTACGACTATTCCTAAAGATCGATGGATGCAGTTGATCGGCCGGGGCTTACGCATTCGTGACGTAAATGGATGGGGTGCTGCAGGCGTCCCGTCGTGGCTGCCGGAACCATTAATGTGACGCGTCACGCTGGCGTGACCCTGCGCCCCTGACCTGAGTCGTTGACGCCGTCAGGGCAGGGCTATCGAGTCTGCACGCGGGGGATCGACATGCGACCCAGGAACTGCGCCGGGGTGATGCGGGGCAACTGTTTGGCATGGGCGTCTGAGAAGTGGCGCAGGCCGCCCCAGAGTGCGGTGTCTCCGATCAGGAAGCAGCGGTGCTGGGCACGGGTGACGGCGACGTTGAGCAGATTGGGCTTGCTGGAGGCCCAGTGCGCCGCGCCCACCGTGTCCGTGTCGCAGCCCAGGACCATCCAGACAATGCTTTCCTCCTTGCCCTGGAAGGTGTGCACGGTGCCGACGCGCTCCCTGCACCACGTGCGCAGTTCGGTGGTGCGTGGCGCCTGCGTGCCGGGTGGGGCATCCGGGCCAAGCCAGGCGTCCTGGCTCCGCAGTCGCTCGAGCAGGGCATTCTTGATGCGCTTGAAGGGCGAAATGATGTAGACCGGGGGAAGGCTCCCGGTGCTGTGGTAGAGCGCGGCCAACGCCTGCTGCACCAGGTCGATCTGGCACGGCACGACCTGCTTGTCGCTGGTGCGGCCGGGGGCGTGTACCCAGGCGCTGCTGCCGATGTCCAGGCTGTCGGCGGGTGGCCGCGCCGCACTGGGTTCCCAGGGGTTGGAGAAGATCATCTTCCCCTCGTAGGCAATCGTGTTGGCAATGGAGAACATCGGTTCGACGCAGCGACGATGCACGCGCAGCGGACTGCCGATCCAGAGCGGCGAGCCGCCGGACTCCATGCGGGCACCGAGCGGGTTGGCCTCGTCGGCCAGTACCTGTACGGAGGTCTTGTCGGGCGAGACGTTCACGCCTGCGGGCAGTGCGCTGGTTCGGCCCAGCGCTTGCAGCAGCTTGACCGGCACGGTGAACACCGGCTCGATCTGGAGCGGATCACCCACCACGACCGCGCGCCTGGAGCGCAGCAGTGCACCGACTGCCGCCTGCGGCACGGCCTGGCCAGCTTCATCGATGAACAGCCAGCCGATCGAGTCCGGCCCCAGATGTCGGAACTGGCGTGCGACCGAGGCGAACGTGCTGGAGACAACCGGCACGATCATGAACAGGCTCTGCCAGATGGCCAGCGCATCGCGTGGCTCCTGCAGCCGCTTGCCACTCAGCAGGTGGCACAGTGCAATGACGTTCTGGGCGAAGCCGCCCCCCTTCTGCACCACTTCGTGCAGCCAGGCCTGGTGAAGCTGCAGTGCCGCCACGAAGAGGTTGGCGCGCTGCTCGTTGAGCTGCTCGCTGTTCCAGACTCCCTTGATCTGCCAGTCCTGATCTTCCAGTTCGGCCGCGTTGGCGGGATGGGACGCGGTGCCGAATTCGGCTTTCAGTTGTTCGAGCTGTTGCGTCATTCCAGCCCATTGCTGCGCCCGTGCCTGCGCGGCGGCCGATGCCTCGGCCAGGGTGCTCGCGGTTTGGCCCAGGTGCTGTTGCGCCGTATCACATTGCGTCCCGAGTTCGAGCCCGCGCTGGGTCCATCGGTGTTGATGATCTGCGTTCTGCACCATTGCGGCCGCATGGCTGTGCGCGCGCTCCCGGTCAAAGATGCGGGCCCACCAGCCAGGCTTCTCTTCCTTGAGCAGGATGCGTTGCGCCTTGAGCAGGGCGAGCTGTTCATCGGATCTGCTGCGCTGGCCCTCGAGTGCACGGCACTGCTGTGCAGCTTCCTCATGCGCGCGCTGTGCATCGCGAAGCTGAGAAGTCGTTTGCCGGCAGAAGCTCTCCTCATCGTTGCCGCTGATTTCACGGCTGAGCGAGGCAAGCCGATCCAGCTTTTCGACCAGGCCATTGACGATCGCATCGGCCTTGCCGAACGCCTGCCTGGCCTGCTGGAAGCTCATGGCTGCTGGGTTGTCCCGCCACTCCCAGAGCGACTGGTGGCGGGCGCGGTTGTAGCCCTTCGGGGTTTTGCCATCTTTTGGGGCGCTCCTGCTGATGGCCCGCACAAGTGCCTCGCGGTTGGCCTTCCTGCCCAGCGCGCAGCTGATCAACCCCCAGGCATCGCTGTCTGCCGCCGGTCGTTCATAGGCGCCCCTGCCGTTCCATTCGAGCAGGTTGCGGGCCAGTGGCCGCAGGTAGTCGAAGGTCACGTCCCCTGTGCTGTTGCGCCAGCGCGATCCTCCGGGCTTGCCCAGTGACCGGCTCTTCGGCAGGTCACGCGAAATATTCTCCACGGCGGCATTGTTCGACGATGCGACCACCATCTCGAAGCCGGTCAGGTCGGCCTTCAGTGGCGAGACCCTGCACGGCTTCTCACCTTCGAAGTTCACTTCGCGGGCTGGGCCGAGCGCAGCGGCTGGCGTCGCGTACTGTGACAATGCACGTGCGCGCCGCACGATGTTCTCAGCGAAGACCTCACGCAACAGCGTGGTCTTCCCGGTTCCGGGCGGGCCATTGACCGAGAAGATGCCTGAATCGCGCACCTGCTCGAAGATGCTGTTCACAGCGAACTGCTGCATCAGGCTCATCGTGTGTGCAGGATCGCCGGGCCAGTGGCCCCGATTGATGTGGCGCGGGCGCAGCCGGTCGGCAATCAGCGCATGGCCTTCTGGGGTGTAAAGGTCTTCGCGTCGGCTTTCAGGCAATGGGCTCAGATAGGCGCGTAGGGGCGCACTGGCCTTGCCCTGGTCGAGTGCGCCGATGGCCCGCGCGATATCCTCGACGAAGAAACTGTTGAGGATGCTGATCTCCGCGTCCTCTTCGGGCTGGGCCTCGTCGTCCTCGGCGTCGTCCGCTTCCGCCGTTGGCTCGTTGTCCGGCCCTGGGGGTGTGGCTTTTGCTGCCCGTCCCGGCTTCGGCTTGTCTTCAACGCTTTTCGCCCGGATGACCAGCAGCGGAGCGGACGCGTCGCCCGCGGAAGGGTCATGACCCGACCAGTTGCACAGGATGTCGAGCAGGCGCAACAGGTCGTCGGGGCTGCAGGGCGTTGGGCCCTCACCCTGTCCGGCGGGGGTGGCAGCGGCGCTGCGGAACGTTGCTACGTCGCGCTTGAGTGCTTCAAGGCTTGCCTGGAAGGCGTCGAAGTCCAGGCCCTGCAAGCCACGCCTGGAGATCGTGCCCAGTGCCCACGGAACGGTCGATACCGAGATTTCACCCAGCTGCAGCACGCCCTCGGCGCTTGCCCGCAGGCTGGCCGCGCAGGTCAGGCCTTCCAGTTCGGCCCGTTCGTCCTGTTCCAGCGACTCGTCTCCGCTTGGCGTCTCAGCCAGTACCCGCTGGGTGATATCGGCCAGCTGGGCTTTGTCGAATATGCCGAGGTAGACATCGAATCCGCTCAGCCTGCGACCGAATGGCAGGGGTGGGGACCACAGATCCTTCGGGTCCAATCGCTCGAGCTGATCCCTGGACAGCTGCCGTACGCTCCAGTCCGCGTCCTTCGACTCAAGGACCTGGCCCTGGAGATCGTAGGGTATGAAGAACTCAACCCTGTGCCAGAAGCTGAGGATCGCGCGATGACTGGCCTGCAACGTGTTGCGTCGTTCTTCCTTCAACTGCCTGTTCCTTCCATTGTGAAATCGGCCACGACCGGAATGCACCCTTCGTCGGCCATTGTGGCCGGCGCGCACAGCCCTGCATTGGCCATTAGCGGCCGCCGCGGTCGAGTCTTGAGTGTTCGCGACCCCGGCGCCAGCTACTGCAGGCAGGGCAGGGGCGGCGTCGCTGTACGCACGGGTCCGGCAGCGGCTGCGCGCGTGCTGGATGAACAATGCGGCAGCGGTGATGAATGCGACATCCGGCGCAAGCAGATGTCGACACGCCCTGCCGTCAGCAGGTGCTGCGTGGGGATGACCGATGGCTCAGCGCACCGACTGCGGCACGCGCCTCAGCTTTGCGGTGTTGTAACCCATGGCCGCGATGCGCTGCACGGCCTGCTGGTAGTCGCTCTCGGACACCTGTGGCGTGCGTGCCATGTACCACACGTAGTCGCGCTTGCTGCGCGCGACGATGGTCTGGCCGTAGTCATCGCGCAGCCAGGCAATCACATACTCGGCCTGGATCGGCCAGATGAACTGCATGCCCCAGATGGCGCCGTTGCCGTCCTTCTCGACCCGTCCAACAGGGTGCATCGACTTCTGGGGGGCGTCGAAGCTGCCCTTGCGATAGGTGAAGGTGGTCTGGATGCGCCCGTCGGGCTTCAATGCGTAGCTCTCCACCGCGTCGAAAGCTTTGCGCTCCGGCCATGAGGGGATGTGGGCGATCACATACCAGTCGCCCATGAAGCGTGGCACGTCCACTGAGGGCGGGCGGGGCAGGGGACGGGTATCGGTGGAACTGCAGCCGGAACCAAACAGGCTCAATGCCAGCAGGGGAAGCAGCGAGCGCATGCGCATGTCACACCTCAACGGGGGCGGAACAGATAGTGGGCGACCAGCCACTGCTGGCCGTCGTCGTAGCCGAACAGCTCGGCGCATGCCATCCAGAACATGCGCCAGCGCTGCCACCAGATCTTCGCGGCGGCCTGGCCGTAGGTCGCGACCAGCACCGGCATCACCGCCTCGCGTGCTGCATCCTGGTTGGCCAGCCAGTGGTCGGCCGTGCGCTGGTAGTGGGTGCCGTCCAGCAACCAGCGCTGGTCAAGCCGCAGGTCGCGCTGGAAATGCAGCAGCGTGTCGGCCGCCGGCATCAGGCCACCAGTGAAGAAATGGCGGCCCATCCAGTTGTCGCCGCCCTCGGTCTCGAACGGGTACATCAGCGTGCGGTGGGCGAAGATGTGCACGAACAGCGCGCCGTCGGGCTTGAGCCACTGGCTGATGCGCGCCAGCAGGCGCTCGTAGTTGCGCACATGCTCGAACATTTCCACCGAGACGCAGCGGTCGAAGCGTGCGGTTGGCAGCTCGAGCTGGTTGACGTCGCGGGTGATCACCTCGACGTTGTGCAGCCCCCGGGCCTGGCACTGCGCCATGATGTGCTGGCGCTGGCTGTGCGAATTGGACACGGCGGTGATCGCGGCGGTGGGATAGCGCTCGGCCATCCACAGGGTCAGCGAACCCCAGCCGCAGCCCAGTTCGAGGATCTGCTGGCCATCGGCCAGTCCGGCGCGCTGGCCGTACAGCTCCAGCATGGCGTCCTCCGCCTGGTCCAGCGTTTCGCGCCCGGTTGGGTAGTAGCAGCTGCTGTACTTCAGGCGCCTGCCCAGGCAGGCCTGGAAGAAGGCCGCCGGAACCTCATAGTGCTGGCGGTTGGCCGCGTCGGTATGCAGCGCGAGCGGGCTGTCGGCCAGCTCGGCGATGCGACGGCTGAAGCGTGCGGACTGTGCTTCGATACCGCCCAGCATTTCCTCGTGCAGGCGTTGCGCGCACAGGCGACGGATGCCGGCGCGCAGCGCGGCATCGGGAACCAGGCCGCGTTCGGCCCAGGCGATCAGCCCGGTTTCCGCGTCGTCGGCCGGGGTCAGTGACGGAATCGCGCTCATGCGGAATGCTCCTTGGAAGGACGAGGGAACCAGGGGAAGAACATCGGCGTGCTGCGCTGGTAGGCGCGGTAATCGTCGCCGCGGCTGCGCAGCGCCTGCTTTTCGGTGAACGGAATGCCGCTCAGGTAGCGCAGGAACACATACATCAGCAGCGGGCCGGACCACGCCAGCCACCACAGCGGCGAGCCGACCGCGAGCAGGACATAGCTGAACCACTGCAGCCACTCGAAGAAGTAGTTCGGGTGGCGGGAGTAACGCCAGAGCCCGTCGCGGCAGGTGCGACCCTGGTTTGCAGGATCCGCGCGGAACCGGGCCAGCTGATGGTCGGCCAGGCTCTCGCCGCCGACGCTCAGCAGCCAGACGAGTGCGGCGGCCACGACCCACAACGTCATGCTGGTCTGTGGATTGGCAGCCACCGCGACGAAGGGCAGGGCGAACAGCACGACCAGCAGTGCCTGGGCCATGAAGAAGCCGAAGATCTTGGCTTGATGCCCTTGCCAGTACTCGCGCAGATAACGGTAGCGACCGTCTTCCTGTTCATGGCGGACCCGATGCCACAGGTGCAGTGCCAGTCGGCTGCCCCACAGGCCACCGAGCACGCCCAGTGCAATGCGTGGCGCCGCCGCACCATCGCCGAGCCACGCCAGCAACAGGGCCGAAGCACCCACGCCCTTGGCCCAGAGCACATCGACCACGCCGATGTTGCGGTGGCGCCGCTGCCAGGCCCAGCCCCAGCTCATCACAAGCACGGCATACAGCAGTACCCACACCAGATTGATCATGACGGCGCTCCGGCCAAGGGCGGTGGAATGGTGCGGGAGCCGCGACGAGCGGCCATGCACAGCAGCGAAAGCGCGATGCTCCAGCCCACCCCCAGTACCAGCAGGCCCTGCCACAGCGGCGTAGTGAATCGAACCGCATCGAAACCGCGCGCTGCGGAGAGATAGGCCAGCGGGGCCAGCAGCAGGCCGAACGCGGCTGGCAGGGCAGGGTGGCGAAGCAGGAAGCGCATCGAAGTGGTCAGCGTCATCGCAAACGCGGCCCACAACGCCATGATCCAAAGGGGTGGCGTCCAGCCCAGCGGGGCCGCGGCGTAGCGTACGGTGCCGCTGGCGGCGGCACTGGCGTCGACCAGCCACGCGCAGGCCAGCGCCAACAGCATCAGCCGAAGATCCAGCCGAGGTTGCGGCGAGGTCAGCAGCTGGCTGCCGATGTAGAGCGACGCTGCCAGCAGCGCCGGCCATTGCCAGCCGCGCCCGGCGCCGGCCACGGCGCACAGCCAGACCAGCTGGTTGCCAAGCAGATTGGCCCAGAACCGGCGCACCTCAGCCGCCTTGACCCGATGCGCCAGCGGGACGATGCCCGGGGCGCGCCAGCAGCAGATGCGAAACGCCGATCGAACGCTCCAGGAAGCCGCCCTCGCAATAGGCCAGGTAGAACTCCCACATCCGGCAGAAGCGCGTATCAAAGCCCTGTGCCTGCACAGCGGGCAGCTGGGCAAGGAAGCGTTGGCGCCAGGCGCGCAGGGTCAGTGCGTAGGAGTGGCCGAAATCCTGCTGGGCGACCAGCTGCAGGTCACTGGATCGGGTTTTGGCCGCCATGATCGCGTTGATCGACGGAATGAAGCTGCCCGGAAACACATAGCGCTTGATGTAGTCGACGCTGCGCCGTGCCTGCTCGTAGCGGTGATCTTCGATGGTGATGGCCTGCAGCAGGGCGACACCATCGGGCTTGAGCAGGCGCTGCAGCGTTGCCATGTAGGTGTCCAGGTATTCGGCGCCGATGGCTTCGATCATCTCGATCGATACCAGCTTGTCGAACTGGCCCTGCAGGTCGCGGTAGTCCTGCATCAACAACGTGACCTTGTCCTGCAGCCCGGCTACGCGGACGCGCTCGCTGGCCAGTGCATGCTGCTCGGCGGAGATCGTGGTTGTGGTGACGTGGCAGCCGTAGTGCTGCGCCGCGTGCAGCGCAAAACCACCCCAGCCGGTACCGATCTCCACCACGCGGTCGCCCGGCTTGAGCTGCAGCTGCTGGCAGATGCGGTCCAGCTTGCGCCGCGAGGCGGATTCCAGCGACTCGCCCTCTTCGGCGAACAGGGCCGAGGAGTACATCAGGTCCGGTGACAGGAACAGGGCGAAGAAGTCGTTGCCGAGGTCGTAGTGCGCGGCGATGTTGCGGCGGCTGCCTTCGCGGCTGTTGCGGCGCAGGCGGTTCCAGCCGCGCAGCAGCCAGCCTCCCACGCGCGCCGGGCCGTGTTCCATGCTGTCGAGCAGATCGCGGTTGCGCACCAGCAGCCGGATCAGGGCGACCAGGTCGTCACAGCGCCATTCGCCATGGATGTAGCTTTCGCCGGCGCCGACGCTGCCCTGGGCCGCCACCTTGCGATAGAACGCCGGGTCCTCGATGGTGACGGTGACATGCAGCTCACCGCGGGCATCGCCCAACCAGACTTCGCCCAGCGCGTCGCGCACGCACAGGCGGCCGTCGCGCATCGGGGCGAGCTGGGCCAGCAGGCGGCGGCGCAGGAAGGCATCCAATGCGCCGGGGCGCGGCAGCGCGACCGAAGGAATCATCGAATTCATCGCGGTTTCTCGGCAAGGGTAGGGTGGTCGTGTACGGGATTGCGTTTCAGCCACAGCCGCAACGCATGCCAGTGGATGGCGGCCACCACCTGGGTGGTCATCAGTGGATAGCAGGCCAGGACGCGGGCCAGCCCGCGGCCATCCAGGGGATGTCGTTGCATGACCTGGGTGGCATCAAACTGGCGCGCGCCGTCGCGCCAGACCTGCATGTGCACGCGCAGGTCCTCATCAGGGCAGTTGAACCGCCAGTCGTAATGACAATCCATCGGCATGAAGGGCGAGACATGGAAGCACTTGTCGAACCGCCAGCGCAGCGAGGTGCCTTCCTGCGTGGCCGTTGCGACCGGCAGCACGTAGGCGTGACGTTCCTTCCAGGGTGTGTTGGTGATCTCGGCGACGATGCAGTCCAGCGTGCTGCCATCGGCCCGGTAGCAGTAGTAGAAGCTGACCGGGTTGAACACGTGACCGGCGAAGCGCAGATGGGTGAGCAGGCGGACCGGGCCGGTGGGCCGGTAGCCCAGGGTTGATGCAGCGTGGTCGCGCACTGCATCGGCCAAGGGCCGCGCGGGATCGCCGAAGTAATCGCTGCGACGGAACTCGGCCAGATTGCGGCGATTGATCGACCACAGCCAGCGCCCGGCGAACACGCTGTCGAGTTCATCCAGGTCGAGCAGCAGCTGTGCGATCGGATAGCGGAACGCATGCGGGTGTGGCAGGTGCCTGCGGTGCGCCACCTGCCCGAAGTAGAGCGCACTGGCGCTCATGCGGCCACCTCGCCGGGAGCCGCCATGACGTGGTGCGGTTCACAGGTGCGCAGTGCATCGACCACGCGGCGGGCGCTGCGGATGCCGTCCTCATGGAAGCCCCAGCCCCAATAGGCGCCTGCGAACCAGGTGTGGCGGCGGCCCTGCAGCTCGGCCCAGCGCTGTTGCGCGCGCACTGCGGCATGGTCGTGCACCGGGTGCGCATAATGCAGGGTGCGCAGCACCTTGCCCGGGTCGATTGCCTCGCTGCGGTTGAGCGTTACCACCAGGGGCGTGCTGCCGGGCAGGCCCTGCAGCTGGTTCATGCAGTAGCTGACCGTGCAGGGCGCAGCAGGGTCGCGGGGCACATGGGCATTCCATGCCGCCCACGCCTTGCGGTTGCGCGGCAGCAATGACGCGTCGGTGTGCAGCACCGCTTCGTTGGCCTGGTAGCGGATGGCGCCGAGCACGTCGCGTTCGATGGGGTCGGCGTCACGCAGCAGCGCCAGGGCCTGGTCGCTGTGGCAGGCCAGGATGACCTCATCGAAGCCTTCCACGCCGGCCGCGCTGTGCACGCGAGCGCCCCACGGCATGCGCTCGACCGACTGTACCGGGCACTCCAGCCGCTCATGCACCCGCCAGCGGGCGCGCAGGGCATCGACATAGCGGGCCGATCCACCGCTCACCACCCGCCACGGTGCACGCCCGGTCATCTGCAGCATCTGGTGGTTGGCCATGAACTGGGCCAGATAGCGCGCCGGAAAGTCCATCACCGTGGCCGTCGGGGACGACCACAGCGCGGAGGCCATCGGCAGCAGGTGCTCGTCGATGAAGGCATCGCCGTAGCGCTGGCTGCGCAGGTACTGCCCCAACGTTGGGCCCTCGTCTTCTGCCAGCAACAGGGGGGCATCGCGGTAGAACCGGCGCAGGTCGGCCAGCATGCCCCAGAACCGCGGCGACACCAGGTTGCGGCGCTGGCAGAACAGGCCATCCAGCGAGGTGGCGTTGTACTCCACGCCGCTGCGCTCGCTGTGCATCGAGAAGCTCATCGTGGTCGGCTGCGAGGCGACGCCCAGCTCGTCGAACAGTGCGGTCAGCAGCGGGTAGTGCTGGGGATTGAACACGATGAAGCCGGTGTCCACCGCCATGCGGACGCCATCCACCTGCACGTCGTGGGTGTGGGTATGGCCGCCCAGATAGTCGTTGGCCTCGAACAGCGTGACGTCGTGTTCGCCGTCCAGCCACCAGGCGCTGGCCAGTCCTGCAATGCCCGAACCGATGATCGCGATGCGCATGTCAGTACCTCGCCTTGGCCAGCACCCATTCGGGAATCGGCTTGAGCCCTTTGACCAGCCCAAGCGCCGCCATCGCGCGCAGTCCATACCAGGTCAGGTCCACTTCCCACCAGCGAAAGCCCTGGCGGACGGTGCCCGGGAAGAAGTGGTGGTTGTTGTGCCAGCCTTCGCCGAAGGTGAGCAGCGCCAGCCAGAGATTGTTGCGGCTGTCATCGCGGGTCTCGAAGCGGCGGCGACCGAAGCGATGGGCCAGCGAATTGATGGTGACCGTGGCGTGGAACAGCACGATCGTGGAGATGAAGAAGCCCCACACCAGCAATTGCGAGCCGGAGGTATGCAAGCCTGGCGCCCAGCGCTCCAACCCGGCGCCCAGTGCATACAGCGCTGCGGCCAGCAGTACCGGCACAGCCGTATCGAAGCGGTCCAGCCAGCGCAGCTCCGGGTAGCGCGCCAGGTCGGGCACCCGCGACAGGTCGGTGGCAAAGGCCTCGCGGGTCAGGAACCAGCCCATGTGGCTGCGCCAGAAGCCGCCCTCACGGGGGGAGTGCGGGTCCAGCGGCTGGTCGGCGTGACGGTGGTGGTGGCGATGGTGGGCGGCCCACCACAGCGGCCCGCGCTGTACGCTGGAGGCGCCTATCACCGCGAACACGAACTGCACCGGCCGCGATGCCTGGAAGGTGCGATGCGAGAAGTAGCGGTGGTAGAACGCCGTGATGGCGAACATGCGCACCGCATAGAGTGCTGCAGCCACGATCACCGCTGTCCACGAGATGCCCACCCAGATCACCGCGATGCAGGCCAGGTGCATCAGCGCGAAGGGCACGGCGCGCACCCAGTCGATCCGCCCCGGCCGCTCGTCGGTGGCCTCTGCGGCGTTGCCGGTATCGAACCAGCGCTGCAGCGTGCGCAGCAGGCGCCAGCGTTGACGGGGGAGGGGCGCTACAGAGGCCATGGCGGATCTCGGCGGGTTTCGTGTCTTCCTCTACGCGGCAGAAGGCCCACTGGATGCGGAGCGCGGCAGGAAATTTAGATTTCACCTGGCCGTAACGGTGCAGCGATCTGTCAGCGGCTGCGCCCAGGCCTGCTGCCATTCGCTGGCGGGGCGACCAGCCGCTGCGGCGATGAAGCGCACCGTCACCTGTGGATAGGCACCGCGTTGATCGCGCAGGTTGCTGGTGCCACGGAACTCCAGCAGGCGCTGGTCAGCGCTGGCGTATACCAGCGCAAGGCGTGGCGCGATGCCGCCGTACCAGGTGTCCAGGCTGACCTCGATCGACTGCGCATCGATCCCCTGCCAGCGCTGCGGGCCGATGCGCCTTACCTGCACCGGGAAGTAGCGCTGCCGCGCTGGGACCAGGAAGGGCAGGGTCACACGCTCGCCGCGCATGAGCGCCTGCCAATGCAGGCGCACCGCCGCGTCGAACCCTGCGTCGATGACCGCGCCGGTCGGCAGGTCGAGCTCGCGCTGCACCGGTGGGCTGCCGGCATCCTCCTTCCACGCGATCGAGACCCTGCCGCTGGCGGCCTCGACCTCGGCCTTCTGGCCGCTGCGCCGGTCCTCCAGGGTATAGCCGCGCGCCTGTGGGGCCGCGCTGGCCGGCAGGTGCTTGCGGGCGAAAGGTCGCCCGTCCGCGCATTGGTACAGCACCCAGCGCTCGGCACCCTCGGCCGCATCGCGTCGCCAGTGCACCTCGCGGTAGAGCAGGTCGCCGCGCGACGACGTTGCTACCCCCTCGCTTCGCAGCCAGGGCGCGGCCAGCGCAACATGGGGCAGGCACAGCAGCAGCCAAGCGGTACGCATCGCGTTCATCCGGGAAAGGAGGGCTGAGGTCATACGGCGGGGATGGGCGGTTGGATGCGCCTGCAGCGGCTGCATCCAATCACGGCCCCTGCGCGTAAAGAGGACAGACCTTCACCCGCCCGCCGCGAACGCCGATGTACCCTGACGCCGCCAGCAACCCCCTCAACTTCGATACCGCACGCATCGTGTCCAGTTCCCAGCAGCCGAGCAGCGAGCCGACGAACTGGGCCGGTGACATGGACGGCGTGGCACGGCTTCGTGACCGCGACTGTTTCATGCGGATCTATGATTACTTCATGCCGCGGCTGTGCGTATACCTGCGGGGCCTGGGCGTGCCTGACGCGGTGGCCGAGGAACTGGCGCAGGAGAGCCTGCTGCGGCTATGGCTGCGCGCGGCCGACTTCGATCCCGCGCAGGGTGCGCTGAGCACGTGGCTGTATCGCATCGCCCGTAACCTGCACATTGACCGCATCCGCCGCGAGCGCAGCTGGATGCAGGTGCAGGCAGCCGTCGAGGACGCAGCAACCCTGGATGTGATCGAACGCAGCAGCGCCGAACAGTTTGCCGACCAAGCCCGGCTGCGCCAGCGCATCAACGAACTGCCCGCCGTGCAGGCGCGCTTGGTGCGCATGTCCTATTTCGAGGCCAAGAGCCACAGCGAGATCGCCGAGGCGATCGGCATGCCCTTGGGTACCGTCAAGTCGCATCTGCGGCGCGCGTTCCTGCAGCTGCAGGCCAAAGTGGGAGGTGCGCTGTGAACCCGCGCCACCACCTGCACGAATCGACGTTGATGAGCTATGCCGCAGGCGCGCTGCCCACGCCACTGAGCGTGGTCGCTGGTACGCATCTGGAGCAGTGCCCGCACTGCCGCCAGCGCCTGCGCGAGGCCGAGGCGATCGGCTCGGTGCTGCTCGAGCAGACCCAGCCGCCCGCGCCTGATCCACGCCGCGAACAGCTGCGCGAGGCCATGCTGATGCAGCTGGCTGCGGAAATGCCGATTGCCATGGACCAGGCCGCGCGTCCCGTGCCGATGGAGCGGCCCGAGGCCGACCCGGACCATCTGCCTGCCTCGCTGCACCCCTACTTCGGGGCATCGCTCAGTGGGTTGCGTTGGCGCTGGATGGCGCCCGGCGTGCACTGCATCCGTGCCGAGCAGATGCCTTCGCTGATCATGCTGAAGATCGCCCCGGGCAAATGCCTGCCCATGCACAGCCATGGCCGCAGCGAGCTGACCCAGATCCTGCGCGGTTCCTACAACGATGCGCTGGGGCTGTTCGCACCCGGCGACGTGGCGGACCTGGATGAAGACGTGGAGCATCAGCCGGTGACCGCGCCGGGGGTGCCGTGCATCTGCGTGTCGGCGCTGGATGCACCGCTGGTGTTCAGCGGGTGGCTGGCGCGCAAGATCCAGCGGTTCGTGAAACTCTAGTGCGGCCCTGGCCATGGCTCAGGCACAGACATTGCGGATTCTCCTGACCGGCGCTGCAGGCCTGGTGGGGCAGGGCGTTGCCCTGGCCTGCCAGCGTTCGCCGCAGGTTGCCGGCTTGACCGCGCTGGTGCGGCGCCCGGGCAGCCTGCGCGGACCCGGCAGCGAACGGGTGGTCCCGGACTTCCTGCACATCGACGCGCAGCGTGATGAACTGGCCGGGTACGACGCATGCTTCTATTGTGCCGGTGCGCCACCGGTTGGCACTGCCGAGGCCGAGTACCGGCGCGTGACCCTGGACACCACACTGGCAGTGGCCCGCGCCTGGGCTGCGGTGAATCCGCAGGGGGCCTTCCTGTATGTCTCCGGCGCAGGCGCGGACCCGCAAAGCCGGCTGATGCCGCTGCGGGTGAAGGGCGAGACCGAGCGGGCGTTGCAGGCGCTGCCGCTGCGCGCGGTGATGCTGCGTCCGGGCGGGGTCCGGCCGGTGCCGGGGACAGGTACCCGGCATGCCCTGTTGAAACCCCTGTACTGGGGCGGCGCACCGTTGATGAAACTGGCCGGTGCGCTCGCGCCCTCGCTGATGACCAGCAACCTGGCGCTGGGCATGGCCATGATCGCCCTGGCCGGAAGAGAAAACCCGCCGGCCACGATCGAGTGCGCGGATATCAACCGGATCGCGGCAGGCATGCGCGATGCGTCCGCCTGACCTCAGCGCGGCGCAGCCTCCAGCGCGGTGCGCACTGCCAGCGCAAGGTCACTGCGGGTAAATGGCTTTGGCAGCAGGGCGGCTGCACGCCCCAGCGCGCCAACCGCATCGTGGTCGCGTGGATAGCCTGACGTGAACAGGACCGCGATTGCCGGCCAGCGTTCACGCACCTCACGCACCAGCTCCCAGCCGGACATGCCCGGCATCACCACGTCCGAGAACAGCAGGTCGACCTTGGTGTCCGGCCGTTCCAGCAGCCGCAACGCCGAGGGGCCGTCGTGCGCTTCCAGCACGCGGTAGCCCAGCAGGCGCAGCGCATCGACTGTATGCGCACGGACATCGTCGTTGTCCTCGGCCACCAGCACGGTTTCCTCGCGTGGCGAGTAGCCAGCCAGGCCCGTCTGCGGAACGCGAGCCTCGCTAGGCAGCGCCAGCGGCGAGCGCGGGAACATCATGGTGATGCTGGTACCGCCGCCTTCCACCGAATCGATCAGTACGTGGCCGCCGGACTGCTTGACGAAGCCGTGCACCATCGACAGGCCGAGCCCGGTGCCGCGGCCGACCTGCTTGGTGGTGAAGAACGGCTCGAACACGCGCGCCAGGGTGGCCGCGTCCATGCCGTGGCCGTTGTCGCGCACCCGCAGCATCACGTACTCGCCGGGGGACGCATCCGGGAACAATGCGGCATAGTCGTGGTCGAGGTGGCTGTTGTCGACTTCGATCACCAGGCGGCCGCCGTGCGGCATCGCGTCGCGCGCATTGACCGCCAGGTTCAGCACCGAGGCTTCCAGTTGGCTGATGTCGATCTCCACGCACCAGATGTCCTCGGCGGTGCGGATGTCCAGTTGCACCAGTTCGCCCAGTGCCCGCTGCAGCATGTCCTGCATGTCCAGCAGGCACTCGTTGAGGTTGGCTGCCTGGCTGCGCAGCGGCTGGCGCCGGGCAAAGGCGAGCAGGCGCTGGGTGAGGCTGGCGGCACGGCCAACCCCCTTCAGGGCATTGTCCAGGGCGCGGCTGGCCATCGCGCCGGGCTCGCCGGCCCGTTCGCTGAGCAGCATGGCGTGCTCGATGTTGCCGGAGATCACCGTCAGGATGTTGTTGAAATCATGCGCGATGCCGCCGGTGAGCTGGCCGACCGCCTCGATCTTCTGCGACTGGCGAAGCGCATGCTCGGCCTGCCGCCGCGCAGTGGTTTCCACCGCCTCCGATACGACGGCGGTGGCCACGCCGTCGGCGTCCAGCAGCGGGCGCAGCGAGACATCGAAGCTGCGCCGGCCGGTGGGCAGCTCCAGCTCGAGGGAATGCAGCGAGCTGCGACCCTGTGCCGCCGCGGCGACGGCCTGGTCAACCACCGCGCCGACGCCGTCGGTGTTGGCGAACCACAGGGATTCGCCGAAGCGCTGGCCGACAATGTCCTTCTTGTCGGCCAGCACGGCGGCCAATGAGGCGTCATTGGCATCGACCACGCGCCCGGACAGATCCAGCAGCACCTGATGCTGGAAGCTGGATTCGAAGATCGCCTGCAGCCGCCGCTTGCTGGCCCGCAGTTCGGCGGTGCGCGCCTGCACCTGCTGCTCCAGGGCCTGGTTGTCCTCACGCAGGGCCAGTTCGGCCTGCTTCAACACCGATACGTCGCTGCCCATGCAGATGTAGCCGACCACGCTGCCATCGGCGGCATGCTCCGGCACGCAGTCCATCTGCACGAATCGTGACTCGCCGCTGCGATGCACGAGCTCGACCTGGAAGCTGGTGCGCTCGCCCTGCAGCACGCGTTCCAGGCTGGGGAGGGCATGTTCGAAGGCGCTGATGCCGCTGACATCGCGGGCAAGGCGGCCCAGCAGTTCGGCCTGGCTCACGCCATGCCAATCCAGGAACGCCTTGTTCGCGAAGCGGTAGCGGTGGTCCTTGTCGAGCCGGGCGATCAGCGCCGGAACGGCGTCGGTCACCTGCTGCAGCTGCGCCTGGCTCTCATTGAGCGCAGCCTGCGCCTGCACCAGCTGGTTGCGCTCGTGGGCTTCCTGCCGCGCGCGACGGATGGCATCCGGCAAGCGCTGCAGGCGCTGCTTCACCACATAGTCGCGTGCGCCGCGGGTCAAGGCCTGCACGGCCAGCTCTTCGGTCAGGGTGCCGGAGACGAAGATGAAAGGCGTGTGCGGGATGCGCTCGCGCGCCAGCGCAAGGGCGGCATCGCCATCGAATCCGGGCAGTACATGGTCGGCCAGGATGATGTCGAAGGGGCGATTGTCGATCGCCTCGATGAACGCATTGCGGGTCCACAGCCGCTCGGCCTCGAAGTCGAGGCCTGCGCGCTGCAGCTGTGCGCTGATCAGCTCCGCGTCAAGCGCGCTGTCCTCCAGCATGAGGATGCGCAGGCGCTCACTGCGGCGCGATCCATCACGCATGGTGCCGCCCCGAACCGTTGGGCCGGTGCGGCGGTGGCTGGTTGGTGATGCCCCAGAACATGCCCAGCCCCTGGATGGCATCGAAGAACTCCTTGAAATCGACCGGCTTGACCACGAATGCATTGACGCCCAGTTCGTAGCTCCGCACCAGATCCTGTTCCTCGCGCGAGGAGGTCAGCATCACGATCGGGGTGCTGCTCAGCTGCGCGTCGCCACGGACCTGTTCGAGCACTTCCAGGCCATTGACCTTGGGCAGCTTCAGGTCCAGCAGCACCACGACCGGGCCGCCGTGCATGGCGCCGGCGAACTTGCCTTCGCAGCGCAGGTAGTCCAGCGCCTCGGCGCCATCGCGCACGTGGATGACGTCGTTCAGCAGCTGGCAGCGTGACAACGCGGCCATCGTCAGCTCGGCGTCTTTGGGGCTGTCCTCGACCAGGAGGATCGGCCGCAGGTCCCTCATGGGTGATCTCCTGTGGAACGGGGTAGGGTGAAATGGATCGTGGCGCCCTTGCCGGGTTCGCCCTCGGCCCAGGTGCGGCCGCCGTGGCGGCCGATGATGCGGCGCACATTGGCCAGGCCGATGCCGGTGCCTTCGAATTCCTCGACGTGATGCAGGCGCTGGAACACGCCGAACAGCTTGTCCACGTAGCGCATGTCGAAGCCGCAGCCGTTGTCGCGCACGAAGAAATGGTCTTCGTCGTCGTTGCGTTCGTGGCCGACCTCGATAACCGCCTGCTCGCGCTCGCGGGTGAACTTGATCGCGTTGCCCAGCAGGTTCTGCCAGACCAGGCGCAGCATGGTCGGATCGGCCTCGACTTCCGGCAGCGGCGCCAGCGTCCACTGCACCTCGCGGCCGGCATAGTCCAGGGCCAACGTCCTGCGTACGTCCTCGGCCAGCGCAGCCATGTCCAGTCGCACCCGGCCCACCGTCGAGCGGCCCATCTGCGAGAAGCTGAGCAGGTCATCTACCAACGTGCCGGCAGATTTCGCCGATTCCACGATGGTGTCGAGGAAGCGACGTTCGGTGTCGTTGAGGCGCTCGCCCGCAGAGCTGCCCAGCAGCTCCGAGTAGCCGACGATGTGGCGGAAGGGCGCGCGCAGGTCGTGGCTGACCGAATAGGAGAACGCTTCCAGTTCCTTGTTGCTGCGCACCAGCTGTTCGTTCAGCTCCGCCATTTCCTCGGCCTTGCGCAGCACGATGTCGACAATGGCGGTGCGCATTTCGTGCGCGGCATCGCAGTCGGCATCACTCCACGGCAGGCTGCGCTGCTGCACGGTCTCCTTCCACGCCTCGAACGAGTTGCGCGGCGACAGGGCCATGCCGGGCGCATCGGTCTTGCGCGGGTCGCCCCCCCAGCGCACGGTGCGCACGACCTCCGGCCGGAACCACATCAGGTAGCTGTGATGGAGCTGCGAGATCGACACCGCCAGCAGGCCACTGGCCACGTCGGTCAGGTGCGCGGCAGGCGACCAGTCGCCGGCGAGATGATCGGTGCAGTACATTTCCTGCCCGGCGTGCTGGTTGGCCAGCCAGTCGGCCAGGGCCAGCACCTCGCTGGGGGGCGGGCACTGCCCCACGCGCATGCAGTCCCCCTTGTGCACGATGGCCGCGCCGGCCGCGCCGGTCAGGGACAGCAGGCTGGCCTCATCGTGGCGCAGCGCCGCCATGAACTCTTCGTCCCCGGCCATGCGTGCCAGCAGCTTGACCAGCACCGAGCGACGGGCCACGCGTTCCTCGATCGCGCGCGCGCGCTCCTTCAGCGCGATCTGCAGCGACAGGATCTGGCCCATGAACTCACAGGCCGTACGTACGTGGTACGGCAGGCGGCGCGGCTGCACCGCGTGGCAGGACACCAGGCCCCACAGCCGGCCTTCGTGCACCAGCGACACCGACATTGATGCCCCGGTGCCCATGTTGCGCATGTACTGCAGGTGCACCGGCGAGACGCTGCGCAGCACGGCCAGGCTCAGGTCGGTGGGAGGCGCGTCGCGATGCGCTTCCGCGCGCAACAGCGGCGCAGGGGTGTAATCGCTGTCCGCAATCAGGCGCACCCGGTTGCGGCGGTACAGCTCACGCGCCTGGGCGGGGATGTCCGATTCGGGGAAGCGCAGGTCCAGATAGGATGGCAGCAGGCCGTTGCCGTCCTCGGCCACCACCGTGCCATTCCAGCCTGCATCGAACTGGTAGACCAGGGTGCGGTCGAAGCCGGTGAGGCGTCGCACATGCGCGGCGGCCAGCCTGCACAGGTCTTCCACCGTCGTGGCGGTCTCGATGCCGGACATCAGCTCGCGGATCGCCGGGTACAGCTCTTCCAGCGAACCGGGCTGGCCCGGAACCGGCGCCTCCAGTTCAACCAGAAGGTCGGTTGCAGACCGGTGCACGAGCAGCTGGTGGCGGCCATGGCCATCCAGATGCACCGCGCCCACGTGTGCGCTGCTGCCGACCGTGGCCTGCTGCAACACCGCCTGGAACGGCGCCAGCACGCCACCCAGCACCTCGGCGACGTGTTGCATCAATGGCTCGCCGAACTGCTGCAGCAGGGCGGGGTGGCTGATGGCGCGCTCACGCACCTGCAGCGAGTGCGGTTCCACCACCAGAAGCACACCGTACGGCTGGATCGCGCCGGGGGTATGGATCGGTTCGCGCGCGCAACGCGACAGGGCAGCGTCGTGCGTGGGCTCAGCAGAAGGCATCAAGGGCGGGACTCATGATTCGTGAAGGGCAGGAACGACCCAGCGGTGTATCCGGTAACCATGGATGGTGAAGCAAAAGAGCGTATCCGCCTACCTCCCTGTGCATGTGGCGTGTCCTCCATCTGAAACTGAATTCTTCATACAAGCAGCGATGCGCATGCGTCAGGCGTCTCTGCCGGCTTCGCGGCCAGTGCATCTGCGCTGCACGCCGGCTCGACAGCGGCTGCCCTAGGGTGGCTCGACTTCCGTCGGATACCACGCCCGTGAACCTGCAGACCCTGCCTTCTACGCCGTACCGCATGCTGGCTGACAGTTGCCAGTTCGAACTGCTGGATGTGGATGCACTGCAGGACCCCGCCAGTGGCCGGTTGCTGCACCTGTATTCGCTGGTGGCCCGTTGCCTGTCCTGCGAGACGGTGTTCAAGGCCGAAGAAGGACAAGGCCTGGTCAGCCATTCGTCGGCGCGTGTGGTGCGTTGCCCCACCGGCTGCGGGCAGCAGGCGTTCAAGCCGGCACTGTTGAGGAACTGGCGCCCACAGGTCGTGGCCCAGGCGTAAGCGATGCGGCGCGCTATCACAGCAGCCCGGGGTTGGCACGCCAGACTGCGAAGTTGAGCGCCGAGGCGAAGCAAATCCAGGCCAGATAGGGCAGCAGCAGTACGGCTGCCATCGTGCGGACGCGCACGAACGCGAGCATCGTCGCGCACACCAGCGCCACCAGCACCAGGATGTCGACGAAGGCCAGGGCGCCCAGCTTCCAGCCGAAGAACAGCCAGCTCCACAGTGCATTGATGGCCAGCTGCACCAGATAGAGCCACAGCGCAGGCCGCGCGCCGCGCCAGCCGCGCTCCCGCCAGACCAGCCACGCCGCAATCGCCATCATGGCGTACAGCAGGGTCCATGCCGGGCCAAACACACCGGCAGGCGGCGCCCATGCAGGCAGGGCGAGGGTGGCATAGAAGCTGGCGGCGGACGTCGAGGCCCACGCGCCCAGTGCGGCGGCGGCGAAGGTGATCGCCACCCATCCCAGAAAGCCATAGGCCTGTGTTCGCTTGTTCATTGCGTGCAACTCGTCAATTGGGGCGTCGGTGTATACGCACCGGGGCCGGGAATGGATGCAGCCGCTTGCCTTCAGTGCGACGAGCCTGCAGCTCCCGTGCCCTGGCCCGCTGGCAGCAGCGAAGGCTGCTGGTCAAACCACTCGCGTGCCTTGGCCAGATGCCATTGGCGCTGGTCGCCGTCCAGCTCGATGCCCGCACCCAGCAGCCCCCACCGTAGATAGAGATCACCGCGCTTGCGCTGTTCCAGCAGATCCAGCCGCGCGCGTACCGACAGGCGGTCGTTCTCGGCCTGCAGGCCATCGATGACCAGATGGCCAGGGCGCCAGCGCAGCGTCGCCTGCGCCTGTACCTGTCCGGAATCCAGCAGGGACAAGGTCCAGCGCGGGTAGTCGGTGCGCTCTGCGAACAGCGCCAGCAACGGTCGCGCATCGCTGAGATCGAGGTCCGTGGTGGCATCCACTTGGAACGGCGACTGCGCATCGATGCGCCCACGCCTGAAGGCCGCGCGGCCTTTCCATGCCGTCGAGCCCTGCGTGCCCGCCACCTGCACGTTGCGCAGCTCGACCGTGGTGCCGGACAGATCGAAATGACGCTGGTTGAAGTCTCCCCGGCGCAGTGTTGCGTTCACGTCGATATCGCCGCCCATGTCCAGCCCTGCCACCTTTGCACTGGCGTTGCGCCCCAACAGCCGGGCCGTGCCATGGCCGACGCGCCCGTCGGTATCGAGGGTCGCATCACCACTCACGGTGCCGGTGCCACGGAGTAGTCGCACCTGGGGCGAACCCAGGTAGCGGTTGTAGGCGGTCAGGTCAGGGATGGTGGCTTCACTGAAGCGCAGCTGCGCGCGGACGCCTTTGCGCAGTTCCTGCAGGCGGCCATCGCCGGTCAGGTCCAGGGCCAGATCCCGGCCGTCGAACAGGCGTACGTCCTTGGCATCGCCTGGCCGCGCGGTGAAGCGGGGCAACCGGACGGCCAGCCGCGCCTGGCTGGGCGTGCCGGCCTTCAGTTCGCCGTGGGCACTGGCCGTGCCCGCCAAGCGCACACCCGCCACCTCGGCCACGGCTTCGGCTGCAGGAATGTCCACGGTGCTGCCTTCGGTCAGCTCGCCGTTGCGAAGGCGCAGGTCCGCCTTCAGCGTGCCGCCGCCATCCAGCTGCAGCCACGGCTTGCGCACGAACAGGGCAGGGATCCAGTTGAGCGAGGTGAACGTCCATTCGCCGCGCACTTTGCCAGAGCTGCGTTCCAGCAGCAGTGCGGGCTGTTGGAAGGGAATGTCCCGGCCACTGATATGCAGATCGGCATCCACCTCGCTGCCTGAACCGGACTTTGGCGGCAAGCGGGCCTGCAGGCGCACGTCCCTGGCCACATTGAGTTGCAGCGCCAGCATGCCGCGATCGGGGGCGCCGTCGCCCAGGTAGAGCGGCACCTGCCACAGCGCGTGGTCGCCGGGCTGCAGTTGGCCATCGATCAGGTGGAGTGCGGCCTGCAGCCGTCCGGGCACTGGTGCGCTGGAGATCTTCGGCGTTGTGGCATTGGTGTCCATGCGCAGGCCCTGGCTGCGGGCATCGACCTCGAGCTGGGCATGCAGCAGCTTCAACTTGGCCAGGCCGGGCGCCTGGTCCCGATAATGGCGCGGATAGCTGAAGCGCGCGGTGAGATCCGTGTCGCCCAACAGCTGCACGCCGTCAAAACTGGTGTCCGCATCGCTGAATGCAACCTCGGATTCGAACAGTTCCGACGGCCCGCCGCGCAGCTGCTTGAGGAAGCCCACCGTGCCCTGGCCCTGGCCGATGATCAGCAGCTTGCCGAAACGTGCGCTGCGGATACTGTCGCTGTGGATGGCATCGAAGCGCAGGGTCCAGCCGCGGTCGCTGCGCGGCGGTGGCGGGATGGCCTCTTCCACGCGGCTGATCTCGGCCGAAACCCCTGTGGCCTGCAGCCGGGGCACCCGCACCTCGCGCTGGAACAGGGGCAGAACCGCCAGACGAGCGCTGGCGCGGTCGGCGTGCAGCACGTAGACCGTGTGGTTCACATGGCCGCGCATGTGTACATTCCAGGCGATCACGTGGCCTGGCAGCACGGTAATGGCCGGCCCAGTGGTCATCACGAACTTGTGCGGCTTGCGGTTGGTGACCTGGTCAAACAGCGGTGTGTTGAGGAAGATGTTGCCGGCCAGCAGGTACAGCAGGTAGATGCCCAGCAGGACGCAGGCAGGAACACGCCACCGTCGAAGCCGGTGCGGGATGTGCGCGGAAACAGGGGGCATCTACTGCTCTGAAGGCCGGAATATCTGCAACTATTGCCGAGCCGATGGCGGTGGCGCGTGAAGCAGCTACGGAGCAGGCGTTGGATTCTGGTAGTGTCCGGCTTGGTCACCACCACAGATCTGCAGGAGTCGCATGGATATCCGGCCCGCCCGTGCAGGCGATTTCGACGTGATGTGGGGCATGTTCAAGCAAGCCATTGCGACGCAGGATGCACTGCCCTTTGCTGGCTCTTTCGCCGTCGAGACGTTTCGCGCGCATTGGTTCCAGGCCCAGGCACCTCATGTAGCTGTGCTGGAGGGCCGGGTTGTGGGCATGTACAAGATGGGCCCGAATTTCCCTGACCTTGGGGCGCATGTGGCCAGCGCCACGTATGTGGTCGACGCCGCGACACAGGGGCGGGGCGTGGGCCGAGCCTTGGTGGAACACAGCCTGGAGCGGGCGAGGGCGGAAGGGTTCCTGGCCATGCAGTTCAATTACGTGGTCAGCACCAACGGCCCGGCGGTGGCGCTGTACCGGAAGCTGGGGTTTGCGGTGGTTGGAACGCTGCCAGAGGCCTTCCGGCATGGCAGGCGCGGGTTGGTCGATGTCTTCGTAATGCACAGGTTCCTGTAGTGCCGTCGCCAGGTCGGCCGCATCAATCAGCATTCTTCGGGAGTGTGATGACGAATGAGGTGCGGCCATCACGCCATCGTCCACGAACAGTGCCGCGGTGCGCGTGGCAGATTTCCCGCACCAGGAACAGGCCGAGGCCAAGGCTCGCGTGTTCTCCCTGTGACGCGTTGTGCGAGCCTCGGCGCAAGGGATCGAACAGGCTGTTGAACGCTTCGTCCGACAGTTCGGCCCCCGCGTTGCTCACCGTGATCAGGGTCTGGTCGGCGAGGCTCTCAAGGCTGATCCGCACATCGGTGCCGTGTTCGCCGTACTTTGCGGCGTTGGTCGTGAGGTTGTGAACCGCCTCGCGCAACGAAGAGGCATCGAAGCAACCGCGGGCATCGCCTTCAGCCTCATACGTGATAGGGACGTGGGGCAGGGCAGCGCGAAGCAATTCGACTTCCTCGCCAAGCGATTGGGCAAGATCGCAGTCCACCGGATGAATGGCCATCCCATCGCCCAGCTTGCTGCGGCTGTAAGCCAGCAGGTCGTCCAGCAGCTTTTTCATGCGCATGCTGCCGTTGATGATCCGCTCGGCCTGCTTGGCCAAAGCTGGGTCCTGCAGCCCACTGGCCAGGGTGTCTGCCGAGAAGATGATCGCTGCCAAGGGGCCTCGGAGATCATGCCCGAGCGCCGCGAGGAAGATCTGCCGCCAGGATTCGACCTCGGCAGAGAACTGAGCAAGGGATTCGGCCACCGCCTGGTCGATGGCCTCATTGAAACGAAGGATGTCATCGATCGATGAAGTGACCAGCCGCTGGTCGGATGCCCATCGCCGAAGTACCGAAGCCCGAAGCGCTCGATACTCAGCCACCATCTGGTTGAGGCCAAAGCCGGCGATGGCGCGGGTTCGGCCATGATAGGACGCGGCGGACTCGGGGCCGGGTTTCAACGGTGCAAGCCCGTGGGACTTTGCGAGCTGCTGGGAGTCTGTCTGCGGCGATCTGAGATCGTCTATGACCGCCTGAAGAATCTGGGGAAGATGATTCCGAAGTTGCTTTGCGCTGAACTCGACGGTATCGGGTGCCTGCGTTTCGGCAAATGCCACCGCTGAAGGGGGAGCCTGCAGCGCGGGTTGGGCCCGGGCGGCGGTCGCCCGGGCCAGTCTGGCTAGAACATAATATACATACCGCCGTTGTCGGCTCCGCTAACCGCCTGCATCTGGGCGGTTTTTGCGTTCGCGAGGCCCGGCATCGATAGCGCCACCAGCGCGACGACCGCAGCCGCCGCGCTCATTCTGTCCAGCATCAGGCGCCAGAGGGCACGTTCGGTTGCAGACGTGGCGCGTTCGGCATGGATCATCGCGATCCAAGTGGGGCCATCCAGCTTCGCCAGCGCGCAAATCTGCGCAATTCGCTCATCAGCCAGCGGTGTGTCGCCCTTCCGCCATCGGGACACCAGCGACCGGGTAACGGTCAGCCTTTCAGCCAAAGCCATATCGGACGCGAGATTCAAGCGAATTTTCACGTTGTCAAGTAGTTCGTTGACGGCGGTCATGGTGGCTCCGGTTGATCGATCAGTTGACACATGTTTCCTGATCAGTTTACATGCCCCACGTTGAGTGATCACTCAACAACCGTCGCCGGCACCCCAGGGCCGCTGGCGGGTTCTGCTGAGGGATCGCCGGAAGGGGACTGCTGATGTTTGAAGCTGCCAAACAGTTCTTTATAGATGCTTCTCTCCAGCGCTTTCGCGTCTTTTGTCAGGCTCGTAGCGCACTCCTTCATCCACCGCATGATCTGGCAGTTGTTCGGATCGTACGACTGCAAGTCAGCCGGGTACAGCGCAAGGAATCGCTCGCAGTAGTCGATCACTGCAAGCAGCTCATGCTCAGTCCCAATGAGAGCCTGAAGTGTATCGATATCCAGGCCAAGCTCAGTCTTCTGCGAGAAATCCCAGCGAATAGTTCCGAGCTTCTTCTTTGCTATTTCCAAGAAAATTCGAAGGCTCTCCAATTTCACATTGCCAGCTCCGTCGAACTTGGACTGGAGGTTCGACTCGAATGCTTGGGCAGTACGAGCATCGGTCCCAATCAGGCGCAAGGCTGCCTCTCTTGCGTTCAGCTTGGCGAGCCTTTCCGCCTCAACGTCCTGCTTTCGCCTGACATTTGCGTCATAAGCGATCTTCATCGCACCTATACCAATGACCCAAGTGCCGATCGCGGCGATCCAGTCCGCAGCGTTGCCCGCGTCGAAGCACTTCAATGGGATCTGGCTCCCGAGAAGTGCAACGCCGGCGATCACCACGCCAAGCAAGAAGCCGGAGAAGAAAAGGAAGGTTATCGAGGCCTGGTTCAGGCCAAGCTTGATCTTGATTTTCATGCCACCCCCTGTGGCACCTATGAAGTGCGGGGGATTCTGCCATGACGGAGCCTGTTCTGGCCTTCGCCCTGCTAGGGGCCATTTCCGCTGTGTCCATTGGTGCGGCTCGCATCGTGTCGTGGCTGCTGGACCGGCGTGATCGTGCCGCCGCTCAGCGCGCCAAGGAAGCGGCCGTCGTCGCCCAGGCACGCGCCGAAGTGGCCGCATCAGGCTGGACCCCTCAGGACGAAGACCGCTACCAGTCCCGACGCCACGGTGGCCGCCATGGGTGAACTCCTGCGCGATCCGTTGGTTGTGACTGTGATCGGCGGCGTCCTAGTGACAGCCCTGTATTGGACGCTCGTGGTCGTGCTGCGAGGCAAGGGGGCTGGCAATGGCCGTTGATCGCGCTCGCTTCCGCATGGCGGTGGCTGAGCCGGTGAGAACCGTTCTCACCGGGAATGGGGTAGGGGGCTTTTCCCCGCTTTCGCGCGGTGAAAAGGGGCAGCGAGCGGCGGCGGAGATTGGCCCGGGGAGTAACACGGGCCAAAAGGGTCAGCAGGACGCAATCATCGACTACCTGACCATTGTGGTCCCGCTCTCCGCCCTTGAAGAAGTGAACTGCAAGAAGCTGGACCTCTTGCTGTTCCGGATCTTCGGCTTCCGTGGGGAGGTTGTTGCCGGTGCGATTCGTGAGAAGAACTGGAACTTCTACGAGCAGTCGGCGGTGTTGATCGACCGGGAGAACGAGGTGGTTGGTCGTGTCGGCATCGGTGGCAAGAAAAGCACCGTATGCCTGAGCTTGACCGGCATGGGTTGCAAGTGGGTTCGTGACTGGGCGCGCGTCTACAAGCAGTGCGCGATGCTGGACGCCAAGATTACCCGCGTTGACTGCGCGCACGACGACTACGAGGGCGAACGCCTGGACGTGCATGCGCTCCGCGAGGTTGCAGCGCAGGGCGGCTTTACCGAGGGCGGATGTCCTCCGCGTCACCGCTTCATTTCCGATGAAGGCCACAACACCGGCTGCACGCTGTATGTCGGCGGCAAAGGCCACAAGGAACTGTGTGTGTACGAGAAAGGCAAGGCTGAGGGGCTGCCGTCCTCGCGCTGGGTGCGCGCGGAAGTGCGCCTGTATGGCAAGCACATGGAAATCCCGCTGGATGTGCTGTTGAACCCGGGTGCGTACCTGCGGGGTTCGTACAGCGCGCTGCACGATCTCATCAAGGGCGTGTGCACACGGCTGCGCACGATCCGCAAGCACGTCGAAGTTTCTGCCGAGGCAATGGTGCTCTGGATGGAGCGTCAGGTGGGCCCGGCTCTCAGTGTTCTGCGCGGAGCGTTCGGAGATTCATGGTCCGACTTCTGCGAGGCCCGCATCGTCCGTGACGGTCACCCCGGACGCTTTCGCGGTATTGCCAAGGGTG
Organism: Stenotrophomonas sp. YJH_SMC_65; assembly: GCF_059369475.1. Taxonomy (NCBI): domain Bacteria; kingdom Pseudomonadati; phylum Pseudomonadota; class Gammaproteobacteria; order Lysobacterales; family Lysobacteraceae; genus Stenotrophomonas; species Stenotrophomonas sp. YJH_SMC_65. The sequence continues at coordinate 89,955 of NZ_JCAFSR010000007.1, forward strand.
ACGCACTCCATCGTTATGTGAGGGAAGAACTATGCCCATCTGCCGCGTGAAGTCGGCTGCTGTCGACGAACAGCACAACGCCAAGACCAACTCCATCATCCGCTCCCAGATGGTCGGCCTTGACCTCGGCAACGGCTTCGAGTTGCCGTTCCGTGTCGGCCTCGGCCAGCGTCCGCCGTATCCGGCTGGGGAGTACGACATCGATCCCAAGTCGTTCGCGCTGTCGCCCTATGGCGATCTTGTCCTGAAGCGCTACGTGGACCTTGTGCCCATCGGCTTCAAGGCTGCGCCGGTGTCGAAGGCGTAATGCCATGGCCGTGCTGATCCCCGCATGTCGCGAAGCCGACCTGGACACGGCCACGGGGACCTGCACGGCTGTGATCTGGATTCCTCAGCCGGCACTACTGCCGGAACTGCCGATTGAGGATGCACAGGCCATTGGCGCAAAGATCGCGCTTCTGTGGGCTGTCGCGTACGTGTTCCGGCTCATCCGCAAGAAAATCGAACAGTCCTAGGAGGACACATGCACAAGATGTTCAACGCCCTGAAGGGCAAGGGTGCCGCTCTGGCGGCTGTCGGCACTGCCGCGCTGGTGTCGGCTCCGGCATTCGCGTCGGGTGGTGGTGGCGTGGACGTGGGTCCCGTGGTCACGGCGATCAACGCCGCGCTCGGCCCGATCGGTCAGATCGGCGCTGCGGTGCTGACCGTGCTGGTCGGCGTCAAGGTCTACAAGTGGGTGCGCCGCGCGATGTAAGGGCAACCGGGGGGCAGGGCCGACTCCCTCCCCCCGGTCTTTCAACGCCCTGGACAGGGCAGGGGGCTTGGAATGGAAGGGTGGATCTGGCTCTGCGCATGGCTGGTGGCCTGCGCAATCATCTTTGTGGACTTCAGCTGATGGAACGCCTAAGCACGCTTTGTTTGGGCGCGTTGCTGATAGTCGCTTTGTGCTGCGGTTCCTTTGTCGCAGTGCCGGTTCAAGCTGCTACCTATCGATGCACTGATCTTGGCGCCATGTGCGACGAAGGCGAGGCATATTCTGAGGCGTGGGCCCATGCGCGAGAGGCTGCACAGAATCCGGCTTACAACGTTCCCTGTGTATACAAGTCTGGTACTCAGACCTTCGTTGCAGCGGGCTACAGCGGCAGTTGCAGTGGCTCGCGCGTCTCCACGAAAGAGTTTTATTTCACGAAATCTTGCGAGAGTCGCCCCGACTGGAATGGCCCTTACCCCTACTTGAACGGTGGCAAGCCGAAGAATGGCTCTGTCACTTGTAATGCCGGCTGCAAGCAGGCGTGGTATTCGAATGGCGATGGCTACTTCAATGGCAAGTACTCATCGGTTCCAGGAACCTGCAACAACTATGACGACAACGAGTGCAAAGCTCAGTTCGGTGACGGCTACCACTGGAATGCTGGCATGTCTGCGTGCGAGCCCGATGACGGCAAGTGCAAGGACGGCGGGAAGCAGAATTCGTTGGGGCAATGCGCGCCAGAACCTTGCCCGGATGGAATGGCGCAACAGGCTGATGGCACATGCAAGAAGAAGGAAAACGAGTGTCCGGCCGGGCAGGTGCGTTCACCGGATGGCAAGTGTTTGCCCGGTGATGGTCAGTGCGCCAGCGGCGAAGTTCGCGGCCCGGATGGCACTTGCAAGAAGGATGGAGACGGGGATGGTCAGCCAGACGAACCGGGCGACAAAGACACATTCTCGGGCGGTGACGATTGCAATTCGCCGCCGTCGTGTAGTGGTTCACCGATCATGTGCGGTCAGGCGCGCATCCAGTGGCGCATTGACTGCAACACACGAAAGAATCGAAACATCGCCGGCGGCCTGTGCAATTCGATGCCGGTCTGCACGGGCGAGAAATGTGACGCCATGGAGTATGCGGGGCTTCTTATGCAATGGCGATCCGCCTGTGCGTTGGAAAAGATGGCCAGCGGCTCGGGCAATGGCGGTGATGGCGCAGACGTAAAGGCGATACGTGACGCACTGACCGGCACGGGTGGATCTGTCACTACACCCGCTGATCGACCAGCCTCCGACGTGTGGTCGCCGGGCAGTGGGCAGCCCACGCGGCCTGACGCTTCGGGTTACGGCTGGGGCAGGGGATGCCCGCAACCGCCAGCCATCGAGGTCATGGGCAGAACCATCGCGTTCGACACTACGCCGTTGTGCCGGTGGCTCGGCCTCGGCAGTTACTTCGTTGTGGGTCTTGCCGCGCTGTTCTGTCTCCGAATCATCGCCAGTAAGGATGCCTAACCATGCCGATGCTCATCAGCACGTTGCTGACCGCGCTAGCTGCGCTGTTCCGCTCGAAGTGGGGCCCATGGGTCGCCGAGGCCATGGTCTGGCTGGGGATTTCCTGGGCGACGAATGAGTTCCTCGTTGATCCATGGATCAGCCAAATGGAAGACGCAATGCGTGCCGGCGCACCCGGTGGCGAGTGGGGCGCACTGTTGGTGTCCTATGCGGGCATCATGAAATTCGATGTGGCTTGCACCATGATCGCCTCCGCTGTGACAGCTAAGTTCGCTGTCGGTGCCGCGAAGACGTTCCTCACGAAGCGGACCTGACATGCCTATCGAACTGTTCACCGGCCAGCCCGGCAACGGCAAAACTGCGCTCATGATGGAGCGCCTTGTTGCGGAGGCAAAAGCGGCGACTCGCCCGATTTTCGCCATCGGCATTGATGGCCTTGATCCCGGCCTTGCCACTGTGCTCGATGACGCGCGGCACTGGAACGACAAGGATGCTGAGGGCAATTACATCGTTCCGGACGGCTCGCTGATCTTCGTGGACGAAGCGTGGAAGTGGTTTGGGCATTTGCATGACGCCACGCGGCAGCAGACGCCGAGGCACGTACTGGAACTGGCCGAACACCGGCACCGTGGCCTGGACTTCGTGTGGACCACGCAGCAACCGAACCAGTTGTATCCGTTCGTTCGTGGCCTGATCGGTGCGCACTCGCACGTGGTGCGGCGTTTCGGCACGAAGATGCTTGACGTCTATCGCTGGGGCGAACTCAACGAAGAAATCAAGTCACTCGCCAAGCGCGATATGGCCCAGCGCACCACACGCTTGTTACCGTCGCAGGTGTTCGGACAGTACAAGTCTGCCGAGGTTCACACGATCAAGGCGCGAATCCCGCTCAGGGTGCTGCTGCTCCCGGCACTGATGGTCGTTGGCGCGGTGTTCGCCTATTTGGCTTATCGGTCCCTTGTCTCGCCTGCGGTCACAGGTGGCGCGGGCAAAGAAGGGACGCAATCGGCGTTAGCCGATGCGGCCCCTTCGCCGCCGGGCGGCGGATCGCGCAAGGAAGGCGCTCCGCGCTGGCCCTCAGCCGCTGCCTATGCCAAGGACCATTTGCCGCGCATCAGCACCATGCCCTGGACTGCACCGGTATTCGATGATCGGCAGGCCCGATCCGATCCCCAGTTGGTGTGCATGTCGTCTATGGAGGGACTGGACGCGCAGGGCGTTCGCCAAGAGGCGAGCTGCCGTTGCCTCACTGAGCAAGGCACAGCCTACGAGCTGAGCCAGCCCGAGTGCCGCACGCTGGCGCGCAATGGGCCTGTCTACAACCCATATCGGGAGCGGTCGGAAGATCGGCGGGACCAGCGTTTTGAGGCGGCAAGCCAGCCTCGCCCAGCTGAATCGGTAGGGCTCGCGGGAAGCGTGGTACAGCACGTAGAACGCACCATGGGGAGCTTCCCCGAGTCGGCACCGTTCCCAACGGAAAGCTACATGACCACGGCGCCGGGACCGAACAAGCTATGACCAGCAGCGCACGCGAAGTGTTGAAGTGGCTGGCCGTCGTTCTCATGACGTGCGACCACGTCGCAAAGGTCATCTACGGCGGCTATGTGCCAGGTCTCAGCGAGGCGGGCAGGGTAGCGTTCCCTCTGTTCGCGCTGGTGATGGCCTATAACCTCGCCCAGCCCGGCGCCGACGCTGTCAAGTCGGTGCGCAGGCTCTGCGCTTGGGGGCTGATCGCGCAGCCGGTGCATGTACTGGCTTTCGGATACTGGCTTCCGTTGAACATCCTGCTCACGTTCGCCCTGTGTGCGGCAGTGATCTGGCTGGCGGACCAACGTAGATGGGTAGGCCTGGCTTTAGCCGCGGCTATATTGCCCCTGTTCGTGGACTACCAGTGGGCCGGGGTGGGGTTCGTCTTGTTGGCGTGGTGCGCCTTCAAGTGGCGCCAGTGCTGGGCGATGGTGCCGGCATTCGGTGCGATCTGTTGGTTCAATGGCAACCTGTGGGCACTTGCGGCGATTCCGGTTGCGCTGGCCGTGTCCCGGGTGGCGTGGCCGGTACCACGTGGGCGGTGGGCCTTCTATGGCTATTACGTTGGCCACCTTGCGTGCGTCGGGCTGCTGGCGCCTATACTGCGGGCATGAACGTGCGCCGCTATCTCGACTTTCACTACTGGGTTGCCCGATGGATGGATCGGGCGTTCGCGCGTCAGCATGCGCGCAGGAAAAGCTAATCGATCACTGGCAGGTTTTGCCCGGTACGTTCTCCCAGCCCCCAGGAATACGGCGGAACGCAACGCCACTAATGCAGCGTAGTTCTTCGCGTTGCTTTTTCGCCTCGGCGTCCCTTTCGGCAGCTGCTCGGCGCAGCCGAATTTCCGCTATTTTTGCCTGTTTTTCGGCTTCGGCAATCGCGCCGGGCGCAGGTATCGCGGCAGTGCTTGGCATTACCGGCGGCGTCGCTTCGGCGTTGCGCGTGAATCGTGTATTCCATGCGTCACCTGTCCTCAGGTGCAGCCAGATTCCAGCACCGGCCATGCCCAGTAGCAGCATGGCCCACAGGCCGAGCCATGGAAACTCCCAGCGTGCGCGCGGGATGGGTTGTAGGTACTCCGGTCGTTCGCGTTCCATACGGCCCCCAAGGCGTCCTGCGCGCATTCTAGCCGGGGTGTAGGGGCAGCGCCCCTACGGGAGCGCCTTACACGCGCTGGCGAGGCTTCGGCCCCGGTACCGGCAGGACTGCCGCTGGTGGTTCGGCGTCAGGGCCAGCCATCGCCACCGATGACCGCTTTTTCCGGCGCTGAGCCAGGGCATCGGAGAGGTTCACCACGCTGGCGGCGTTGAAAGACAAGGGTTTCCGGGGCTTGCCGATCGCGCGGCCGCTCTCCATCATCCGGCGCCATTCCTGTGCCTGGGCAGCGGTGAGCGACAGCCATGCCAGATCCTGCGGTTCCAGCTCGCGGCCTTCGGGTGTGACCAGTCGGCCGGCCTTAAACGAAAAACCGGCCCAAGGGCCGGTCAGGTTCCGATCACGCACAATCAGGCTCCATGCCTCAGTGGGATCAGGGGGCGAGGCAAGCGGCGTGCCAGCCAGCCCCGCAGCAGCTTGAACATAATATACATTATGCGAAATGCGGTATCGGGCGTGACCCGGTTCGTAGGCTCTGCTTGGCAATGGCTGCGGCTCTGGCTCGGCTCTTGCCTGCCTGTTCGTTCCCCGACAAGGACGAGCTCGCAGCATGATCAAGATGGATCCCCACGACCGCATAGATCTAACCGGCCCTTGGGCCGGTTTCGGATTCCAAGGCGGGCACATGTTCACTCTCGAAGGCCATCAGCTGGAGCCGTGCGACATGGCCTGGTGGTCCCTGACCTGCAACATTGCACGCGAATGGCGGCTGATGATGGCTGAGGCGCCTCCCCGGGCTGCAACTGCCCGGAAGGCGTCAACTACGGCGAAATCTAGTGTCATCTACCTAGCCGAAGCGCTCAGAATTCGCCGAGAACGGCGGTTCGGCGTGGGCGCCCACGGTTCCGACGCCGGGGCGTCCAATGTTGTCTATATGAGCCGTGGGCCGAGACCTCGCCAGCGCGTGTGAGGCGCTTCCGTAGGCGCGCTGCCCCTACACCCCGGATCACTGCTCCCGACAGCGCAACCAGCCGCCAGAACGCGAGGACACCTGTTCCCACCCGTTTGGCAGCCTACGCATCGCCTGACCGCCAATGCACGCCATTCCTGAGCGCTTGGCTGCATCCGTACCCATCGCAGGCAGCACCACCACCTCGGCAGATGGACTTGGGCGTCCCGCCTGCCTGGACTCCTGCTGTAATGCATTGGCCTCAAGCCCATCACAGAGCGGTTTCATGCCCGGATGAGGATGGTTCGGCCAGCGGTACTGTTCGCAGTTGAATGGCGTAGTGGTCTTTGCCATCGAGTTATGCGCGGGCCTCGGTGCGGCTGGAAGCGGCTTTGAGGTTGGCCCCCTTGCGGAGTGAATCTGCTGCGCGGACGCGCTGCTGGCGACCATCAAGAGCAAACATACGACGCCAGGTCGAATATCCATATTCCCTCCAGAATTGAGGGGAATCCTACTTGATTTCAACTCGTGCCAAGGGACCTCCCTTGAGCTCTGAGTAGGCGCAGGACCTCAGCAGCGCCACCTGGTTGCTCCTGCTTGGGGCGAATAGTGAAGGTGCCCGATGAAAAATCGAGTAGCCGGGCCGCGTCATCAATTAAGACTTCAATGTCGTCGCCCCGGATCGCGAACGAGGTTTTTCTGTTTTCCCCAATAACGTGATCAGCGTCGAAATGCGCAATCTTCTTGCTCACAGCCTGATACACGGGCCTTGCCTTAGCAACGTAGTCCTTTGCCATTGCCGAAAACATGTCTGCCAACGGATGGCCGGATGCGGTCAGCCGAGATGCGAGCCCGAGCAACGATATGTTCTCCTTCCGACCTGATTCCGGGGGATCCGTAAGCGCCCGAATGCACGTAAAGATGGAGACAATCAACGCCCGCTGCACGATGCCGAAAAAGTGAGGGGCAGTCTCATTGAGCAGGGTCATGTCACTATCTTCATAGAACATAGTCCGATACTCAACGAAGTCCCAGTGAGCTTGGCTGATACGCGCCTCAAGAGCTTCAAAGTACTCCCTATCTTGCGGAGAGATGTTCGCCAATCGATCATTGTCCATAGCAAACGTCCGTTAGAACAGGCCCAACATACCATGAGGCAGTAAACGCTCAGAAGCTGGGCGGGTACGGCTTCGACTCGGGGAAAGTCCCCATAGGACGCTCACCTACCCGAACCAGCGTGCCTCCGGCAGTGGATACCGCCGCTTGTGCGCTCACGATCCGGACGCTGGCACCGGCCTCACTCCCTGCGGTCGCAATGCCGGTGCCAGCGTCCGGCTTGTCCAGGCGATAGAGCGTCGGGTCCTCCTCCCGTCGCGGCGCTTGGCGCGGCCATGGTGTAGCGACCAGCTTGTAATTGTCGGCGCTGATGTTGGCGCCATTAGGCGAATACCCCCACCCGGAAGCCCAGCGCGACCAATGCGTCAAACGTGAGCTGATCGACCAGGCTCTTCTGGCAGCGCGCGGCGATCGCCTGTGTCTGCACGAAATCCTGCCCACGATCACCCGGTGGTGCAGCCGCTGTTGCCGCCGCTGGAGCAACAGCCAGGGCCATGCAGGCGATCAACAGATTCCGTCCCATTCCATTGCGCATCCTGCGCCCCATGAAGCGTGTTGTTACTGCTGTCCATCCACTCGACCGTGCCGACCTGGCGGTCGCCAAAGACAGCCGTGAGCGTCAGTCGGATACGTTTGGCCTTCGGCAGCTGCGCCACGTAGCGCTGCTCTGGCGTCGACGCGTCCATAGGATCAGGTGCGGCCTTGGGCGCAGGCACACCCGGCAGATTGGGAATCGTGCTTTGATCTGCCGGGGCCGCGGCACTGGCACCCGCTGGCTGGCGCGACCTCTCGAACTCGCCCGGCTAAACAATGACTGCAGGGCAAGCGCCACCAGAAGCGCCAGGTTGCGCACGCGCCAGATAGAGCACGTCACCTAAGAGACATTTTTATTCGCAAACCCCACGATCCAATCAGGCCTCAATTCTGCAACGATCGTCATGATCTGCTCAATAAAATCCACGGGCTGCGTGTCCAAAGTCCCACCAACATTCATCTGCATAAGGAATTGCCTAATGAATGGCGCCGTGTACTTCGCTCTGAAGTTCCAACCATCCTCAAGATTGACATCAAACTCTCTCGATAAGCATCGCTTCGACCAAGAAATCACTGGCAACGAGAAGCCATCTCCCATCAACTTTCCGTCGATCATCAATACAAGGCTGCGGGAATAATCTGGCGTCCCATGCGAAGCATCCAGATGCCACGAGAGGAATGCCATTGGCACGTACCTCGATCCAGACCTCCCCTCCCCTACAACACCTCGTAGAGGAAGCGCTCCCGAAGAAGAAGCGGAATCGGATACTACAAGAACGCCATCGTCATTGATCTTCGCCGCGCGCCTTTTCCCGACGCTTTGATAGTCAATAAGAAAGAACTCGCTATCGAGAGAGCCTTCCACCATTTAATTGCAGCCACATTGCGGGAGGAGCTTCTACACAAAGACGGTCTTCCTAGTGCCACGATCTACCCCTCTCGACAACGTAGCCAGTCGCCTTTGGCATTCCGTAGCTGTTCCCATCCGTTCGAGAGCAGAAATAATGTTGTCCAACCCAAGTTGAAGCGCGGGAACCTACTTGCCAGCTGCCTTCTTTCCCGATAGCGCAGTCAAAAATATCAGAACAAGCGCAATGCACACTGCCACGTTGAACAAGAGAATGGGGCGTATGGCGAGATAGAGTTCACCGACTCCGATGGAATAAGGTCCATGAGTGGACTGCGACCCCAGCGCTCTGGCAATGATCTGAATCCACGCAAGCGCAGCAATCTGAACGGCAGCTATTCCAATCGCGGATAACAGCCGTCTGGTAGGAGTTCTGCCGGTCATTGCGAAATACGTAAGCACCGCGAGAACAGCGTAGAAGGCAAGCAGCGTCCAGGTCATCATTCTATCCCCCGCAGCCGCAGCCTGTAGGCCGGTTGCCCAGCGTCTCATGCATCGCTTCGATTGCACCTGCGTCGATATCGGCTCGACTATCCGCATCCCAGTTGTGAGGTGGCTGTGTGCCCCCCCCCCCTCGATAAAAAACCCCTTGTCGCGACTGCATGGGCTACGACCCGTGCATCCCTTCCATCGAGCAACCCGCTAGTGAATGTCGAGGCCTGATTCCTTGCGATCCACGGAGCCCTTGCGAGGCGAAGTCTCGACTTTGCCCTGGCTCGGATTTTTCGGGAGTGGCTCGTTTTTTGCGCAAATATCTCGCATATCTGGAAAGGATTTTTGACACCAAAGCACCCACTGAGATGCGTTATTCTTCCGCTCTATTGCTGTGCCGCCGTTATATACAAATACAAAACTCTGGCCAGTAGCCTCATTGAGTATTGCTGAAATTACATCGTGAACAGTCTCCGGGGTGTATTCGCGGCGACTTTCAAATCCAGAAGGATCTCTATTCGTCATTACGAGGCCTGGGGAGGCGAGCGGTCGATTATCTTCAAGATGCCCAACAAGATAAGGGATTGCACCTCCCCCCAGTAACTCGATCTGATCAACAGCGGCCTGGCGCTGCTTCTGCGTCCCTGCCAATCTTTTGACAAGGTCGGATACTATTGGATCTAGGTCTCGCCCAGAAAAATCCGTCAGCTCGATGCCGGGATTGCTGTCGATGGACAGGCTGTTGTAATGACGTTGCAACGATAGGTGGCCAGACGCGTCCGACACATCCGTCTCGGTCTGAACCTTGATGCCCAGCAGCGCATTGATCGGATTACCGACCTGCGTGGCGCCGGTGGTCACGTCGCACTGGTTGTTCTTGCCAGGATCCCAAGGCCGCAGCACCACGCCGCCGCAGTACTCGTCGATGATTCGCGGGTTTTCGCAGTGGTAGGTCCCGAGACCGAACAAGGCGTTTGATGCATTATCCCGGCACGATTGTGACCCAGGGCTCGCGCCCGCCTCCTGGTACAGCTCCACACATTCGGGAGGGACTTCAGCCCACGCCGGTCCTGCAGCCAAGCAAGCGAAGACACCCATCCATGCAATTCGACCCATCCTGTGGTCTCCCGGCAATCCATTTAAGCTGCAGAACCCGCATTAACGCGGCATCCTTCCGGCGTCGTTCACCGCCGCAACAGCAGCCAGTGAGTGCAGCAGAGTCTAATTTGCTCCGGGGCGGCCATACGTTATGACCATGTGAGGGTCATTCTGGTAATTACCCGTTTCCACCGTACCCCTCCCCCACTATAGTTCCACCCCTCACAAGGACGAGGCGGCACACATGCCCTATATCGGAATCGGACTCCACGTACTGGCGGCCATCTACTTCGCGGTGCACGCCATCCGCTCGGGCCAGAGCCTCTATTGGCTCATCCTGCTCTTCTCCTTCCCACTGCTAGGCAGCATCGTCTACTTCCTGGCGATCTACTTCCCGGAAGCCCGCAACTCGCGCGGCGCGCGGCAGGCAATCCGTTCCGCCAAGCAGCTCATGGACCCGGGCCAGGACCTGCGCAGCGCCCGTGCCGAACTGGCGCGCACGCCCACCGTGCAGAACCGGGTTCGCCTGGGCATGACGCTGCTGGATGCCGGCCAGGCGGAGGAAGCCAGCACCCTGCTTGAGCAGGCGGCCAGCTCGCCGCTGGGCGACGATCCCTACATCCTGACCGGCCTTGCCCGTGCCCGCCTCGATTCCGGGCAACCCGCGCTTGCGGTGGAGACGCTGGACGGACTGTTCGCCCGCCATCCGGATGTACGCCGCAAGCCGGAACAGACGCTGCTTTACGCGCAGGCACTGGCGGCTGCCCAAGCACCCGGAGCCCGCGCCGCGTTCGAGCGGGCCGTGGAATGCGGAAACGATGCCGCCGCCCGCTGCCTGTACGCCGAGTGGCTGATGGCACAGCCGCAGCCCGACGACCGCGAGCAGGCCCGCAGCCTGTTCGCCAGCATCATCGATGATGCCCAGCACTGGTCGCGGCACGCGCGCAGCCACAATGCCGTGTGGTTGGAGCGAACCAAGGTTGCGTTGAAGGGCTACTGACGCCTGGCGGCCTTTGGCGATCCTGTCGCATCCGCCTCGCTCATAGCCTCGCCGGGCGGATGCCGACACTCGTAAGGCGTGCACCGCCGACACCGACAACAACCTTGCAGCACAAGGCTCCAGCCCCGTTGCGCCATATGCAACGATTCTGAAAATGTTGAAAGTGGTGACGGCATCGGCCCTACTGCATTGGCAACGGGCACAACCGGGCGTATTCCTTGCTGTGCCACCTTGAACAGGTGGCCGGGCTTCGAAACCCCGGTTGTGCAATCGTAAAAAGCGCTTGCCAGTCGGCTCCACCCCCCGTGGTGCCGACTGGCAATCCGTCAGCCGGCTATGGCGGGCGGTGCGTGGGGGCCTTGCGCCCGCCGGTCTGATTGCACACCGGGTTTCGAACCTCGCACCGTCCGCCACCTTTATCGGTGGCGGCTTCTGCATGCACGCAAGGAGCCAGCCATGAACCAGCCCCACTCCCCTGCCCCGCACCCGATTCGCGACACGCCTGCGAATGGCCCTGCGCTGGACCCGAACACCCTCATCGCCCTGCTGCACAGCATCGGCTCGGGCGCCGCCTCCGATGGCCAGCCCTGGCCGGAACGCCATCAGATGCCCGGCCGACGCATCGCCCTGGCGGACACCGATTGCTCGCTGGCCGGCCTTCGGGTGGTGCTGGAGATCCTGCTGGCCGCACAGCGCGCCCGCGAGAACGGTGAGCTGGAGCAGTACGTCGGCCCTCGCGTCATGGAGGGCCTGATCATGGCTGGCATCGGCCTTACCGCACACGCCAGTACCCGACTGCATCCGGAGGGGTGAGTGGCGTGGTGCCGCTGGGCGGCCAACGCGCTCTGTCTTGTGGTGGTGGTCGCGGCACAGGCGCAGTGGCCGGCGACGCCGGCGCCCTCGCCTGTCGCGTTCCAAAGCATCAACGACGATCGATTCTCACAACTGCGCCGCCAGGCGATGCAGTTCGTGGACTCTCGGCCACGACAGGGCTTCCAGTTCGTAGAGCGGCACCGAGATGCCGAGTTCCAAGTTCTTTGCCGGGGCATACCCGTGCTGTGGCTGGAGAGGCGCTCGCACCATCTGCTGTTGCAGGTCTCACTGGACGCGGAGCAGCGGGCGCCCGTCGTTGTGCAGCTTGGTGCGTTGCTTCAATGGCAGCTGGAGCCGGTGGGCTATCTGGAGCAGGTGCTGGCTGACGTGCCGGAACCTGTTCTGTCGGATCGGGTGCTGCAGATGTTCGGGGGCGAGGTGCCTGAGGGCGCGCGATGTGGCCCGCACTAGTCACCTGCGCGACAGGCATTGGCCCAGTGACCATGCGGGTCACCTCCCGGCATCGATCCAGCCCGCATCGCGCGCACGCGCGAGATCTTCTGGCGTATCGATATCCAGGCCGAGTTCCGGTGCCTGTAGGACATGCACTGTATCGACAGGAAGTTGCCGCAGGCGCGCTCCGAAGCCGCGGTCACCGGATGCACCGACAGGGGTGAACCAGGCGCGCGGCACGACTGCGGGAACGCCAAGCGCATTTCCGTGGCGGGTGCCCGCGCACGTTGACGCTGCGGCGCGGGCACCGGAAAGCAGCGCCTGCAGATGGGAGCGCTCGATTGCGGGCTGGTCGCATGCCACGATCATCACCGCGGTCACCGTGGGCAGCAGGTGTGCGCCGGCAACCTGCAGACTGCTCGCCAGGCCACGCTCCCAGTGGGGATTGGTTACCGGAGTGGCATCCAACCCGGCAACGCTGGATGTCACGGCCTGTGCGTTCGCGCCCACCACGACCAGGACCTGCGCTGGCGCGAGCTCCAGCGCTAGCCGCACTACGCGATGTACCAGGGTCTCGCCCTGCCGGGTCAGAAGCTGCTTGGGCTGGCCAAGTCGGGTGCTCCCGCCGGCAGCAAGCACGACGATCGCATGCGCGTCAGTCACCTGCCGTGCGCGCCTCGCCATTGCTGCAGCTGCGCGGCGATGCTGAGCGAAATCGCCTCTGGCCCTCGGCCGCCGATGTTCAGGCCGACCGGTGATTGAAGTCTCGGGGAAAGGTAGTGGCGCTGATCCGGTGTCAGCAGCTTGAACAGGTCCTCGCGCCTTCGCCGCGGACCCAGCAGTCCAATGAACGCGACGTTGGTATCAGCCAGGGCCACCAGCGCCTCCCGGTCCAGTTCGAAATCGTGATGCATCACCAGTGCCGCGTCGCACTGGTCGCCATGAAGGGCCTCGGCCGGGCTGGTCTGAAGATGCGTATCCGCGCACTGCCCGGCTGGGGCCCAGCGCGCTCGCCGTTCGGCCACGCTGACCCGCCACCCCAGGCCGCGCAGCAGCGGAACCAGGAAGGGCGTTTCGGGACCGCCCCCCAACACCAGGGCCCGCGGAAGCCGGGGCAACGGCAAACGCCACGCGCCCTCGCCAAAGGGCTGTGTACCCTCCATCGGATGCAGCTGCCACGCCTGCTCGCGATGGCCGGCACGGAAAACGACCTGCCCCGACGTGCGAAGGTCGCGCTGGAGTGACACGCCCTCGCGCAACCAAGCCTCGATCACGTCGTCGATGCCGGCCATGGCACGCAACGGCAGCAGCGCAATCCGAAGCCGGCCGCGGCAGCCGAGCGCGGACCCGCTCAACAGGTCGTCGTCACTGCGGGTGTCGATCTCGATCCAGTCGACCCGCCCTGCCGCGCTCACCTGCTCCGCGCGTCGCGCGAGCTCGGGCTCCAGGCATCCGCCGCTCAGCCAGCCGACCTGGCTGCCGTTGCAGAACAGCACCATGTCGCCGGCACCGGCGTAGGTGGAGCCATCGGTTTCCAGCACCAGCGCGAGCACGGCGTGCTCCCCCGCGCGCACGCGCGTCAAGGCCGTCTCGAGTACGCCGCGCGGGCTGCCTTCGGCGAGGAAGCCCGGCGCTGCGGACAGGTCCTCGGCAAGATCGCCGGGCTCCCCTCCGCCTGCGGCGGAGACCTCCAGAGTGGGCGAGGCTACGGGTCGGTCCATGCGCAACGTCAGCCTATGTCGGGCAAGCCGGGCAACAGCTTGTCCAGGGTGATGGGATAGCTGCGCACGCGCACGCCGGTTGCGTTGTAGATCGCATTGGCGATCGCGGCGCCAACCCCGCAGATGCCCAGTTCACCCACACCCTTGGCCTTCATCGGCGAGATCACCGGATCCAGCGTGTCGAGGAAGACCACCTCCTGGTACGGGATGTCGGCGTGCACGGGAACCTCGTAGCCGGCCAGGTCGTGGTTGATGAACAAACCAAGCCGTTTGTCGACCACCAGCTCCTCCATCAGGGTCGCGCCCGCACCCATCACCATCCCGCCGATGACCTGGCTGCGTGCGGAGAGCGGATTGAGGATCCGGCCGCCATCGCATACGGCAAGCATGCGGCGAATGCGCGTTTCTCCAGTGTAGGCATGCACGGCGACCTCGCAGAAATGTCCTGCATAGGTGCCGACGTCGTAGCCTTGTTTGAAGTCGCCGAAGGCAATGCCGTCCTCCGCCGACAGGGTTCCCGCCTCCGCCAGCGTGATGGTCCGCCCATCCGCCTGGATGCGGCCATTGGCGAAGTTTGCGGTGTCGCCGTCGAAGCCGAGTTTCTCTCCCACCTTGCGGCGCAGGCTGACGCACGCCGCGTACACGCCCGCGGTGGAGCTTGCCGCGCCCCACTGGCCGCCGGAACCGGCGGAGGCGGGATGACGGGAGTCACCGAGGGTGACCTGGACCTGGTCCAGCGGCACGCCCATGGTCTCGGCTGCCGTCTGCGCGATGATCGTGTAGGAGCCGGTGCCGATGTCGGTCATGTCGGTCTCGACAACCACCCCGCCCTGGCCGTCAAGCCGGACCCGCGCCGCCGACTTCATTGTCGGTGCGCCGCGGTAGCCCGCGGACACGCCCATGCCGACCAGCCAATGCCCTTCCCTGACCTGCGCCGGCCGGGCGTTGCGCTTGTTCCAGTTGAAGCGCTCCGCGCCTTCGCGCAGGCAGCGCACCAGGTTGCGGTCGGAGAATTTCTTGGACGGATCGCCGGGCACGACCTCGGGCTCGTTGAGGATGCGGAACGCGATCGGATCGAGGCCCAGCTTCTCGGCCATTTCGTCCATCGCCACTTCCAGCGCCATGTGGCCCGGTGCTTCACCCGGTGCGCGCATCGCATTGCCTTCGGGCATGTCGAGCGTGGCGATGTAGTTGGCCACCAGGCGGTTGGCGCCTGCATAGAGCTTGGGCGTCTGCAGGGTGCCGTTTTCGCCATCCTCGCCGTTGATGTTGCCCGACCAGTTCTCATGGGCGATGGCGGAGATCCGGCCATCCTTTCCGCAGCCGATCCGCACGCGCTGGAGGGTGGCGTGCCGGTGCGTGGTGTTGTTGGGCATCAACGGGCGTTGCAGTGCGATCTTCACCGGTCGCCCGACCTGCTTGGCCGCCAACGCGGCCAGCACCGCGTCGGCACGGATGAACAGCTTGCCGCCGAAGCCGCCGCCGATATAGGGCGAGTCCACGCGCACCTTGGCAGGATCGATGCCGAGGATCGCCGCCATGCCCTGCCTGGCCCAGTCGATCATCTGGTTCGCCGTCCACAGCGTGAGCGTGTCACCCTCCCAGGCGGCGATGGTGGCGTGCGGCTCCATCATCGAATGACTTTCGTCGGAGGTGTGATAGGTCTCGTCGAGCTTGACCGCGGCGCTCGCGTAGGCGGTGTCGAAATCGCCCAGCGCCTGCCGGTCGGGCTTGCCGTCACGCCCCTTTGCCAGCGGTGCGGACGGTGCCAGGGCCGGGAAATCGAAGCGGCCCTTGCTGCGCTCGTAGCGGGTGCGGATCAGCGCCGCGGCGGCGCGGGCCTGCTCGAAGGTCTCTGCCACCACGCAGGCGATGGCCTGGTGGTAGTGGGCCACTTCGGGTCCGCCGAACAGCGGCGCATTGTTCCAGTTCGATTTGCCGACCGGCTTGGTTTCCGGTGCGGTGATGACCGCCAGTACGCCGGGCGCGGCACGTGCGCGGGAGGCATCCATCGAAATGATGCGCCCCTTGCCGATGCCCGCACCGACGATGTAGCCGTAGGCCTGGTTTGGCGCCACGTCGTGGCGCTCGTAGGCATAGGGGGCGGTGCCGGTGGTCTTGCGTGGACCGTCGATGCGCGGCGTCGACTTGCCGACGACCTTGGCCTTGTCGAACAGGTTGTCGCCGGCGGGGGCGTTGAATTCAAGGGGCATCAGCGCTCTCCTTCCACCAGCACGGCTGCGAGGGTGCGCTCGGCGAGCGCGATCTTGAACGCATTCTCCCGCGTCGGACGGGCACCGGCGTACACCCGCCGGGCCGCGGCCTTTACGCCGTCGCGCAGCAGTGGTTCGGCTGCCTCAACGCGCCACGGCTTCGGCGCAACTCCACCGAAGGCGAACCGCGCCGACCCGTCTCGCTGCACGACCGCGGCGACCGACACCAGTGCGAACGCATAGGACGCGCGGTCACGTACCTTGTGGTACACGTGCCGACCGCCCAGGGGCTCCGGCAGCGTGACGTGGGTGATCAGCTCACCGCGCTGCAGCACGTTGTCCTGCTGCGGCCTGTCGCCGGGGGAACGATGGAAATCGGCAATCGGGATGCTGCGCGTACTGCCGTCACCGCTGACGGTCTGGATCGAGGCGTCCAGCACCCGCAGGGCCACCGCCATGTCGCCCGGATAGGTCGCGATGCAGCTGTCCGAGGTGCCGATCACGCCCATCTGCCGGGAGAACCCCTCGAGTGCGCCGCACCCTGATCCGGGCAGGCGCTTGTTGCAGGGCAGATGGGGATCGTAGAAATACGGGCAGCGCGTGCGCTGCAGCAGGTTGCCGCCGGTGGTGGCTTTGTTGCGCAGCTGCCCGGAGGCGCCTGCCACGATCGCGCGGGTCAGCACCGCGTAGTCGCGGCGCACGCGCTCATGCGAGGCCAGCGCGGTATTGGTGACCAGCGTGCCGATGCGCAGGCCACCCTCGTCGGTGGGTTCGATCCTGTCCAGGCCGATGTCCTGCACATCGACCAGGTGCGCTGGCGTCTCGACCTCCAGCTTCATCAGGTCGAGCAGGTTGGTCCCTCCGGCCAGGAACTTCGCGCCCTCGATACCGGCGACGGCCTTGGCGGCCTCGGCCGGGGATCTCGCGCGTTCGTAACTGAAGGCCCTCATGCGCGCCTCCCAGGGGTCACGCCTGCAACCTCTTCCATCGCCTCGGCAATGTTGGAATAGGCTCCGCAGCGGCAGAGGTTGCCGCTCATGCGTTCGCGCATCTCCATGTTGGTGGCCCGGGGCCGTGCGCTGACGTCTGCCTGCACATGACTGGGGACACCCCGCTTGATCTCGTCCAGTACCGCCACCGCCGAGCAGATCTGCCCCGGCGTGCAGTACCCGCACTGGTAGCCGTCATGCTTGATGAAGGCGGCCTGCAGCGGATGCAGGTCATCGGGGGTTCCGAGGCCTTCGATGGTGGTGATGGCATCGCCCTGGTGCTGCACCGCCAGGCTGAGGCAGGCATTGATGCGCTCACCGTTGACCAGCACGGTACAGGCACCGCATTGACCGTGGTCGCAGCCCTTCTTGGTCCCGGTCAGCTTCAGATGTTCGCGCAGGGCATCAAGCAGCGTAGTCCGCGTGTCGAGCTCAAGCTCCCGCCGCTTGCCGTTGACGGTCAAGGCCACCGTGCTGATGACCGGCGGCCTGGGCGGCGGGGGCGTCGCCAGTTCGGCGGCGAGCGATGACGCCCCCGGTGCGGCGGACATTGCCACGGTCGTGACGCCGCCGGCGATCACCTGGCGACGCGTCAACTTCATTCCTTCATCACAACTTGGCACAGTGACCTCCTGGCGTTCGGGACAATCCCGTGGCTGGATGGACGCGCTCACACTACTCAAGGGGCACTATGCCCATCTGCGGGGTACAGGTCTGTGAAGTCGGTCGGAGGCGCGCCGGCATCATTGGCCGAGCCTACTGGCCGGTCATCTTCAACGCCGCCTCTGGCAAGAGTGCGCCACTGACACTGATCTGCGCCACTTCCTCACTGATGCGTGCACATCCGACATCGCCCAAACGGTGCCATCTATGCGTGGGGGTTCGAAGAGAAGGGCAAGGAACTCACCGTGCGCGGCGACGGGCCGTTGGTCTTCAACAGCATGACCCACGTTATCAATTCCGCACTGGATGGCTTGGGCTTGGCAAACGCACCGGAACCGCTGGTGGCCGAGCACATCGCGCAAGGCAAGCCGAAGGAGCATCTTCCCGACCGTCATTCTTTCCGAACCTCAAGCTGACGTTGAATCGCGACGCGAACACGTTCGGCAGCCTCGAGGCTGACGCGCTCCTCAAGTACATCGGCCAGCTCGTATAGCTGCTCTGGCCGCAGGCCGATGTTCATGCTGATTCCAATATGGGACTGCAATTGGGGCTCCACTCCGTACATGGCGGCCAGCATGCTGACCGTAGCCAATTCGCGGCTTTGCCAATCAAGATTGTCGCGCTCGAAGATGTCGCCGAAGAGGTGCGTACGGAGGTATTGATTTGCTTGCGGGGCAAAATCGAACAAAGGCCCTGAGACAGGAGCGCCGGCCAGCCTGGTCTGGTTTGCCGTGCCTGCAGCGAGCAAGGCGTCGCCTGTGGGAATCGGCTTGCGGGGCTCGTGGCCGGCGTCATCCTGGATGCCCTGCTGTCTACGCGCATCCGCCACCTTCATCAGTTCGCCCAGCGCGTTCAGGCTCCGAGGAAACCCCGCATAGGCGTAGAGCTGCACCAGCAGCTCTCGCGTTTCGGCCAAACTTAGCCCCGCATCCAGGCCTTGGTTCAACGCCTGGCGGAGGCCATCCAAGTTGCCGGCCGCTGCGAAGGCGCCGATCGGAATGATGGCTTGTCGGCGCGGATCCAGTTCGGTTGTGGGAGCTTGATTTGATTTGGTGTGCATGATTATTCCTCCGTGTGCGAAAGCCATCTGACCAGGGACGGTAGCCAGCATCGCCGTACCCAGCAGAATGGCGAGATGGCTGAACCCCAAGGTGTGCAGCCAGCCTCTAGAAAGACTCAATGCGGACCTCCATGGGCCCCTCCTTGCGAAGGATCTGCAGCCCTCCTTCGATGCGACCCAGCCTTATGAGACCTTTCGAGTAGCCAAATGGCCTGTGGAAAATCGCCAGGTTTCCCCAAGGTGCATAAAAAGCCATATCGCCTGCCGAGGGCGTGATTCCTTCCGGCTCACCCGCCACGTTTAGATTGCGCGGGAGCTGCGCAATCTTCTCAGTCGCGGCGTAGTCTTCAAGCTGAAGGGTCAGTGGCAACTGGGCGATGAACTCGCGTGCAGGAAGGCTGTCCTCCAGGGTGGCCGACAGCACTTGATCATTGATGATCAGTCGAATTTTCATAGGATGAATCTCCGGGTTGGCCCCAGTACTGGTGGCTGCGACGGCTTGATGATCGGGCGCGACTGAGCATGCCGCTACCGCCCCAAAGCCAACTAGGAGCACGAGCAGCTTCGCCGTTATCGAAGTGAGGCGTGTCATCGCTTCGGAGCCCCTGTGGCAATCGCCGCGGCTGACGTGTGCACCTCTTCAGTCGCGGTGGCGTAGGCAAGCAGCGCGGCAAACAAGAGGATGCCCGCACTCGCCAAGAACGTACTGGCAAAGCCAAGGCTGTCGAACAGCAGTCCGCCGAGGGTGGCGCCCAGCGCAATGGAGCACTGAACCACCGCAACCATCAGCCCGCCGCCAGCCTCGGCATTGTCGGTGAAGGTGCGCGCCAGCCAGCTCCACCAGCCGACCGGCGCGGACGTGGCCAGCAGACCCCACGCCGAGAGCAGTGCGGCGGTCGGCCAAAGGTGGGGCCCGAGTGGAACCAGAGTGACGGCAATCAGCGCCATGAGGGCGGGAAGAATCACCAGCGTGCGGTAGAGCCCGCGCCTGATGAATGCCCCGATGGCAAGTGTGCCCACGAAACCACTCACTCCGATCGCCAGCAGAACCCACGGAACGGCAGATACCCCAGCATGCGTGACACGCTCCAGGAACGGCCGCACGTAGGTGAACAGGGCAAACTGCCCCATGAAGAACGCAGCGCAGGCCATCATGCCCAGTGCCACCACGCGTCGTCGCAGCAACACGACGACCCCGCCGCGTGATCGGCCCTCCTCCGCTTCCATGGACGGCAGACAAACCCACTGCCAGGCCAGGGCGACAGCTGCCACGGGCAGAAGACAGAGGAATGCGCCGCGCCATCCGATCATGCTGCCGAGATAGCTGCCCAGTGGTGCCGCAATGACCGTTGCAAGGGCGTTGCCACTGTTGAATATCGCCAAGGCTCGCGGGACCTCGGCCTCCGGTACCAGCCGCATCGCGGTTGCGGCGGACAATGACCAGAAACCGCCGATCACTACGCCGATCAGCGCACGGCCTGTCATGTAGACCGGATAGTTCTGGGCCAGCGCTACCACCAGTCCCGACACCGCCATCAACGCCGTGAGGGACAACAGCAACGTTCGGCGGTTCACGCTACCCGCCAATCGCGAGATAGACAGGCTGGTCAACACCGCAAACACACCCGAAATCGCAATGCCGTAGCCGGCAAGGCCTTCGCTCACGCCCAGGTCTGCTGCCAAGGGAGTGAGCAGACTCACGGGCATGAATTCCGAGGCGATCAACGCGAAGACGCACAGCGTCATTGCGAGCACGCCGCCCCAGTTGGCGCGATGTGCGGGGGCGTCGGTGCGGCTCATTTCCCGGCCAGGCCGCGCTGGAAGAACGTGGCCAGCTTGTCAAAGGGAATTAGCTGAATGCGGTCGTACAGATCCACGTGGCCGGCACCCTTTACCCAGTAGATCTCCTTCGGCTGCCCTGCCCTTCGGTAGGCGTCCTCGCTGAACTCGCGGGAATGCGCGACGTCGCCGGAGACGAAGAGCATTGGTCGGGGCGAGATCGTCTCGATGTCGTTGAAGGGATAGAAGTTCATGAACTTGACCAGGCTGCTGAAGAGCGGCTGGGTTGTCAGTTCGGCCTTGTCACCCTTTGGCGTATAGGCGCCGCGCGGGGTGCGGTAGAAGTCGAAGAACTCACGCTGGATGGCGGGCGTGTCAGCATCGAGGTGGTTCACGGTGCCAGGCACGAACACCGGCGCCCCGCCCTTGAATTCGGCCAGACGCTGATCTGCCGCGGACTGGATCACCGCCTTGCGCTGCTCCAGCGACTGGCCACTGTTCAGCCCCTGCCGTGCCGCCGCACCCATGTCGTACATGCTGACCGTGGCGATGGCCTTGATGCGTGGGTCGATCTTGGCGGCACTGATTACAAAGCTGCCGCTGCCACAGATGCCCAAGCCGCCGATGCGGTCCGGGTCCACAAATGACTGCGTGCTCAGGAAATCCACGGCCGCACTGATGTCGTCCGAATAGATTTCCGGCGCCACCAGGTGTCGCGGTGCGCCGCCACTCTCGCCCCAGAAGGAAAGATCGATCGCCAGCGTGACGAAGCCCTGCTCGGCCAGCTTCTGCGCGTAGAGCTGGGAACTCTGCTCCTTCACTGCGCCCATCGGGTGGCCAACGACCACTGCGGGGGCGCGGCTGCCGTCGGGCAGGCCTTGAGGGCGGTAAAGCGTACCCACCACCTGCATCTCGTACTGGTTGTGGAAGCTCACGCGCTCCCCCTTGACCGTGGGGCTGCGGTAGAAGTTGTCGGATCCATGGCGCGGGGCCGGCACCGGTGCGTCAGCGGCCATGGCCGAAGCTGGAACGTAGAGGCTGGCGAGCAGCGCCAGTAACAGCGTGGTGCGTTTCATGGGCGTATGGCCTCGGTTGGGGACACGGGTCGCCACGATAGGCCCCAGCCCCTATATCGATAAGCCGGTTGAAAGTTGATGCATTACTGAGTTGCGCTCACAATTGACCCATGAGCACCGTGAAGACCCATGACCTGCAAGCGTTCCTGGTAGTGGCGCAGGAGCAGAGTTTCACCAAGGCGGCGGTTCGTCTTGGGGTAACGCCCTCTGCGCTGAGCCATTCGATGCGCCTGCTGGAAGAGCGCCTGGGAATTCGCCTGCTCGCGCGGACCACGCGCAATGTCTCTCCCACTGAAGCGGGCGAGCGCCTGATGCGCTCCATCGCACCACATTTCGAGGCCATCGGTGCCAGCGTGGAGGCGCTGGGTGACCTGCGCGACCGCCCAGCTGGAACGCTACGAATCTCCTGCACGGATGATTCCATGGAGACCATCATCCGTCCGCGGCTTGCCGGATTCCTGGACGCATACCCGGACATTACGCTTGAGTTCTACGTAGATTACGGCTTTACCAATGTGGTGGAGCAGCGCTTCGATGCGGGCATCCGGCTCGGAGAGGCACTGAGCAAGGACATGGTTGCTGTCAGGGTCGGCCCCGATTGGCGTCTGGTCGTGGTGGGCTCACCCGACTACTTCGAGAAGTATCCGAAGCCGAAGAAGCCTGCCGACATTACGCGCCACCGCTGCATCCACATCCGACATCGCCCAAACGGTGCCATCTATGCGTGGGAGTTCGAAGAGAAGGGCAAGGAATTCACCGTGCGCGGCGACGGGCCGTTGGTCTTCAACAGCATGACCCACGTTATCAATGCCGCACTGGATGGCTTGGGCTTGGCATATGCACCGGAACCGCTGGTGGCCGAGCACATCGCGCAAGGCAGGTTGGTGGCAGTGCTGGACAGGTGGTGCGTCCCCTTCCCCGGCTATCACCTTTACTACCCGAACCGTCGGCAGCCGTCGCCGGCATTTGCAGCGCTGGTTGCGTGGTGGAAGCTGGATAGGTGACGTGGATGCCGATGCCGGGCGCGGTCTTAATTCCCCTTTGTGCCCTGTATCGGCTGGAAACGGACACCAGCCCCACCCTCGATAAATCTTCCTAATCCCCCAGCCGGGCGACAGCTTCCCTGCCCCATTTGCTAGCCGTTGAACGTTATCGAGCACGCGCGGGCGTTCAATTCTGGAATCAACATGACCAGCGAAGATGGTTTCGCTTGGGTGAATTTTCAGGCCCGGCCACCGTGTACCCAGTTTTCAGCTAACACTCTCCGGAGAGCTTTGCGTGACGCCTCGCCAAGTTACGCACGCCCCCTCCCGTCTCGTTGTTCGCGGGAGCATGCCCTTGGCCACCGAAGCCCATAATTCACCAGGCTCAATTGTAGCCGTGCTGGCAATCCTGACTCTACTTTAACCTCAGCACGCCTCTTGTACTTACTCCGTCACCGAACAAAATAGACGCGCCGCGCGGGAACGCATGTTGCGCGTCCTCATGATTGAGGAAAGACACCACACACGCCGCTCTCTCGCCGGGAAGAATGACGTCGACGGTACTGTCATTGATCACGAATCCGTACCAGAGCTCACCGCCGCGTCGCGACAATGCCATGGGGCGTGCGTTGTTCTGACGCATCTCAAGAACGGGTCCGCCCAAAGAATCAACCATATCCAAGTGGATCTCAGCTCGCGCTGCAACCATGTTCGGGAAAACAATCGTCATCTCAGCAACTCTTCTGCTTGATGTGCGAGCCAGTACATTGGACTCTGTGAAATTGCGTGCTTGGCACATTGATTGATTGCATCGGGACGCCATGCACGTCCGAGAGCAGGGCCTTCGATGCTGAATTTATCACGCCGGCAGGGGCTACTCCTTGGACGACGGTACGCTCTTCGCCATACAACTTCGCGTGCCCACGAGCAACGCGCCACGCGCGCAGCCACAATGCCGCGTGGCTGGAGCGGACCAAGGTCGCGTTGAAGGCCTACTGGCGCCTGACGGCCTTTGGCAATCCTGTCGCATCTGCCTCACTCACGGCCTCGCCGGGTGGATGCCGACACTCTTGACGCGTGCACCGCCGGCATCGCCGATAGCCTTACAGGGCATGGCCCCAGCCCTATTGGGCCGCATGCAACGATTCTGAAAATGTTGAAAGTGGTGTCGGCATCAGCCCTACTGCGTTGGCATCTCGCACAGCCAGGGGTATTCCTGTTCATGCCACCGAAAACGGGTGGCCGAGGCCTCGAAATCCTCGGTTGTGCAAGAGAAGTATGCGCTTGCCAGCCGGCACCACCTTCTGTGGTGCCGGCTGGCAATCCGTCGGCCGGCTATGGCGGGCGGTGCGTGGAGGCCTTGTGCCCGCCGGAAAGATTGCACACCGGATTTCGAGCCCCGCACCGTCCGCCACCTTTATCGGTGGCGGCTTCTGCATGCACGCAAGGAGCCAGTCATGAACCCGCTCCACTCCCCTGCCCCGCACCCGATCCACGACGCGTCCGCGAATGGCCCTGCGTTGGACCCGAACACGCTCATCGCCCTGCTGCACAGCATCGGCTCTGGCGCCGCCTCGGATGGTCAGCCCTGGCCTGAACGCCATCAGATGCCCGGCCGACGCATCGCGCTGGCGGATACCGATTGCTCGCTGGCTGGGCTACGCGTGGTGCTGGAGATCCTGCTGGCCGCGCAGCGTGCCCGCGAGAACGGCGAACTGGAACAGTACGTCGGTCCGCGGGTGATGGAGGGCCTGATGATGGCCGGACTCGGCCTCGCCGCACACGCCAGTACGCGCCTCCATCCGGAAGGGTGAGTGGCAGGGTGCCGATGGGCGGCCACGGCGCTGTGCCTCGTGGCGCTAGTCGCGTCGCAAACGCAGTGGCTTGCCCCGCCCGTGCCTTCGCCTATCGGGTTCCAGAACACCCCCAACGATCGCTTCCTGAACTGCGCCGCCAAGCGATGCAGTTCGTGGAAGCTCGGTCACGACAGGGCTATCAATTCGTCGATCAGCGTGAGGGCGCCGCTTTGCAGATCTATTGCCGCGACGTTCCGGTGCTGTGGCTGGAGAGGCACCCGAATTATCTGCTGTTGCGGGTGTCACTGGATGCCCGGCAGCGGGCGCCGGTCGTTGTGCAGTTGCGGGCGCTTCTTCAATGGCAGATGGAACCTTTGGGCGTTCTGCAGCAGGCGCTGGCCGGGGTGCCTGAGCCTGTTCTGATGGAGCGGACGCTGCGGGTTGTTGCTGCTGAGGTACCTGATGGGGCGCGATGTCGCCCGCAGTAGCCGAGCGTGGCTAGGCTCTACAGGGACGTTGGTTGCGAGGGTTCGGGTTCGTGGATGGAGCCTTCAAGCAGGGCGACGTAGGTATCCAGGCGCGAACGCAGCCCGATCAATAGCCATCCTGTGAGGTATAGCAGTACGAGGGCGTAGATGATGAAAGCCCCCAGCGCGCCAACATCAAAGGCGCTGCTCCAGTCACCCCATCTCCATTGGCGGAACTGCAGATAGAGGGCAATCAAGAGTGGGAATGGCCCAAGGCGCTGCAGCCCTCCGTACATTAATCCCATGCGCTCGATCATGCTGGATCGCAAGTGGCTGACATACTTGAGGCGGCGCTCACGCTCGACTCTGGGAAACTTCCGAAGCTCGGCGATCACCGCTTGCCACTGTGTAAATTCGCCATCCATTTCCTGCGC
Organism: Stenotrophomonas sp. YJH_SMC_65; assembly: GCF_059369475.1. Taxonomy (NCBI): domain Bacteria; kingdom Pseudomonadati; phylum Pseudomonadota; class Gammaproteobacteria; order Lysobacterales; family Lysobacteraceae; genus Stenotrophomonas; species Stenotrophomonas sp. YJH_SMC_65. Next base: position 115,322 of record NZ_JCAFSR010000007.1, read on the forward strand.
GTGCGACAGCCGTGGCTGTACGAACTGCCGGAGTCCGCGGCGGGCTGCGAGAAACCCGCCGATGACAAAACCTCCGATTTCCACCGCCAGGCAGACCCTGACCAAAACCAGTGCAGCCGCAAGCGGAAGCCATCGATCAGGCAGCTGGCTACCGAGAATGCCGATGGCGGCCGCCAGTGCGCCCACCCGGAACGCCCACGTCTCCACCCTGCCCGCTTTCGGGTAGATGCTGTGCTCAACCAGCCCCTGCACCCGCTGGTAGAGCCAGTGGAATGTCAGTTCCTGCGAATCGGTCGTTGCCGGCGGATCGACGCCGCCCCCTGCCTGCATGTCCATTGCGCCCCTGCCCCGGCCGGCGCAGATGCCGGCCGCCCCATCGTACCTGAGCGAGCTTCGGAAGGCGCCTCAGCGGGAATCACATACCCAGTTCCGACAACCCCGGATGATCGTCCGGGCGACGCCCCAACGGCCAATGGAACTTGCGGTCGCTTTCCTTGATCGGCAGGTCGTTGATGCAGGAGAAGCGGCGCTGCATCAGGCCATCCTCTCCGAATTCCCAGTTTTCGTTGCCATAGGAACGGAACCAGTTGCCGGAGTCGTCGTGCCATTCGTACGCGTAGCGGACAGCAATGCGGTTTTCGGTAAAAGCCCAGAGCTCCTTGATCAGGCGGTACTCGAGTTCCTTGTTCCATTTGCGTGCCAGGAACTGCCGGGCTTCCTCCCGGCCGTTGGTGAATTCGGCACGGTTACGCCACTGGGTGTCGAGCGAATAGGCAAGCGACACCTTGTCGGCATCGCGGGAATTCCAGCCATCCTCGGCAAGACGCACCTTCTGCATGGCCGATTCAAGGGTGAACGGAGGAAGCGGCGGACGGGGCTGTTCTGCGGACACGGGGAGACCTCCAATAGAAATGGATATACGGGTTGCTTCAAAGGATCTGGCGTACCCAGGCGCTAACGCTTGGCCTGTTCCAACAACAGCTTTGCAACGTCCTTCGCGGTGTCTGCGGCGCCGTAATCACCCATCACGCGCGACAGGGTGATGGCGCCTTCCATCAGGATCAGCAGCTGACGGGCCAGGTCCGCCGGCTGCTCCACATCCAGTTGTTCGGTAAGTTCCAGCGTGTAATCGAGCAGCTTCTGTTTGTGATCACGCGCGATCTGCCGGATCGGATCGGTAGGATCGCCGACCTCGCCCGCGGTATTGATGAACGCACACCCGCGATAGCCCTCGGACTGGAACCAGTTCTTGAGCACGGTGAACATGCCGAGGATGCGTGCTTCCGGGGTATCCGCCTTCTCACACTCCTGCCGGAACCAGGCCAGCCAACGCACGTCGCGCGCCTTCAATGCAGCGGCGGCCACGTCGTCCTTGTTCTCGAAGTGGCGGTAGATGCTCTTCCGCGCCACGCCCGAGGTCTTCACCAGAAGGTCCATGCCGGTGGCGTGGATCCCGTTCTGGTAGATCAGCGCCTCGGCCGTGGCCAGGATCTTCTGTTGGGTGTCGGCGGTGACCTTGCTCATGGCTGCAAGGTAGAACGGGCGTTCTACCTTGTCAACAGGCGATCACGATCGATTCGTACGCGCACATCCGTGCAAGACGATCTATCAAGAAATCCGGACACTTCATCACCCGAACGCCTGATTGCAGGCGCAAAGTACGTCTCACCACCCACCCATGAGAGTTTCCGCATGAACACCTTCGCCCGTACCCTGGCCGTTGCCGCCCTCGCCCTCTCGGTCCAGGCCGGCCTGTCCGCGCAGGCCGCCGAACCAGCCAAGCCGGCTCCGGTAACCGCCATCGCGCGCACTGCCAGCTACATCACCACCGCCGACGGCGTGCAGCTGTACTACAAGGACTGGGGCCCGAAGGACGGCCCGGTCGTGACCTTCAGCCATGGCTGGCCGTTGAATTCGGACAGCTGGGAGTCGCAGATGATCTTCCTGGCCAACCATGGCTACCGCGTCATCGCGCATGACCGTCGCGGCCACGGGCGCTCCAGCCAGCCGTGGGACGGCAACGACATGGATCACTACGCCGATGACCTGGCCACGGTGATCAACACACTGGACCTGCACGATGTGACCCTGGTGGGCTTCTCCACCGGTGGTGGCGAAGTGGCGCGCTACATCGGCCGGCATGGCACCGGCCGGGTCAAGAAGGCCGTGCTGATCAGCTCGGTGCCGCCGTTCATGCTGAAGACCGCCGACAACCCCAACGGCCTGCCGATCGAAGTGTTCGATGGCATCCGCAAGGCACAGATGGATAACCGCGCGCAGCTGTACCGGGACATTCCGTCGGGCCCGTTCTATGGCTTCAACCGCCCCGGTGCGAAGGTGTCGCAGGGGCTGATCGATGCGTGGTGGGCGCAGGGCATGCAGGGCGGCCACAAGAACACCTACGATTCGATCGCCGCGTTCTCGGCCACCGATTTCCGCGCCGACCTGAAGAAGTTCGATGTCCCCACCCTGGTGATCCACGGTGACGACGACCAGATCGTGCCGATCGATATCTCTGGCCGCCAGTCAGCGAAACTGATCAAGGGCGCCAGGCTGATTGTCTACCCGGGTGCGCCGCATGGCCTGACTGACACCCACAAGGACAAGGTCAACCAGGACCTGCTGACGTTCCTGCAGGAAAAGTGAGTGGCCAGGGCTCCGGCGCGGTGCCGGAGCCCTTCTGTTGCCTGGCGCCCACCTTCATGGACGCGCCGCGGTCGGCATCTGGAATGTGAACACGGTGCCGTCGCTCTCACTCGACTGCACGTCCAGTGTTCCGCCGTGGGACTTGGCAATTTCCGATGCAATGTAGATGCCCAGGCCAAGCCCTGGCCTGGGCAGCTCGCCCTGCTCACGCGAAAACGGGCTGAAAATCGTCCCCAGCCGCTCAGGCGCAATGCAGCCGGCGTTATGCACATCCAGCGTGAGGCGATGGGATGCGGCCTGAACCCTCAGCGTGACTGGGGCGGAGCGCTCGCCGTGCTGGGCTGCGTTGGTCAGCAGGTTGGCCAGCAGCTGCGACAGCCTGCCGGTGTCGCAGACCACGCCACCTTCGATCCGCATCTGGACGTTGATGTCCTGCCGACCGGTAGCGATCGCCACTTCTTCTGCAACCTGTTCAAGCGCCGCCTGCAAGGTGTGGCTTTCCTGGAGCGAAACCGGAATGCCTCCTCCCAGCCGCCCCCTGGCGAAATCAAGCACATCACCGATGAGGCCATCCATCCGGGTGACGCCGGCGGCGATGTGCGCGAGCATCCGCTGCTGGCGCTCGGACGTTGCCTCAAGTTCCAGTGAATCGGCGGCCACGCTGATGGCCTGCAGCGGGCTGCGGAGGTCATGGCCCAGCACCGCGATGAACTGATCGCGCAGATCGGAAACACGCTGTGCCGTTGAAAGGGCTGTCTCTGCCTCCAGCAGCTGATCCTCTTTGTCGAGGTAGTTGCCAACGAGGTCGGCAAGCAGCTCCATGGATCGTTGGACATGCGCCTCATCGAAGTTGCCCGGCGACGAATCAATGGCACACAGGGTGCCGAAGAAACTGCCATCCGGCCGATGGATCGGCACGGAGGCGTAACTCTCCAGCCCATAGATCCTGGGCGTATGGTGTTTGGAATACAGCGGATGTGCACTGGCGTGCGCGAACACCACGGAGGTCGATGACTGCCTGATCTCGTCACAGAGGGTGGTTTCGAGGACCAGCTGCCCGCCCGGAACGAGCCCGAACCCCAAGGTGTCCAGGGTGGCGCAGGCGGTCCACGTGGTTTCTGTCACCCTGGCAATCGCGGTGAATCTTGAGCCTGTGATATGGGCGACGGTTTCAAGGATGCGCGGCACTGCTTCAATACGGCCGATCTCAGCGATGTCATTCAGCAGGTGGGGATCGGTCAGTGTGTGCATGTAGTGGCAGTCGGGCGCAGTGGTGCATCATCCCATGAATCCAGCCATGAACACTCAGTCCGCCCCGCCCCGTGCGTTGCGCCGCAGCGATTGCGGCGGCTGGCCGAAGGCGCGCAGGAAGGCACGTCGCATGCGTTCGGTATCACCGAAGCCCGTTTCAGTCGCCACTTCATCCATCGTGTAGCGGCTCTGCTCGATCAACACGCGAGCGGCCTCCACCCGCAGGCCCTCCACTGCCTTGGCGGGGGATTGCCCGGTTTCCTCGCGGAACGCGCGACTGAACTGGCGGGTGCTCAGATGCGCGGCCTGCGCCAGTTCTTCAACCGACAAGGTGGCGCGCAGATTGCGGCGTGCAAAGGTCAGCGCGTTCTGGATGCGATCAGACCGGGCATCCAGCTCGAGCAGCACCGAATGCTGGGACTGCCCGCCTCCGCGCCGATGGTAGATCACCAGCTTCCGGGCCACCGCCCTGCACAGATCCGCACCGAAGTCCTGCTCGATCATGCCAAGCGCCAGGTCCAGCCCCGCGCTCATGCCGGCGGAGGTCCAGATCGGGCCATCGGTGATGAAGATGCGGTCTTCCTCCACCTGCGCGGCGGGAAAGCGCTGCCTGAGCGCACGTGCGTGGAACCAGTGCGTAGTGGCGCGGCGCCCGTCCAGCAACCCCGCTTCGCCGAGAAGGAACGCGCCGGTGCACACCGACGCGGTCCTGCGCGTGCGTGCGGCCGCGTGACGGATCGGATCGATCAGCGCGCCGCTGGACGGGGCTGGCTCCAGCAGGCCGGCCACGATCATGGTATCCAGCGGCTGCTGCGCAAGCGGCGCTGTCTGCATGGCCATGCCAAGCGAGCTGGGCACCAGCCCGCCCTGTTCGGACAGCATGTGCAGATCGTAAAGGCGCGCGCCTTCGGTGGCATTGGCCAGTTCGAAGGCGGACGCCGCGGCGATCGCCATGGTCTGGAATCCGGCGGGCAGGACAAATCCAACACTGGGCATGACGGTTTTTCAGGGGTGGCCGTAAACGAGGTATATACGACATTTACGCCACGTACAAGCCGGCCTAGATTTCCCCTGACCCCGGCGACGTTCGCCGGTTCGGACTGACCTCTGTGAACGACCCTACCCATCACGGCACCGCACTCATCACTGGCGCATCGTCCGGCATCGGGGCGATCTATGCCGATCGCCTGGCCCACGCCGGCCATGACCTGATCCTGGTCGCGCGACGCGCCGACCGCCTGCGCCAACTGGCCGAAGCGCTGGCCCGCAGCACCGGCCGCACGGTGGACATCATCGCCGCGGACCTGACCACCTCCGACGGGCGTGCCGAAGTTGAAAAGGTCATTCAAGGCCGAGCGGATATCCAGGTGCTGGTCAACAATGCCGGCATCGGCGCTACGGCGCCCCTGCTGCAGTCGGACATCGGCGAGATGGAGCGCCTGATCACGCTCAACGTGAACGCCGCGATGCGCCTGGCCTACGCCGCAGCGCCGGTGTTTGTGGCACGTGGCCGGGGCACGATCATCAACATCGCCTCCATCGTCGCGCTGGCACCGGAGCTGCTCAACGGGGTCTACGCGGGAAGCAAGGCGTTCGTGCTGGCGTTCTCGCAGTCGCTCCACCATGAGCTGGCCGACAAGGGCGTGCGCGTCCAGGTCGTCCTGCCGGGCGCCACCGCAACCGACTTCTGGCACCTTTCCGGCCTGCCGGTGGAGCACCTGCCACAGGGCATCGTGATGAGCGCCGAAGACATGGTGGACGCGTCCCTGGCCGGGCTGGCGCAGGGTGAACTTGTGACCATTCCCGCGCTTCCGGACATCGCTGAGTGGGACGCCTTCGAGCAGGCACGCAAGGCAATGGCACCGGGCCTTTCGCGTGCGCAGCCGGCGCCGCGCTATGTGAGCGGCGCCTGATCGCCGAACGGCTTGCAGATGCCCGGCGTGGTGGAATGCGATAGCCGGGGATGACGTCGCTACAGCGCCAGTTCCCTGGCAAGGAACGGCGCCGTCCTGCTGCCCTTGGCGCGGGCCACCTGACGTGGCGTACCCTTCGCCACGATGGTTCCACCTGCGCCGCCTGCGCCCGGGCCGACGTCAATCACCCAGTCGGCCTGTGCGACAGACCGCATGTCGTGCTCGATCATCACCACGGTGTTTCCCGCGTCCACCAGCCGCTGCAACTGCACCAGCAGCCTGTCTGCGTCCAACGCATGCAGGCCGGTGGTGGGTTCGTCCAGTACATAGAGCGTGCGGCCGCGTTGGCTGCGCTGCAGCTCGGTCGCCAGCTTGATGCGTTGCGCCTCGCCCCCTGAAAGCTCCGTGGCCGGTTGGCCGAGCCTGAGATAGCCCAGGCCGATCTCCTGCAGCAGCTGCAGCGGCCGCGCGATGGCTTCCTCACCGGCGAAAAATGCCTGTGCCTGGTCGACCGTCATCTGCAGGACTTCGGCAATGTTGCGGCCGTTCCACAACACCTTCAGCGTGGCCTCGTTGTAGCGGGCGCCATGGCAGGCGGGGCATGGCGCATAGACACTGGGCATGAACAGCAGTTCGACGCTGACGAAACCCTCGCCTTCGCAGGTCTCGCACCGGCCCTTGGCCACGTTGAACGAGAAGCGACCTGCATCGAAGCGGCGGCGTCGCGCGTCGGGGGTCGCGGCGAACAGCTTGCGGACGTGATCGAACAGGCCGGTATAGGTGGCCAGGTTGGAGCGTGGCGTGCGGCCGATCGGTTTCTGGTCCACCTGCACCACGCGCTGGATGGCATCCACGGCTCCGGCAAGCTGGCCCCGCGTCGCTTCGATCACGGTTGGCCCGTCCTCGGGCGTACTGTCGGCGCTGTCGTCCACGGGCTCGTGCCCCAGGTGCAGCAGCATCAGCTCGGGCAGCGCCTGCGCCATCAGGCTGGACTTGCCCGATCCGGAAATGCCGGTCACTGCGGTCAGCACTCCCAGCGGCAGCTGCGCGTCCACGCCCTGCAGGTTGTGGCGGTGGATGCCCTTCAGCTCCAGCCAGCGGTCGGCGCTGCGTTGCCGGCTGGCAGGCGCAGGCACCTGGTCGAACAGGTACCGCGCGGTGCGCGAGTCCTCGATGCGGCGCAGGCCGTCGGGCTCGCCACTGTAGAGAACGCGCCCGCCGTGCTCGCCCGCTTGCGGTCCCACGTCCACCAGCCACTGTGCACGTCGCATCAGGTCCAGATCGTGTTCAACGACGAACACCGAGTTGCCGCCATCGCGCAGCCGGTCCAGCGCGTCGTACAGCGCCTGGCTGTCGGCCGGATGCAGGCCGGCCGAGGGCTCATCGAGCACGTACAGCACACCAAACAGCAACGAGCTGAGCTGTGTGGCCAGCCGCAGGCGCTGCAGTTCGCCGGCCGACAGCGTGGGCGTGGCGCGATCCAGCGAGAGATACCCCAGGCCCAGCTCGCGCAGCTGCCGTACCCGCGCCATGACCCCACCCGCCAGTCGCTGCGCGGCCAGGCGTTTCTCCTCCGACAGGGCCGAGGTCAGCCGCACATCGGGCGCGCCTTCGTGGGTCGCGTGGCCACTTGCTGCCCGCTTGGCGCGATCGCGGGGCGTCGCACTCCTGCGGGTGCGTGCGCCGTGGCTGTGTGCACTGAAGTCGCCCTGCGCGATGGGCTCGAGCAGCCCGGCCAGTTGATCCAGCGGCAGCCGCATGAACTCGCCGATGTCCACACCGGCAAAGGTGACCGAAAGCGCTTCGGGCTTCAGTCGCTTGCCCTTGCAGGCGGGGCACAGCTTGCCTTCCATGTAGCGCGAGACACGCTTGCGCATCAGCGCGCTCTGAGTGTTGGCGAAGGTGTGCAGCACGTAGCGGCGGGCGCCGGTGTAGGTGCCCATGTAACTGGGCTCCAGCTTGCGCTTGAGTGCGGCACGCGTCTCGGCAGGCGTGAAGCCGGCATAGACGGGCACGGTCGGCGTGTCCTCGGTGAACAGGATCCACTCCCGGTCCTTCTTCGGCAGCTTCTTCCACGGCACGTCGATGTCGTAGCCCAGGGTGACCAGGATGTCGCGCAGGTTCTGGCCATGCCAGGCCGGCGGCCAGGAGGCGATGGCGCGCTCGCGGATGCTCAGCGACGGGTCCGGCACCATCAGCGCTTCGGTCACTTCGTAGACGTGGCCCAACCCATGGCAGGTGCTGCAGGCCCCCTGCGGCGTATTGGGCGAGAAGTCCTCGGCGTACAGCATGGGCTGGTGGGCCGGGTACGCGCCTGCACGCGAATACATCATGCGTACCAGGCTGGACAGCGTGGTCACGCTGCCCACCGATGAACGTGCGTTGCTGGCACCGCGCTGCTGCTGCAGGGCCACCGCCGGCGGCAGGCCGTCGATGGCATCCACGTCGGGCACGCCCGCTTGGTCGATCAGGCGGCGCGCATACGGTGCGACGGATTCGAAGTAGCGCCGCTGGGCCTCGGCGAAGACCGTGCCGAACGCCAGCGAGGATTTGCCCGAACCCGATACCCCGGAGAACACCACCAGCGCATTGCGCGGAATGGAGACGTCGACGTTCTTCAGGTTGTGCTCGCGTGCGCCGCGGACCTCGATGCAGCCGCTGGCTGCGGCAGCGCATGACGACTCGCCAAAGGGGGTGTTGGACATCTTCGCGATCCTGCTACCAATGAGTGGAATACATGCATGCGCACACGGGCGGCTATTGTCGCTGCTGCAGGGTGAATGGAGTGAGGGGATGTTGATTGCGTGCAGCGTCGGAACACCAGGTGGCCGACGCCAACCGCGCTATACGGCTGATTGTTAACCTGCATTGGCTGAAGGCTTGACGCCACGTTGCCGCACCCTTGATGCAGCCGCTCACAGTGCGGCTCCTATGCTGGGCCCGCCACTACGGCAGTGGGACCCACCTGGAGATTCACCATGCAACGCGATCAGAAAGACCTGCCCCACCCGGACCCGGAAGCACAGCGCACCGATCCGGTCAGCCCGCTTCAGGCCAAGCTGCATAACCATCGCAATCATGACGAGGCGTTGCAGGAGACGTTCCCGGCCAGTGACCCGATCTCGCCCTTCGTCGCAGCCCCGACGCCCGACGAGCAGGCCGCGCGTCTGGGTGAGCGGGTCAAACTGCCAGACCGCCGGACGGATGAGGAGGCCGGCGGAGGTGAGCAGTGATCCGGCGCGGCTTTGCGCGCGTCGCGGCGGCCACGGCGCGGTTGTCCGGCAGTCTTGGGGCGTTCGTCGCGGCACTGGGGGTGATCATCGCCTGGGCCGCCAGCGGGCCGGCCTTCCACTTTAATGACACCTGGCAGCTGGTGGTCAACACGGGCACCACCATCGTGACGTTCCTGATGGTATTCCTGATCCAGCATACCCAGAACGCTGACACCGCTGCGCTGCACATCAAGCTGGATGAGCTGATCCGGGTCAGCAAGGACGCCAACCAGGAGCTGCTGAACCTGGAATCGATGGAGCCGGCCCATCTTGAAGAGATACGCCAGCGCTACGAGGCACTGGCGAAGACCGCTGCAGACATCAAGTCCAAGAAGGAGCGCTGCATGCCCTGCGAAGCTGATGCAACCGCCGAAGCCTGAGGTCACCGCTGCGGCGGCGGCCTACAGCGCCGCCGGTGTGAGGCCCTGCCTGGCGGGGCCCTCCAGCAGGGCCCCGGTGGCGGAAAAGCGGCTGCCGTGGCACGGGCAGTCCCATGTGCGTTCATGGCCATTCCATTGGACGACGCACTTGAGGTGCGGGCACAGCGCCGACATTGCGTGCAGCTGGCCATCATCATCGCGGTAGATCGCGGTGCGCTCTCCGCCCACGTCCAGCAGCGCACCGCACCCGCGGCCCAGCTCGCTGGGAGCGCGCGACGACGCGGTTCCAAGGCGATCGCCCACCATGTGCCGCGCAACCGTGGCGTTGGTGCGGGCCCAGCCTGCAGCCGAGCGCAGCGGAGTAAAGCGCATGGGGCTGAGCAGCTGCTCGATCTCGCTGGTCGTTCCCGTGATTCCCTCCGTGATCGCGCGCGCGGCCACGCCCGCCCAGGTCAATCCGTCCGGCCCATAGCCGGTAGCGACCCATACATTGTCGTGCGCGCTGCTGCCGATGTAGGGCAGCTGATCCGCGGCCCGGAACTGCTGCGCGGACCAGCACAGCGGCTCGCCCTGCACGCTGAAGTTGCGACGCGCGTCGGCGACCAGATGCTGGGCCGGATCCATCGCCGGGGTTTCGCCAGTGCGATGTGTCTCCCCGACCAGCACCAGCCAGTCGCGGCCATCAGCGCCATGCACCCCGCGCAGCGAGCGGTGCCGGTCGGCGATCCAGTGAATGCCTGCCGCTGGCGGATTGGCCACCGGTACCGCTACGCCGTATTCGCGGTACACCTCCATCTCGGCCTGCACCAGGTTGAATCCTGCTGGCGAGTGGGTGGCCAGCACAAAGTGCCTGGCATGGATGCGGGCACCAGGGGCCGTCGCCACTCCGGCTGAAGCCTCGATGCGGGTGATCCGGGTCCAGTCGTGGATGCGCACGCGGCCCACCAGATGACGGGCCAGTTCCCTGCAGAACGCCGCCGGATGCAACTGCGCCTGGTCGGGAACGCGGAAAGCGTGGCCCAAGGTGAACGGCAGCCCGGATTGGCGGTGCTCGCAATGCAGGCCAACGCGTTGGTAGGCCTGCAGCTCGCGTTCGAACTGCGCCGTGGCCTCGCGCGAACGCTCCTGCACGCCGTACTGCATGGCCACGCGCTCGAAGCCACAGTGCAGATCGTAGCGGTGGACCAGTGTTTCGATGGAACGCAGCGCGTGTTGCCGCCACTGCACGACACGACGTGCCGTGTCACCGCCCCAACGCGCGATCAGGTCTGCCATCCGGGACACGGGAGCGTAAAGATTGCCGGTTGACATCACCGTGTTGCGCCCGCCGATGGGGCCGGCATCCACCACCACCACATCCAGGCCGCTGTCGGCCAAGCGGGCGGCGGTCAACAGGCCGGTCATGCCTGCACCGACCACGAGCACGTCCGCGCGCGTGGCCCCGGCGAGAGGGCGGAAGCCGTGCGGATCGGAGTCAGCTGACCATAAGCTGGCGCGCGGGGACGGGTCGGCCATGAAAAGGATCCTTGCAGGTTCATCGGAGAGCCTTCCCTGATACGCCCTGCCGGGTGAAACGACGGTGGCGTGCCCGTGCAGGAAATCCTCACGTGCGTGGCAGTGCCGCGGTGAGGATCAAGACGGGGTGAGTGCCGCATGGACACGATGCCTGCGTCGCCTGTGCGAACCGCGACCCTCTGCTTGCAGCGTGGTTGCTAACTTGGCTGCATGGAGGGCCAGGCAGTGAGCACGCACCTGGAAATCGACCTGATGATCGCGCAACTGGAGGAAATGCTGCCCACCTGGGCGGCGTTCTATCCCGAGCCGCAGTTCATCCGCATGCTCGCCGAGGCGCTGGACTACATCGCTGCCAGTGCTGACCCGGATGCCCGCCTGTACTGCGTGATGCGCACCGGGCACCTCGATTCGTGCAGCGGCGAGATCCCCTGGGCGGCGCGGTATGGAGACCGCTAGGCCGATCGATCACGCCGCGACGGCATAGGGTTCCACCAACCTGGCCAGGACATCCATCGCCGTCTCGGTTGGCGCATCGTCACCGGTCCGCTGGGCGAACCCTGACCAGTCTGCGCGGGCAAGACTCTTCAACTGCTCGGGTTGCGTCGGCAGCCAGCGCATCGGCCAGAACGGGAGACGCCGGTTGCCTACCCTGCCGCGCTGCAGTTCGATCAGTCCCGTGTGGCTTGTAGCACCGAGTACCCGCGAGTACGCCACATTCAAGCCATCTTCGGGTCCTTCCATGTACTGCAGGAAACGGGCGCCATCGAACAGCAGTACGCCGGTAACGCCGGCATTCCGGTTGAAGCGGGAGGCATCATCGACCAGGTCGTCCAGCTTCCCGCTGCGCAGGCCCAAAGGATCACCCGCAACGGCCGGGCCCGCTTCACTTATGTATGCGACTGCCCTGATCGGCATTGGCTGCTCCTGTAGCGAATCCCCCCAGATTCCGTACCGCAAGCATAGGCCAACCGCGCCGACGATATGTTCCGGCCCCGTGTATTCTGCGAATCAGTTGGGTTCGGGCTGACAGACGGTACGCAGCACGGGCCTGGCCTACGGGTCTGCCTGGGCCCATCGGGCGAGATTCTGCTTCACTTCCGCGATGCCGGCCCAAGGGTCCTTGCGGCGACGTCTGAGCTTTGCGGGCACGTCCTTGATCGTGAAGGCGTCGGCGCGCTTGAGTTTCGCCAGATCACCCCAGGCGATCGGCAGTGCCACCGGTGCGCCCGGCCGGGCGCGCAACGAATAGGACGCGACCGCCGTTGCACCGCGCCCATTGCGCAGATAGTCGACGAAGATCCGCTTGTTGCGCAGGCTCTTGGTGGCGGTTGCCAGGAACCGCTGCGGTTCGGACTGTGCCAATGCATCGGCGAAACCCTTCGCAAAACGCTTGGTCAGGTCCCAATCGCACCCTGGGTTGAGCGGCACGACCACGTGCAGGCCCTTGCCGCCGGAGACTCGCAGGAACGATTCCAGCTCCAGCTGCGCCAGCAGTTTCCGGATGTCGGTTGCCGCTTTCTTGACTTCGGCAAAGGGCACATCCGGTCCGGGATCCAGATCGAACACCACCCGGTCGGCCCTGTCGGGCGCCTCGGCGTGGCTGCCCCAAGGGTGGAACTCCAACGCGTTGAACTGCACCAGTTCCAGCAGGCTGGCTGCGTCCCGCACCACCAGGTAATGGGCGTTGATGCCGCTTTCCTCCTTCAGCCGTACCGAATCGACCAGCGCCAGCCCGGCCGTATGGTGTTTCTGGAAGAAGCAGGGCTTTGCGGTGCCACTGGGGCAGCGGATGATCGACAGCGGACGATCCACCACCTCGGGCAGGAGGTGCTCCATCACTGCTGCGTAGTAATCCCACACGTCCTGCTTGGTGTAGCCGTCGCCGGGAAACAGGATCTTGCCTGGGGACGACAGCACGGGGGGCGCGCGATCCGTTGCCGGCGCCCTTTCCACCCGGCGCCCACGCCGCGCGGGCGCTTGCGACCGCGCTGCGGCGGGGGCCGCTCCGGCGCGATCGGAATCGGCGAGGTCGGCGATATCCTTGTCCGCCCGCACCGCCTTCAGCGACGCCTGGCGCAACAGTTGCTGCCCACCGATTCCGCGGTAGAAGACCTCCACCACGAAACGCGGTTCGAACCAGGTCGCAGCGCGCAGATCGGTGTCCTGCGTGGGCACGTACGCGGTTGGCTTGCGGCCGCCGCCGCCCTTGATGCGCTTGCTGATGTCGCCAATCAGTTCATCCGAGAACCCGGACCCGACGCGCCCTGCGTAGAGCCAGCCATGCGTTGCGTCTGGCCGGGCCAGCAGCAGCGAACCAAAGCCGGTGCGGCTGCCTTTGGGTGTGGTGTAGCCCACCACCGCGAACTCGTCGCTGGCCAGCTGCTTCGTCTTGCGCCAGTCCTCGCTGCGGCCGCTGTGGTAGCTGCGATCGGCGCGCTTGGAGATGATGCCTTCGAAGTGCCGCTCACCGGCCAGTCGGTAGGCCTGGTCGCCATCCCCCTGTACATGCGAACTGAATGCCAATGGGCTGCCCTGCCCCTCCAGCACCGATTGCAGCAGGGCCTTGCGCTCCAGCAGGGGCGCATCGGCGACATCCACGCCATCAAGATGCAGCAGATCGAACAGCGCATACGTCAGGACGCCTTGCTTCTCGCCGGAAAGCGTGGCCTGCAGCAGGTTGAAGTCTTCCTTGGTGCCGGCGCCGGCGATCAGCTCGCCGTCCAGTGCCGCCGAAGTCAGGCCCAGGGCCGCGATCGCGTCACGTATTTCGGGAAGTTTGGCGGTCCATTCCAGCGCGTTCCGTGACCACAGCTGCACGTTGCCCTCAGCCACCGTAGCAAGGATGCGGTACCCGTCCCATTTGATCTCATGCACCCACTGCCCGCCCTGGGGCGGCGCTTCGCCCAGCTTGGCCAACTGCGGCTCAAACGGCCCGGACGGCGCTGCCGCCCTTTTCGCCTTGCTGAGCGCCAGGGCCTTGTTCGACCAGTTCTTCCGCCGGGCGCGTCTGGCAGGTACCGCCGTCAGCCGCTTCTTCGCGGCCTTGCCGGCACCGGCACGCTTCAGATCCTCCGGTGGCGCTTCAGCGACGCCCCCCAGCAGATCGTCTGCCTCGATATCGCTGGCAAATTCGTCGTCGTCCTTGAACAGCAGCCACTGTGGCTGGCGCGCGGGCTTTCCCGACCGGACCAGATGCCAGCCGCCTTTCAACTTGGTACCGAACAGCTCGAAGCGCAGATGGCCCTTGGCGAGCTGGGCTTCCGGATCGCCCTGCGTGGCCCATACACCGTGGTCAAACTGGGCGACATGGCCGCCGCCGTACTGGCCCTTGGGAATATCACCCTCGAACGCCGCGTAGTCCACCGGGTGGTCTTCCACTTCCACCGCCATGCGCTTGACCTTCGGGTCGTAACTGGGGCCTTTGGGCACCGCCCAGCTCTTCAGCGCATCGCCAACCTGCAGGCGGAAGTCATAGTGCCTGCGGCTGGCATGATGCAGCTGCACCACGAAAATGGCGCGCTGGCCTTTCGGCAGCGCCTTGCCCGGCTCGGGCTCCTTGGTCTGGTCAAAACGACGCTTGCGGCGATACTCGACCAGGGACATGGCCAGCTCCGCGCTATTTGCCCAGGTGCTTCCGGACAGCAACCGCCGTGGGCCCGACTGCCGCGACGGCCGCGCGAAGTTCGTCGGCGGACACGCCCAGCGTCGTGGTCCAGTACCGCAGTTCGTAATCCTCATTGACGTTGATGCGGTCCCGGTCCGGGCTGCCGGCGTTGTTCTTGTCATCGCTCATGGGAGTCTCCAGCGTGATCGGGGGTGAACTGACCGTACCGGCCATTCCATGGGCACGGAGCGATGCCACTGTGAAGCCATGGCGAAGGCCGCCGGCACGGCGTCCTGCCGATGCGCGAAAGACGCTGCTTCGTGAAGGCAGCGCGCAGGGTCCGCGTGGGAATTCACATGCCGCCTTCACTCCTTCCCCGCCTGATCGCAACCGGACGGGACCTACTCTGGGCACTCCATTCACAGCGGAGCCCAGCATGGCTATCAAGACGGCGGAAGATCTGTTCATCCACGAGCTCTCGGACATCTACAGCGCCGAGAAGCAGCTGACCAAGGCGCTTCCGCGCCTGGCCCGTGCGGCCGATAATCCGGATCTGGCCGCAGCGTTCGAAACGCACCTGGAAGAAACCCAGGGGCAGATCGAGCGCATCGACCAGGTGGTCGAGGTGCTCGGCATCCGCCTGAAGCGCATCAAGTGCGCGGCGATGGAAGGCCTGGTCGAGGAAGGCAAGGAGGTGATCGACAGCATCGACAAGGGGCCGGTGCGCGATGCTGCCCTGATCGGTGGCGCGCAGAAGGTCGAGCATTATGAAATAGCCTCCTACGGCACCATCGCCGCGCTGGCCAAGCAGCTGGGCTACAAGGATGCCCTGCCGTTGCTGCTGGAGACGCTGGAGGAAGAAAAGGCGACCGATGAGAAGCTGACCCTGCTGGCCAAGGGCGGCGGCAATGCCAAGGCCGCGCAGGCCGCCTGAGTCGAATCGCATGCCCCTCGGCCGCCATGGAAGGCGGCCTCAGGGTGGGTAGAGCACCTGATCGTTTGGGCAGAAGAACGTGCGTCGCCGCGTCGTACCCATGTACAGCTTGCTGATGGGGCCACCGCAGAGCGGGCACACCTTTCGCGTATGCACCTGCCAGTGCTTCTTCAATTCGAAGCGCCGTTTCCATTCCAGGAAGTCGAAGCTGTAGGCACGGGCCTGGTTGATCAGGGCGGTGAGCTTGCGCGGTGGCAGGTCGCCCAGTCGCGTGGCCGGATGCACGCGGATGCGGAACAGCACCTCATTCTTGATGATATTGCCGACGCCCGCGAAGATCGTCTGGTCCAGAAGCGCATCACAGACCAGGGTGTCCGGCAGTGCCTTCAGCTTGCGCCGGGCCAGTTTTGGATCCCAGGCGTCGTTCATCACGTCCGCCCGCCAGTCGTAGACGTCGTCCAACGGCTGGTCGATCAGTCGGACGGAACACGCGTAGAAATTCAGTTCCCCGTTGTCGAATGCCAGCGACACCCGTGCAGGAGCTGGCTTCCGTTCGTCGATGCGCCAGCTGCCGAACATCATCAGATGGATGCGCAGCGTGTGGTGGCTGAACTCCAGCAGGAAGTGCTTGCCCCAGCTGCGAACCGCCTTGACCCTGCGTCCCTGCAGCGGTGACAGGTCGATGCGGCTGTTGCCGGAGACGCCGCGCACGACGTGACCCTTGAAGCGGGTGGCGGCTTCGCGCAGCAGGACAATGGACGGGCCCTCAGGCATGCGCGTTCTCCTGCAGCAGTGCCTGCAGGTGCAGGGCGTTGCCGGTCGCGTGGCCCAGCGCGGTGTTGTCCAGTACGCACCAGGCGCGGCGCTGCGCAGCGGCTTCACGCTGCAGGTGCTGGGCCAGCCCCGCCAGCGCCTGTTCGCTGTAGGGGCTGCGATAGATCTGCGGCTGCCCGTGCCAGCGCCAGTAGCTCCACGTGCGGTCACCGCCCGGGACAGCTGCTGCCGGTACCCGGGCCGGGTCAGCCGCGACCCGTGCGATGCCATGGTCGCCCAGCAGCGTATCGACCTCCGCAGTGAACCAGCTGGGATGGCGCGGTTCGCAGGCGACATCAACCGAGGTGCGTGCGCGCAGTCCGTGCAGGAATGCCTTTACGGTTGCCGGCTCATACGCCAGGCTGGGCGGCAGCTGGAGCAGCAGCGGCCCCAGCCGGTCCCCCAGCGCGATCACGCCATCAAGGAACAGCGCCAGCGGCTGCATCGCGTCGCGCAGCCGGCGTTCATGGCTGATCAAGCGCGGCAGTTTCACCGCGAAGCGGAAACCCGCGGGCACGCTCGCCGCCCACCGGGCGTAGGTCGCCGCCTGGTGGGGGCGGTAGAACGAGGAATTGATCTCGACCATCGGCAGGCGGGTGGCATAGCGCTGCAGTACGCTGTCGCCTGCGCCGAACGCCGCCTGCGCCGCGCGCGACAGCGACCAGCCTGCGCAGCCGATCCGTACATGTCCTGGCGTGCCCGGGGCGGCGCCTGCGCTCATCGTGCTACCGGTCCGTCCGGCTCCAGCAACCGGCCATCGCCGGCGCTTGGCGGCGCCTGCGCCACCGATTGCAGTCGATCAAGCGCACTGGTGCCAGGAGCGAGCGCGGAGGCGCTGCGCACGAAGCCGGTCCAGTCGGAGATCGCGATCTTTCCCAGCGCCAGCTCATCCACGCGCACGCTGTGCATGCGCCAGTGCGGGAACTGCCGCCGCCCCACCCTGCCCCGGTTGAGTTCGACCAGACCGTTGTGGCTGCCGGCCGCCAGGATGCGGGTGTACGCCGCGCTGACACCGGACTCCGGGCCTTCGAGATATTGCAGGAAGCGCGTGCCGTCGAACAGGAGGACGCCGGTCACATCAACCGACTCGTTGAACAGCATCGCGTCCGCGACAAGCTGCTGCAGCCGTTCTGCAGTCAGGTTTCGGGTGGCTTCACTTACATATGCAATGGCACGAAGAGGCATGACAGCACCGGGTTGTTGCAGATGGCTCTACCTTAGCGGTGCGGATCAAACGCGCGGTGACACCGGCGTGGAGGCGGCGTTGAACCTGTACGTGCCAACGCCGCGCTGCGTTGACACCCGGCTCGAGCACCACGACCGGCATGCCGTGTCTTCCGCCGATGGATTTGCTTTCGTGGAGAATGCATGAGGAAGCGCGTGCCTGCGCATGACATCACGTTGGCGGTGGTGCCACCGCCGTCTAGCGGCGGATCTGGAAGATGGTCGCTGCCGCCAATCGGGCGGCTCACTCCAAGGAGACTTTCCATGGCCAACCAGAACCAGAACCAGGGCAGCAGCAACCGCGGCTTCGCTTCGATGGACGAAGACAAGCAGCGCGAGATCGCCGCCAAGGGCGGCCGCGCCGCGCATGAGTCGGGCAACGCCCATGAATTCAGCTCTGAAGAAGCGCGCGAAGCCGGTCGCAAGGGCGGCGAAGCGGTGAGCCAGGATCGCCAGCACATGGCCGACATCGGCCGCGAAGGCGGCCAGAACAGCCATGGCGGCGGCAACCAGGGTGGCAACCAGGGCGCTCGTCAGCAACAGCAGGAACGTGGCGGCAACAACAACCGCGGTGGCCAGCAGCGTTGATCGAGACTGACCGGTTGCACCCCATGTGGGCGGACAGCGTGTCCGCCCACTTTTTTTCACGCGAAACGTGGGGCGGAGGCCCGCCCCGGCCTGTCCCGCGTCAAGGCTCCCGTGGCGGCAGGTCGAGCGCACCGGCGCCCGGCCCGGCGCCCAGTTCGGCACCGGTTGTCGGCCGTGCTTCGGGATCGGAAAGCGTTCGCAGGGTCATGGCCTGCACCGCCGCCTGCTCGCGTGGGTCCAGGCCCACCGTGGCGCTGCCGTCACCGCCGTCCACAGCGGCCTGGGCCTCGCGGTCGCTGACCCGCTCCCACAGCTCGCCGCTGTTCCAGCTGCCCAGCAGGTCATCGGCGCCGTCGCCCTGCGACATGTCCATGTACAGGTCGGTAAAGGCGGGGTCACCCGGCTGCTTGCCCGGCGGGAAGTTGGGCTGGATGCTGTGCAATGCCTTTTCGAAGGACTTCTGGTGGGCGATTTCGCGCGTCATCAGGAAGCGCAGTGCGTCCTTGATGCCTGGATCATCGGTCACCGTGATCAGTCGTTCGTAGACCAGCTTGGCGCGGGCTTCGGCGGCGATGTTCGAGCGCAGGTCGGCGGTGGGCTCCCCGATCGAATCGACGTAGGCCGCCGTCCACGGCACCCCGCTGGAATTGACCAGCGCCGGGCCGCCCCCATACAGGATCTGTTCGGTATGGCTGGTGCTGTTCTGGCCCAGCAGCCGCATGTCCTCGGCTTCGGCAAGACCCTCGGACTGGATGGCCTTCGGGCCGCGGTTGAGCATGGCGATGATGGTGCCGATGATCTCCAGGTGGCTGATCTCTTCGGTGGCAATGTCCATCAGCAGGTCCTTGCGGCCCGGATCGCATTCACCGAGTCCCTGGGTGAAGTAACGCATTGCAGCCGCCAGTTCGCCTTGGGGGCCGCCAAACTGTTCCAGCATGAGGCTGGCAAGCTGCGGGTTGGATTCGCGCACGCGCACGGTGTACATCAGCTTCCTGTGGTGGAAGAACATGGGACTGTCTCCTGTGTATGGCAGGCGGGATCGGGATCAACGCTTGGCTTGGGCGCCAGGCGTTTCGTCACGGTTGAGGAAGGCGCCGACCAGGCTGTCCTGGTGCTCTTCCAGCCAGCGCGCCATGGCGATCTCTTCCTGCAGGATCTGGCCGCACACGGCCGCGATATCCGGCGCGGCGGCCCGCTCGGCCGCGATCACCAGTGCCCGGTAGGTGGCGATCTCGGTGTTCTCGAAGCCAAAGGAGATGCCGATGCTCTTGACGACCTCGTCCTCCATCAGGGTGTTGCCGGCAGCGTGGATCGCTGCGGTCATGCTCGCGAACAGCCCCTTGGCGGTGGGCACGCTTCCGCCGAGCGCTTCAATGCACTCGCGCAGGGAGGCGGCCTGCTGCTGCGTCTCCAGTACGTGCTGGCCGATGCGTGCGGCAAGATGGGGATAGTTCTGGATGCGCGAAGCCATGGCCTTCATCATGGTCTCCGCCTCCTGCTCCATGGCGTAGGCATCCTGCAGCCATTTCAGCAGGCGCTCGCTGCGGACGGTGTTCGGGTCTGCCATCACGGTCTCCGGTAGTGGGGCGACATGCCTCCGGAGACCATGGTGGCGAGGCAGCAATCACTGCCCCGTCGGCCGGCGTGAGCCGGCGGGCGTGCGCGCTGCACCTGGCGCTGATGCGGCCATAACATCCGCTGTTGCGTGGCAACGCCTGCCGCGAACTCAGGCGGGCATCGCGCCGGACACTACAGCGCTGCCGGCGTCGCGACGGGGGCTTGCTGCGGGTGCGCGCGCGCCTGCGGACGCCTTCAACGCCTGGATCACCCGGTGCTGCGCACGGTGCGCGCCACCTTCCACGCCCACGACGTAGACAAAGCGGCCATCGAACTTGGCCTGGGCACCCTCCAGCACGTCATCCTCCTGCAGGGCGCGCTTGAGCGACTTCATCCATGCCCGTTCGGGGGTGCGATCCAGCTCCACGACGATCGCAGCGCCGCCGCAATCCAGGGACATGCACTCCACGCGCAATGCGCAGGGGGCGGTGGGGTCGGTGGCGGATCGAGGCATGGTCATGGCTCCAGTGCTGGGGGACGGCGGCAGTATCCATGGCCGCCGCCAACGCGCCGTCAAAAAAGGCGCACCGCCTTCCACGCCGCATCGACGGCATGGAGCACCTTCGCGGGGCGGCTTCGCGCTGGGCTGACACGGCCCACGCGCGCCGTTGATGCAATACAGCACACACTGCAGTTCCCAAGGCAACACAGGCATGCGCGCATGCAATCGGAAATGGACCAGCGCAGGTGCAACCTGCTGCTGGTTGAAGACCAGCTCGACCTGGCTGCACTGATGGAACAGGCGCTGGAAGACGGCGGCGGCCGGGTGACCCACGCCTACAGCGTGTTCGATGCGCTGGGGCTGCTGGATACGCAACGTTTCGATGGCGCGGTTCTGGATGTGGAGCTCCGCGATGGCGTGGTGTTCCCGGTGGCCGATCGACTGGCGGAACTCGGCATTCCCTACCTGTTCGTCTCTGCGGTCTATGACCAGCTGGTGCCGCTGCGCCACCGCCGCGCAACCTTCGTGGCCAAGCCGTTCCACATCGACCAGTTGCAGGAAGCCGTCCAGCAGGTCGTGGGAGACGCCTGCGCGCCCCCTGCCACGCATTGAGCGGCAGACGCCGGGATTACGCCAGGTGTGGGGCTACCACCTGCCCCAGCTGGCGCAGCGCACCACCGCGGGAGAGCCCGCTCCAGTTGCCACGAGCGACGCTGCGGATGTCGGCAGGGTCGGTCCAGAGCAGCCGCATCGACCAATAGGGAAAGAACCGGCCGGACACCCTGCCCCGGCCCAGCTCAAGCAGTTCGCAATGGCTGCGGGCACCGAGGATGCGGCTGTACACCACGTTGATGCTGTCTTCCGGTCCCTCCATGTACTGGAGGAAGCGGTGCCCATCGTAAAGAAGCACACCCGTCACGCCTGCTTCGAAGTTGAAGCGGGCAGCGGCCCTGGCGAGGTCGTCCACAGGGTCCATGGAAAGCCCCGGTATCGCCTCACTTGCGTAAGCGATTGCGCGGAGGGGCACGTTGATTCCTTCTGACGCAGGAAGTGTCCTGCCCTTCCATGATGCTGCCCTTGCCGTAGCGCCAAATGAGGCGGTTCACAACCTGCCTCGCTCCATCCTCTCCCCTGCGGCACACTGCAGTAACAGGTTTCCGGCTCAGGCGGCCTTTGCGTAGGGCTCGACAATCAGCAGCAGCTTGCCCATCGCCGTGGCATCGGCCTGTTCGGTCGCTGCCCGCTGGATGAAGCTGGTCCAGTCGGCACAGGCAATCTCGCGCAGCTCATCTGCAGTGACGGACAGGCAACGCATGGGCCAGAACGGCAGCCGCCGCTGGCCGACACGCCCCCGCGCAAGTTCGATCAGGTGGATGTGACTGCTGGCGCCGGCGACACGGGAGAAGGCCACATCCAGTCCATCGGCAGGGCCCTCCATGTACTGCAGGAAGCGTTCGCCGTCGAACAGCAGCACCCCGGTCACCCCTGCGCCCCGATTGAAGCGCGCGGCATCGTCCATCAGCGCTTTCAGACGTTCCGGCGAGAATCCACTGACGGCCTCGCTGACGTAGGCGATGGCTCGATTCGGCATGGTGCCACTCCTGCTCTCCCAGCGCTTCACTCTAGGACGGGCATCGTGGCGAAACCGTAAACGCCAGCCGGGAAAACATCACATCATGCCCAATTCAGCGTGGTTTCCGAGGCGCTTCCAGGTACCGCCATCCGCCGATCTGCCGCCGTGGCGGGGCGCGCACCCTCCATTCCGGCCAGGTAGGCCGAGAACCCTCCGGTCGCGCGTCCCACCAGGCGGGCACTGGTCATGACGATGGGGGCGCCGGCCCACCTTACGTCAGCGCCGAGGCATTGCAGCCTCCTCACCAGTGCAACATCCTCTCCACAGCGCAGGGGAGCAAATCCCCCTGCCGCCAGATAGGCCTGGGCGGAGACGCCGAAATTGGCACCGTGGATGCGCCCATGATCGTCGCCCCACTGCTGCCGTTTCTGGAACGCGCGTCGCAGGCGCTTCTCCGTCCTGGAGGTGGTTGCTATGTCCACCAGTCCGCAGAAGGCGTCGCACCGGCCCTCAAGCTGGGCAACCAGCCATTCGGGAGGTACCTCGCTGTCGGCATCGGTGCTCGCCAGCCATCTCGCACCGCGTCCGAGCAGCTCAGCGGCGGCCGCTGCCCTGGCAACGCCGACGCAGCGTGCTTCCAGGCGCACCGTATCGACCCGCTGCTGCTGGCAGATGGACGCGGTGGCATCCGAGCAGCTGTCCAGTGCAACCACCACCTGCACTGCTTCGCCGTGCAGCCCGGGATGCAGGGCTGCCCTTCGGATCGATTGCAGGCAGCGCTCCACGCTGGCTGCCTCGTCATGGGCCGGAACCAGGATGCCGATCATCGCAGGCCCTCGTTGCGGGCCAGCGATAGTGCGCTGCGCGTCCAGCCCTGCAGCACGAAGTCCGCATCACGATAGTGGAAGGCTTCGTGCAGGCCTTGGCCAAGGCACCGATGCACGACGTCGGTGCGACTTGCGCGCCCATGGAACGAAGGCAACCAATGGCAGGCGACCAGCAGTCCGTCGTTGCGAAGGGCCGAATCGATGCCGGCGCGCAGCTCGTGTAGCGCTGCTGCACCCAGGTAGTAGCCCATTTCCCCGCAGACGATCAGGTCGAAGCGGCCCGGCGGCCATTGCTCGGGATGGCTGGCGCAATGGATCTGCACATGCGGCAGGTGGGCCAGGTTGCGGCGGGCCCGGAACGCTGCGCGTGGGCTGATGTCGGTGGCCAGCAGGCGCTCGCAGCGGGCGGCCAAGGCCTCGGTCAGCACGCCGTTGGAGCATCCCAGCTCCCAGCCCCGAATGAACTGGCGCTGGCTCAGGCTGGCCAGCAGCAGCGCACGCTTGCGTTCTTCATACCATCGGCTGCGATAGCCGAAGGGATCCTCCTGCTCATGCAGTTCATCGAAGTACGGTTGCGCGCTCATGCCAGGAATACCTCGTAGTTCCGGAAGAATCGGGTCAGTACATGTGCGGGCAGCACCGGCGGGCTGTTCAGTTCCGGCACCTCGCCGGTCTGGGTCCGGAAGTGCGCGATGGCGTTTCGTTTTGCGGCAGCCACTGCTGAAATGTCGATCAGCCTGGGAACCTCCCACGCCATGTGTGCGCAGGCGGGGTCAAGCCAGTGCCAGCCCCACACCGGGTACTCCAGGCGTCGGCAGCCCACTGTCCGCACCGCCCTGCAGGCAGCACGCCCTGCGGCTTCATGATCGGGATGCCCATCAAAGCGCCAGGGTGCCAGGACCAGGTCGCTCGGCTGGAGGTGCTGCTGCAGCCAATCTTCCAGGCCCTGTTCGTGCGCACTGACCGCGCCGTCGGCGATGCCGAGATGAAACGCGGATCCAGGCCGGATACCGAGTTCGCCCAGCGCTGCGGCAAGCTCGGCGCGTCGCGCCGAGCGCAGGCGTTCTGGCGTCCACCAGTGCTCGTCCGGATAGCACGCTTCGCCATCAGTCACGGCGACGACGCGTACCTCCATGCCCTGCTCCGCAGCGTGACGGAGCAGTCCACCACAGCCGAGGATCTCGTCGTCTGGATGGGGTGCGACCACCACGACGCGATCATGGCCGGCGCACAGGGCATTGGCCGATGTTGCCGGCCGCTGCCACAGCCAATCGCAGCGCAGCCATGCCTGCTCCTGCGTTCCCTCCCCCTGCAGGGGTGTCCTGGCTACAGCGCCCATGTCGCCTCCTGGCTCGCCCGCTGGCCGCCCAGCCATTCCCAATCGCGATCTGCGTGGTTCTGCCGAAGGAACACGGTCAGGTCCGCGCAGCGACGGGCGTGGGCATCTTCCAGGCACATCGGCGCCGGGCCCAGTGCGCGCCCCGCCAGATCCAGGACACGCGTCGCCGCGCGCTCGACCACGCAGCGCAGGCGCACGACCTCTTCGCGGTGCGCCGATTCCGGCGCGGCGTCGATGCGCGCCGCCACTTCGCGAAGCAGCGCCGCCGCCGGGCCCAAGGCGAGGTCCACTTCACCCAGTAATCGCGCGCGATTCCCCTCGGTGCAGGCTGGCCGCATGCGCTCGGCCAGGGCGGCCGCCGCGCCGAACCAGACTGCCGCGATGCCCGCACCGCCGTGCCAGAAACCCGGTCGCTGCAGGTACTCATCGCGCGTTCCCAGAAGCGCCATCGGTGCGCCGTCGAATCGCACCGTGGTGGACGGAACGCCGGCCATGCCAACGGCCGGCCAGGGCTCATCTGCAAGCGTGCGCCAGTGCGTCGCTGCAACCTGGCACAGCCACACGCCCTGCGCGTTGCGGACGGTTACCAATGCCGCATCCACCCACGCGCTGCCGGAACACCAGGGCTTGTCACCATGGAGCTGGCCGTGGGCATCGAAGCGGAGTGTGCTGGCTGGACCTTCCGCCGCCCAGACCGCCAGTAGCTGGCCTTCAGCCAGGGCGGGCGCGTTCAGTTCGGCAATGATCGCCTGGGCGTCGTAGTGCGCCTCAAGCACTTTGGCCAGGCACAGGTCTTCCGCCCCCCATGCCGCCAGCGCCTGCCACCGCTGCAGCGTGCGGCCGCTTCCGGGCAATGGCAGGTCGGGCCGCTGGACCACTAACTCGCGAGCGCGGCCCTCCAGCGGGGATGGCGACGTCACATGCTGCATGAAGGAGCCTGAAATGGAGAGACATGTCGAACGTAGGCCGCAAGCGGTCACATCGCTGTCTGGGAGGTGTAGCCGGCGCATGAATTCTCTGCGCGATGATCCTCACGCGCTCGCTTGCCTGCGCTGCCGTCGTGCGCGCAGGCACTGCAGCAACTCCCACAACCATGGCAGCACGACCACGCCCAGCGCCGGCAGCAGGACCAGCCACCAGACGCCCGGTGCTGCAGGCTTCACTTCGAGCGACCACCGGGGGTGGACCTGCCAGCCCACCCAGCCCAGCAGGACCCACGGCGCGGCATCGAGCACGCTGTGCACATGCTGCTCTGCCGGGCTGATGCGTCGTCTACCGTCCGCGCTGACGGTGTCGAAGTAGCCGGCGATTGCGTGCGCGAGGACCAGAAGTGCCAGAAACGTGACGAGCGACAGCGTGTTTTCCAGCAGGAGCCATGCGAGCACCCCGCTTCCGATCAGCAGCAACTGCACCCCATGCAACAGGCTTTCGCGCATCGCAGAGGTATGTGGAAGGTCGGTCCGCCGGTGAAAATGGAAGTCCAGCCAGCCGGCAGCCAGCCACAGTGCGTAGACACCGGCGGCAATCGCGCTCATGGCAGCATGCTCAGGGTGTCAGTACGATCTTGCGGCAGTCGTCATCCTTGGCATCGAATATCGCGTAGCCCTGCGCAGCGTCGGCCAGGCGCATCCGGTGTGAGATGATGTCACCCGGATCCAGCTTTCCTTCCATGATTGCGTCGAGCAGTTCCGGCATGAGTCCCTGAACATGGGTCTGGCCCATCTTGAATGTCAGACCTTTGTCGAACGCATCACCCAGCAGAAAACCATGGATGAAGCCGGCATAGACGCCTGGAATGCTGACCACGCCGCCACGGCGCGTTGCCGCGATGCATTGCCGTATCGCCACGCCACTGCTGCCTTCCAGCTTTACAGCGGTCAACGCTGACTCCAGCGCACTGCCCTCGGCCTCGAAGCCTACGGCCTCGATGCAGGCGTCTACGCCCCGCCCACTGGTCTGGGTAAGGATGTAATCGGCCGGGTCTTCTATCTCCTTGAAGTCGATGGGGGTCACGCCGTAAGCACGGCGTGCATAGTCCAGGCGGTAACGGAGGTGGTCGACCATGAAGATGGTCTCTGCTCCCAGCAGTCGGCAACAGGCCGCGCTCATCAGCCCAACCGGACCGGCGCCGAAGATGGCCACCGTCGAGCCGGGCTTCACACCCGCGTTCAGCGCGGCCTGATAGCCGGTCGGGAGAATGTCAGACAGGAACAGCACCTGCTCATCGGCCACGCCTTCCGGAATGCGCAACGGGCCCACGTTGGCCTTCGGCACGCGTACGAATTCGGCTTGGCCACCGGCTACGCCGCCATACAGATGGCTGTATCCGAACAAAGCAGCTGGAGGCAGCAGCCCTTTCTGGTTCAGCGCCGCGCCCTTGCCAGCATTGGTGGTCTCGCATGCGGCATATTCGGCCAGCCTGCAGTGGAAACACTCACCACAGGCGATCACGAAGGGAATCACCACGCGATCGCCCGGCTTCACCTGGGTCACGCCGCTGCCGACCTCTTCCACCACGCCCATGAATTCGTGGCCCAGTACATCGCCATCGTGCAGATCAGGAATCTTGCCGCGGTAGAGGTGCAGGTCCGAACCGCAGATGGCGGTGGCGGTCACCCGCAGTATCAGATCGTCATCCGCCGCCAGTACCGGGTCGGGCACAGTCTCGACGCGCACATCCCTGCGGCCGTGATAGGTCAATGCCTGCATCGTGCTGCTCCAGGAGCTCGGGCCTTCAGCATCGCAAGGCCGCCATCCGGCTGCAGTGACATCCCGGTGTGCGCGGCGTTCATTCTGCAGCGTCGTGGCGTTAACCCGGCGCGGTGCAGGCTTCACTCTCTCGCCGCAGGAGCTGCCCATGAACGACAAACTGCCCTTCAATCCAACGACGGATGTGGACGATCAGTCAAAGGCGCACACGCCGGACAAACGGCGCAACGATCGAGCCAGATGGAAGGAGCACGACATGCCCGACGACGGCGATGGCCCCAAGGCGGTACCGGAGGACTACGAGCGCCCTGATCCCGATCCGACGGGGAAGCGTTGAGTCCGCCTCACATTCCGGATGCGCAGCAATCACGAGGCATGGCCCTTTGCCCACGCAAGCTTCATGGACGATCTTTGGAACAGCCTGAACGAGGTGTTGCATGTGGAAACGCAACGGTCTCTCGCTGGTGCTGCTTGCGCTCACGTTGGTGTTCATTGTGGGGCAGGCAGTTGCGGGGCATCACGTGCACAACCAGGAACTGGTCGAGCACGGACGCATGCCGATCGATTTCTGGCACTACCTGGCTACCGGGCACTTCGTCAGCGCTACGTTCGAGAACTGGGAGAGCGAATTCCTGCAGATGGGGATGTACGTTCTGCTGACGGTCAGCCTGCGCCAGCGCGGTTCGGCCGAATCGCGGCCGCTGGACCCCGCGCAGGAACAGAATCGCATCGAACCCGGCCGCACGCCCTGGCCGGTCAGGCGCGGTGGCCTGTGGAAGGTTCTTTACGGTCATTCGCTGGCGATTGCGTTCGGGCTGTTGTTCCTGTTCAGCTTTACGCTGCATGCATTGGGAAGCTGGCGCGCCGAGGAGGCCGAACAGCAGTTGAAGGGATTGCCGCCGCCAGGCTTTGTGGAGCACCTCGCCAGCAGCACATTCTGGTTCGAATCCATGCAGAACTGGCAAAGCGAGTTCCTGGCCGTGCTGTCTCTGGTGGTGCTGACGATCTTCCTGCGCCAGAAAGATTCGCCGCAGTCCAAGCCGGTCGAGGCGCCGCATACCCAGACAGGAGATTGAACCATGGCAGATGATCCGTCGACGGCCTTGCTGATCATCGACATGTTCAGCCGTTTCGATTTCCCGGGCGCGCAGGAGCTGGCGCCCGCGGCAGAGCGGGCGGCCCGGCAGATCCGGCGCCTGAGGGATCACTTCGACGAACGCAGGTGGCCGGTCATCTACGCCAATGACAATTTCTCGGATTGGAAGCGCGATTTCCGCCAGCAGGTGGAACAGTGCCGGCGCGACGGCGGTCCGGCGGGGCGAATTGCCAGCCTTCTCTCGCCCTTGCCCGGTCATTACTTCGTGCTCAAGCCCAAGCACTCGGCGTTCCTGGCCAGTCCCTTGCCGATTCTGCTGGCCAAATTGGGAGTGCGCCGCCTGTGCCTGAGTGGCATGACGGCCGATTCGTGCGTTCTGGCCACCGCGCTGGATGCCAACGCCAGAGAGTTCGACGTCGTGCTGGCATCGGAGGTCGTGGCGGGGCTGCCATCCCGGAAGCGGCGCGCACTGGCGCTGCTGGCTGATTCGGGTGCAGCCCGGATCGCGCGGCTTTCTTCGCTTGTCTCTGGGCAGGAAGCAGGAGGGCGCTGAAGGCAGCTCAGGCCCGGTCGGCTATCCCCTGTACGCCGGCATGACCGGCGCAATGTGCACAGCAGAAGATCTGGCCATTTCCTTCAACGCCATGCCCAATGACGGCGCATTTGCAGTGTGCGCAGCGGGGTGCGAATGCGTGGATCGCGCACTCGAACGAATCGAGCGTGCCGCTGCGCCCGCCCTGCTGCAGGGTAAAGCTCTTGTCGTAGTTGTTGCCGCACACATCACAGGTAGCCATGGGGCACCTCGTGCTGTGGAAGGAACATGCAGTCTGGCAAGCGCGAATGTCGGTGGTCGTGAATGCACCGTGTCGCGAGGGTGTAGGACGTCCGCATCGTCGCCAAGCGGGCGCGGCGTGCTTCATTGGTCATTGCCGGGCTCGGCACTGTTGCCACGTGGTGTGCCGCGACCACAGGGAAACGCCGTGCGCAGCCCTTCGACAACCAGTGGCGACGCATCCTGCTGCAATCGCTCGCGGGGCAGTTGCCGGAGATGGGAAGACACATGGTCGACCAGTTCATGCGGAAGGATCTGGCCCTGCCCGCACCACTGTCCGCGGCTGGCATCGGCGACGCCCAGGATATAGCCGCTGGCGCGAGCGCTGGACAGGATCCGGCACTGTTCACCGTCGCAGAACCCGTCATCGCCTTTCCCCTGCAGGAGGGTGATGAGTTCCGTGCCGCTGACAAGCCAGGTCCGTACCGGCTGCATTGTTCCGGCCAAAGCGGACCCAGCCAGCGCGCAGAGGCCAAGTGCGAGGAGCCGACGCATGACGCGGCGCGCCTGGGGTTGGTGATGTCTCTTCATGTTGAGGCCCTGGCTGTTGCTTTCATGGACGCCACGCGGCAGAGGTCAAAGCCGATCAAGCTGGTTGCGCGGACGAAACTCCGGGTCGTCCTCGGCTTCCAGCATGGCCTCCACCAATGTTTCGAAGGGCTCGGTGGCGGCATCCAGGTCTGCGGATGACAGGAATCCGGATTCTCCGGGGCCGGCCAGCCCAATCGCAGCAACCGTCTCCTGCTCACCTTCCTCGGCCCAGAGATAGTCGTGGATCAGTGCCACGCCTTCGTCGCCCCCCTTCAGGAAGTCGGCGGCGCCTCGTGCCACGGCAAGAAACGCGATGAGATCGTAAAGGCTCTCCGAATACGTCAGCGATCCTGCGACAAAGTGCGTAGCAGTGCGGTCATAGGCGGCAATCTGGATATTCCCGGCCTGTGCAGAGGCAAGGAAAGCCTTCAATGCGGCGCGATTGTCGGGGTAGCGGGCCAACAGCGCCTGGCAATCCGCGAGCAGGTGGTCCAACGCCTCGTCGCTGCACGAGGCAAGGTATTGACCGTTTTCCATGCGCCACTGCCCGGAGATGCCTCGCCAGTCGGACCAACGGGATGATGAAGGCACGGGCGCTGCCAGCCATCTGGAAAGATCGTGGTGGGAAATCTTCAGGCGGAGCAGTGCTGAATAGGGCTCTGACAAGGCGATCCTCCACTGTGTCTGCGTACAGTTGGCTTGTAGCAGACAACGCATGACCCGCCAACATCTGGCGGCTGCCGCAGGCCGGTGCCGGACTATCGCCCAGCCGTCGACCCTCTCACCACGCACCTTCCCGTCATCACCAGCCTGCGCACGGGCAGCTCCGGCATGCGCAGGCGTTCCAGCAACAGCGACATCGCAGCGCGCCCCATGGCTTCAACCGGCTGCTCGACCACGGTAATGCCAGGTTCGACCAGCTCGGTCCAGCGCTCGTTGTCGAACCCTGCCAGCGCCAGCTCTCCTGGAATGGCGAGACCGGCGCTGCGTGCCGCCTTCACTGCACCCATGAGCAGCAGGCTGTTGCTGGTGACCAGCGCGTCGGGACGCGAAGGGCCGGCCAGCCATTGGTCGACCGTTGCGATGGCGGCCTCGGCCGTTGGCTCGACTTCACGGTAATCCGGCTCCAATCCGTGCGTGCGCATCGCAGCAAGATAGCCGTCGCGGCGCTCGGCCGCCGTGGTGCTGGTGCTGCCGAACAGGCCGCCGATGCGGCGATAGCCACGCTCGACGAGATGCTCGACCAGGGCGCCCATCGCCGCGGGATTGTCCAGCACCACGCTGTCGATCGACCCGCTGGCCGCGGCGCGGTCCACCAGTACCGTCGGGAAGTCCAGCGTGAGCCGTTCCAGCCGCCCCACCGTGGTCCGTGTGGGCGCAAAGATCAGTCCACTGATGCGCTCCTCGTGCATCAACTGCAGGTACAGCGCCTCGCGCTCGGGGTCTTCGTCGGTGTTGCAGAGCGTGACGCGCAGGCCTTCGCGATAGGCGACCTCCTCCACCGCACGGATAAGCGCAGTGAAGAACGGGTTGCGGATATCCGCAACGATCAACCCGATGATGCCGGTGTGCCGGGAGCGCAGCCGCCTTGCCTGCAGGTTCGGCCGATAGCCGGTCTGGCGGATCGCCACCTCGACCCGGCCGCGAACCTCTTCGCTGACCGGGCCGCCCCCGAGCACCCGCGACACGGTGGACTTGGATACCCCCGCTACACGCGCGACGTCATTGATGCTGATACTCATTGGAAACGTTCCCGGAAAAGTGCGCCTGCCATGGTCCGGCGGCTGTTCAGGACAATGCTAACGCCAAAGAGCTGTTGGCATTTTGTGCAGTGCACATTGAAATAGGCGGTGGGAACGTTCCCAATGTGCCCAGCCATCCTTTTGCCGGAGCCGCCCTTTGTCGCCCCAGACCTTCCCCTCCCCCGTCAGCCGGGAACTGATCCGCCTGGACGCGCGGGCGCAGGACAAGACCGATGCGATCGCCCAGGTCGCGCAGATGCTGGTCGCGGCCGGCTGCGTGGCGCCGGGGTACGAGGCCAGCATGGGACGGCGCGAAGCGCTGGCCAACACCTTCCTCGGCCATGGCGTGGCAATCCCGCACGGGCTTGGCGAGGACCGCCATCTGGTGCGCCGCGATGGCATTGCCGTGCTGCAGTTGCCGGAAGGCGTGGAATGGAATCCGGGGCAGGTCACCCGTCTGGTGGTTGGCATCGCTGCCCAGTCCGATACCCACATTACCCTGCTGCGCCGCCTGACCCGCCTGATCCAGGATGAGGCAACGCTGCAGCGCCTGTTTGCGACCACCGATGCGGGTGAGATCGTCAACGCGCTGACCGGCGACATTGCGATCACGACCGCCCAGGTACCGGCCACCGATCTGGCCGAGCGCTTTGACTGGACCATTGCCTACCCCAGCGGCCTGCACGCGCGCCCGGCCACGCGCTGGGCAGAGACGGCGCGCCGCTTTGCGGCCCGCGCCCAGGTGCGTGCCGGCGACCAGGCAGCGGACGCCAAGAGTCTGGTCGCGCTGCTGCAACTTGGCCTGCGTCATGGCGATGCCGTCAGCGTGTCTGCCGAGGGGGCGGATGCCCCTGCCCTGCTGACCGCGCTGCGCAGGGTCATGGAGGACCTGGTGGCACAGGAAAAGGCCGACGCCGAACGCGCAGCACAACGCAAGGCCACGCCGGTGGCAGGCTGGAATCCGCCCGAGGCACAGGCTGCCATCGTCGGCATCGGTGCCAGCCCTGGGCTGGCAATCGGCCCGGTGCATGTATTGGCCAGCACGCAGGCCGAGGTCGCCGATCGCCCGGCCCCGCTCGGCGAAGGCGGGGCGCGTCTGCAGGACGCGCTCGCACGTACCCGCCAGCAGTTGGCCGCGCTGCAGGATGACACCCAGCGCCGGCTTGGCGCCTCGGACGCCGCCATCTTCAAGGCCCATGCCGCGCTGTTGGACGACACCGACCTGATTACCCGTACCTGCCAGCTGATGGTCGAAGGCCATGGCGTCGCATGGTCCTGGCACCAGGCCATCGAACACATCGCCTCGGGCCTGGCCGCGCTGGGCAACCCGGTGCTGGCCGGGCGCGCCGCCGACCTGCGTGACGTTGGCCGCCGAGTGCTGGCGCAGCTTGATCCGTCGGCCGCCGGTGGCGGCCTGGCCGACCTGCCCGCGCACCCGTGCATCCTGATCGCGGCGGACCTGTCGCCGTCCGACACGGCCAACCTCGACACTACCCGCGTGATTGGCCTGGCCACCGCGCAGGGCGGGCCGACCTCGCACACCGCCATCCTCTCGCGCACCCTCGGCCTGCCGGCGCTGGTCGCCGGGGGGGGCGAGCTGCTCGCGATCAGCGCCGGTCGCGAGGCGATCATCGACGGCAGCAGCGGGCGGCTCTACCTGTCTCCGTCCGAGGCCGACCTCGCCTCGGCGCGCGCGTGGATCGCCGAACAGCAGCAGATCCGCGAGCGTGAAGCGGCGCAACGTGCGCAGCCGGCACAGACGCCGGACGGCCACCGCATCGACATCGGCGCCAACGTCAACCTGCCCGAGCAGGTGCCGCTGGCACTGGAGCAAGGCGCGGAAGGCGTCGGCCTGATGCGTACCGAATTCCTGTTCCTTGAACGTGGCAGTACGCCCAGCGAGGATGAGCAGTACACCACGTATGTGGCGATGGCCAAGGCACTCGGCGGCCGCCCACTGATCGTGCGTGCGCTCGATATCGGTGGCGACAAGCAGGTGGCGCACCTGGAGCTGCCGCATGAAGAAAACCCGTTCCTGGGCGTGCGCGGCGCGCGCCTGCTGCTGCGCCGGCCGGACCTGCTGGAACCGCAGCTGCGTGCGCTGTACCGCGCGGCGAAAGACGGCGCGCGCCTGTCCATCATGTTCCCGATGATCACCTCGGTGAGCGAGCTGGTCGCACTGCGCGCCATCTGCGAGCGCCAGCGCGCAGCACTGCAGGCGCCCGGGGTACCGATCGGCATCATGATCGAAGTGCCGGCCGCTGCAGCGCAGAGCGATGTGCTGGCCCGCCACGCCGACTTCTTCTCGATCGGTACCAACGACCTGACCCAGTACGTGCTGGCGATCGACCGCCAGAATCCGGAACTGGCCGCCGAGGCCGACAGCCTGCATCCGGCCGTGCTGCGCGCGATCCGCGCCACGGTGGAAGGCGCACGACTGCATGGGCGCTGGGTGGGCGTCTGTGGCGGGCTGGCCGGCGATCCGTTCGGCGCACTGCTGTTGGCCGGCCTGGGCGTGGACGAACTGTCGATGACCCCGAACGACATCCCGGCCGTGAAAGCACGCCTGCGTGGCAGCGCGCTGGCCGATCTGCGAACGCTGGCTGCGACGGCGCTGGACTGCGAGACCGCCGAGCAGGTGCGTGCCCTCGATGGAGCGCGCGCATGAGTTCCCGCGCCGTCACCATTACCCTGAACCCGGCAATCGACCAGACCGTGCGGCTGGCGAACCTGCAACCGGGTCACGTGCATCGCGCCCGCAGTTCCCGCGACGACGCCGGCGGCAAAGGCATCAACGTGGCCGCCTGCCTGGCAGACTGGGGCGTGCCGACCACTGCGCTGGGTGTGCTCGGCGATGGCAACGACGGCGTGTTCAGCGCACTGTTTTCCGATCGGGGCATCGCAGACGCGTGTCTGCGCATTCCGGGCCGTACCCGCACCAACATCAAGCTGGTGGAAGATGCCAACGGCGAGACCACCGACATCAACCTGCCCGGCCTGTCACTGTGCGACGCCGATCTGGACGCGGTATCGCGCCGACTCGACGCACTGCTCCAGCCGCAGCTGCCGGTGGTGCTGTCCGGCAGCCTTCCGTCCGGGCTGCAAGCCGATGCATGGGCCCGACTGCAGGCGCAGGTGCGCGCCGCCGGCGCGCGCGTACTGCTGGATACCAGTGGCGACGCGCTTGCCGCGGCGTTGAGTGGTGCACAGGGTGCACTGCCCTACGCGGTCAAGCCCAACCGCCATGAACTGGAGGCCTGGGCCGGCACGCCGCTGCTGGATCGCAGCGCCCTGCGCGCCGCGGGCCGGGCCCTGGTCGAACGCGGAGTTGCACTCGTAGCGATCTCGATGGGCGCCAACGGCGCGCTGTTCATTGATCGCAGCGGCGCCCTGGTCGCACGACCGGCGCGACTGGCGCAGGGCAGTACGGTCGGTGCCGGCGACGCCATGGTCGCCGGCATCGCCGCCGCCTTGTTGGAGCCCTCCCCCGACCTGGCCGGTTGTGCGCGACTGGCCACGGCGTTCTCGATGAGCCGGCTGGAGAGTGGCGACGCGCGGCGGCTGGACCCGGCGCAGGTGCGCGCGTGGACCGGCGATGTACTGATCGAGCGGTTGGATTGAAACCCCTGCAGAGGGGGCTGCCGCTGGCCTTGGGCCACCGATGGCCCCTGCTGCAAGGACGAACCCGAAGAATTCCAGGAGTTGCCATGCAAGCTTCCACCGTAGTCATCGCCGCTGGCGAACGCAGCATCGAGGCCGTTCTTGCCGCCGAAGCGCTGCGCCGCGCCGCACGCCAGCAAAGGGTCGAATTGGCGATCGAAATCCGCAGCAATCAGGGCGTGACCGGGGCATTGCCCGACGCGCAGGCTGCCGCCGCAACGCAGCTGCTGCTGGTGGGTGACGGCGAGGTGGACAGCGCCCGCTTCGGCAATGCCCAGATCGTGCGCGCCGGCCTCGGTGAAGTGCTGGACGACCCGCTCGCCGTGCTGGCGCAGCTCGCCGCAGCATCGGCACCCCCTTCCAGGGATGACGCGGGCAAGCGCATCGTCGCCGTCACCTCCTGCCCGACCGGCATCGCCCACACGTTCATGGCGGCCGAAGGCCTGCAGCAGGCGGCCAAGGCACTGGGCCACGCGATCCGGGTGGAAACCCAGGGCTCGGTCGGCGCGCAGGATGCGTTGAGCGACGGCGAAATCGCTGCCGCCGACCTGGTGCTGATCGCCGCCGACCGCGAAGTCGATCTGTCGCGCTTTGCTGGCAAACGCCTGTTCAAGAGCGGCACCAAGCCGGCGATCAATGACGGCCAGAACCTGATCCGCAAGGCGCTGGCCGAGGCTGGCGTGCAGACCGGCACGGTGGCTTCAGGTCGCACCACCGAGAAGGCCAGGGTCACCGGCCCCTACAAGCACCTGATGACCGGCGTGTCGTTCATGCTGCCGTTCGTAACTGCCGGCGGCCTGCTGATCGCACTGGCGTTCGCGCTCGGCGGCATCTATGCCTTCGACGATGCACACAAGGGCACGCTGGCCTGGTCGCTGTTCCAGATCGGCGCCAAGTCCGGCTTCATGCTGATGGTGCCGGCACTGGCCGGCTACATCGCCTACTCCATCGCCGATCGCCCGGGCATCGCCCCGGGCATGATCGGGGGATTGGTGGCAGTCAACATGGATGCGGGCTTCATCGGCGGCATCCTGGCCGGTTTCATCGCCGGCTACGGCGTGCATTGGATCAACCGTGCGCTGCGGCTGCCGCGCAGCCTGGAAGGCCTCAAGCCGGTGCTGATCCTGCCGGTGCTGGGCACGCTGCTGGTCGGCCTGTTGATGATGTATGTAATCGGTACGCCGGTGGCTGGGCTGCTGGCCTGGCTGACCGACTGGCTGCGCGGCATGCAAGGCAGCAGCGCGATCCTGCTTGGCCTGCTGCTGGGCGGCATGATGGCGGTGGACATGGGCGGACCCGTCAACAAGGCGTCCTACGCCTTCTCCACCGCATTGATTTCCAGCCAGGTCTACATGCCGATGGCGGCGACGATGATCGGCGGTATGACGCCGCCGCTGGGTATCGCACTGGCGACATGGCTGTTCAGTAGCCGCTTCACTGCCGAGGAGCGTGGCACGGCCGGTGCCGCTGGCGTGCTTGGCCTCAGTTTCGTGACCGAAGGCGCGATCCCCTATGCCGCGCGTGATCCGCTGCGCACCATTCCGGCGCTGATCCTTGGTTCTGCCGTGGCCGGTGCGATTTCGATGGCCGCAGGCGTCGAACTGAAGGTGCCGCATGGCGGCGTGTTCGTGCTGCCGATCCCGAACGCAGTCACCCACCTTGGCATCTACCTGCTGGCACTCGTGGCCGGCGTGGCCGTCACCGCGGTCGCGCTGCGCGTGCTCAAGAAGCCGGTCACGGCTCCCACCCTGTAAAAAGGAACCCGCCCATGACCTCCCCTTCCCGCCGCCTGCTGCCGACAGTGATCCTGCTGGCCCTGCCATCACTGGCCGCAGCCGCCGACGCGAGCGACGTCTTCGCTCCGAAGCTCGCCTACACCGGCGAAGCGGCCGCCACGCTCGACGGTGGCAAGCGCAGCGGCACGGCCTATGCCGGCCAGCTGATGTTCGGTGCCGACGTGGACCTGGACGCGGCGTTTGGCTGGCGAGGTGCGACGGTCAAGGCCTACGGCATCAACCGCCATGGCACCAATCTCGCCAACAGCAGTACGGGCAACAGCACCTCGGTGCAGGAGATCTACGGCGGCCAAGGCACGCGCCTGGCCAACCTGACCCTCGAACAGAAGCTGTTCAACGACCGGTTGGTACTGGAAGCAGGGCGCAGCGTCGCCAACATCCACCACCTGGGTTCGGACCTGTGCCGGTACTTCCAGGGCAACTCGGCCTGTGGCAACCCGACCTACATATTCCGCACCAGCAGTTTCACCTGGTGGCCGGTGTCGAGCTGGATGGCCGATGCCACGGCCTGGGTGACGCCCGATGTCTATGTCCGCGTCGGCGCCTACCAGGTTGATCCCAGCCAGGCCGAGGATGGCCAGCATGGCCTGAAGTGGAATACGAACCAGGCCACCGGCTGGATCGTGCCCTACACGATCGGCTGGCGCAGCCCTGCTTCGGCACGATTGAAAGCCCGCTACGAACTCGGTGGCTGGCAGGACAACTCGACCTATCGCGATCCGCTGCGCGATGCCAACGGCATTCCCGCGCTGCTCAGTGGCCAGGAGTACGCGACGCGTCACGGTCGTTCCGGTGCGTTCGCCCGCTTCGAGCAGCAACTCACCAGTGATGGTGCCGGCCGCGGCCTGACCCTTTTCGGTGCGGCGCTCAAGGGCACCTCCGGCCAGTTGATCGAGGATCATTTCCTGCAGGCCGGGCTGGTGCAGAAAGGCACGTTCGCCCGGCGGCCGCAGGACAGCATCGCTTTCGTCGTGACCCAGCAGAAGTACAGCAGCATCGCGCTGGAAGACCTGCGCCTCGCCCGCGCCGCAGCCGGTGGCAGCGGCACCCCGCACGGGAGCCAGGTGATGATGGAGCTGAGCTATGGCATCCAGCTCACCCCGCAGCTTCGTGTTGCACCGAACCTGCACTACATCGTGCACCCCGACCAGTTCAATGAGCCCGCACGCCAGCACGACCTGCCGGATGCGCTGATCGCGGGCATGCGGATCGACTGGAACCTGTAGGAAATGTCAGGTGGTCCTGGGGCGCGGCCCGTGTCAGGCACCGGGTCCACGGCCGGTCCAGGCGGCGTACCGACCGCCCGGCACCCGGGTGATCGCCTGCCCTGGCCGGGGTTTCAGGTGCTGTCCGCCGCCCACGCCAGTTCGAATGTCAACGCGAGGCGCTGGCCGGGCTCCAGCCGGTGCGGTGCCAGGGTGTAGCCATCTGGCGGGCCGCTCTGCGGTTCGACACAGGTGGCGTGCGGCGTACCATCGTAGACCACCCAGTGGTCGTGGTCCGACCTCAGCCGCAGGTGCTGGCCTTCGCGTATCAGCGTGACGTCACCGTCGGCGATGAAGCAGTCATCCCAGGGGCCGGTGGTGGGCTCCACGCGGGGCAGCGTGGCAATACCTTCCCTGTCCCGCGGATACATCGAGCGAGGACTGAACAGCAGTCGTTCCGGCTTCCGGAACCAGGGGTGCCAGCCCAGCACCGCCGGCATCGCCTGGCCGCCGGCCTGGACCGAGAGGTCCATCCGCAGGCTGTGAGCCTGCAACTGCAGGTCCAGCACGGCAGCGCCACCGAAAGGCCAGTAGCCGTCGCGCGGCAGCTCCAGCGACAACCGGGCTGCCGCCGCGTCCAAGCGGTCGATCCGCCAGGGTCGCGAGAAACCCACCCCATGGATGGCGTGCCCGTCGAAGTTGAGCGGCAGCCGATGCGGCCTGCCGTCAAAATGGAACTGTCCACGGCGGATGCGCCCGGCCCACGGCACCATCGGGTAGCAGCCCCACGCGATCGCCGCCGGGCCTGCCTGCTGCGCATTCACCAGCCATTCCACGCCCTGGTAGCGGAGGTGCGCCACGCGCCCGCCCGCCCCTGCGGCGAACGCAACCTCCAGTTCGCCGCACCTCAGCCAGTGCAGCTCGCCGGCTGGCAGCGGAGCCAGCGCATCATCCACCGGCAGCATCCGCTCAGGCCCCATACGGGTTGATCGTGCGGATGCTTCCGTCCGGCTCCATGTGCAGCGGCGTGCACTTGGCCGAGCGCAGGTGGGTGATGCCGCCGGACATCAGTGCATCGTGATAGAACAGGTACCACTGTCCTTCGAACTGGCAGATGGAGTGGTGGGTGGTCCAACCGACCACGGGGGTGAGGATCACGCCAGCGTAGGTGAACGGTCCATACGGGCTGTCGCCGATGGCGTAGCACAGCTGGTGGGTGTTGCCAGTGGAGTACGACAGGTAGTAGCGACCCTGGTAACTGTGCAGCCACGGACCCTCGAAGA
Source organism: Stenotrophomonas sp. YJH_SMC_65 (assembly GCF_059369475.1). Classification (NCBI taxonomy): domain Bacteria; kingdom Pseudomonadati; phylum Pseudomonadota; class Gammaproteobacteria; order Lysobacterales; family Lysobacteraceae; genus Stenotrophomonas; species Stenotrophomonas sp. YJH_SMC_65. Next base: position 154,114 of record NZ_JCAFSR010000007.1, read on the forward strand.
AGCGGCGCGCATGGTCGTCCGCGCGCAGCGGCTGGCCATGCTCATCCAGGATCTGCACTTCGCGGGTGGGTTCGGCCAGCTCGGTCATGCCGGCATCCAGGCGGCCCACGCGCGGGCCCAGCGCCGGTGCGCTGCCCTCGGGCTCCTCGTGGGCCTCGCTGTACTGGTTGTCACGATACTTCTGCAGCTGCCCGCCCCATATGCCGCCGAAGTACAGGTAGTGGCTGCCATCCTCGTCTTCGAACACGGCCGGGTCGATCGAGTACGCACCCTTGATCGGCTCCGGCTGGGGCACGAACGGGCCCTCCGGCCGCGCACCGATCGCCACGCCGATGCGGAACCGGCCCTCGGCATCCTTGGCCGGGAAGTAGAGGTAGTAGCGGCCATCACGGCAGGCGGCATCGGGGGCCCACATCTGTTTCCGGGCCCAGGGCACATCGCGCACATGCAACGCCATGCCGCAATCGACGGCCGTGCCGTCGGGCGTATCCATCTTCAGCACATGATAATCCTGCATGCCGAAGTGGCCACCTTCGTCGTCGAATGGCTGGCCGCCGTCGATGTCGTGCGACGGATAGATGTACAGGCGCCCCTCGAACACATGCGCCGAAGGGTCGGCGGTATAGATGTGGGTCACCAGCGGTTGCGAAATGGCGTGCGCGGTGAGCTGCGCAAGACGGGCTTCGCTGGCCTGGCCGTCTTCGCCGGCAGAGAGGTCGATCATGGTCGTCATCTTGGAGTTACACGGAGGCGTCGGCGGAACGGCGACGCAGGTGGAGGTCCTGCTCGATGCGGGTTTCGGTGCGCTTGTCGATCCTGTAGAAGACCAGCAGCGCCACGGCGAGCAGGAAAGGAAGGGAGCAGTAGACGCTTACGGTCAGGCGGATGCCCTGCACCACGGCCTCAGGCTGCTGCGCCAGGCCGGCCTGGTAGCCGTAGTGGGCGAGGATCGCGGCGACCAGCGCGCCGCCCACGCTGAGGCCGATCTTCAGCCCGCACAGCATCGCCGAGAAGATGATCGCGGTTGCCCGCCGATGGTTCTTCCACTCCGAGTAGTCCGCGACGTCGGCGATCATCGCCCACAGCAACGGGATGGTGATGCCGTAGCAGAAGCCATGCAGCATGAAGGCGCCGAACGCCACCGCCACCGCCGTGGGTGGAAACAGGTAGAAGGCAAGCAGGAACAGGGTCGAGACAAATAGGGCGCCACCGAAGACGTCGCGCTTGCCGAAGCGGTCCGCCAGCCGTCGCGATGCGCCGATACCCAGGATCATGCAGAGGATGCCGCACGCGTTGAACAGGCTGAACGCCGAGGTGGCCGCGTCCTTCGGCCAGGTGAACGCCGCGAAGCCGGCGCTGGCCAGCGCAGCATTCAACGCGCTGACCAGGCCGTTGAACCCCGAGTTTTCAAGGAAGCCGGCCAGCGCCGCTTCACTCATGTAGTACTGGAAGTAGTAGATGTAGGTACCGCCTTTCAATGCCAGGTTGATGAACACCAGCACGGTCAGGGCCAGCATCACCTGCCACGGGCGGTTGTGCAGCAGGTCCGACAGGTCCTGCACTATGCCGCCGGTCTGTTCACGCGTCGGCACGATGCGTTCGCGGGTGGTGGCGAACGTGATCAGGAAGAACGCCGTGCCGATGATGGCGAATGCGGTCATGACCTGCTCGAAGCCGCGCACCCGGTCGCCGTCACCCAGGATCAGCACCAGCGGCATCAGCAGCACCTGGATGATGAACTGCGCGATCATCACGGCCACGAAGCGGTAGGCCGAAAGGCTGTTGCGCTGGGCCATGCTGCCGGTCAGCACGCCGCTCAGCGCCGAGTACGGCAGGTTGTTCGCTGCGTACACGCACACCAGCAGCGCGTAGGTGGCCAGTGCATAGATCACCTTTCCGCGCTCGCCCAGGTCCGGCGTGCTGAACGCCAGCAGGGACAGTACGCCAAAAGGAATGGCCGTCCACAGGATCCACGGCCGGAAGCGGCCCCAACGGGTGGTCGTCCGGTCAGCCGCGATGCCGATCAACGGCGTGAACACGAACGCACCCAGCAGGCCCACCACGAAGATGATCGTGGCCGCGGTCGCAGCTGGCAGGCGGTAGACGTCGGTGTAGAAGAACGCCAGGTAGGTGATCAGGGTCTGGAAGATCAGGTTGGCGGCGAGATCGCCCAGGCTGTAGCCGAGCTTCTCGCGTACCGATAGCGCGTGTTCAGTGCTTGCCATGCAGCGGACGTCCTGGAAAAGGGATCTGGGCGGAGGGAAATCGATGCCGGCGAGAGCGATCAGTCATGCGCGGACACCACCGTGAACCTGCCCTGCGCGCGTGCATCGGCACTGGACGCCCCCACCCTGACCTCGTAGGCACCGGGCCGCACCTCATACGCGGCGCGCGCTTCGTCATAGTGGCGCAGGGCCTGCGCTGCCTCCAGGGTGAACGTCACCGTGCGGTGTTCGCCCGGGGCCAGATGGATCCGCTGGAAGCCACGCAGCTCCTGCACGGCATCGCCGCTGCCAGCGTGCTCGCGCCGCACGTACAGCTGCACCACTTCGTCACCGCTGCGCGTGCCTGCGTTGGTCACATCGACCGCAACGCCCAGGCGGCCATCGGCCCGGAGCCTGGCTGCATCGAGGCGGAGCGTTCCATAGTCGAACCGCGTATACGACAGGCCGTGACCGAACGGATAAAGTGGCGTGCCGCGGAAGTAGCGATAGGTGCGGCCCTCCATGGCGTAGTCGTCGAATGCCGGCAACGCTTCGCTGGCCTTGTAGAACGTCACTGGCAACCGGCCGGCGGGATTGATGTCGCCGAACAGCGCCTGGCCGACGGCGGTGCCGCCGCGCTGCCCGGGGTACCAGCTCATCAGGATCGCCGGCAGATGCGACTGCGCCCAGTCCACGGCAATGGCCGAGCCGCCGGTGAGCACCATCACCACCGGCTTGCCGGTAGCGTGCAGGGCCTCCAGCAGGGTGCGCTGCGGCGCGGGCAACCGCAGGTCGGTACGGTCGCCACCGGCAAAGCCTGGATAGTTGACCGTCATTTCCTCGCCTTCGACATCGCCGGTAAGGCCACCGACGAACACCACCACATCGGCTTCGCGTGCGGCATCGAGCGCTTCATCGAACGGCGCCTTGGCGCCGGGCATGCGCCAGCCCAGGCGCACGCCGGCATCGCGCTCGTCGTCGTAGTACTCCAGCGTCAGCGCGTAGGCACGCCCGGCCTGCAGCTCCAGTTCGATGCCCTCGGCATGCAGGCGATCTGTGTTCACCCAGTGATCGATCACGCGCTTCCCGTCCAGGTACAGGCGGTAGCCATCATCGCCGGCCACCTCCAGCCGGTAGCGGCCGGACACGGGTGGCAGCAGTTGGCCGCTCCAGCGGATGCTGAAGCGGTCGTTCGGGATCCCCTGCCCCGGTGCCGCTTCGCCGCGTGCCAGCAGGTTGTCGGTCGGCGAGCCGCGGTCCCAGCGGAAGCCGATCTGCGCGTCGGTACGCACCAGGGCCGGCGTACCGGACAGGTCGGGCGTGCGGAAGTACTCGCCACGCAGGCCACGCTCGGGCGAGTCCGCCGAAGGCCGCAGGAAGGTCGGCTCGATCAACGGCGTGGCACCGGGATCGTCGCGGCCCTCCACCAGGTCCACGCCGCGGGCATAGCGAACCTCGACGCCCTTGGCCGCCTCGCGTATGCCCTGCAGGATCGTGACCGGCGCGGCCGGTGTGCCGAAGTAGTTGCCGAGCAGCGCCATGGTGTCGTCGGCAGTGGGTCCGACCACGGCAATGCGCTTGATGTCGCGTGACAGCGGCAGGATGCCGTCGTTCTTCAGCAGCACCAGCGACGCCTGCGCGGCCTTGAGCGCCAGCGCATCATGGGCCGGGGCCTGGTTCACCGAGGCCGGAATGCGCGCCCAGCGCACCCGCTCCGGCGGGTCGAACATGCCCAGGCGCATCCGTGCGGTGAACAGACGGGTCACCGCATCGTCGATCTCCGCTTCGCTGATCAGACCCTGACGCACGGCCGACGGAAGCGTGGCGTACTCCTGGCCGCATTCCAGCTCGGTGCCATTCCTGACCGCCAGCGCCGCAGCGGCTTCGCGCGTGGTCACGATATGGTGGTGCTTCCAGATGTCGACGATGGCCCAGCAGTCCGAGACCACGTAGCCCTTGAAGCCCCAGTCGCGTCGCAGCACATCGCGCAGCAGGAAACGGCTGGCACTGGCGGACTCGCCGTACACGCGGTTGTAGGCGCCCATCACAGCATCGACGTCGCCCTCCTTGACCAGCGCCTCGAATGCCGGCAGGTAGGTGTCATACAGGTCGCGCCGGCTGGGCCGTGCATCGAAGTGATGGCGGTCGGCCTCCGGCCCGCTGTGCACGGCCAGATGCTTGGCGGTGGCGTCCAGCTTGCGGTAGACGGGGTCGTCGCCCTGCAGGCCACGTACGAAGGCCACGCCCATGCGCGCGGTGAGGTACGGGTCCTCGCCATAGGTTTCCTGTCCGCGGCCCCAGCGCGGGTCGCGGAAGACGTTGACGTTCGGCGACCAGAAGGTCAGCCCCTGGTAACGGCCGTGCGCGCCTTCGCGGAGGAACTGGTGGTGCTTTGCGCGGGCCTCATCGCTGATCGTCGTGGCCACCTGCCCCATCAACGGCACATCGAAGGTCGCGGCCAGGCCGATCGCCTGCGGAAAGACCGTGGCCTGCCCTGCCCGTGCCACGCCATGCAGTCCCTCATTCCACCAGTCGTAGGCGGGCACACCCAGGCGTTCGATTGCCGGCGCGGCGTTCTGCATCTGCGCGGCTTTCTCATCCAGCGTCATCTGCGCGACGAGTGAGGCAGCCCGTTGCTCGAAGCTGGCCGAAACGTCCAGCCAGGGCCGCGGCGCGGCTGCGGATGCGGCCGCCGCGATGCAGGTCAGAACGAACACAGTGAGCCCGCGGCGCAACGTGCGGCGACGGGCGTTGGACGACAGCGACAGCCTCATTTGCTTCTCCCGGTGCGCTCATCGCGCGCGAAGGGACCCAGCAGTGCGCCTACGAAGCCGCCCGCCCGGTCCGTGCTCAGAACGGTGCCATCCACCTTGCCTGCAAGCAGTTGCCAGCCCTGCCCGTCGCCGGTATCGAACGAGAACGCGTAGTCGCCCTCGTTGCCGTCGATCTTCAGGCGCAACGCGTCCGGTGCCCGCACCTCGCGGGTCGCCACGATGCGCGTACTGCCACCGCCATCACGAACTTCCAGGAAGAGCGAAAGTCGCTCGTCCGGAAGGCTGCGAACGCCAAGGAAGTACCAGTACGCCTCGCTCTGGAACGCCGCCAGGCCGGCCGCCACGCCAGGCCCCGGTCGGCTCATCGCGGCGCTCGCCTCGAAGCGCAGGTGCTGCTGGCGTCGGCCAAGGAACGCGGGATTGCGCAGCGTGTCCAGATCCTCGGCAAGCGGGTGCACGGCCAGCATTCCCGGGCGCGTGGCCAGGTCGGCCCAGGCGTGCTTGGGCACCCGCACGCGCAGCCACTGGCGATCGAGCCTCGGTCCATCGAAGTTGTCGCGCTCGACGAAGTTGCCGGTCGAGGGGGCCTGGGATGCCTCGCCCTGCATCCACGACGGCGCCTTGACCACGTAGGGGATGGGCTGGTCGGCCGGCAGGATCCGTGGCCAGCCGTCCTGCCAGCGCACCGGCAGCAGATAGGTCTCGCGCCCGGTGTTGTAGTGCCGCGTCTGATAGTTGCGGCTGGCCAGGAACACCGCCCACCACGAACCGTCCGGGCCTTCGACCAGGTCGGCATGGCCGGCATTGGTGATCGGTAGCGGTCGGTCGTCGGGCAGCTCGCGCTGGGTCAGGATCGGATTGCCCGCGTAGGGGTCATACGGGCCCCACACGGTGCGACTGCGGAGCACCACCTGGGAGTGCTGCGGCCCGGTGCCGCCTTCGGCATCGGACAGGTAATACCAGCCCTGGCGCTTGTAGATGTGGGGTCCTTCGATCCAGATCGGGTTCTTCGCCGGCTCCACGCCCGCGTCGACCAGCACCCGGCGCGGCCCGACCGGCTTGAAGGCAGCCAGATCGATCTGCTGCATCCAGATGGCGCGGTGCCCGTCGTAGCGCGGCGGGCCGGGCGGTGCATCGTTGTTGACCAGGTACACCTTGCCGTCGTCATCGAAGAACAGTGATGGATCGATGCCATCGATGCCGGGCAGCCAGTGCGGATCGGACCACGGACCGGCCGGGTCGCGCGCGGTGGCAATGAAGTTGCCACCACTGTCGGTGGCCGTGGTCACCACGTAGAAGACCCCATCGTGGTATTCGATGGTGGGCGCGAAGATGCCGCGCGAGACGCTCAGCCCGTCGAAATCCAGCTGCGTGGCGCGGTCGATCACGTTGCCGATCTGCTTCCAGTGAACCAGGTCGGCACTCTCGAACACCGGAATGCCCGGGAAATAGGTGAAGCTGGAATTGACCAGGTAGAACCGGCCGTTCGCGCTCACGATGCTGGGATCGGCATGGAAGCCGGCCAGCACCGGATTGCGGTAGTGGCCGGCCGGCAGCGGCGTGTCGAAGGCCGCGTCGTTGCCGCGGTATTCGAACCAGTCGAAGTACACCGGCGGTGCGTCCGGCGGCGCGCTGGCCGGGCTGGTTGCGGCCGACAGCAGGAGTGCCGCCGCCAGCAGGTGGCGCGCCATCGACCTCAGGCCGGCCCTGTCGCGGACCGGAGGGGACTGCGTGGACAACGTCATCATCGTCGCGTCTCGGCTTCGGCAATGGGAAGTTCGAACGGGCCTGCCGGTGCCCCGCTGCGGTCGCGTAGCGTGCACACCGGGCCATCGGCCCAGCAATAGCGGACATGCGTTGCGTGCGTCGACAGCGGGCCGCGCAGCAGGATCCGGCGCCCATCCAGTTCGGCGTCGCCGTAGTCGCAGTGGCGGGTATCACCCCTGGTCCCGCACAGTTCAAAACCAATCGGACGCAGCGCGCCGGTCGCGGTGAGCACGCCTTCGACATCCTCGAACGCAATGGCCACGCCAGCGGGCGTCCGCACGGCCGTTACCGCTCGCGGACCCGACGGCGCCACGTCCTGCTTGCCGTACACCACGTGGCGCGCCACGCGCGCCAGGCGGCGCCCGAGCTCCTGCTTGTTCGGCGGATGGATGTCGTAGGCGTCGCCGATGTCGATGGCAATGGCGAGCCCGCTCCGCGCATCCTCGGCGGCGACGCGCCGCTGCGCCTCACGCACCTGCGCCCAACCGCTGGCGGCGGGCACAACCGGCGGCTGGCCGTAGCCGGCCAGCTGCACCAGCAGCAGTGGCGTGCGCGCACCGAACTGCCGCCGCCAGTCCTCGCGCAGCGCACGCAACCGCATCGCATACGCCGCACCATCGCTGGTGTTCGATTCACCTTGATACCAGAGCATGCCGCGCAGCCCGAAGCCCCCGAGCGGTGCGATCATCCCGTTGTACAGCGTCGACAGCCCGGTGGCGGCCTGCCATGGCGCGAAAGGCGGCGCCTGCTGGCCCGCCGCCACCCGGTATTTCCAGAGGCCCTGCAGTGCCACGCGCTCGCCGTTATCGAACTGCAGGCCGTATGCCGTTGAGGGGCCGGCCAGGCCGCCTTCGCCGTAGGTGTCCAGCACGTTGACCGCAATGCTGTTGGATCCCGCCTTCAACAGGCCGCTCGGCAACGGATAGCGCCTCTGGCCGGCGCCGTACTGGCTGCCGACGGCGACCCCGTTCACCCAGGTCACGTCCACCTCGTCGGCCGATGCCAGCTCCAGGGTCGCGCCGCGTGCAGCCTGTTCAGCGCTCAGCACCACCTGCGTGCGATACCAGACCATGCCGTTGTAATCGGCAAGCGCGGGCTCGTTCCACCGCTCCCATGCGCCCAGTGTGGCCGGTGCGTGCGACCATGCGCGGTCATCGGTATCCGCGCGCCAAGGTGCGTCGCCCGGCAGCGCCCCTTCGCGCGTCTCCCACCAGTGCTGCCAGTGGCGGCCCCAGGCTGCGCGTGCCTCCAGCGGATCACGGGCAGAGCGCGCGAGAATATCGAGGGCCTCGTCCATGCCACCTTGCCCGCGCAGGGCATTGGTACTGGTCCAGGCCTCGATCCGCGAGCCGCCCCACGCTGCCTGGATCAGCCCCATCGGTACGGCAACCGTGCGCTGCAGTTCGCGGGCGAAATAGAAGCAGGCTGCAGAGAAACCGCGCACCGAATCGGGCGTTGCCCGCGTCCATCCAGGGTCACCCTTGAAGCTCTCCTGCGCCTGCACGGCCGCGTCCTTCGGCACGCTGAACAGCCGGATCCGTGGCAGCGTGGCCGAGGCGATCTCGCTGGCTGCGTTGAGCGAGCGCCAGACCGGCAGCTCCATGTTCGACTGCCCCGCGCACAACCAGACGTCGCCGACCAGAAGATCCTGCGCCGTCTCACGCCGGGTCCCGGCGGTTGCCTCGAGGGTGTACGGGCCGCCTGCGGCGATGGCGGGGAACATGGCCTGCCAGCGGCCTGCCCTATCGGCCTGTGTGGCCACCGTCTGGCCCGCGAAGGTGGCCGATACCGCCTGCCCAGGGCTTGCCTGGCCCCAGACGGTGATCGGCCGGTCGCGCTGCAGGACCGCATGGTCCTGGAACAGCGGGTGCAGCAAACCCGTCGTTTCGCCGGCCGCCACCGGTGCGGCAAGCCACGCCAGCACCATCAACGCCGCCGCGCGCGCGGACCATCCGAACCGGTTCATCGCCCATCTCCGGGTGCGAAGGGAAACTGCAACGCCTGGTAGTACGACAACGGCTGTGGCGGTGGCCGTTCTCCCGCCGGCAGCGGTCGGCCGCTGACTGACTGGAAGTACGCCACACTGGCATCGCGCCACCACTGCGCTTCCTCGCGCTGGATCTGCAGGAACGCCGCCACCTGCTGGTGCCGCTGCGGATCGATCCGGTCGCGCAGGCCCGCCCAGGTCGCCTGCATCGACTGCACCTGGCGCACACCCCGCGAATAGCGCCCGACCAGTTCGTCCCACAGCGTCCTGCCCGAGCGCATGCGGCGGTCCCACGGCACGTGATGGAACCACAGCAGCAGCGACTCGGGCACCCGCGCCGGATCGCCATAAACCCCGGCAACCGGCGGGAAGTACTGCCCCACGGCGTTGCTTCCGCTTGCGCTGCGGTCAAAGCCGATGCCGTTGCGGTCTGCACGGTGGTAGTAGACCGACGTCCAGTCCGCACGCGGGCCGCCGTCCACCCAGGGGCCGGGACCGTAGTGATGGCCGCGTGCCATGAGGTGATGCAACCCAAGCGGCGTCATGTAGTCCACTGCCGCCTCGCGCGAGTCCATCATCATCCGCACGATCGGGCCGGTCACCTGCGGGTCGGGCGAGAAGGTCAGCGCGGCCCAGTCCTCGGCAATGCCGCGCGCGGACTGCTGCGGATTCCATGCCAGTCGCCCGAACGCGTACCAGTTGGCCTGGTCGAAATGCGAGCCGCTCCAGGTGCGGTCTACGCCAATGTTCGCAACGCCGGCGATGCCGGTCAGTGCATGACCTTCCAACGAGCCGTCGATCACGCGGGCGACCGTGGAGCCCTCGCCACGTGCATGGGTGTCGGCCTGCAGCACTTCTTCGTAAAGCGTTCCCAGGTACACCAGGTGCGTCGCAAAACCCAGGTACTCCTTGGTGATCTGCAGTTCCATCATCAGCGGCGTGCGTGGCATGGCGCCGAACAGCGGATGGAACGGCTCGCGCGGCTGGAAGTCGATGGGACCGTTCTTCACCTGCACGATCACGTTGGGGCGGAAGGCACCGTCCAGCCCGACAAACTCGCTGTACGCCTGCTTGGCGCGATCTTCGGGAACCTGGTGCGAGTACACGAAGGCGCGCCACATCACTACGCCGTTGTAGGGCGCCAGTGCCTCGGCCAGCAGGTTGGCGCCGTCGGCATGGGAACGACCGTAATCCTGCGGGCCGGGTTGCCCCTCCGAGTTCGCCTTGACCAGGAAACCGCCAAAATCCGGAATGCGCGCATGGATCTCATCGACCTTGTCGCGCCACCAGCGCCGCACAGCCGGATCCAGCGGATCAGCCGTTGCCAGGCCGCCAAGCTCGATCGGCGCACTGAAGCGCGCGCTCAGGTAGACCCGGATGCCATAGGGCCGGAACAGGTCGGCCAGCGCGGCGGCCTTGGCCAGATAGGCCGGCGACAGGCTCAGCGCACTGGCATTGACGTTGTTGAGGACGGTGCCGTTGATGCCGAGCGAGGCATTGGCACGGGCGTAGTCGGTGTAGCGCGGCTCACGCCACTGCGGCAACGTCTGCCAGTCCCACAGCGAGCTGCCTGCATAGCCACGCTCGACGTAACGATCCAGGTTGTCCCAATGGTTGAGCACACGCAGTGCGACCTGCGGCGACTCACGCACATCCAGCGCCTGCAGTGGGGTGCCACGCTGCATCAGCCGCAGCAGATGGAACATGCCATACAGCACGCCGACATCCTGGCGTGCCGCCACAAGCAGCACGTCGCGCCCCTCGATCCGGACCCGCCGGATCAGGAACCCCTCGTTGCCCAACGTGGCGATCTCGTTGCCGTACGCGGCGACGAGTGTCGAAGATTGCGGCGTGCCCAGCACCAGGGCACGCTCGGTACTGATTGCCGTTCGCATTGGCGGCGACGCTCCCAGCAATCCAGGGAGGCTGCGCGCAAGCTCGTCGCGGGTGGCGCGCTGCATTGGCGTGCGATCCGGGGCCACCACTTCGGCCAGTTGCCGCCGGTAATCGGCAGCGACCGTTGCGGCAACCGGCTGGTAGCGCATCCACAGCGCATAGCCATCCTCCGCCCGTGCCCCGCCAACACAGGCCAGCAGCACGAGCAGGGCCCACAGGTGCGTGCCGACAGCGCGCAACAACGGCGTTAACATGCGCCTTTGTAGACTACGTCCGGGCCCGGGGCAGCGCATCATCGTCCTTCGCACCCGCGCGGCAGCGCCACCAAGAACAAAGGGATCGTGCATTGGACAAGCCGAAGAAATCGGTTCGCCGCAGAACCGCAGGCGTGACGATCGACGAGGTTGCGGCCCTTGCCGGCGTTTCGCCGATGACCGTGTCGCGGGTAATCAACCAGGGCAAGGTGCGCGACGTCACCCGCGAGCGCGTGCTGCGCGCCGTGCGTGAGCTGGGCTATACGCCCAATCTTGCCGCCAGTTCGCTGGCCGCTGCACAGCACACGCGCATTGCGCTGATCTACACCAACCCCAGCGGCGCCTACCTGCGCGAACTGCTGGTGGGCCTGCTGCGCGTCGCCTCCAGTTCCGCCATCCAGCTGGTCATCGACTACTGGGACAACCTGGATGCCGAATCCGAACGCAGGGCGGCGCGTGCGCTCGCCGGACGCGTCGACGGGGTGATCCTGCCGCCGCCGCTGTGCGAATCGCAGGCCGCCGTAAGCGAACTGGTCAAGGCTGGCATTCCGGTGGTGGCCATCGCATCGGGTCGCCTGAGCGAGGCCCTGTCCTGCGTCCGCATCGACGATTTCAGTGCGGGCAGGGAAATGACCGATCACCTGCTCCGGCAGGGACACACCCGCATCGGTTTCATCCGTGGGCGCGATGACCTGAGCGCAAGTGCGCTCCGCTACGACGGCTTCGTCACCGCCCTGCGCGAGGCCGGGCTGGCGGTGGAGCCCGGCCTGGTCCAGCACGGTGACTACACCTACCGGTCCGGCCTGGCAGCGGCCGAGAAGCTGCTGTCCCAGCGCCGGCCACCGACCGCGATTTTCGCCAGCAACGACGACATGGGCGCCGCCGCCATCTCCGTGGCGCATCGGCGCGGGCTGGAAGTGCCACGCGACCTGTCGGTGGTGGGTTTCGATGACACCTCGGCCGCCACCACCGTGTGGCCGGAACTGACCACGATCCACCAGCCCATCGCCTCGATGGCCAACGCGGCCATCGACATCCTGCTGCGCACCATCCGCCGGCCTGCGGGGGACGCAACGGTGCTGCGCGAACATGTGATGCCGCATCGGCTGATCGCACGCGGTTCGGTAGCCGCACCGCCCACGCGCCGGTAGCGAAGGCCCCGCCCTCATGCCTGCGCCTGCGCAGTAGGCGGCAGGGTGCCGGTCAGGCCGGCAGCAATCATGCGCCGCATCCAAGGGCGACCTCGGCTTCGTTCAGTGCGCCCAGCGCGACGCGTGACACGGAGATCGTCATCGCATCGGCCGTCACCACCGACCACGGTCGGTCGATCGCGTCCAGCTTTGCACCCGCCTTGGCCAGGCACTTCAGCGGCACGCCAACGCGCTTCCACTGGCCTTGTGGAAGGGCCGCCAGCGACGGCCCGATGGCGATGCGTGCCGAGCAGCCCACGCCGCAACCGACCGACAGCCACGCCTCACCCTCCGGCGCAGCGTCCACGCGCAGCGTGGTCAGCAGCATCAGGTCACCGTTGGATTCGCGCTGCAGGTCCAGCGCCGTGTGCGACTGCAGTGCAGCAACGGCCTCGCCCTTGCCCGACCAGGCCAGGCGTCGCCCATCCTCCTGCGCCAGATGATCCACGCCGGTGATCTTCAGCCGATCATCGGGCAACGCGTCCGGCACGTGGGTCACGGTCAGGCCCTGGCCTGCGGCCTGCTCAAGGCGCAGCGCCATGCCGGGGCCTGCATCACCGCGCGCGAAGAACACGCCGGTCGCGCCCTCGTTGCCGGTCACGCCCGATGCCTCCGGCAGCGCGGCCAGGTCGCCGTTGTCGGCGTAGGTCAGGCCGAAGCCGAACGCAAACAACGGATCGTAGTCCTTCTGGCCGACGTTGTTGGCGTACTGGGTGGCGGTGCGCGGCCAGCTGAAACTGAGCTTGCCCTTGAAATCGTGCTGCACCCGGCCATCGCTTCCGCGCAGCAGTACATCGGCAATGCCGGCGCCTTCCGAGCCCGGCAGCCACGCGGCCACGAAGGCATCGGCGGCATTGATTTCCCGGTTCACCCAGAGCGGCCGCCCGCTCAGGAAGACCGCGACGACCGGTATGCCATCGGCCTTGAGCCGCTTGAGCAGCGCCAGATCCGTTTCGTTGCCGGGCTTGTAGGCCAGCGTCGGCCGGTCTCCCTGGAACTCGGCATAGGGGTCTTCGCCAAACACCACCACCGCCACGTCGGGTTTCACTGCATAGCGACCGTCAACGGCAAGCACGGCTTCACCACCGGCCGCCCTGGCCTGGTGCGCGATGCCCTCATAGATGGAGTCCGCATTGGGGAAGTCCTTGCGGGTGGTGCCGGTGCCCTGCCAGTTGAGCGTCCAGCCCCCGGCCTGCTTGCCGACATCGTTGGCACCGTCGCCGGCCACGAGGATCCGCTGCTTCGGCGACAGCGGCAGGACGCCGTTCTGGTTCTTCAGCAGGACCAGCGATTCGCGCACGGCCTGCCGGGCCACCGCGCGATGTGCCGGCGCGCCGATCAGTGCGAACTGGCCGCCAACGGCCCGCGTGGACGGCCTGCCGGCCTCGAACAACCCCAGGCGGAACTTGACCCGCAGGATCCGGCGCACCGCATCGTCCAGGCGCTGCGGCGTTATCCGGCCGTCCTTCACCGCAGCCAGCGTCGTCTCGTAGAAGCCTTTCCAGCTGTCCGAGGCCATCGCCATGTCCAGGCCCGCGTTGATCGTGGCCGGGCAGTCCGTGGTGGTGCAGCCCTTGACCTGGCCATGACCATTCCAGTCGCCCACCACGAAGCCACCGAAGTTCATGCGTCCCTTGAGCACATCGGTGAGGTAGTGCCGGTGCCCGTGCATCTTTTCACCGTTGACGCTGTTGAACGATGCCATCGCGGTCTGCGCGCCGGCGGCGATGGCCGGCGGGTATCCGGCGGCGTGGATGCGTACCAGGTCCGGCTCACTGATGCGGGTGTCGCCCTGGTCCTTGCCGTCGGTGGTGCCGCCATCACCGAGAAAGTGCTTCACCGAGGCGATCACATGGCGGCCATCGAGGAACTCCGGTGTTCCCACCCTGCCCTGCAATCCCTCCACCATGGCGCCGGCATAGCTGGCCACCACCTCGGGCGATTCCGAGTAGCCCTCGTAGCTGCGGCCCCAGCGATCATCCTGGGGTACCGCAACGGTCGGCGCGAACGTCCACTCCATGCCGGTGACGCGGGTTTCCAGCGCGGTGATGCCACCGATCTGCCGCAGCAGCTCCGGATTGCGTGTGGCGCCCAGCCCGATGTTGTGCGGGAACAACGTGGCGCCAATGATGTTGCTCTGCCCATGCACGGCATCGATGCCGAACAGCAGCGGGATGGCCTTGCCGCCTTTCGACGTGTCCATGGACGCGTCGTAGAAGGCGTCTGCCAGCGCCAGCCACTCGGCTGGCGACGCATCGTAGCGGCCACCGGGGTCGGAATTGCCACCGGCCAGGATCGAACCAAGGCGGTAGCGCCGCACGTCATCGGGGGTGAGGCTGGCAATGTCGCCCTGCACGAGCTGGCCGACCTTTTCCTCCACCGTCATGCCGGCCATCAGGTCGGTGATCCGCTTCTCCAGAGCAGGATCCGCGGCCAGTGGCCAGGTGACCTGCGGCCACGGGTCGCTGGCGGCTCCCGCAGTGGCGGCGGGCCGGTCCTGGCCGTGGCAGCCCAGCAACGCCAGCGTCAGCACGGCGACCAGCACGCCGCTGCGGGATACGGAGGTCTGCGATGTCATGGCGCTCATCCTTCCATCTGCTCCAGTTCCTTGCCCTTGGTCTCGTGCACATGCCGGACCACGAAAATCACCGAGATGATCGCCGCCACCAGGTAGATGCCGTAGGTGGCCGCCAGCCCGGCCGCGGCCAGCAGCATCGGGAACGTCACCGTGACCACGAAGTTGGAGGTCCATTGCGCTGCGCCGGCGACCGCCAGTGCCGAACCGCGGATCTGGTTCGGAAACATCTCGCCCAGCATCACCCACATCACCGGCCCCCACGACAGGTTGAAGAACACGACATAGGCATTGGCCGCCACCAGCGCCAGCGTGCCCATGCGCCCGGGTAGCTGCAGATGCCCGTCGGCCAGTGAACCACTTGCAAACGCGACCACCACCAGTGCAAGCGACAGCGACATCCCGGCCGAGCCGAACCACAGCAGGGGCTTGCGGCCGATCCGGTCGATCAGCAGCACCGTGACCACGCAGGCGCCGATGCTCAGCGCGCCGGACAGCACGTTGATCAGCAGCGCGTCGTTTTCGGAAAAGCCGACCGCCTGCCACAGCACGGCGCCGTAGTAGAACACCACGTTGATGCCGACCAGCTGCTGGAAGCAGGCCAGTCCGACGCCGACCCACACAATCGGGCGGATCCGCCCGGTCGCCCGGCTCTTCAGATCGGACAGGCGCGGGCGATGGTGGTCGTTGGACAGCGAGGCATCGATCTCTTCGAGCGTGGCGCGGGCCTTGTCGTTGCCGAGCAGCCGGGTGAGCACGCGCAGCGCGTCGTCCTTGCGCCGCTTCACCACCAGGTAGCGCGGGCTCTCAGGAATGGTCAGCAACAGCAGCAGGAACACCAGCGATGGCGCGGCCTGCATCCAGAACATCCAGCGCCAGGCAGCCTGCCCGGCCCACAGCGGCTCGGTCGACGCGCCCGCTGCGGCCGCCAGCAGGTAGTTGGACAGGAAGGCAGCGGTGAGCCCGGTGATGATCGCGATCTGCTGCACCGTGGCCAGGCGGCCGCGATAGCGGGCCGGAGCGACCTCGGCAATGTAGGCCGGCGAGATCACGCTCGCCGCGCCTACCGCGAACCCACCCACCACCCGCGCCGCAATGAACCAGCCCGACGAGGCCGCCGCCCCGGCACCGAGTGCCGACAGCAGGAACATCACCGCCGACAGGATCAGCACGTTGCGACGGCCGAGGCGGTCGGCCAGGCGGCCGGCACTGAACGCGCCCACCGCACAGCCCAGCAGCATCGACGCGATCTCGAACCCCTGCATCCATTCACCGGACCGGAACGCCTGGTGCAGGCCGTCCTGGGTGCCGTTGATCACGCCGCTGTCGAAGCCGAACAGAAAACCGCCAATCGTCGCTACCACGCTGATCAGTACGATCAGCCGGGTGTTCTCACCGCTGCCTGCTGCCTGGTTCATTCCCGTCCCCTCGAGTGCACCGTTGCCGCGCTCAGCGCAGCAGGTACTGGTTGAGCAGGTTTTCGTAACGCTCCTGCTTGCCGCTGGCCTGGTGCGGTTCGCCGAGGCGGGCGGCCAGGCCCGCCAGGTCCGGCAGGCTGAGCGTGCCACGCTCGAACTCCTGGCCGGCGCCGCTGTCGAAACTCGCGTAGCGCTCCTTGCGCCATTGCTCCCAGGGCGACTCGGTCAGCAGTGCATGGGCAACCTCCAGCCCGCGTGCGAACGCATCCATGCCGCCGATATGGGCAATGAACAGATCCTCAAGGTCGGTCGACTCACGGCGCACTTTGGCATCGAAGTTCAACCCGCCCTCCAGCCCGCCCTGACGCAGCACGACCAGCATCGCACCCACCGTGTCGTACAGATCGCTGGGGAACTGGTCGGTGTCCCAGCCGTTCTGCGCGTTGCCGCGATTGGCATCAATGCTGCCGAGCAGGCCATGGTCGGACGCAACCTGCAGGTCGTGCTCGAAGGTGTGCCCGGACAACGTGGCGTGGTTGGCTTCGATGTTGAGCTTGAAGTCCTTGTCCAGCCCATGCTCCTTCAGGAACCCCACCACCGTGGCACTGTCGAAGTCATACTGGTGCTTCATCGGCTCCATCGGCTTGGGCTCGATCAGGAAGTTGCCCTTCAGGCCGATGCTGCGGCCGTAGTCGCGGGCCATGGTGAGGAAGCGCGCGAAATGTTCGATCTCGCGCTTCATCTGGGTATTGGCCAGCGACGCATAACCTTCGCGTCCGCCCCAGAACACGTAGTGCGCGCCGCCGAGTTCGACCGTGGCCTCCAGCGCGGCCTTGACCTGCACCGCTGCGCGCGCGACCACCGCGAAGTCGGGGTTGGTCGATGCGCCGTTCATGTAACGCGGGTGCGAGAACAGGTTGGCCGTGCCCCACAGCAGCTTGACGCCGGTGGCTTCCTGGCGCGCCTTGGCCAGGGCCACCATGTGCGAGAGGTTCTTCTGGTACTGGCCGATGTCGTCGGCATCCGGCGCCAGGTCGATATCGTGGAAGCACCAGTACGGCACGCCCAGCTTGGTGAAGAACTCGAACGCCGCGTCCACCTTCGCTTCGGCCGTGGCCAGTGGCGAGGCTGCCTCCCACGGGAACTGCCGGGTACCCGGGCCGAACGGATCGTGCCCGGCATTGCAGAAGGTGTGCCAGTAGCACACGGCGAAGCGCAGATGCTCCTGCATGGTCTTGCCACCGATGACCCGGTTTGCATCGTAGACCTTGAAGGCAAGCGGATTGTCCGAGCCCTTGCCCTCGAACGGAATGCGGCCGACGCCGGGGAAGTACTCCTTGGCGCCGATGAAGGGCTGCGTGCTCATGGTGCGTGCTCCTGTCGTTGTACGGGGTGTCGTGGAGGAGCCATCAGCCGCGCTGCAGCGGCGTGATGGCATCAAGATGGCTGAGGAAGCGTGCGTAGGCCCGTGCATAGGCAGCGCTGCGGGCCGGATCCGGCCGTGCGGACAGCGCCGGATCGACGGTGACGTGGCGCGCGGTGATGTCGCTGATCGAGGCGGCGTCTCCCTGCGCCCGGGCGAGCGCCCACAGCGCCTGCAGTGCCGCACCAAACGCCGCGCCTTCGGCCTGCACCGGGACGTCCACCGGCAGGCCGAACACATCAGCCACCAGCTGACGCCAGGCCGCGCTGTTGCTGCCGCCGCCGGTGAGCACGATGCGATCGAACTGCATGCCCGCGCGGACGAAGGCGTCGTAGCCGTACTTCAGGCTGTAGGTCGCGCCCTCCACGGCGGCGCGGTACACGTGCGCCGGGGTGAAATTGGCAATGTCCAGGCCAGCCAGCACGCCCTTGCCCAGCGGCAGGTCGGGGGTGCGTTCGCCATTGAGGAACGGCAGCATCACCAGCCCCCCTGCGCCCGGCGGCGTCGCGTGGAGGTGCGCATCGCCGTCGCGGGTGCGGAAACCGAAGGCGCTGGCCACGCGTTCGGTGGCTACGGTGCAGTTCATGGTGCAGATCAGCGGCAGCCAGCCACCGGTGGACGAGCAGAACGCCGCCCACGCGCCGTCCGGATCGATCATTGGCGAGCCGGAATAGGCGAACAGCGTTCCGGAGGTTCCCAGGCTCATCGCCAGTCGACCTTCCGTGACGCAGCCGGTGCCGATCGCCGCCATCATGTTGTCGCCGCCGCCAACGGCCACCTTCACCGCCGCTGCAAGCCCGAGCGCGGCCGCGGCCTTCGGCGCGATATCGAACAGGGCGTCGGGTGCGGCGATCGGCGGCAGGCAGGCGGCAAGATCACGATCAGGATCGGTGGCGCGCAGCAGTTCCTGCGACCAGGTGCGTGTGCGCACGTCCAGCCAGCCGGTTCCGGACGCATCGCCAAGCTCGCAGAACCGCTGCCCGGTCAACACGAAATTCAGGTAGTCGTGTGGCAGCAGGATGGTCGCCAGCCGCGCATAGGCGTCGGCACGGTGGATCCGGGTCCAGGGCAGCTTGGACGCTGTGTAGCCGGCCAGGATCGGGTTGCCCGCCAGCGCGATGGTCCGTTGGAACCCGCCCACGGCGTCCATGATCTGGATGCATTCGGCCGAGGTGCTGGTGTCGCACCACAGCTTGGCCGGCGCCAGTACCTCGCCAGCATCATCAACCGGCACAAACCCATGCTGCTGCCCCGATACCGCCAGTGCGACGATGCGAGCGCGCAGCGAGGGGTCGATCCTGGCAAAGCAGTCGCGCAGGGCCGACACCCAGCCGGCAGGCGCCTGTTCACGGCTGCCGTCGGCACCGCTGTCCAGCGCGAGCGGCACGCTGGCCGAGGCCACCACCACCTGCGTCCGCGGGTCATAGACCAGCACCTTCAGGCTCTGCGTCCCTGCATCGATCCCTGCAACCAGACCCATCGAAACCGCCTCCGATCAAAAAAAGGTAGCGCTAACATTCCGTGGACTCAAAAAGGGGGCGTGGTGTCCGGCCCCCTCGTTGCCACCGCGCGCGTCATCGCCAGCGGTGTTGCCGCACTGTAACCAGCTGCAGCGGAAAAAGCGTGCTGCAACGCAAAACCCTGTTACGCGCCTGCTGCCGTCGAACGCCACACGTCCACGCCGGACCTGCAGTACTGCGCGATGAACTCCGCCTGCGCCGGCATCTGCGCGGCAGCCTGCTGCACGGGCTGTTGGATGCCCTTCAACAGGGTGCGCAGATCGGCGTCGCTCACGGCCCGCGCCAGCGGGTGGGCGGGACCGGGTGCGATGCCCTGCCCGAGCAGCACGCTGGTCCAGGATTCCACGCGGAAAACCTCGCCGGGGTCCTGCCACGCATGTGCACGCTCGCGCCACGCGCTCAGCCGCTGCTGCAGCGATTCGGGCACGCACATTTCGCGACACGCCTTCCACATCGGTTCGGGGCGCTGGGTTGCGTGGTAGTGCAGGATGATGAAGTCGCGCACGTGCTCCATTTCCTGGCGGCTGACATCGTTGTACAGCTTCACCAGCGACGCACTGATGCCATCGAACGGGAACAGCTGGATCAGGCGCACTACCGCGCTGATCGTCAGATGGATGCTGGTCGACTCCAGCGGTTCGATGAAGCCGCTGGCCAGCCCGAGCGACACCACGTTCCTGTTCCAGGCCTTCAGCCGGCGCCCGCTGCGGAACGGCACCTTCCATGGATCGCGCAAGGGTGGAGCCCCGGCATCGCGCAGCAGCTTCGCTGCGGCCTCGTCATCGGACAGGTGGCGGCTGTCATACACCAGCCCGCAGCCAACGCGGTGCTGCAGCGCGATGTGCCAGCGCCACCCCGCTTCGTGGGCGATCGCCCGGGTATAGGGCACCGGCGGTGCCACCGCTTCGGTCTGCACCGCCACGGCGCGGTCGCACGGCAGCCATTGGTGCCAGTCCTCGTAGCCGGTGCCCAGCGTCTGCTCGATCAGCAGGCCACGGAAGCCGGTGCAGTCGATGAACAGGTCGCCCTCGATCACCTGGCCGTCGTCCAGTACCAGCGCCTGCACCGAACCGTCGTGCGCGTTCTGCCTGACCTGGGCGATCCTGCCTTCGATCCGGCGCAGGCCGTGGGCCTCGGCCCTGCGGCGCAGGAACCGCGCATACAGGCTCGCATCGAAATGATACGCATAGCTGGCCTGCGGCTGGGTGTGCAGCGAGAAGCGGTCGCCATGCGATGCGATGCTCTCCAGGCTGAAGTCGCCAAGCTCCGAGGGCATGCCGCGGCGCAGGCTGTCCAGCCAGAAGTGATGGAAGGGTGCCGCCCAGGTGCCGTGGCCGATGGTGCCGAACGGATGGAAGAAGCGATCCCCCGACAGGTGCCAGTTCTCGAACGAGATCGACAGCTTGAAGGTGCCGGCCACCGCGCGCAGGAACTCCTGCTCGTCGATCTGCAGGAAGCGATGGAAGGTGCGGATCGGCGGCACGGTGGACTCACCGACGCCGACCGTGCCGATCTGCTCGGACTCGACCAGCGTGATCTGCAGCTGGTCACGGAACTGATGCGCCAGCGCGCAGCCGGCCAGCCATCCCGCCGTACCGCCACCGGCAATGACCACCTTGCGGATGCGCCCTGCAGGCGTGCTCTGGGTATCCAACACGGTGCCCTCTCTCAACGGTTGAGCCTGCCCAGCAGCATCGCGCGCATGCGGCGGGCGCGCTGCTCGTCGAACGGTGCCAGATCCCCGCGCGCCGTGTCAGGCAGGTGTTGCCCGGCGCGCTCGCCGGGGCCGAATACGTAGTAACGGAAGAGCCCTTCCCAGGCCTGCTTCTCACGCGCTGGCAAGTCGCGCACGGACCACATCGCGTGCTGCAGCGCCGCCAGCGGCGACCCCAGCCAGGCCGGCGAGCTTCGCCACCAGTAGTTCACCAGCACGTTGAACGGTTCCAGGCTGCGTACATGGTGCCACCACATGCTGGGAATGAAGATCGCATCGCCGGGCCCAAGTACCGCGCTGCGTGCATGCGCCAGCGCCTCGCGGAAACGTGGATGCCGATCGAAGTCGGGGCGCTCGAAGTCCACCACGCTGACCACCTGTCCGCCCGGCGTGGGATCGAGCGGGCCCGGATACAGGTTGTCGACCTGGGCGGGCGGGAACAGCGTGAACTCGCGCTGCCCCACCGCGCAGCAGGCGAGGTTGTCGGGTGTGTCGAAATGGCACGAGGCCGTCACCCGGTTGCCGATCCAGATGCTGGCTGTGGCGTCGATGCCCTGCTTCGCCAGCCCGGCATCGTTGGCCTGCGCGAATGCCGGCAGCAGTGCCCGCGTGATCGGCAGCGAGGCCACGTAATAGGTTGGCGGCCGCGGCGCATGCAACGTCGCGGCGATCTCTTCCAGCACCTGGGCGAGTACACCGCGCCGCACTTCGAAGTTCAGCCGGGTGAAGTCCGCGCTGTAGAACGGGCGACCCGCGATCTCGGCGCCGCCGAACGAGTACTGGATGGGCGCACCCGCATCGACGCTGCACAGGTACGCCATCGCGTCACGCGCGCTACCCAGTCCGGCCTGGACCAGTGGCCAACCGCTGGCGATGCCGCGCAGTACGACCGGCTCACCGGCCTCCACCAGGGCGGCCAATGGCAAGCCAGCAGGATCGATGCCTTCCAGGATCCGTATCGGCAGGCGGGCTTGCACCGGTCAGTTCCTGACCGCCTGCGCGGTGCCGTCCTGGACGCGGAGACGGCGCTGCTTCTCGGCGATCAGGCGGCGCATGTTATGCAGCGACGCAAGCATCAGGTACGCACCTTCCAGGTAACCGGCGCGGTTCAACGCCGCCAGGCGTGAACTGTCCAGCGCCGCCAGTCGCTCGCGGTCGATGCCGTGCAATCCGCTCACGCCCACGCGGTGATGCGGCGCGAGCTGCACATCAAGCGTGACCGGCTGGATGAGGCCACAGTCGTCGAGCATCGTGAACATGCCGGCCGCGAAGGCACTGCCCTCGTGGATGCCGCGCAGCACGCCAGCGATGTGGTCCAGGTAAGGCGTGTTTCCACCCTGCGGCAGGAACACCGGCTCACCGGCGCCGGAGGTGACACGCGGATGGTCCAGGTCGACGTGCATCACCGCGTCCTGGGTGAGCAGGCCGTCCACGTAGTGCTCCTGGAAGCCGATCAGGAACGGCCCTTTTGCGGCCGCGCCGGGCAGGTAGGAGGCATTCCAGCGTCCGTCCTGCAGGTACAGGTTCTCGTGCTGCTCGAAACCCAGCAGGGCCACGGACTGCCACGCCCCGGTCCCGGCCTCCCGGCGCAGGAAGATCGGATACTCGCGCTGCAGTTCGGCGAACTCGCTGGGATAGGCCGGCACCATGCCCACCGCATCGCCGAACTGCGGCCCGAATCCGATGGCGACCTTCAGGTCCCGATGCGCGATGTTGTTGAGCATTTCATAGCGGGCCATCGAGGTATCCAGTCCAGTGCGGGGTGGCTGGCCAGCAGGGTAGCGCAGGCGCGGCAGGTGCGGCGACACCGTCCCGGCACGGCACCGCTGGCGGGCAGCGGTACCGTGCCGGACGCATCGGCAACCAGGCTCAGAACTTGTAGCGGACGCCCAGCATGTAGCGCGGGCTCTGGTCGGCCAGCTTGACGATCATCTGCGAGGTGCGCGAGCGCCACCGCACATCCTCGCCGGTCAGGTTGATCGCCTCCAGGCTGAAGGACCAGTGGTCATCCAGCGCGTAGTTGACGCTGAGATCCCACTGCTCGTACGGCTCCACGTAGTACGGATTGCGGCTGGAGCCCTGGTTGGCCAGGATCAGGTACTGGTCGCGCCAGTTCCATGCCAGGCGCACCGACCACCCGTACTTCTCGTACATCAGCATGGCGTTGGCAGTGTCGCTCAGGCCGGTGAGCGAGAACTGGTCGATACCCGGATCGCCGCCATTGTTGTAGCCGACATCACCTTTGACCACGGTGTAGTTGGCCAGCACGCCGAAGCCGGTGTCACCGAAGAAGTACTGGCCGCCCAGTTCCCAGCCATGCAGCTTGGACTTGTTCTGGTTGATCGGGCGATTGACGTTGAACTGGTACAGCGGGTCGTTGGCCTGCCCATACAGATCGTAGGCCGCTTCGGTGGCCAGTACCTGCGCATCGGTGCCGTTGTAGGCGCCCAGGCCAGCTGGATTGTTGCGCAGCAGCGCCAGTGCGGTGAACAGCGAGGTGTCGTTGGCTGAGCAGGCGGCCGCATTGGCCGGCCCGACCTGGGCCACGCAGGCGCCGCTGGTCAGGAAGTCCAACGCCGCCCGCGCATCCGGCCCGGAGGTCGGGTCGGTGAGGCTGTACAGGCTTTCCTGGACGACCGTGTTGCCGATGAAGTTGCTGACCGACTTGTTCCAGTAGGTCAATGACACATAGCTGGCGTCGGCGAAGTACCACTCCAGCCCCAGGTCGAGGTTGTCCGATTCCAGCGGCTTCAAGCTCGGGTTCTGCGAATTGCCGCTGGCGCGCGACGAGGGATCGATCAGCACCGAGCCGAACGGCTGCTGGGCACCGGGCCCTGCATACAGGTTGCCGTACGGCGCTCGGGCAATGCTCTTGCCGAACGAAACGCGACCCTTCAGTTCCTCGGTGAGGTCGATGCTGAAATCAAGGTTGGGCAGGATGTAGCTGTACCTGGCCTTCTCGGTGAAGGGCTGCTGCTCATCGGACAGCACGATGCGGAAATCGTTGTTGGCCTGCCACTCGATGGACTCGGGAACGGCAATGACCGAGGTCGACACCACGTCGGTGGTTTCATAGCGCACGCCCAGGCGGGTATTGGTGGGCATGCCGCCCAGCTCCCCGTCCAGCTCCACCTGGAAGTACGCCGCCTTGGTCTTCTCTTCCACGAAGTTGTCGGCTGCGCGTTGCGGATCCACGCCCAGGCCGACGCCGTACTCGCGCGACGCCCATTGCGCGAGCTGCCCGGCATTGCCGCGCCAGGCCGGCCAGCTGTTGGCACTGTAGTCATCGAACAGGCCGACGATGCTGACCGGCTGCAGCAGGTCCATCAGGCCGGCGGCGGTATCCCGGTCCACGTTGGCCACGCCCCAGTCGCCCAGTGTCGAATAGGCCTCGGCGGCCTGGATGCGGTGGGTGGTGGACTTGTTCGTATCCACGCCGAACTGGAAGCGGCCGTGGTCGAAGTTCCATTCGCCGTCGACACGCGCCTGCTTGATCTTGCTGATCTGGGTCTGCGCGTTGACGCGCAGCACCTGGGTGCCGATCTCGCCTTCCTGGAAGCCCGGGTTGACCACGCCATTGGTCCCGGCGATCGCATCGGCAGTACTGGGATACCAGACCTGGGTGCCGACCGGCAGGCCATTGTTGAAGTTCAACTCCTGTACCCAGGAGCCACCGCAATGCGGGCCACGGGTGCAGTTGTTGGTGCCGGCAATGCTCATGAAGATGGAGCCGCCGCCGGTCAGTGGGTCATTGGGGCGGCTTTCATTCTTCGAATTGTGCGCATCGAAGCTGAGCTTGAAACGGTCGCTGACATTCCAGACCGCGTTGAAGCCCAGCGAGCCCAGCTTGTACTCCTGCATGCTGCGCTGCTGTTCCAGCCCGAAGTCCTTGGTGCCGGCGATCTCGCGGATGTAGACCGGGGTGGCGACCGCACCGGAGGTGTCGAACTGGACATTGGTGTAGTTGCTGTTCTGCAGCCACATGCCCTGCTCGCCACGATTCTCGGTGATCTCGTTGGTCGAGTAGGTGTAATCCATCGTCAGGGTCAGGCTGTCCGTCGGTGCGAACTGCAGCACGGCCTGGCCATTGACTCGCTCGCGCTCGAATTCGGAGAACGCGTAGCGCAGGTCGTTGGGCCGCGCATAGAGCTGGCCGACGGCCGGGGCGTTCACCACGGTCGGGTTGCCCGGCATCGACCCCGTCCAGGGCTGCACGTTCCAGTAGTTCTCCGTGGCCTGCACCGAGCCGCCCTTGCGCTTCTGCTGGCTCGCGCTGAGGCTGACGCCAAAGGTCTTTTCCGGATTGCTGTAACTGAAGATGCCCGACAGCTCCGGCGTCAGGTCGTTGTCGAACGGCTGGCTCTGGTCGGAGACCAGCTTTGCCCCGGCATTGGCCACGATGCCGGCGTGGTCGAGCGGGCGCGAGGTCAGGATGTTGATCGTCGCGCCGATGCCACCGCTGGGCACCTGCGCCTGGCTGGTCTTGTAGACCTCGATGCCATTGATGGCCTCGGCGGCCAGCTGCGCGAAATTGAAGGCGCGAGTGCCGCCGTCGACACCGCCGATGGCCACCTGCCCGGAGGCACCGAATGCATCGGCGCCGGGCATCTGGCGACCATTGAGCGTGACCATGTTGAACTGCGGACCAAAGCCACGCGCGGTCACCTGCGCGCCCTCGCCGTCACGGCGCTCGATGGAGATGCCGGTGATGCGCTGCAACGACTCGGCAAGATTGGTATCGGGGAACTTGCCGATGTCCTCGGCGCTGATCGCGTCGACCACGCCCGCCGAGTCGCGCTTGATGTCCATGGCCTGGCTCAGGCTGTTGCGTATGCCCGTGACCTGCACTGCATCGAGCTGGGTGGGCTGCTGGCTCTGCGGCTGCCCGGTCGCCGGTGCTGCGTCCTGCGCAAACGCAGGATTGATGACCAGGGCGCCACCCACGAAGGTGAACATGGCCCGGGACCGGAACTTCGCCAACGCGCGGCTCATGAACCGGACCTCGGGCCCGGGGTGCCACGGAAACTGCAAGTGCTCATGAAAGTCCCCTCTGACATACGATCGAATGGATGTACCGCCCCCTCCCAGGGGCACGCACGGGCGTGGCCCGCATTCCAAACCGAACAGCACGGCTGCTGGAGCACGCCGCGACTTACACTTGCTTTTCAAGCCTGCCAGGACAAACACGCGGCAAAGAAGGCAGCCCCTGGACCCTGGATCCCCGTCCGACTGGTAGCGCTACCATCGCGTTGCAGCGGAGAGTAATCACCCGGGTTCGCGCTTGTCACCATGCAGCGCAGCAAATCGGCAGCGCGCGTAGCGGCGCTGGAATCACCCCGCTACTGATGACCGGGCTGCCGCTGCATCCGGTCACCGCTCACCCGCCGCAGGAAAGATGCCCGCGCCTGCGGGTCATCCAGAAAGGAACGCACCGTGAACGCTCTCCAGCGCATCGCCGCCGCAGTCGGCTCGCCGTACTCGTTCCGTCCGGCTCCGCCGTTTTCGCGGCCAACGCCGTGATCGTGGACGGAGCAGATGAGCCGCTCACCGTGGCGCTACGCAGGGGCTACCACTCCGGTCCCAGCAGCTTCATCACTTCGACCTCCAGTTTCTGCGCGGCCTCGTCCTGGGAGGCGACCTTGATGCACAGCCCCGACTGCGCCGGCCCGGGCATCAGCTGGTATCGGTTGATGGTGCCGCCCCCGTCGCCGTCCAGCGCCACGCGCGCCACCACCGTGCGCCCATTGGCGTGGAAGGTCCAGTCCTGGTAATCAAACATGCTTCAGTATCCCGGCGGCCAAGGGGTCATCCCACCTTAGGCGGCACGACAGTGAAGAAGGCTCCAGGAAGTTGTTCAGAGCGCGTGGACATGATGATGGCAGCACCTACTGCAGTGCCCGCGCCAATTGCAGGACATCGGCGAAGAAGGACGCGTAGTCGTCCTGTGGGGCGTGGTGGCTCTCGCGCCGATGGATCAGGCGCACTGCGACGACGCGTTGTTCCGGAACGATCATCAGGTATTGGCCCAGGTAGCCGTTGGCGGCAAAGCCGACGACCGGTCCCCGTGTGATGTCGTAGAGATCGGCGAGCTTCAGGCCGCGCGCGGCGATCTGGCTGGCGTAACCCTGCGGCCCGTCCGCACCCAACCGTTCGGTGAGGAATGCGATCAACTGCCCCCGGCTGTCGAACGTGCGCCCCGCGCTGGCCTGCACGGCGCGGCGCACGTCATCGTCAACGCCGTGCCCGGCCAGCAGGTCATCCAGCCGGGGTTTGAGCTGATAGCGTTCCCACGCTGGTATCCGCCACCACAACAGGCCCACCTCAGGCGAACGGGCACTTTCAGCAGTGATCAATGCCACTGACCGTTCACTCAACAGTCGTTTGCCATCCGGCGCCACGCCTCCATCCAGCAACAGTTGCCCGATGGCGGCAAGATCGGCGGCACGCAGGGACAGGCCCGCCATTCCCAGCGGAGTGCCTGCCTCATCCTTCATCCAGGTGTGGTGGGCAATGCCCAGCGGCTTGAACAGGCGCGCATCCAGGTAGGCATCCAGCGGCTCGCCCGCCAGGCGCTCGACAATGCCGGGCAGCAGGTTGGTGGCCTTGTTGTTGTAGGAAAACACGGCGCCCGGGTCGTCACTCAGCTCGGCTGCCAGTGCCAGTTTGACCAGGTCCGGGGCCCCTTCCAGTTCGGCGCCCGCGTTGGCCACGTTCTGCAGGCCGGAGGTGTGGTCCAGCAGCATGCGCACGGTGATGCGGCTCTTCCTGCCCTGTTTCCATTCCGGATAGATCTGGCTGACCGGTACGTCGATCGAAGCCAGCTTTCCTTCGTCCAGCAGCAACGCAATGCCCAGCGCGACGACGGACTTGGTTGCCGACATCAGGTGCACGGATTCCTGCGCTGGGGCGGGCTTCAGCTCAAGCAGCGTGTCCCGGTCGTGCATCACGAGCACCGCATCGGTATGCGAAGCACGCGCGTTGCGCTCGATCGTGGCGAGGGCGTCGGCACGCGGCGTCGCATGGGTGGGCCCCGCGATGCCGATCACGAGGGCCAGGGCGCAGGACAACCAGCAGGACGTTGGCATTGCGTTCTCTTCCAGTGAGTGTGCCCGCAGTTTGACTACACATGTAGTCAAACTGCAGTGCCTGAAGTCATACCGCGCTTGATTGCCCATCCGCACTGGACGCCGGGTTCGTCACTAACCCGCCCGGCCCCCCAGCAGTCGCCATGCCAGTGCGCACGGTATGATGCGGCGATCCCGGAACCTGCGATGATTGCAGCGGCCGCCCATCCGCTGATCGCGTGCGCCAGGAGCACCTGCGCCGGGGTCGCTGCCGGTGCCGCTGAAGCCCCCACTCCATGCTTGCCCCCCATTCCCCCCTCGTGATCTGGGCAGCGGTCGCCGTTGCCACCATCGGCCTGCTGTTCCGTCCCTTCCGCATCCCCGAGTATGTGTGGGCGCTGGGTGCTGCCGCCCTGTTGCCGCTGCTGGGCGCGGTATCGCTGCAGACCGCATGGGGCGCGGTAGCCGAAGGCCGCGACGTCTACCTGTTCCTGGTCGGCATGATGGTGCTGGCCGAACTGGCGCGGCGCGAAGGCCTGTTCGATTGGCTGGCGTTGTACGCGGTGCGGCATGCGGGCGGATCGGGGCGACGCCTGTTCGACCTGGTGTTCCTGGTCGGCACGCTGGTGACGGTGTTCCTGTCCAACGATGCAACGGCCGTGGTGCTGACACCGGCGGTCTACGCGGCCTGCAAGGCGGCGCGCGCCAATCCCCTGCCCTACCTGTTCGTCTGCGCCTTCATTGCCAATGCGGCCAGCTTCGTGCTGCCCATCTCCAACCCGGCCAACCTGGTGGTGTACGGCCAGCACATGCCGCCACTGCTGCAGTGGCTGGCGCAGTTCGCGCTGCCGTCGGCGGCGGCGATCGGTGCCACCTACCTGGTGCTGCGCTGGGTACACCGGCGCGAAATCGCGCAGCCGCTGGTCGCCGCACCGGAACATCGCCCGCTGACCGAGGGTGGCCGACTGAGTGCATTGGGCGTGCTGTTCACCGGCAGCGTACTGCTGGTGACGTCCGCGCTGAACGGACCGCTGGGCCTGGCCACGTTCTGCGCCGGCGCGCTGAGCGTGGCGGTCGTGGTGATACGCCAGCGCCATAGCCCGCTGCCGCTGCTGCGGCATGTCGCCTGGGGCGTGCTGCCGCTGGTGGCCGGTCTGTTCGTGCTGGTGGAGGCGGTGGCGCAGACCGGCGTCATCCAGACTGCGGCAAGCGCGCTGCAGGCCATGGCGCAGGCTTCTCCCCACCAGGCCAGCTGGCTGGCCGGTGGCGCCGCT
Source organism: Stenotrophomonas sp. YJH_SMC_65 (assembly GCF_059369475.1). Taxonomy (NCBI): domain Bacteria; kingdom Pseudomonadati; phylum Pseudomonadota; class Gammaproteobacteria; order Lysobacterales; family Lysobacteraceae; genus Stenotrophomonas; species Stenotrophomonas sp. YJH_SMC_65. The sequence continues at coordinate 183,174 of NZ_JCAFSR010000007.1, forward strand.
GCACTGCTGAGCAACGTAGCCAACAATCTGCCGGTCGGCCTGGCCGCCGGTTCGCTGGGCCAGATGGCTGAACTGCCCGCACAGACCCGTGCCGCACTGCTGGTCGGCGTGGACCTGGGCCCGAACCTGTCGGTGACCGGCTCGCTGGCCACGATGCTGTGGCTGGTGGCGCTGCGCCGCGAGGGCGAGCATGTCAGCGCGCTCGACTTCCTGCGCGTCGGCGCGCTGGTGATGCCGCCTGCACTCATCGCTGCGTTGTTGCTGCTGTGACCAGAATGCAGGCGGCGGCCCGGCCCTAGAAGACCAGCTGCAGACGGGTATTGAAGGTGGTGCCTTCATCCCTGCCCGCAGCACTGCCGCTGCGGTGGCGGGTCTGCCAACGCACGGCTTCGAACATCACCCGGCTGAAATCGTTGAGGTACCAGTTCGCGCCCAGTGTCCACGCGTGACCGGTACCACCACTGGGCAGTTCGGCATAGTCCACGTCCTCATAGCGGCCCTTCAGCTCCCACGCACCGCTGCCGCCGCGCGTCACCGGATCGGCCACCTTCACCTTGCCCCACGTCCCGGCCTTGCCCGAGTAGGACGGCAGCGCGCCCGCCAGGAACCAGCCGGCCGAGATCGCCCACGCTTCGTGGTCGCGATCATAGCGCCCGCTGGCATCGGCCCCGCGCAGGCTTCGCGTACCCCACTCGCCGGTTGCCCACGCCGGGCCGAAGAAGCCGGCCAGTTCCGCGCCGTAGGCGGTGCTGCGCTCGGCGCCCACCAGCGTGCCCGGTGTGATCCTGACCAGATCGTTGAAATGCCCCGCGATGGCTGAACTGCGCACCACGCCGCTGGCCCCGGCGGGAATCTTCTCGTGGAAGGCCCATGCGCCCAGATGCACCGTGGCGTCGGCGGTGTCCAGCGGATTCCAGTGGACGCGGGTGGCCCAGGTCTGGCTGTCGTTGTCGGTGCCGGCGTTGTTGAGGTCGTTGCCGGCCACCGACAGGCTGGCATGCCAGCCCCTTCCATGCACCCGCTCGGTGAGCCCGACACCAAACAGGCCGCGCTGCGGCAGCAGCAGCGTGCCGACCACGTTGCGTTCCTGGAACGGCGTGTTGGAGGTGCTGCTTGAGCCATCGATACCGCGATCGTTCAAGCGGTTGCCGATCGTGAGATCGGCCGGCAGGCCGAACAGCGTGTGGTCCAGCGTGGCGTAGACCGACTTCCACGCCACCGCGTTGTCGGCGAAGTCGCCCTCCACGACCCAGCCCAGGGTGCCGTAGCGCCCCTCGGCCCCCAGGCGCACCGAACGGATCTCGGTACCCGAAACGTTGCGGTCGGCGACCGCCGAACCGTCGGTGCTCGAGGCATCGACGAACAGGCGGCCACGGGGGCGGAACACCGTCGTGCCGTCGGTACTGCTGAACTCCGGTGCACCCTTGGCCCAGGAGACCTTCGGCAGCCTGGACTGGCTGGTTTCCAGTGCGGCCACCCGCGTTTCCAGCGCAGGCGCGAGCGGCGTTGACGGTGCCCTCGCACTGCCCTGCCCGCCCTCGACGGCGCGGAGGCGTGCTTCCAGTTGCTGGATCTGCAGTGCCTGCTGCTGCACCAGGCGTGACAGCTCGGCCTGGCTCAGCGGCGCGGGCAGCGACGACGTGGACTGTGCGTCGGCATGGCCACTGGCCAACAGCAGGCCGAGCGCGACCGACAGCGCTGCCAGCGGCAGCACGTTGGAATGGTTCATGGGCTCTCTCCGGCCAGCCGGCCCCCTGGCCTGGCGCTGGCCCGTTGCGGTGGTGCGGGGGAAGATCGGGGAAGGAAGCGCGCGCCGCCGGATCGGCCCGGCGGCGCGGCAGGCGGGCTCAGCCCGTCCGGGTCAGCTGGTGGCCTGTGCCTGGGCGTTGGGACGCCAGGTGATCAGCTTGTTCTCGACCACGTCCAGCAGCGCGTCGATGACCAGCACGAAGGCGGCCAGGATGATGATGCCGGCGAACACGCCCACAGCGTTGAAGTTGCCTTCTGCCTGCGCGATCAGGTAGCCCAGGCCCGCCGAGGCGCCGAGGTATTCGCCGATGATCGCACCGACCACGGCAAAGCCGACCGAAGTACGCAGCGAAGACAGGATCCAGCTCGCCGCTGCGGGGAAGTAGACATGGCGCAGCAGGTCACTGCGGCTCGCCCCCAGGATGCGGGCATTGGCCAGCACCACCGGATTCACCTCGCGCACGCCCTGCATGGCATTGAAGAATGTGGTGAAGAACACCAGCGTGACCGCCAGCGCCACCTTCGACCACAGCCCCAGGCCCAGCCACAGCACGAAAATCGGCGCCAGCACCACGCGTGGAATCGCGTTGAAGCCCTTGATGAAGGGATCGAGGATGCGTGCCGAGCGGCGGCTCAGGCCGAGCCAGACGCCGCCGGCCACACCCAGGCCGGTGCCGATGATGTAGCCCAGCGCGGTTTCGGTCAGCGTGATGTAGACATGCTGATAGAACGACGTATCGGACAGCCAGGTCCAGGCCTGCTGCACGATGGCGGTTGGCGATGGGAAGAAGAACGGATCGATCACGCCCAGCGCGATGCCGCCTTCCCAGCCACCGAACACGGCGACCACCAGCGCGAGCTGGATGAACTTGTCAGTCTTGGCGTGCATAGCTCTTCTCCACTTCGCCGCGCAGGCAGGCCCAGATGTCGCGGTACAGGTCGGTGAAACGGTCATCCAGCTTGATTTCGGCCACGTTCCTCGGCCGTTCCAGATCCACATCGAAACTGCGCACCACGCGGCTGGCCGGGCCGGAGGACAGCACCACCACGCGGTCGCCCAGGGCGATCGCTTCTTCCAGATCGTGGGTGATCAGGATCACCGAGCGCCGGTCTTCCTGCCACAACCGCAGCAGCTCGTTCTGCATGAGGTGGCGGGTATGGATGTCCAGCGCCGAGAACGGCTCATCCATCAGGATCACCTTCGGCTCGACGATCAACGCCTGGGCCATCTGCACGCGCTTGCGCTGGCCACCGGACAGCTGGTGCGGGTAGCGATGCTCGAAGCCGGCCAGGCCGACCTTGGCCAGCCACGCGTTGGCCTTGGCCTTGCGTTCGGCCTCGGGCACACCGCGGAAGCGCAGGCCGAGTTCAACATTCTGGTACGCGGTCTTCCACGGCAGCAGCGCGTCCTGCTGGAACAGGTAGCCGACCGACTCCTGCACGCCGCTGACGGCACGGCCATCGATGCTGACCTGGCCCGACGACGGCTTCAGCAGGCCCGCCACGGAATTGAGGATGGTGCTCTTGCCGCAGCCGGTGGGTCCGACGATGGCAAGGAACTCGCCGTCACCCACCTGGATGTCGACATCGCGTACGGCGGTGAATTCGCCGAAGGACATGGTCACCTTGTTGATGGCGACCATGGTCTGTGCAGGCTCCAGCTGCGGCGCGCCATTGAACTGGCGCACGGTGGCATTGAGGGCCATGGTTTACCTCCGCTTACGGTTGGGCAGCCGGCGCCGCAGCGTTGGCACGCTCGACGAAGGCATTGGTATAGGTCCGGGACAGATCGATATCGGCCTTGGCGACATCCGTGTTGAACTCACGCAGCACCTTCAGCGGTGTTTCCAGATCGGCAGGCGTGAAGTGACCGTCCCGGGTGAAGATCGCGCGCGCGTTCTCCACCGCGCGGGCATAGGTGGCGCGGTCACCGGAGACGTAGCTGTCCGGCAGCGCGGCCACGATGTCTTCAGCACTGTTGTCGGCGATGAACTTCAAGGCCATCTGCTCGGCGCGGGCGATCTTCTCGGCCGCTTCGGGTCGCGTGTCCAGGAAGCTCTGGTTGGCGTACATCACCGAGGTCGGGTACAGGCCGCCATAGACCTGGCGGGCGCCGTCGTCGCTGCGCGCGTCGAGGATGATCCTGCCGACCTTGCGCTCGGTGATCAGGGTGGCGGCAGGATCATAGTTGACGAGCAGGTCGATCTTGCCCTGCTCGAGCGCGGCCACCGCTGCGGCGCCCGAGCCGACGCCGATCAACGAGATGCTGTCGGCCGGAATATCGTGCTGGGCGAGGAAGTGACGGACGAAGAAGTCGGACGAGGAGCCCGGCGCGGTGATCCCGACCTTCTGGCCCTTGATGGTCTCCGGGCGCGCCGGATCGAAGGTGGCATCCTCGCGGCCGGCCATCACCAGGCCGGAGTTGCGCGAGAGCAGTACGAAGGCCACCACGTCCTTGCCCTTGGCCTGCATCTGGATGGTGTGGTCGTAGAAGCCGACGGCCACGTCGGTGGAATTGGCCACCAGCGCCTGCAATACCTTGGAGCCGCCCTGGGCGAAGTTCTCGGTCTTCACCTGCAGGCCGACGTCCTTGAAGTACCCCTTGGCGTCGGCGATGAAGAACGGCAGGTTGTTGAGGTTGTAGGAGCCGACGCTGATGCGTACCGGGGCATTGTCGCCACCGCCGGCGGATGCGCCTTCGCTGCGCCCGCTGTTGCTGCATCCGGCCGCGGCCAGACCGGCCGCGCACAGCGCGGCCAAGAAGAACTGCTTGTACATCATCCCTCCCAGGAGTGAAGCATCTACGTTGTAATGGCGGGCATGCGCGTCTACGCAGGCCCGTCCGGGTTCAGATCATGCCGCTGACGTCCATTGGCGGGCTTGGGTGGCACTGGCCGTGGCGGGCGCGGGCGAAGTCGCGTACACGCGCCCCTCGAACAAGCGGCGTGCGGTGCGGACCACGCTGGCAATCACCGGCGAATCGCCCGAGCTGCGACTGAGGCCCACCTCCAGGGCCCCACTCGGATGTTCGAGGGTAATGCTGCCGGGAACGGACCGGCATCCGACCAAAGTGTGGGCCAGCGTGCCCGGCGTGACGGCGGCGGTGGCCAGGCCGACCGCACCGGTAATGGCCAGTGCGGTGTGGCATTGGTGCGGCATGAAATAGCGCACCTGCAGATCGCCGCCCTGTTGCGGCGCCGACAGCAGCACCGGCTTGGGAATGACCTTGTTGCCGGCGTCGGCGATGCCCATGCGGGCGCCCGCCTCGATGCGCAGCGCTTCCAGCCGGCGCATGAACGCCGCGTCCGCGTTCAGTTCGGCGGGCGAGGCATCACCGCGCACGCCCAGGTCTTCGGCACGCACCAGCATCATCGGCATGGCGCAGTCCACCAGGCTGGCCGGCACGCCATTGATGGTTTCCTGCGCATGCCCGCTGGGCAGCAGCTTGCCGGTGCGGGCGCCTGCCGCATCAAGGAAGGACAGCCTGACCGGCGCGGCTGCGCCCGGCGCGCCGGCAATGCGCGTATCACCGCGGTAGGCCACAGTGCCGCCCGGCGTTTCCACCGTGGCGATGATCAGCTTGCCGGTGTTGACGTTGTGGATGCGCACCTCGGTCTGCGGATCCTGCGCCTGCACCAGCCCACGCTCGATGGCATACGGGCCCACGGCCGCCAGCATGTTGCCGCAGTTGGGCGAGGTATCCACCACCTGCTGCTCCACCCGGACCTGGGCGAACAGGTAGTCCACGTCGGCGTCCGCCCGGCTCGAGCGGTCGATGATCGCCACCTTGCTGGTCAGTGCGTTGCCACCGCCGATGCCGTCGATCTGCAACGGATGGCCCGAGCCCATCACTTCCAGCAGCAGGCGATCCCGTTCGGCGGTGTCCGCCGGCAGGTCGCTGGCCAGGAAGAACGGGCCCTTGGAGGTGCCGCCGCGCATGAGCACGCAGGGAATGCTGAGCAGATCGTTGGACATACGTGTGCTAGATTGATGCGTATAGGGGATGAATGACCCCTCTGTGATTCGATACTGGCATGACCCTAATTGATCTGTGAATTGCTGATTTTTGGATGATTGATACCCAATGAGCATCAATTGCGAAATCCTGGATCTACGCGCGTTCCTGCTGGTATCGGAGACACGCAGCTTCCATCGCGCCGCTGAAATCCTGCACGTCTCCCAGCCGGCGCTCAGCCGACGGATACAGAAGCTGGAGCAGGCCGTGGGTTCGCCGCTGCTGGAGCGCACCACGCGCAGCGTCAGTACCACCGCTGTCGGCGAGAACCTGCTGCCACTGGTGCGCCGCATGCTGGAGGAATTCGATGGCTCGCTGTTCTCGCTGCGCGGCCGGGAGGACACCCGCGGCGCCACCGTGACCATCGCGTGCCTGCCGACGGCGGCGTTCTACTTCCTGCCCAGCGTGATGGCGCGTTTCCACGAAGCACACCCGAACGTGCGCTTCCGCATTCTGGATATCCCGGCCACGGAGGGTCTGCAGGCAGTGGAACGTGGTGAAGTCGAGTTCGGCATCAACTTCATGGGCGCCAACGATCCGAATCTCGACTTCGACGTGCTGGCCGAGGATCCCTTCGTCCTCGCCTGCCGGCGCGATCATCCGCTGGCCCGCAAGCGCAAAGTGGAATGGGCTGATCTGGCCGAGCACCAGCTGATCACCGTGCATCGCACCAGCGGTAACCGCACGCTGCTGGACGGCGCGCTGGCGCGCGAGAACCTCAAGTTGAGCTGGCACTACGAGGTGACGCACCTGTCGACGTCACTGGGCATGGTCGAGGCCGGCATCGGCGTGTCGGTGCTACCGAAGATGGCCACGCCGGACGGGGATCACCCCACCCTGGTGACGCGCGCGATCGGCAACCCGGTGGTGTCGCGCACGATCGGCATCGTCCGCCGACGGGGTGCCCTGCTCTCGCCCACCGCAGAGCGATTCCTTCAGATGCTGATGAGCCAGTGGCGTGGGGAGGCGTGAGCAACCGCGCGGTTCACGCGCTTGTGCTGTCCTGGCTCCAGGCGAATGTGCTGCTGCCACTTATCAATCGGGCCGTCTGCATCGACCATTCCTGCAGAAGCTGCCGCGCGCCTGATTCGCCACCTCGCCCGATTGCCTCCAGCATCCTGTCCAGTCTTCCGCGGATCGCGCTGGACACCGGCAGTGCGAGCAGATTCTTCAGTGCAGCGTCTGCGGCCGGGAAATCGCCCAGGCGAATGGTGGACAGGTACTTCACCCATTGGCAGTAATCGCCCTCGAAACCGGCCTCTTCAACATACATCAGAAGGTCCGCAGCTGTTGTCACTCCTTCGAGCATTGCGAGGTGAGCCTCGTGCGTGCCGCGGAAAAAGCCCTTTGGATCTTCCGGGCAAGCGACCCTCTGGCCGAGAGACATATGCAGGTGTGGCAGGTCGTCATAGACCGGAAGTGCGAAGGTCCATACATAGATGGAGGACGGCGCTGGGTCCATGGCAAACCCGGAGATCACATCGCGCGTGTACGAAACAATCAGAAAGTTGCCAACCACCCGCAACCCAGCCTTCCTGGCGTTCCGTTTCATTGTCCACAGATCAATGGATCTCATGCGTGCGCCCGACGGTTGGCGACGGCATAGGACTTTCAATGTTCAACTGGATGCCCTGCACCATTTGCCTTCCATCGCGCAGGACAACAAGGGCTCGATCCAGATCGCGCCTTGCAATGGAAATCGATCTCAGACCAATCGATTGAGCGACCTCGCACTGCGAGAAGAAGATGTCATAGGTCTCCATCAACTCGGCATGAAACAGCTGATTGGGGGCGTTGTCGATCACCCTGGAGAGGTCCGTCATGAAATTCCATGCATCCACGACCTCCCCGGGGTCGACCTCCCGCCCTGAATCTACAGACGAGATCAGCGAGTCGAGGTCAATGACGGACTCTCCTTCCCAGTCCAGGACTCGGCCGCGCGCGGCAACCTGACCCTCCAGCCCTTCCTTGCTGCTATCGCATACAGGCCTTCCATTGCTGGACATCACCCGATCATGGTCACCTGATACCCAGGCAAACCAGATGATCCGCATTCCCCCTGCAACGCCGACCGGATATATCGCTTCCACTATCGATTCCTGCTCAGATGGTTCCATCCATCCCGGGCTCTCACGGGAGGTGCAGCCGCTCCGATGGTAACGCCAAACTCGATTGCCGATGACCTGCGGAGCCTCCAGCGACCGGCACTACCAGGTCAATCAACCTGCGGTTTCCAGTCCCCTCCCCGCCGCATCCATCCGCAGCGAGGCCAGGTAGCGACAGTACTTGCCCACGAAGACGCCAGTGAACCCGCCGGTCAGCAGCAGGTAGGCGGCGCTGAAGCCGGCACTGGCGGTCAGCGTCGGCGACACCGCAAATGCGACCTCGAAGCCGTACTTCACCAGGAAGGTGACCAGCAGCAGCGGCAGCAGGCTGAAGTCCGCGCTGCGCCAGAGCTTGCCGGTGCTGCGGTCCAGCGTCAGCTTCAATCGACTCAACAGCAGCCAGGCAAGCGCGGCCCCCGTGGCGATGCCGGCCAGCCACTCGCTCCAGGCGATCAGCGACGCGCCGAAACGATGGCTGATCGACCACGCGCCCCAGACGGCAAACAGGCCGGGCACGATCGCCAGCTTCTGCAGCGAGGTCTGGGCCGGCTTCATGGCGGCAATGCCACGGGTGACCAGGAAGGCCAGGAGCAGCCAGACCCAGATCGGCGTCTGCGAGGCGAGTTGCTGGAGCATGTTCATGAGCGGTCCCCCTGGTGAGTGGTGGCTGAGTGGTGGCGAGGTGTCCTCGCCTTGGCGCTCACTATTCGCTTCCGCCCGGGTTGCAGCCAGTGACAGCTGTCAGCCATCGCCGGTTACGCCGTGGCGAGCACGCCCTGGCCTGACCCGGCCGGGGCGGGCCGGGCCGGGCACATGCTGTTGACGGCCCGGCCCTATGCTGGGGCACTCATTGGAGACCTGCCAGGTAAAAACCATGACGAAGCTGCACACCCTGATACTGACCGGCGCCCTGCTTGCGCTGAGCCCCCTGGCCTCGGCCGAGACCGTGAATCTGACCAACAGTGCCGAGGGTGCCAACCGCGATGCCGGCATCACTGCGGTCAAGAAGAAGCTGCAGGACGCGTGTACCGAGCGCAAGGGCTCGGCCGACACCGCCTCGTTCGAGGTGGTCTTCGAGAAGACCAACCCGAACCCGAGCGTGCCCAAGCCCTACTACGTGGACGGAAAGATGAAGTGCGACCTGCCGGGCTGAGGCGATTCAACCATCGGTGCCGGAAATGCGCCGCCGGTACTGCGCCACCCACTCCAGCGACGGCGCAATACCGCCGAACGGGAAGAAATGCGGGCTGACCTGGCCATGGGCGCGGGTCAGCCCCTTCACCAGGCAATCGACGAACACCTCCGGCCCTGCCGTGCCGAGCAGCCGGCCGATCGAGATGCCATACCGGGCCAGCATCGATGCACTGGCGCCCACGCCGCACATCGCGGCGTAGCGCAGCAGGCGAGAGACGCTGGCCGGGCCCGGCACGCCGACCAGCACCGGGACGCTGATGCCACGCGCGCGCAGTGCATCCAGCCAGGCCAGCACGGCATCGGCATCGAAGGCGAACTGGGTGACGATCAAGGGGGCCATGCCGCGCGCTTCGATGCTCTGGCATTTACGCTCAAGCGCCTGCCAGCGTTCGTCACTGCTCATTACCGGATGCCCTTCCGGGTGTCCGCCGATACCAACGACCTTGATCCCGGAGTGCTCCAGAACACCGGTCTGGATGATCGAAGCGCTATCGGCAAACGGTCCGGCGGGCGTGGCCAGGTCGCCCGCGATCAGCAGGCAACGCGCGACCCCGGCGTCGCCGGCCGCGCGCTCCAGGAAGCGCGCAAGCGATGCGGCTGACCGGATGCGGCGGGCAGAGAGATGCGGCATCGGCTCGAATCCGAGCGCGCGCACGGTGCGCACGGCGGCCAGGCGGGCGTCGTCATCCTCGCTGGCCAGCCAGGGAATGGAGATGACCGTACCGCGCGGGATCCGATCCGCCTCGGCGCGCAGCGCAGGCATGGCCTTCGCGCTGACTTCCAGTGAAAAGGCGTTGATGAAGGATTCCGCGTGCGCTGAGGTACCGGCCGGCATCAGCGCGCCTCGCGTGCATTGCCGGCAAGCGGCGAGCTGTTGCGGGCCAGTTCGATGAAGGCCTGCAGGTAGTCGATACCGGTATCGGCCTCGCGCGCACCCAGGTAGATCTGCTTGGGGATGCCCTTGGCGCCCAGCCGTACGGGCACCACGTCCATGCGCGTGGCGTACTCCTCCACCAGCCAGCGCGGCATGGCAGCCACGCCGCGGCCGCTGGCCACCATCTGCATCATGATGTCGGTGGTTTCGATGGCCTTGTGGCGCCGCGGGGTGATGCCGGCCGGCAGCAGGAACTGGTTGTAGATGTCCAGGCGCTCGAACGGCACCGGGTAGCTGATCAGCACTTCCTGGCCGAGCTGGCGCGGCTTTACGTGGTCCACCTTGGCCAGGGCGTGGTTGCTGGCGACCACCAGCACCTGCTCGTAATCGAACACGGGGATGAACTTCAGGCCCGGCTTCAGCAGTGGATCGGGCGTGACCAGCAGGTCGATCTCGTAACCGAACAATGCGCCGATGCCACCGAACTGGAACTTCTGCTTGACGTCCACATCCACGTCCGGCCACGCCGCCAGGTAGGGAGAGACGATCTTCAGCAGCCACTGGTAGCACGGATGGCATTCCATGCCGATGCGCAGCGCGCCGCGCTCGCCCTGCGCGAACTGGCCCAACCGCTCCTCGGCCAGGTCCAGCTGCGGCAGTACCCGGTTGGCGACCGCCAGCAGGTACTGCCCGGCCTGGGTCAGGCGCAGGCTGCGGCCCTCGCGCAGCCAGACATCGGTGCCCAGCTGCTGCTCCAGCTTTTTCATGCTGTGGCTGAGCGCCGACTGGGTCAGGTTGAGCACGCCGGCGGCCGCGGTGAGCGAGCCCTGCTGTTCGACCTGCTGCACGATGCTGAGGTGGATCCGTTCCAACATGACGATGAATCTCATTCATGGATTGGTGAAGTAATACCATTTTACGTCATGGAAGGGCATGGCTAGGATCGGGTCATGCCTTCGGTTGCCTGCCAGCCTGCTGACCCAGCCGGCCTGCAGGGCTGCGCACCTGCAGATGCCCGAAGGCGCTCCCCTCCCCCGCTGATAGCGAACAGATGACCCGCCCCCTCCGTATCGTCGCCGTTTCCGGCGGACTGCAACGCCCCTCCAGGGCCGCCGCCCTGGCCGAGCATCTGCTGGACCTGATCGGCGAAGACATCCACAGCGAACAGCAGCTGATCGAACTCGGTGAGCTGGCACCGCAGCTGGCCGGTGCGCTGTGGCGCTCGCAGCTGCCCGAGGCCGTGGAGCGGCAGCTGGTTGCGGTTGAACAGGCCGACGTCCTGGTGGTGGCCACGCCGGTCTACCGCGGCTCCTACACCGGCCTGTTCAAGCACTTCTTCGACTTCATCGACCAGGATGCGCTGGTCGACACCCCGATCCTGCTGGCCGCCACCGGCGGCAGCGAGCGCCATGCCCTCGTGATCGACCACCAGCTGCGCCCGCTCTTCAGCTTCTTCCAGGCCCGCACCCTGCCCCTGGGCGTCTACGCCACCGACCGCGATTTCGCCGAGGGCCGCGTGAACAACGACGCACTGATCCAGCGTGCGCGACTGGCCGCGCAGCGGGCGATGCCCCTGCTGGCGCTGTCCCATCGCGCCGCGCCTCCCGCTACCGCAGAGGCCACCGCAACGCTTTGAATGCCAGACGCCGCCGACCTGCATCTGGATGTCACCCCGCAACCCGGAACGCCGCCATGACGACCGATACCTTCACCTTCAGCATCACGCACATCCCCTTCAACGAGGATTACCAGCCGGCCGAGGGCACGCGCATCACCACCAACTTCGCCAACCTGGCCCGTGGCGCGTCGCGGCGGGAGAACCTGCGCAACACGATCAGCATGATCAACAACCGCTTCAACGACCTGGCACATTGGGACAACCCGAATGCGGACCGCTATGCGGTCGAGCTGGACATCATCACCGTGGAGATGCACATCGACGGCGCCGACGGCAGCGATCCGTTCCCGTTGATCGAAGTGCTGCGGCCGACCATCGTCGATACGCAGACCGGCGCGCGCACCGAAGGCATCGTCGGCAACAACTTCTCGTCCTATGTGCGCGACTACGACTTCAGCGTCGTGCTTCCAGCCAGCAACGAAGGCAAGGACACCTTCGGCATTCCGGAGGGCTTTGGCGACCTGCACGGCAAGCTGTTCAAGCACTTCCTGGAGTCGGACGCCTACCGCGCCAACTTCAACAAGGGTCCGGTCATCTGCATCAGTGTGTCCAGCAGCAGGACCTACCACCGCACCGAGAACCATCATCCGATCCTGGGCGTGGAGTACCGCCAGGGTGAGCGCTCCCCCACCGACCAGTACTTCGACAAGATGGGCCTGCGGGTGCGCTATTTCATGCCACCGGGCAGCGTCGCGCCGCTGGCGTTCTACTTCCAGGGCGACCTGCTGGGCGATTACTCGAACCTGGAACTGATCGGCACCATCAGCACCATGGAAGCCTTCCAGAAGATCTACCGCCCGGAGATCTACAACGCCAATTCCGTGGCCGGCAAGGTCTACCAGCCCAGCCTGAAGCACCAGGACTACTCCTCCACCCGCATCGTCTACGACCGCGAAGAGCGCAGCCAGCTGGCGGTCAAGCAGGGCAGGTTCACCGAAGAGCACTTCATCAAGCCGTACCGCGCCGTGCTTGAGCAGTGGGCCGCCCGCTGATCCATCGATTTACCAACCGCCCCAGGACACACGACACAATGCCGACGAAGACGCTGCTCCCCACCTCCACCGCAGGCAGCCTGCCCAAACCCTCCTGGCTGGCAGAGCCCGAAACACTCTGGTCACCCTGGAAGCTGCAGGACGAAGCGCTGCTTGAAGGCAAGCAGGACGCCCTTCGCCTGTCCCTGCAGGAACAGCAGCACGCCGGCATTGATATCGTCAGCGACGGCGAGCAGACCCGGCAGCATTTCGTCACCACCTTCATCGAGCATCTCAGCGGCGTCGACTTCGAGAAGCGCGAAACCGTGCGCATCCGCAACCGCTACGACGCCAGCGTGCCGACCGTGGTTGGCGCGGTGAGCCGCCCGAAGCCGGTGTTCGTGGAGGATGCGAAGTTCCTGCGCCGCCAGACCACGCAGCCGATCAAGTGGGCGCTGCCGGGCCCGATGACGATGATCGACACGCTGTACGACGCGCACTACAGGAGCCGCGAGAAGCTGGCCTGGGAGTTCGCGAAGATCCTCAATGAGGAAGCGAAGGAACTGGAGGCCGCCGGCGTTGACATCATCCAGTTCGATGAGCCGGCCTTCAATGTGTTCTTCGACGAGGTGAACGACTGGGGCGTGGCCGCCCTGGAGCGTGCGATCGAAGGGCTGAAGTGCGAGACGGCGGTGCACATCTGCTACGGCTACGGCATCAAGGCCAACACCGACTGGAAGCAGACGCTGGGTTCGGAATGGCGCCAGTACGAGGAGTCGTTCCCGAAGCTGCAGACCTCCAGCCTCGACATCATCTCGCTGGAATGCCACAACTCCCATGTGCCGATCGACCTGATCGAGCTGGTGCGCGGCAAGAAGGTGATGGTCGGTGCCATCGACGTGGCCTCCACCACGGTGGAAACCCCGGAGGACGTGGCCAACACCCTGCGCAGGGCGCTGCAGTTCGTGGACGCCGACAAGCTCTACCCGAGCACCAACTGTGGCATGGCGCCACTGGCGCGCGACGTGGCCAGGGGCAAGCTGCGCGCACTCAGCGCGGGAGCGAGGATCGTTCGCGAAGAACTCTCGGCATAACCCTGGCTGGGGAGGAATTGTTGTTCGAATGTCGGTTTGACGGAGCCTGGCCGGGTATCGACCAGGCTCCACCCCGCCCCTGCACTTCCGGTCGGGTCTTCATCGCGGGCTGTCGCGGCGCCAGTGCCTGCTTGATCCGTACCACCTCCCCCGCCCCGGCCTCGGCCAGGCGGCGGGCCTGCTGCCGTTGTTCCCGCGAAAGCGCGGGCGACGGCGCAGCGCCTGTTTCCGGCGCTACGTCCACCAGGCGTGCCACTGCCTCGCGCAGCCGCAGCTGTGGGCAGAGCCGCGCAGCACACCAGCGCTCGGCGTAGCGCCTGGCCTGCCGCACATTCGTGGCGGCCACCACCTTGGTCTGGGACATCCTGCGTGCATCCAGGTAGACCCGGAAGCCAAGTTCGGCATGCGGCACGATGTTGGCCACCGAGCGCCCGTTCCACCACAGGTCCCAGCGCTCGCCGCTCCGTACCCAGCCGGAGGGCCGGGTGACCGTCATGAACTCTGGAAGATCGAAGGGAGGACTCATGTCGGGAAGGATACGAGCGCCCGTCGCACCGGCTGAGATCCGCACCGTGCGCTTGTTCGAGACCATGAATCGTTAAGGCGCGCTTGCTTCCGCTACGCCTGCTCCGCACCGCCGGGCTACGGGAACAAGAACTAAAGTGACGCGTCACGCTCGATGATGCTTTCGATCCAGTCGATGTAGCGGGACACACGCACGTTGTAGACCACCTGCCCATAGAAACCCGCTTCCAGCGCATGCTCGGGTACGGCGGTGATCCAGGAACCGAGGCCCACCAGCTGCCAGGCCCCATCTTTCTCGATCACCAGCGGGCCGCCGCTGTCGCCGTTGCCGAGCACGCCTTCAAGGGGAAGGCCCTGCGGAGGCGGATCAAACCGGTACCAGAGATAGCGCGTGTTGCCGCCGGTGATCGCGTTGCAGGCCCGCCGCAGCGTTGTACGATGCGGCCCGCCGGGCATCAGGCCAGTCGCACCATTGCCGGTGGCGCCTCTCCCTATCAGGGCGGCGACCTGCGTGACCTCGTCGGCGCCCCGGTAGAGTGCGACCGGCGGCACATCGCTCACCGGTGCGGCAAGTCTGATCAACGCAATGTCATCCGATGCTGCCAGGAACGCGTGGATTTTCGACGCGCTCCCGGTTGCCATCGCTTCCTTGCCCAGCGCCTCGGGCATCTTCCGGTAGCCGGGGTGCAGGAAGACACGCTCGACGCCGTAGCCGTTCCCATTGATGGTGATGGTGGCGCCCCTCCCTTCCATCGGCGCGGCATGCGCGGCGGTCAGCACCCAGCGCGGCGCGATCAGGACGCCGTGCCCCTCGCCCGGCATGTCGGCCAGCGCGGGGAAGGCCGATGCATCGATCTGATACCGGGCGTCGTCCACATCATCACGGATGACCACGGCACCGGCAGTGAACGGGAGCGTGGCCAATGCCAGGAAAATCCAGCGGTTCATGGTTGCTTGCATCCCAGCAGTTCAATCCCAACAGCCTAGGGCATGGCCCTGCCATACGGGGAGATCGTGCGACCGATCCCCGGCGATTGCCGACGAATGCGGGGAAACGGGAGTTGAAGCCAGGCGGGCCATGCCCTACCTGCGGCCGCGATAGGGTTCGCAGCCCACGCCATCATTGTCACGATCGAGGTGCGGGCCATAGCCCGGATCACCACGCCGTACCGGCGCCGCCCCGGCGGCGCGGGCCTCCGCGCAGTTGGCAAACACCCGGGAACTGCGCGCGGGCGCGGGGGCGAAACTGCTGCGCGGAGTGTCGACGTATCGAGGTGCCGCTGGAGCGCCTCGATGACAGTGATACTCACCCGTTTTCCGGTTGGTGTGGCACCCCTGCTTGTCGAGCCCGCCCGGATGCGCGAGCGCATTGGCGGACAGTGCCAGTGCGAGCATGCCGGATGCAGTCAATACGCTGGAAACGCGGCGTCGTGTGTCCATGCCTTCCCCCTGTCAGGCACTCCTCTGCCAAGGGGAAGGCTAGCATGGTGTCTCGACCGCCAGGCTTGACGCTGCAGCGGCTGCCACTCAACGCAGGTAGTGCTTCAGGAACAGCCAGGTGATCAGCGTCGGCAAGATCAACAAGAAGAAGCTGCGCGTGCTGCACGCCCCGGAGGCAGGCGCCGGCAGTCGCTGATCCCTGGGCGGCCACGGGCTCTGCGCCAATGCGGGGAAATCAATGCACCCGCGCTCCTGTTCCGTCGGTTCCGCCGCATACATCGTGGCTGGCGCCGATCCTCCCTCGCCCCTCGCTCCTACAGTGGATTCGCGGCGACGCACGGCCTGCACCCCCGATGGCAACGCCGCCGCCCCCACTTTTCGAGCCCACAGGAGCGAGACATGGCATGCCTTTCCCGGACTATCGCTGGCACAGCGGCAATGCGCCCAGCCCCCTCCACGCAGGTTGAACGGAGGGGTGCACCATGAACCAGGTCTACGTCGCAGTCTGGGATGGAGCCCACTATCTGGTCGTCCGCAAACGGGTGCTCAACAGCTGGTGGGGCAGCAATTCCGTGGTCGTACTTTCTGCCGAGGCGATGGCCGCTGTGCTGGCCATCCGCAACGCGTCCGGCGGTGGCACAGAGCAGGACTGGGATCTGGTGAAGAAGCTGCTTTCCGGCGCCTGGCGCGCCGCAGGGTCAGTCGCCTACCGCGGCGAACGCACGCTGCCCCGCACCATGGACGCACTGGACCGGGCGCTTGAAAGCGCCGAACGCACGCATCCGCAGACCGATGACATCGCCATGGAGACGCTGGCCGCTCTGCAGAGCCTGTTCCGCGAGGACGCAAGAACCCCTCCCCCGTTCAGCGCTGCGCGAGCAACCTTGCGGGAGCTCTCCATCGCGTTGCCGCCGCCCACCCGGGGTGCGCCGAACTGGGCCGCTGCGTTGATACTGGCACAACGCCTGGTGGCGGAAGTCGGGGCGTGGTCGGATGGCCTGCCCCCGGCGCTGGTGAACCAGGCGGGGCAATGGGCCCTGCCCGGCGGCGGCCGCCTGAACAACGAACGCAAGGAGCGCGCCGCGCGCCGCGAGTTCGAGGAGGAGCTTGGCATCTGGCTTGGGCAGGGACGCGCCGCATGCGATCTGCGTGCCCGGCTGTTTCCGGATGGGGGAGGCAGCTTCTCCCTGGTTCGCTTCCGCACCACGGCCGAGGAGCTTCTGCGGATGGCGCAGGAGGCCGAGAACAACGTCCAGGCCAGTGCCAGCAGCCCTGCGCGCCCCCAGTCCTGCCTGGTGACCGACTGGGAGGTGGCGAGCATCGGACGGGTACCGGTGACCGAACTGCGCAACATCCTGGGAGCAAGGGTGGAGGTTCCGGGCGCAGGAACACCGGAGGTTGACGAGGCCCTGGCCGGCGCCAGGCCCGGTAGCCAGGAGATCGACTGGTACCGGGAGATCGCCGCTCTGCTGTCACCCGCCTGAGCCTCCAGCGCGAACCCATGTGATCCCCTGCAAGCCCAGCGAGGCCCACCATGAAAGAGAGCACGCCCGAGCGCGAGGCCCGGCGCCACATCAGCAAGCAGCTCACCGCGCAGATCAACAACGCGCAGGCGTATCCCGACGTCCGCTCGGTCGTGGTGAAGGCCCTGTCGGACATCAAGGACCAGCTGCGCAGCCTGTCCAGCAAGGTACGGCGCGACTACAGCCTGAAGCCCGACGAGCCGCTGATGTTCTTCTACGTCAAGGGCGGCAACGCACTGGACGCACTGCTTGAACGCCCGGCCCAGCCGCCACCGACGCTGTTCGATTTCGGCCGGTCCGACTGGGATACGCAGGTGGTGATCAATCCCTGGATTCCGATCCCGGCCCAGGACGCCCTGCACGGCGGCGTGGAGGACATCGTGATCGAGGTGATGCTCGGCGCCGGCCTCAACATCGCATTGGAGATCAGTGTCTTCCCACCCAACCAGAATCCGCTGGCCGGCCAAGTGGTGGATCTTGCACCGGTGGACATCCATGTGCCGCCCGGCCAGCAGTGCCTGGTGACCTGTGACACTCCGCAGGCGTTCCGGAAGGTCTACCAGCGTGACCGCGCGGGCCTGCATCTGTTCACCAGCGAACCGCTGAAGGGCATCGGCACCTCCACGGCCTTGGCCAGCCCGTCCGTGCTGCCCCCGCCGCAGCCGCCACTGCCCGTGCAGCCGCCCCCTGCCCCTCCGCCGCCACCCGGCATCATCCTCAACGACGGCATCAAGCCGTTCGTGCTGTACCGCATGGGCTACACCTGGCACGCGCGATGGGTGAAGGATCCGAAGGCGCCTGCCGGCGACGACCCGGTGACGCCACGGCCGATCCTGATGGAACTGATCGATGTGACCACGCCGCGCCGCGATACCGTGGAGGCCGTGACAGTGTGGTCGGACATCATCCGCAACCATCTGGTGATTGCCGAGGATGCCGGCGCGGAAGAGCGCTGGCGGCTGCCCCTGCCCAGCATGGAGTACCACCTGTGGGAAGGACTGACCATGCTGTGCGAGATCGCCGCCTATCCGGGCTGGCCGGGTGCGGACAAGCTGGAGAAGCGTCGCCGCAATGTGCAGCGCATCCACGACTGGTACCGCGACCAGCAGGGCGACCTGGCGACGTTCGGCAGGGTGATCGATGGCATCTCGGCCGCGCCGGTGTTCGCCGATGACAGGGACTGCATGCAGCAGGTCGATGCCTGCATGCGTGAGGTCAAAATGCGCATGCAGGCGTCATCTTCGGGATTCGATCACGGCGCCCTGTCGGCCACCCACACGCATCGCCTGCGGCAGGGGCGGCAGTGGGTCGCGCAGCGGGTCGCAACGCTGCTGCAACGCCTGCAGACATCTGCCGCATCCTGTGGCTACAGCGACGATCTGGCGTTGATCGGGACGCTGGCACAGAACCCCTACCTGGATGTCACCCAGGTACCGATCTCCGACGTCGACTGCGCGATGATCATCCGCACCGACCCTGCAACGCTGCGCAGGGCGACGGCGGCCAACTGCTTGAATGCGCTTGCCGAGGATCTCGGCGCGCACATGACCATCGAGGATTCCCTGCACTCGACCGTACGTGCGACGGGTATCAGTTACGAGCGAACGCTGGTGATCTTCGATGCGCCGCGTTCGCCGTCGGCGCGCGTGGCCAAGGCGATCCTGACATTCACCACGGCTGGCCCGGTCGGTTGCCCGTTCCGGGACAGCCCCGACGGTTCCGGGCAGGCCATCGCGCCGTTGCTGGACATGGACAACCAGCGCAAGGTGGCAGCCTCGATCGTCCAGGGTTTCGTGCAACGGGCGAATCTGTCCAGGCAGCACGAGATGATCCGGGTGCTGTTGCCGCAGGGGGAATGATCCTCCATCAGCGCAGCGCGGGCGGCGGGTTCCGATCAGGTCCGATCAGTCCCTGCCCTCCAGGATCCATGCCTCCAGCGCCTGCGTGTCCCGCATGTCCCCCGCGTAGCGGCGATCCGGCACGTAGGGCTCGTTCGAACCGCGCCCGCGACCGCGGTAGACCTTCATGGGCACCGAAATCCGGCTCAGCCCACTGGGCAATGGCTGAGGCCTGATATCCATGTAGACACTGAGGGCGCCGTCCATCTGGGCGACGAAGCCGGGATTGTGCGGGTCAACCACCCCGGGATGGCTGTCGCGCAGGGCCGCGTCAGCAGCCTCCAGATCCATCAACAGCGTGCTCGGCCAATCTGTGGCAGAGCCTTGGGTGCCTGCTGCCAGTACCGCACCGACCAGCAACGATGCGAGCGCCATCGATTCACCTCTCTACTGGATTGCGTTCCAGGCTGGCAGCTTTCAGGTCTGTCGTGCCGCGCCCGCCGCAACGGGCGCGGCGCCACTTCAATGCAGGGGCACCTTCAGCACCGAAGGCGCGTTGGCCGGTGAGCTGAAGGTCACCGCACCGCCCAGCTGGCTGATGCCTGCATAGCGCAGGTCCACGGTATCGACCACCAGGGTCAGGCGGCTGCCGGCCGGGAGGTTCCAGCTGCTGGCTTCCAGGCGGAGATCGATTGTTTTCGGCTGGCCGGGCGTGGCCCCGCGCAGGGTGTAGGGCTTGTGGCTGACCAGCTGGCCGTTGCCCAGCGCGTCTTCGGCATACAGGTAGGCATACAGCGTGGTATTGGCGCGGCTGGGCGTCACCGTCACCCGCACCTCCGGTGCGCCATCCAGGCGACGTGCGCTCCAGTAGATCGGGCCCTGCCAGACGCCGGCGGCGTTGCGGCCGACGAACGGTACATAGGCGCCGGGCGGCAGGTTGATCATCTGCAGTGCACCGGAGGCCATCACCACGCCGGAACTGGCAGCCGTCAGCAGCCCGCTGCCGATGCGGTAGCTCCAGCCGGTAGCGCCACCGTTCTCCGGCAGGCCGCCGGTGGGCAGCAACAAACCGGAGGGTGCGGTCAGGCCGTAGCTGACGGCGCCCGCATTGGTGGCCTGCCAGTCCGGATAGCGGCTCCAGCTGCCCTTCTGCGACTTCAGCTGCACCGCTGCCTGGCGATCGATGCCATTGTCCACGCCCTTCAGGTAGTGGTCGAACCAGTCGCCCACGGCGGCATAGACCTCATTGGGAATGCCGAACGCACCGAAGGCCTCGTTGAGGGCATGGTCGCCGTGGCGCAACTGCAGCTGCTTGGGCCCCTTCAGGCGGTTGAAGAAATCGACCAGCTGGCCCGGCGGGAACAGGCTGTCATTGAAGGCATTGGCGAGGAATACTGCCGGCTGGTTGGCGTTGATCTCTTCAAGGCTGCTGGCCGGGCTGCGCTGTGCGGCCACCGGCAGCAGCGAGTCCACCGCCCCCTGGTAATTGCCGACCAGCACATTGCGGTTGATGGTGGCCAGCTCCGCGCCGGGGCGGCCGGTGGCCAGACCCGCCGCCACCAGCAGGGCGATGCCCTGGGCGCTGGGTGTGTCATGGCTGTACAGCGACGCCTGCAGGTCGGCCCAGCCACTGAGTGCGGCAACGGCCTTGATGCGGGGGTCGCGCGCCGCCGCCAGCAGGCTGGTGCCGGCGCCATAGGAGATGCCCGAGACCCCGATCCTGGCCGGATCGGCGCGGGTGTTGTCCAGCGCCCAGTCGATCAGCGCGCTGACATCCTCGACCGTGGCGGGCCCGGCGATGTCGATGCTGCCACCCGACTCCCAGAAGCCGCGCGAGCTGTAGCTGATGACCACATAGCCGCGCTGCGCCAGCGACTGTGCCACGCCCACGTACTCCACGCTGGGCACCGCCCAGCTGCTGGGCATGACCAGCAGCGGATAGCGCCCGCTGCCGGCATCCTGCGGCTCGATGACGAAGGCCCCGAGAGGCGTGCCATCCCAGCTGGGAATGGTGCGATGGGTGGTCTTGACCGTGGCGGCCCAGGCGGTGGGCGCCAGGCCGGTCAGCAGGATCAACAGCAGCAAAAGCTTGCGCATCGTCGTCTCTCCCCGTCGGTGGTGGTGCAACGGGTCGGACCGTACTAGTGCGAATGGTGGCTGGCACCTTGCGACGCAGCATGGCGCAAAGCGCACCTTGGTATGCTTCGCGGCACTGCGGTCCTCCGCAGGCTCCCATCAATGCAAGGATGCCCCCCCCGATGCGCAGGACGCTCTTCGTCGGCACGCTCTTGAGCGTGGCCAGTCTGTTCGCCCCTTCAGCCGTGGCGGCCCGGGACCCCGACGTCACGGATGACTGCAGCGAAATCGCGCAGTTGATGTCCAACGACGACTTTCCGGCACTGGACGCGATGGCCGCGCGCCTCCGCACGGGCGAGCTCAACGCCGCCGGCGAATCCCGGCTGGGCCGTTTCTACCTCTGCATGTCGCGTGCAATCGGCACGGCGCGGCAGGAGGTGGAGGCCTGGAACCGCTGGTCGGCCTGGGCGGCGCGCTGGGTTCAGCATGCGCCGAAGTCGCCGGCAGCCCACCTGATGACTGCACGGATTCCGCTCAACCTGGCCTGGAGCTACCGCGGAAATGGTTACGCCAACACCGTCAATGCCGAAGACTGGGCTCAGTTCCATGAGTACAACGCGGCTTCGCAGGCCTACCTGCAATCGCATGAGGGCGTTGCCGGCGGCGACCCGTTCTGGCACGAGATGAGCGTGCTGATCGCGCTGCGCGAGGGCGCGGATGACGAAGAACTACTGACGCTCGTCGACCGTGCAGCGAAGGCCTTCCCCGACTACGAGCCGCTGCACTTCATTGCCCTGCAGCACTTCACGCCGGCCTGGGGCGGCAGCGCACGGAAGATGGAAGCCTTCGCACGGCGCTCGATGGCCAGTATCCCGAAGAAAAAGCGGGCCATGCGCTACGCACGGCTGTACTGGTCAGCCACCGCGTATTCGGCCGATCACTTCCGCGCGGCGACACCCGATTGGCCGCTGATGCGCCAGGGGCTGGACGAAATCGCACAGCGCTACCCGACCATCGACAATCTGGAGACCATTACACGCTACGCCTGTTGGGCGCGTGACGGCGATGCCCTGGATCGGTGGAATCGCCTGTACTTGAGCCGAAGTGGTTTCAGCGAGGCGGTCATTGCGGACTCGAGCGAGCAAAGCAGGGCCGCCTGCCTGGCGCCGGATGCTGGGCAAGAGGCTTCCTTGTAGAGCCAATCGGTGCGGAGCCGGGCCGCGGAGGATGCGCGGTCCAGCATGCACTTCACATCTGCAGGGTGCTTAGCACGTACGCATGTCAGCCACGGACCGCGTGATCTGACACATCACCAGTGCTTGCACCCGGTCACAGCTTCGGGTTCTCGTCGTTGACCAAAAGACGACAGCTTGTGACGCTTGCGACACCGCGCGGCCTTCCGGGCCCTCCTCATCGCGGCCTCGCTCTACTGCACTCCGCATCACCCGTATCCGCAACGCCTTCACATGACACAGGCCGGGCCTGGTCGTGGCGGGCAGCTGCGTCCTGAACTCTTTGCTGGAGAATCGCAATGCGCCTTGCAAGCTTCGTCTTTGCCTTCGTCCTCAGCGCCTTTGCCGGCGCAGCCCAGGCCCAGGTAGTCACCCTCAACAAGGGCGGCTTCGTGCTCACCTACGACTGCGGCATCCACAGCGCCACCCGTTACGAGTACACGCTCACCGCCGATACCGGTTCGGCCGCACGGCCGTCCAGCTTCTACAAGGACCCGGACCTGCCGGCCGGTTGCTTGGGCCAGACCAGCACCGCGTCCTACGCCAGCATCAAATCCGGCTATGACCGTGGCCATCTGGTCACGTCCAACCACATGGATTACGACGCGACCTACATCCGTCGCGCCAACTACATGACCAACATCGTGCCGCAGGTGTCCAGCTTCAACCAGGGCATCTGGGTGAAGGCCGAGAACGTGGCCGAGTGCTACCGCGACATCGCGCCGGTGGACGTCTACGGTGGCGTGGTCTACGGCGATGCCGCCAACGATTATTTCCTGGCCAGCCATGGCATTCCGACGCCGGAGTTCTTCTGGAAGACGATCATCACCCGCGACCCTAACACCGGAACCGCCAAGGCGATCAGCTGGATCATCCCCAACGAGGCCAACCTGGGCAGCCTGGACAACTACCTGGTGACGATTGCGGATCTGGAGGAACTGCTGGGCGCCAGCTACGTGGCGATCAACGCGCCGGCCTCGCTGAAGAACATGCTGCCGGCCACCACCTGGCCGCAGCCGGCCGGGTGTGACCTGGGCTGATCGGGGGGCAGAGGAACGTCACGATGCCTGTGCGCGCAGCCATCGTGACGCCAGCACTCTGGCCAGCAGGAACTGCACTGCGGCGCCGACGACGGTGGCAACGACAAGCCCGCGACCTGTCGTCGGCGCCCCAGCGGACAGCGCTCGCAGAAGATAAGCCATGCTGGCCAGGATGATCAGCAGCGCCGTGGCAAGCAGGATCAGCGACACCACCATCGTGCGCGCCGTCGATGCGGGTTCCGGCGACGGCGCGCCGGCCCATAGGCCGGCAAACGTGGCCAG
Organism: Stenotrophomonas sp. YJH_SMC_65; assembly: GCF_059369475.1. Taxonomy (NCBI): domain Bacteria; kingdom Pseudomonadati; phylum Pseudomonadota; class Gammaproteobacteria; order Lysobacterales; family Lysobacteraceae; genus Stenotrophomonas; species Stenotrophomonas sp. YJH_SMC_65. Next base: position 206,810 of record NZ_JCAFSR010000007.1, read on the forward strand.
CGCGCAGGCCACCAGCAGGATCAGGCTCGCAATCTGCAGCTGCGCGGCGCCGTCGGCAACGGGCATGATGAACTCGCCGGGCGAGAATCCCACCGGCAGCTGCGCCACCAGGATGGGAAGCAGGCAGCTGCCGGCCACCAGCGTCACCGCGCCGGCGATGCTGGCACTGATGAGGTGATGGTGCCCGCCCTCGGCAGGGATGCGCCGCTGCATCAGCAGCGCCGGCACCAAGGCCAGCAGCGTGAGGACCAGTGCATGCGCAAGCGGCATCAGACTGATGGCTGCGACGCTGTAGACTGGAAACGGCAACTGCGCCATCGGAATGCGCATGGCGCGATCCAGCACGACGAGCAACCCGAAAAAGGCGATCGAAGCGATCACCGGGTGGCGGATCCGCAGCGCGCCGCGACGCCCGAACACCAGCATCGACACCAGTACCGCCGCTCCGGCGAAGAGACTCAGCCTGAAACCGAGCTCCGCCAGCGCGTAGCCGATTTCACGTGAGGCCTCGGGCGGGCCCAGACGGCGCCCGAATTCGACCAGGCGGAGGGCTACGGGCAGATACAGGCAGAGCACGTAAAGCTTGGCGGCCATCGCGAACTGGATGGGGTACGCACTGAAGAATGATCGCAATCGGTTCAAGGCGTATTCCCGTGCAGGCGCTGGGCGGGCTGACCTGGCAGTCTAGCGTTCCTGTGGCCCGCGTGCCCCGCCCGACCCGCTATGGGAAAATGGCGGGCACGTCGCCCCTTTGGCTGTTCCCGGAGTAGTAGATGTCCCGTTTCCCCTTCGATGCCGTGCTGTTCGACTGCGACGGCGTACTGGTCGATTCCGAGCCGCTGGTGGCCCGTGTGCTCTCGGAAATGCTGACCGCACGCGGCTGGCCGCTGACCCCGGCGCAGGCGGGCGAGGTCTTCCTCGGCCAATCCGTGGCTCATCTGGCCGGGCTGATCGCAGAGCGCACCGGCAAGCCGTTCACCGAGCAATGGCTGGAGGAATTCCGCCAGCAGCGCAACCGTGCGCTGGAGCAGGACCTTGAGGCGATCCAGGGGGCGCCCGAGGCCGTGCGTGCGATTGCCGCGGCCACCGGCGGGCGGATTGCCTGCGCCTCCGGTGCCGACCTGTTTAAGGTGAAGCTGCAGCTGGGCAAGGTCGGCATCCTTGATGCCTTCGGTGCCCATGTGTTCAGTGGCCAGGACATGCCGAACACCAAGCCTCACCCGGATGTCTATCTGGCCGCCGCCGCAGCGCTGGGCGTGGACCCGAAGCGCTGCGCGGTGATCGAAGACACCGTGACCGGCGCCACCGCCGGCGTCGCGGCAGGTGCGACCGTGTTTGGTTTCAGCGAGGGCGGCCCGCACCACAGCACGCCGGAGGCCCTGCGCGCTGCGGGCGCGAAGGTGATCTTCCAGCGCATGGAGCAGCTGCCGGCAGTGCTGGCGGCCTACGCCGCCGACGCAGCCGCCTGAGGCGGCCTCAGCCCGCAGCGCCCAGCGCGGCGCCGCGGCGTTTCCCGGCATAATGCAGCACGAACAGGTACAGGCCGGTGAACAGCTGCAGGAACAGTGGCGGCAGCGGCGAATAGGTGATCCACGCTGCAGGCTCGCCCTGCCCCAGCCCGCGGACGACGAAGTTGGCGATCACCGCCAGGGTGAAGACGATCGAGGTCCAGCGATGTACGGGCCGCGCCCAGCCACCGCGGCTCATTGACGGCGCCTCGCTTCGGAGCGCGCTTCGATCATCTTCCAGCCATTGCCGGACGGGTCGCGGAACCCCGCATCGATGGCGCCGTAGCGTTCGACCGGCGCCTGGGTGAACTCCACGCCCTGCGCCAGCCATTGCGTGTAGCGCGCCTGGCAGTCATCCACGGCCAGCACCAGCGGCGGCATTGCGCCCTTGGCCACCAGCTGCTGCAGCGCCTGCGCGGTGGCCGCATCGTGGGTGGGCGGACCGGGCACGAACAGGCCCAGCTGGAATCCGTCCTGGCCGGGGCTGCGCACCGTCAGCCAGCGGTAGCTGCCATTGCGCACGTCGGTATGCACTTCGAAGCCGAGCGTGCCGACGTAGAACGCGAGCGCCTCATCCTGGTCGCGCACATACAGGCCGACCGTGTTCACAGTGTTTGTCATGGGACCTCCCTCAGGTGGGATCCACGTTAGCAACCGCCTCGCGGCGGCGCTTCTCCAAAACTGCGATGTTCAGGTCCGGTCGCTGCGCGGCACGTGCGTGGCATTCCGGCACGCTGGCCGGCGTCGCCTCGCCGGCGCGCTCGCGCTGGCGCACATTGCCCGGGCTGTCGCCGGTGATGTCACGAAAGATGCGCCCGAAGGTGCCCAGGCTGCTCCAGCCGGTCTGCGCGGCGATCTCGGTGACCGGCAGCTCGGTGTCACGCAGCATCGCCACGGCCCGTTCGATGCGGCGGCTGAGCAGGTAGCGGTGCGGCGGAAGGCCGAATGCCTGCTTGAACGAACGCGCGAAATGCGCAGGCGATACCGCACTGACCTCGGCCAGGCGGGCCACCGGCCAGTCCTCGTGACTGGCGTGGTCCATCCGGTCCTTGGCACGCAGCAGGCGCCGCAACAGTTCCGGGCTCTGGTTCATGGCGTCACCGCGTGTGCCAGATGATGTCGCGACGCACGCCTGGCCTGCGCGGCCTGCTCGCCCAGCCAGTCACCGAATGCGATGACCTTGGTGCTGCGGCTGCGCGCCGTCGGTGCCACGAACCAGAAACCACGCCCGTCGCTGGCCACACCGGGATGTGCCTGCACCAGGCGCCCACTGTCCAGTTCGGCCTGGAACAGGATCGGCGAGCCGATGGCGATGCCCTGCCCGGCAATGGCAGCACCGACATCCAGATGCTCCATCGCAAAGGGGGTGACGAAGCTCTCCGGGTCCGGTGGCGGAACAGCACCATGTGCGGAAAACCACAGCGCCCACCAGTCAGGCCTGCCGAGCAGTGGAACCTCCAACGCCCGCCGACCGAGCCCGTCTGCCGCCGGCAGCAGCGCTGGCGCGCACAGCGGAGTGAAAATGCTGGGGAACAGGGGCGTGGCCTGCAGCCCGGGCCACGCACCATGCCCGTTGCGGATGGCGGCATCGAAACGCCCGGCGGCCAGGTCCTGCGGCTCTGCCGACAGGTCCAGTTCCAGCACGATGCTTGGATGGCGCGCGCGGAAACTGCCCAGGCGCGGCGTCAACCAGCTGGTGCCCAGCGTCGGTAGAACGGACAGGCGCAGTCGTGCCGCATCCATGTCAGCGGCGCGCATGAAACTGGCGCGCAGCGCGTCGAAGGCCCGGGTGGCCTCCACTGCGACGCTCGCACCGGCGGCGGTCAATTCCACATGCTGGGCGTGGCGCAGGAACAGGCAGGTCCCGGTCTGGGCCTCCAGCCGGCGCACGTGGTAACTCACCGATGCCGCACTGGTGTCGAGCTCATCGGCGGCGCGGGCGAAGCTGCCCAGCCGTGCCGCCGCCTCGAAGGCGCGGATGGCGACAAGCGATGGCAGCTGGCGTTGGGTCACCATAAGTGTGGCTTAGCCTGAGCCCCGATTTCCGCGTGGTCAATCCCCCTCGCACGCGCAACGATGGAGGCACCTCCGGCACGGGATAACGCACATGGATCGACGGCAGTTCCTGGCCACCCTGGCCGCCACGGCAGCGTCCACCGCCCTGCCCTCCGGGTGGGCCCTGGCCAGCCCCAGCGCAGACTGGAAATGGTTGCAGGGCAACTGGCAGGTCCGGCACCAACGCCTGAAGGAGCGCCTGGTGGGCGATACCCGCTGGGACGCCTTCACCGGCGCCAGCGCGGTCTGGCTCACCCTGGGCGGGCTCGGCACCATCGATGACAACGTCATGGCACTGCCTTCGGGCCCCTACAGGGGCCTGGGCGTGCGTGCCTTCGATCCGGTGTCTTCCACCTGGTCGATCTGGTGGATCGATGGGCGCACCCCTGCCCATATCGAAGCGCCCGTGCGCGGCGCCTTCGCAGGCGATGGCGGCAGCTTCCGTGGTCGCGATGACTTCAAGGGACGCCCCATCGAGGTCTGGTTCCGCTGGCATGACATCCACGGCGATGAGCCGTGGTGGGAGCAGGCGTTCTCCGACGATGCCGGTGCCCATTGGGAAGTGAACTGGCGCAACTGGTTCCGCCGCACTGCTGCGATCCCCACTCCGCTTCCGAAGCTGCCGGATGCACCGGGCGATTTTGATTTCCTGGTGGGCCATTGGAACGTGCGCCATCGCCGCCTGCGCGCTCGGCTGGCAGGCAGCGATGCGTGGGACGCGTTCAACGGCACCCTGCACAACTGGCCGGTACTGGGCGGATTCGGCAACGTGGGCGACAACCTGATGGACGTGCCTGGAGCACCGCTGCGCGGCATGGGCATCCGCGCCTGGAATGCGGCCGAGCGGCACTGGCTCAGCTGGTGGCTGGATGGCCGCGCGCCGACCCGGATCGGCGCGCCACTGCGCGGGGGGTTCGAGGCCGGTGTCGGCCGCTTCTTCGGCGAGGACCAGCACGAGGGACGGGCGATCCAGACGCGGGTGATCTGGTCACGCATCACCCCGCGTTCGGCGCGCTGGGAACAGGCGGCCTCCGCCGATGGTGGACGCAGTTGGGAAACCAACTGGGTCAGCGACTTCGAGCGACAGGCATGAAGGCGCTGCTGGCCGTGATGCTGCTGGCATCGGCATTGCCCGTGCCCTCCCCGCCCGTGGTGCTGCGGATCATCGGTCCCGCCGAGCGCTTCGCCCCCGGCATTGCCTCCACACAGCATGACGAGATCCGGCTGACCCTGAGTCCGGACGGCAATACCGCCCTGTGGTTCAGCCGCAACCGGCCGGGGGGGCCTGGGGGCTACGACATCTGGATCTCGCACCGCGAAGGTGACCGCTGGCGGCCGGCCACGCCAGTGCCGTTCAACACGCCGGGGCGCGACTTCGATCCCGCATTTTCCGCAGATGGGCGCGTCGTGTATTTCTGCTCGGACCGCGCAGGCGGCCAGGGCGGTGACGATCTGTATCGGGTCAGCATGGGGAGCGACGGTCGATTCGGGGAGCCAGTCAATCTTGGCCCCGCAGTGAACAGCGCGGCCGATGAGTTCGCGCCGATGCTCTCGCCCGACGGTCGTACGCTGTTGTTCTCCAGCGATCGTGCGGGCGGTGCTGGCGGCCATGACCTCTACAGCGCGGCGATGATCGGCGGCGTCGCGCAGCCGGCACGGCCGCTGGCGGGAGACCTCAATACCGCAGCGCAGGAGTTCGATGCCACCTTCCTGGGCGACGGCCGAACGGTGGTATTTGCCCGCGCCCAGGACTTCGGCAGCGCACCGGTGCGCCAGTTCATTGCCTACGAACGTGGAGGCCGCTATGACGCAGGCCATGCCTTGCCATCGCCCGTGAACGCGCCCAGCGGCGACAGCTACGGCGCGATGCTGGATGGCTCGCGCCGCGACGCGCTGACCTACTCGGCGCGACGCGCCGGTGGTGAGGGACTGGACCTGTACCGCGTCCGCTACCGGATGATGCCGCCCTGAAGGCAGTGGGTGTCGATTTCCCACGCGCCCGTTCGTCGAGAGGTTGAGTACCCCAGGAGAAAATGCAGATGCCTTCCCAACAGTCCCTTGCCTGCGCCTGCGGCCAGGTCCGCCTGACCACCACCGGCAGCCCCATCGCCAGCGTCGAATGCTGCTGCGACAGCTGCCGCAGGGCCGGCGCCCGGATGCAGGCGATGCCCGGCGCACCGCAGGTGCTGGGGCCTCAGGGCCAGACGCATTTCGTAATGCAGCGCAAGGATCGCGTCCGCATCGATGCCGGGCATTCCCGGCTGCACGCGTGGCGGTTGTCCAGCACGGCCGGCAGCCGCCGCGTCGTGGCGGGCTGCTGCAATACGCCGCTCTTCCTGGAGTTCAGCGGTGGCCATTGGCTGAGCCTGTATGGGCTGTTGTGGCCGGACGCGATACGCCCCGCCGTGGAGATGCGGACGATGGTCAACGATCTTCCCGACGCGTCTGTCCTTCCCGGCGATGTGCCCAACCTGAAGACCCACTCGCTGCGGTTCCATGCCCGGCTGTTGAAGGCGTGGATCTCCATGGGCTTCCGCAGCCCACGCATCGAGATCACGGGAGACAGCCATGCCTGAGCCCGAGCGGATCGAGATCGAGAGCATCACCACGCCCGGGCACATCCAGCGCGTGGATCGCGCCAAGTACATGGCCATGCGCGCGGCCCTGCTGCGTGCCTTGCCCAGGCAACCTCCCGGGATGACGGTGGCGCAGGCGAAGCAGGCGCTGTTGCCGCACCTGCCCGCATCGCTGTTTCCGCAAGGCGCCACGGCCGGTTGGTGGCTGAAAGCCGTGCAGCTGGACCTGGAGGCCAAGGGCGTGATCGAGCGTCTTCCAGGCACGCCATTGCGCCTGTTCAAGCACGTGCCGGCCGGCTGATCAGCGCTGCGCCGGCAGCTCCAGCCGATGCTTGCGGCACAGCCGATACACGGTCACCCGCGAGATCTGCATCTGCCGCGCGCACTCGGAGACGTTGTAGCCGGTCTGCCGCAGCGTCTGCAGCAGCACATCACGTTCGGCCTGGCCGCGGGCATCGTGCAGCATCGCCCCCGGCGGCGCATGCACGGGCCCTCCCAGTTCGAGGTCACGCTCGCTGATCAGCTCGCCTTCGGCCATGATCGCCGCCCGCTGCACCCGGTTCAGCAGTTCGCGCACGTTGCCGGGCCATTCGAAACGCCGCATCGCCTGCAGCGCAGCGGGTGCAAAGCCACGTGCACGCACGCTGTGGCGCAGGCGGAAGCAGCGCAGGAAATGCTCCGCCAGCAGCTGCACATCAGCGCCGCGCTCGCGCAGCGGTGGCATCAGCAGGCGCAGCACGTTGAGGCGATAGTAGAGATCGCTGCGGAACCGCCCCTGCGCCACCGCGTGCTCCAGTTCCACATGGGTGGCAGCCAGTACACGCACGTCCGCCCGCAGCGGCTGGCTGCTGCCCACGCGCTCGAACGTACCTTCCTGCAGCACGCGCAACAGGCTGGTCTGCGCTTCGGCCGGCAGGTCGCCCACCTCGTCAAGGAACACGGTGCCGCCGGATGCGGCCTCGAATACGCCGATCTGGCGCTTGTCAGCACCGGTGAACGAGCCACGCTCGTGGCCGAACAGCTCCGACTGCACCAGGTTCGCAGGGATGGCACCGCAGTTGACCGCGATGAACGGCTTGCCCGCACGGCCGGACAACGCGTGCAGTGCATGTGCCGCCAACTCCTTGCCGGTGCCGGTCTCGCCGGTGACCAGCACCGGCAGATCGACCGGCGCGAACTTGTGCAGTACGGTGCGCACCGCATGCAGCGCAGGACTCTCGCCGATCAATGCGCGCGGCCCCTGCCCGCTGCACACTTCGTCGGCAGACGTATCCTCCGCGTCGAACTGCTGGCGCATCGCCGCCACCAGGTCCTGCAGGCCGAAAGGCAGCGTGAACCGCGAGATGCAACGCTGCAACAAGGGCAGCCACGCGGCAGGCGTGGGCCCTGCGCCAGGCGGCAGCACCGCCAGCCACGTCAGATGCGCGTGCTGTTCGATCCACGGCGCCAGCAATTGCAGGGCCGGCGCATCCAGATGGCGAAGATCCAGCACGGCGAGCAGCCGGTCGCGCCCGCGCAGGCCGATGGCCATCGCCGGGTCGGGATGGATGCGACGCACGTACCAGCCTGCGGCTGCCAGCGCGCTGCGCTCGTTCGCCAGCGGCTCGCCGAACCAGAGCACGCATCGTGACGCAGAAGCCTCCGGGACCGCTGCCATGCTTCCCCCAGCATCCGGACACCGTCGGCGGACTGTCAGGCAATCACCGGCGTGCCGCCCCTCCGCCGGGACCTCTACGGCCACCGCGGCGGCCTTTGTTGCGCGGATCCTAGCGCTGCGCTAAACGGCGGCGCAATGAGCGGCGCGTCAAGAAAGCACTGGCTGAAGCGGCATCGTTACAGTCCGCGGCGGCACCTGTAACACCCGTGCGACAGTCGGGCGCCCGCCTTGCCCTGCGGCGCTTGGCGCTGCGCAATCCCAACATTTTTCCCACGCTGCTGTAACGACGCGGCAGCAACGCCCCACGCCTGCCAGTGCCCGCCCCCCTGGCTGCCAAGACTTTCAGGGTTGGCACGGTTGATGCGTGGTTCCGCCGCACCCATCACGGGAGATCGGCATGGACGGCATCACCCCCATTCGCGGCCTGCTGGCAATGCTGGCCGTGGCCCTGCTGTCGGGCGCCGCGGGCGCCTCTGCCTCCGGTGCCCGCCAGGGCGTGAAGGCACAACCGGGCGAAATCGTCCTGTTGCGGGATGTGGCCGCGCGGCCGGCCTATCGCATGGCGCCCCCGGGCATGGCGCTGATCGCCGACCCGAAACCGCAGCGCGAGATTACGACGGCGCTCGGTGCGGGTACCCCGGCAAACGCGATGGACGAGCTGAGCGATGAGGACTATGCCGGCATGGGGGCGGGGCACACGGCTGCGACCGCGACCCCCACGGGCACCACCGTCGAACGGGTCGCCCAGCAGGCCCTGGGCGGCACGCTGGGACGCAGCAGTGACGGCATGCTCGGCAGCAGCCTCGGTGGCGCACTGGGTGACCCACTGGGCGCGGTCGGGAACAGCACCCGCGGCATCGGCGATACCGTGCGCGGCGCGCTCGCCCAGTTCCCGTTGCAGGGCCCGGCCCCGGCAGGTGGCAAGTGAAGCGGGCACGTTGGCTGCTGCTGGTCCTGTTTGCCACGCCGTTGATGGCGCAGGCCGACGACTACAGCGGCATGCTCGCCTACCTCGACGTGGCCCGCATCGACGGTCACGCCCTGGCGGGTGCAAACGGCGCCATCGCGTTGAACCAGGCGGCCGGTGACCTCAACCTGCAGGCCAACCTGCATGGCATCGCCACCGGCGAACGCGCCGACGTGTTGATCGGCAACCGGCAACTGCGGGCCGGCAACCGCGTGCTGAGCGCACCGGCGCACGCCACCGCCGTCATCGACGGCAACGCGCTGGCCGGTGCCAGCGGCATCGCATCCATCAACCAGGCCAGCGGCATCGCCAACACGACGCTCAACGTCGTCAGCGCGACGCTGGCTCGACAGGGCATACGCGAATCCGACGATACGGCTTTGGCCGCCGAAGGTTCCGCGTTGGCAGGGGGGCGGGACGACGCCGGTCGCGGCGTCGCGACCGGCACCCGCAGCGCCGGTGTCACCAGCACCGCGCTGCGGGGATTCGACGGGGTCCTGCAACTCAATCAGATCGCGGGCAGCGGCAACGACACGGCCAATGTGCTGGGCCTGGTCGTGCAGGACCGCCCGTGACAACCACCCAACCGATGCACCACCCGATGAGAGAGAGGGCACCATGAAAGCGACCGTCAAACGGACCATGCTCGCCATGGCGATTGCCACTGCCTCGACCGCCGCTGCGGCCAATGGCTGGGACAACCAGAACGCCAACGCGAACATCAACCACAACCACACCGTCAGCGAAACCCGCAACGACACCCACAACGACGTACGCAACCGCACCGTCAACGTCAACGTCAATGTTCAGAAGCACAGCACCATCCAGGCCGACGAGCGCAAGGAAAAGAACAACCACGGCGTCGACGTGAACCTGGAGAAGGACCTGCGCCTCAGCACCGACGTCAATTTCTCCGGCGACCCCACCATCACCGGTGACATCGACCTCGACTCGGCGGCCATTGCGGTGATCGACAACCGCCAGTCGATCAGCAACAACGCCACCAGCAACAGCCTGGTCACCAACAGTGCCTCCATCGGTGACAGCGTGGGTGCCGGCGCCTCCGGCAACCTCGGCTTCAACGTGGTATCGGGGGACAACAACGCCCAGGACAATGCCGCGTCATTGTCCGCTGCCGATGCGTCCTTCAGCTTCGGCATGGCCGACGCCGAGGTGTTCGTCAACCAGGCCGGCTTCGGCAACGCGACCATGAACTCCGGCGTCACCAATGCCGCAGGTCTCGGTGGCAATGCCTTCGGCGGTGCGTCAGGCAACATCGGTGTCAACATTGCTTCGGGCAACAACAACGAGCAGAAGAACGCGCTCGCGGCCTCGGTCGCAACCACGGCGGTAGCGCAGTCGAGCATCAGTTCGAACCAGGTCTCCACCGGCAACACGGTCAGCAACGCCGGCTTCGTGCAGTCCTACACGGATACCGTGCAGGTCGGCATGCGTGGCGGTGTCAGCGGCCTGACCCTGGCCTATGGCGCGGGCACCTACCGCGGCACCGGCAACGCCTACCAGATGGCGAACTACTATCTGGACACCTGGAATGGCGAACTGCCGCACCCGGGTGGCAACAGCACCGGCCACATCGACTTGGACAACCAGATCCAGAACGCCACGATGAACCCCAACCGGCCGGGGGTGGGCGGGCTGGGCTTCGATACGCGTGAAAGCGGCACCAGCCAGTTCGTCGAACTGGGCGTGGCCGATCTGTACGCCAGCCTGAGCGGCACGGTCAGCACCACGCGCTGGGTGAACGTCAACGCCACCAACACGTCGGCCTTGTCCGGCAGTGCCTTCTCCGGCGCCTCCGGCAACATCGGCGTGAACGTGGCGGCGGGCACCGGCAACCTGCAGGCCAACAGCCTGGCCCTGGCCGTAGCCCAGCCCAGCACCGGCGGTGGTGGCGGCAACGGCGAGTAAGAGCACCACCCCGGCCGTCCGCCAATGGCCGGGTTCCCGGGAGCCCCTGTTCCTCCTCCCCCTTGGGGCAGGGGCTCCCTCCTGCTGCTGGAGAACGTGATGATCGGCCACCGTCTGTCGATATGCCTGCTGGCCTGCCTGCTGTTGCTGGGCGGTGTATCGGCGTGGGCGGGCGATGTCGGCTTCGCCAGCGTGCTACCCAATGGCGCACTGCTGCAGCAGAAGGTGGAAAGCATGCAGGAACGGCGCTACCGCAACGTGGTGCGCCAGCACACCGATTACAGCTGCGGGGCGGCCGCACTGGCAACCATCCTGCGCCATGCCTATCACCTGCAGACCGACGAAGCGACGGTGATCGAAGGAATGATGGGGGTGTCCGATCCAGCACTGGTGGCCGAGCGTGGTTTCTCGCTGCTCGACATCAAGCGCTACGTGGAATCGCTGGGCATGCGCGGGCGCGGCTATCGTATCGATGAAACACGCCTGCGCACGCTTCGCGTTCCCGGTCTTGTGCTGATGGACGTGCGCGGCTTCCGCCACTTCGTGGTGCTCAAGCAGGTGCGCGACGGTGTGGTCGAGGTGGCAGATCCCATCCTCGGCAACCGCAGCCTGGCGCTGCCTGAATTCCTCGCTGCGTGGCCATCGCGTGCCGTCTTCGTGGTGATCGGCAGCGATTTCGATCGCAACACGGTTCTGCTGCAACCCAGCGAACGGCCCAGTGCCCGCGCGCTCTACGCGCGACAGGGGCCGATCACCGATGCCGAACTGGTCGACTTCGGCTTCAGCCACGCCGACCTGTTCTGAAGGAGGTTCCGCCATGTTCCGTCACCGCCTGTTGATGGTCCTGCTGCTGGCCTGCCCCGCCCTGCCCCTGCAGGCGGCGGACGCGGCGCCCGGGCGCGGCCTGAAGGAAATCCCGGATCCCGAACTGAACCTGATGCGGGGCCGTTACACCGTGGGCGGCAATACTGTCGCCTGGTTCGGGGTGACGATGGTCTCGCAGTGGCAGGCCAGCAACGGAAGCGTGTTGCAGGGTGCGTTGACCCTGGGCATGGACTTCCGCGGCGGGGGCAGCCCGAAACTGAGCTTCCAGCCCAGCGTGCACGTCACCGCCGCAGATGCGCCGCTGCCGGACACGCAGGGTCGCCACATCGACAGCAGCGGCCTGGCCAACGCCAGCGGCGTGGTGCAAAGCGTGCAGGTGGCCGGCGATGGCAACGTCGCCCGCAATGCGACCACGCTGGTGGTACGCAATGGCGCGGTGCCGGCCCTGCCGGATGACGGTGCCCATTCGATCAGTGCACACGCCGCAGGCGTCTCGGCCTCTGCGGTGCTCGACGGCAACCAGGCACGCCTGCTGTTGCAGGTGGATGGCCAGGGCCTGGTCCAGCAATGGATACGCAACGGCAGCGTCGGCCAGGGCATCGCCCTGGCCGGTGACGGCCAGATCGCCAGCAACCAGCTGCGGCTGGAGCTGGTGCGGGATACCGCGGGCGGCAACCTGCCGTTGAGCCAGAACGTGGCCCAGGCGATTGCGATGAACCGCGGCATGGGGCCGGGCCGGTAGTACCACGGCACGGCGTTGGGGGAAGCGCTCCACAACGCAGGACACGAACATGCACACCCTGATGAGGATCACCCCGTTGGCGCTGGCGGCGCTGGCGGGCACCGCCTTCGCCGCGCCACCCGCGGCGGATGATGGCGCCGACGTGCAGGCGCTGGCCAGCCAGCTGGAGCAGCTCAAATCCAACTACGCGCAGGAAGTGCGGCGGCTGCGCGAACTGGACATGCAGGTGCAGGCGATGCAGGCGCGCCTGAGTGGGAAGGTTGGCCCGATGGCCCCGTCTACGGCTGCGCCCGTCGAGCATGGCTCGCCGCTGCAGACGTCACCGGGCAGCGAAGGCTATGCCAGCAGTGCCGCCGAGGCGCAGCAGGCAAAGCAGGAATCGCGGCGCAGCGTGGATGATGTGAAACAGCAGCAGTCGGCGCTGTTCTCGCGCCGCTTCACCGTCGAGAACAGCCTCACCTACGCCCGCTACGACCGCAAGCAGCTCACCCTCAATGGCTTCCTGGCGCTGGATGCAATCTTCCTCGGCAACATCGCCATCGAGAACGTCGAGTCCGATTCGCTCACCTACAATCTGGCCGCGCGCTGGGGCGTCAGCCCGAACCTGACGCTCAACCTGGACGTGCCATACCTGGCGCGGCGCACCGTCTACCAGAAGGGCGGTGCCGGCGGTGCGGCGGCCGCGATCGCGCAGGAAGAGACCAATGGCAACGGCCTGGGCGATATCGGCCTGAGTGCGAATTACCGCTTGTTCGGCGAGCGCGGCTGGCTCCCGGAAGCCGTACTCACCGCCGGAGTGACCGCGCCCACCGGGCGTGCGCCTTACGGCCTGGACTGGAAAGTGATCGAGCGCGATGACGATGACTACATCCGCTTCGCCGTGCCCAAGGAACAACCAACCGGCAATGGCGTGTGGCAGGCCAACGTCGGGCTGTCGATGGTCAAGACAGCCGATCCGGCGATCCTGTTCGCCAACCTCGGCTACGTGCATTCGTTCCCGCGTGGTTTCAGTGACATCGACAGCAACCCCGACACGGTCAACCCAGGTGACGTGAAGCTCGGCGGCTCGGTCTACTTCGGCGCCGGCGTGGCCTTTGCGTTCAACGAGCGCACCAGTCTCAGCCTGTCCTTCAGCGACCGCATCAGCGCCCGCGCTTCCACCCGTTTCCAGGGCGGGAAGTGGATGAAAGTGATTGGCAGCGACGCCAACGCGGCGTCACTGAATCTGGGTGTGACGTATGCGCTCAACCAGCACACCACGCTGGTGACCCTGCTGGGCATCGGGCTGACCCCGGATGCACCGGACTTCACGCTGGCGTTCAAGATCCCTTACATGCTCTGACCCGCCCGATCCGGCGACGCTGTGGCCGACAGCCCCTCGCCGCCGGATCGCGCTGCCCACGCGCAGGCCCTGTGTGTGCTCCAGGGCAACGCGCCAGCGCTGGCGACGACGGCGATGATCATCAGTTCCGCCGTATTCACGCCGCACCTTCACGGTGATCCCACCGCATTCTCCGTCGATTCCGCCAATCCGGCGGCGGCGCCATTTCCTACTCTGGCCCCACGGTGAAGCCCAGGCCGCTGCAGGCAACGCACCGTGACACTGGATACCACGCACTTCCACCCTTTCGCAGGAGCAGGACATGGCATTTCCAACCGCGGTAAACGACCAGATCACCGATTCGGTCACCCAGGCCAACACCAAGGTGCTGGGCGACGCGCCCGCCGTGGCAGTGGGCAATCTGTACCAGGCCACCGCACAGGCGCTGGCCAATGCCGCCCACAACGCCACCAACGCGCAGCAGCAGTCCTACGTCACCGCGCAGTCGGCCACCACCATGGGCGTGGCCACTCTGTACTCGATCGATACCGCCACCACGGCGGTAGCGAGCAAGGAAATCCTCAGCACCCGCGTCCGCGGCCTGGGCTCCTGATCTGTCGTTCCATCGCTGACCCGCCAACCTCAAGGAGATCGACATGGCATTCCCGACCGCTGTAAACGACCAGATCACCGATTCGGTCACCCAGGCCAACACCAAGGTGCTGGGCGACGCGCCCGCCGTGGCCATGGGCAATCTGTACCAGGCCACTGCGCAGGCGCTGGCCAACGCCGCCCACAACGCCACCAATGCGCAGCAGCAGTCCTATGTGACGGCGCAGGCGGCCACCACCATGGGCGTGGCCACGCTGTACTCGATCGACACCGCCACCACCGGCGTGGCCACCAAGCAGATCCTCGGCGCGTGATGCGCCGGCAGGCAAGGAGCTGAGCCATGGCATTTCCCACGGCCGTCAACGACCAGATCACCGACTCGGTCAGCCAGGCCAACCTGCAGGTGCTGGGCGTGGCGCCTGCCACGGCAATGGGCACGCTGTACCAGGCCACCGCGCAGGCGCTGGCCAATGCCGCCCACAACGCGACGCTCGCCCAGCAGCAGATGTATGTCACGGCGCAGGCCGCGACCACAATGGGCGTCGCGCTGCTCTACGCCGTCGATACCGGCGCCACCGGCGCCGCCACCCGGAAGATTCTCGGCTGATTCCATTGAGTGCCGGCAATCTCCGTTCCTGTAGTGCTGTCCACCCTAGGAGCTTCCACCATGGCATTTCCCACCGCCGTCAACAGCCAGATCACCGATTCGGTCTCGCAGGTCAACACCAAGGTGCTTGGCGATGCGCCGGCCATCGCAATGGGCAACCTGTTCGTGGCCACCAGCCAGGCGCTGTCCAACGCCGCGCACAACGCCACCAACAACCAGCAGCAGTCCTACGTGACCATGCAGGCGTCGACCACCCAGGGGGTGTCCACGCTGTATGCGATCGACACCGCCTCCAACGGCGTGGCCACCCGCGAAATCCTGGGCCTGCGCTGACGTGTCGGCCCGGCGTGACGCCAACCACCGCGCCCCCGCCCAGGGCGGCGTCACGTCGGGCCCCTGATCGATGGCCGCATCGCCCGCCACCGGCTACCTGCTGGCAACCACCAGCGCCGGATCCGGTGTGGCGATCGCCCTTGCCCCCTCGTTCGCGATGTCCGCCACCTACCTGGCGATGGCCGACAGCCTCGGCCTGGCAATGCAGAACGCGGTGGCCAACCAGCAACGCGGCCAGGTGACCGCCGGCGCAAGCCTGGCCCAGGTCCTGGCCCTGATCATCCAGAAGGGAGCCGTTCCGTCATGAGCAGTGAGAACACCGTCAACAGCCAGATCGTCGACAGCGTCAGCGCCGCCTCGACGTTGCTGGTAGCCCAGGGTCCGGCGCAGTCCTTCAGCATGCTGGACATGGTGATGCTGGAGACGCTGGGCACCGCCATGCACAACGCCGTCGCGCGCCAGCAGGGTGCAGGCATGGTCAGCAACGCAGCGGTCACCGCCACCTGCGCGAAGATGATCAACGCTCCCTGGCCGGTGCCGCCACCCGCTCCGGAACCCCCTCCGCCGCCGCCACCGCAGGTCATCCCCCTGCCCGGCCCGGTGCCGGCGCCCCCTTCGCCTGCGGCGGTGATCGCCGCGGCCACCGCAGAAGGAAAGACCGCCATCAGCGTCCTGCAGGCACAGACCCACGGTGCCACTGCCGACGCTGCGGCCGCTACCAGCAGCCTGCATGCACTCCAAACGCTTGCAGGCAATGCGGCAGCGCCCGCGCCCGGTCCTGCGCCCGACCCCGCGTCCGGTCCGGATCCGGACGCAGGTCCCGCCCAGGATCCCGCGCCAGACTCCCCTTCCCCTTCCCCTTCCCCTTCCCCTTCCCCGGCAGACGACGCTGACGCCGGGGCCTGACAGACTGCAGGCCGCCTGCGGCCCCACCCGCCCATCAAGGAGCCCGTATGGACCCGAGGAACGTCAACGCCCAGATCATCGATGTGATCAACCAGGTGCAGACGGCCACCATGTCAGCGACCGTCGTGACGACCAGTGGTGCCGGCAAGGCCTACCAGTCGGTGGCCCAGTCTGCGGCGATCGCCGTACAGGATGCCGCCGACGCCCTGCGCAATGTCTCAACCATCGCGACCACCGCGGCCGGCGTGGCCATGGCCCAGTACCTGGCGACGGGGGACGAAAAGTACGCGAGGGTGCTCACGCAGGCGCAGAACATGATGCAGGGGGCCACCGCCGACTTCAACCGCGTCGGCAATGCCGCTGCGACCGTCCTCAAGGAATTTCCGGCCCAGTGAGGCCGCCAGGAGATCCACGCATGAGCATTTTCATTGCCGGTCGTTCCATCCCCCAGGCCAACCTGATCAGTCAATCCTGCAGGCATGTCCTTCAGTTCATCGACGGCGGCGAGCACTGGTTGAAGTGGGCCATGGAATCGCATGAGCACCGCTACGCCTTCTCCGACGAGGGCACGATGCTCGATGGGGTGCAACAGGGCCTGCACGGTTCGCGCATGACATGGTTGCCGCGCACCGGGTTGCAGATCGGCCCGGTCAAGCTGCTCAGCCTTGGTGCCAGCGACCTCGGTGCCCTGCGCAACATGGAGTTTGATGACGAGACACGCCTGTCGCACAACGAGGCACAGCGAGTGCTGGAAAAACACCGGCTGCTGACCAACGCCGAGCTCGGCGCCTCGCGCGCGTTCCTGGCTTCGATCGGCGCGGCCGACGCACCCCTGCTGCAGCAGCTGGACTTTCGCGAATCGGTGGCGCTCCACCAGCTGGCCGGTGAGGTGGGCATGTCCGCCGCGGGGCGCGACGACCTGGCCGACGCTGCCGGCTTCGCGCTGCTGCACGCGCGCAGGCCCATCGAGTTTGCCGACTACTTCCGCTTCTACCAGCGGGTGAGCACAGGAGGTGGCAGCCGCGAACATCGGCTGACGCGTGCCACCCGTGCGTTGCAGCAGGTGCTGCCGATCCTGTTCGGCTTCCTGGACGGGCCGCAGCTGCCACAGTTGCCGTCGCCAGAGCAGGTGCGCGAGGCGATCGACGCAAGCCTGGCCGCGCACCGGCAGATCGGCTATGCCCGCATCTCGCTGGCCGCCCAGCAGATGGCGGCCTGCTTCGACGACGAACCCGAACTGCTGCAGGATGACAGCCGGTTGCGCGAGGCCGCGCGGTGGCAGCTGCGCGATGCGCAGGAATTCCTCAACGAACATCCGGTTTCCCGTGGCCGGCTGGGCCAGGACGGTGCCAGCGTGCAGTTCGCGATCGACGGTTCCAGAGCGAAGGCGCTGATACAGGTGGAGGACAATGTGATCACCCTGCAGGATTACCGCCGAACCCGCCGCCACCTGGGCGATGAAGCGCGGGTGGATTATCAGAAGGATGCAGTGTGAACCCGGCTCCGGCGCCAGATGGCGATGGCGTGCAGGCAGCAACAGAGGCCTTTGCTTCGGCAGCCGGCGCGGCCGTTGCTGCCGGACGCCTGGCGGCCCGGCAACAGGCGCAGAAGATCCTGGCCGATGCCCAGGCGGCATTGCGCCACATCCTGGGGGAGCGCAGTGACGGTGTTCCCCCCTCATCCCCAGCAGGAGCACCGACGATGACCTTCCCGACCCCGCTTCCCGGCAAGCCCACTCCCGCCCATCCGGCGGGCAGAACCCCGATGGAGATCGCCCAGGAACTGGCGGACGCCGCAATGGCTGCCAGTGAAGAAGGCATCCGCGCCGCGATGAAGGTTTCGCAACGCGCGGTCGAGGCCGCCGCCGAGGCCGCGCGACGCGCGGACGAAGCGGCCGAACATGCCGTGCAGCGCGCTGCTGAAGCCAACGCGCGCTGACGCCGCATCTGCCATCCCAACGCCCCGGGCAGGCCCGCGCCTGCACCGGGGCAATGTTTTTACTGGTGCGGGCTTCGCCGGTAGCTGCGCGGGCTGACCCCTACCGCGCGCCGGAAGCTCTTTTCGAAGTGGCTCAGGTCACCGAAGCCGACCTGCAGTGCGACATCGGTAATGCGCAGGCGCTGCCCATCCCGCAGCAGCTGCTTGGCGTGCTCGATGCGCAGTTGCTGCAGCAGCAGCTTGAACGTCGTGCCCAGCTCGCTGCGGAACAGGAATCCCAGGTGTGACTGGCTCACATGGGCCTGACGGGCAAGGTCGCCCAGCGTGAGCGGCTCTGCGGCATGGTCCTTCAGGTAGGCCAGGGCGCGTTTCAGACCGTCGTGCAGGCCTTCATGCGCTGCCCGCGGCGTATCCGGCTGCGCGGGCGCAGGACCGACGGTCTGCTCAACCGCGGGCAGCCGTTGCGGGGCGCGCCCGGCATCGCTGGCAACGTGGCCTGCAGCCAGATCCGGCGCGTGGCGTGCAAGATCCTCACGACGGATGCATCGGCCACCGGTCATCACCGCCAGCCGGACCACCACCCGCTCCATTTCCAGCAGATTGCCGGGCCAGTCGTGCGCGCACAGGGCTTCCAGCACATCGTCGCCCAGCACGCGGGGATTGAATCCATGCAGCTCCAGCGAACGCGCCGCCAGCGCGCCGATGTCCTCCACCCGTTCGCGCAGCGGCGGAATATCCACGGTCAGGAACTCCAGCCCAGCCAGCAGGGCGCGCGAGAACTGCTTCTCTCTCACCCGTTGTTCCAGGTCCGCGCTGGTCGACGCGATCACCCGTATCGGGCCGGCCGCCAGCGCGTCAGCTTGAGCGGCAGGCAGCCCACGCATGCGATGTGACAGCTGCCCCTGCAGCGGCACCGGCAGTTCGTCGACTTCGTGGAAGTACAGCGTCCCGCCCTGTGCGCGCGCGAACCAGTCGCTGGCTTCGCCCAGCGGGTGAACACAGTTCACTTCCACAAACGGGCCCTGCCGGGAAGGGCCGCCACTGTGCAGGGCGGCGGCCAGCTCCATCTTCTCGGTACCAAACTCGCCGCGCAGCAGGACCGGCAACGGGCTGGCCGCCGCGCGCTCCACGAATTCATCCATCTGCTTCAGCGCCTCGCCGGCGCCGACCAGCAACAGCGGCCGGCTCAATGCCTGTTCGGCCCAGGCCTTGGCTTCGTAGCGCTTGATCAGATGCGCGCAACGCTGGGCAAACTGCTCCCCCAGCGCCAGGGCACTACCATCCAGCCGGCCCTTCTCGCCCTCCAGGTGCAGCTCACCCAACACCTCGCCGCCATAGCGGATGGGAACCCGCTGCAAGGAAACCTCTTGCCCGGACGCAGCTGGCAACCCCGCAGCTGCCCCTGCCACCGCACCACGCAACCGCACGTGGCCACCCCGTATCACCTTGTGCTGGGACAGCTCCTTCACGAACGCGCCCAGCAGCTCGGGCAATGACGGATAGGGCCGATAAGCGCGCTGCAGCATCTCACTGACTTGCCTGTGCATCGAAACTCCCCTTTGGAATGGCGACCCGATGCATCTGCAACGGGCGATCTCGCGATGCAGGCCCTCCGGCATCATCGCGGGATGCTGCGACGTCCACGCCGCATGCCGTGCCCGCTGGTCGCACCGCTGGTGCCGTGCACGCTGTCCGCTCCCGCAGTGCCGGGAACTGCCATCGCTGCTGGAGGTCGGCAAGGCGGACGTCGTCCAGGCCGGGGTCGTGCGCCACAGGGCGGCACTGCCTGTGACGCGGCGCTCCCTGTGTTCCGGCCATCGCGTCCCTGGATTATGGGAAACGAGTTTCCAGAAAATAAGCATGATAATGACGTGAATATCCGCGCCGGATATTTGTCGCCCGCGTTTCCGTGCACCGCGCACCGCGCACCGCAAAGCAGGTGAAGGCAAGGCGCCGGGATTCCATCCACGCTGATGATCAACGCGTCTGAGCGAACCAGGGACGGGCACGTATTGCGCCGCCGTGACGGCTGCACCGCCTGCTCGCCCAGGCCCGCAGGCCACCGCGCCTGCCTGCCGCGGCGCCGCCCCCGATCAATGACCCATCGACCAGCAGAAGATTGCGCACCACGCACGGGTGGCATGCCTTCCGCTGCGCCTGGCCTGTCGGCATACTCGCGCTCCCGACCGCAGCACGATCAAGGAGATCGACCGCATGGACCGCACCCCGCCACCCGTGCCCCCCAGGAACTACCTGATGTGGGCCATCCTGAGCATCATCGCCGGCTTCTGGCCGTTCGGCATCGTCGCCACCGTCTACGCCAACCGCAGCACGTCATTGGTCGCCAGCGGCCAGATCGGCGCGGCCACCGAGGCTTCGCGCAAGGCGCTGCGCTGGATGATCGCCTCCTTCCTCACCCTGCCACTGTGCCTGGCACTGATGATCGGCTATGCCCTGATCGCGCGCGGCATGGCCTGAAAGCCTGCCGTCGCCGTCGCGCCATGATGAATGGCAGGCGCGCGCGGCGGTGGCGGCGGCCCATCCCGCTCCTCTATAGTCAGTCCAGCTCGGCAGGCATGGTGCCTGCCCTCGAATCACAGGGAGTTGGACATGGGTCTGGTACAGGCGGTGAAGGGTGCGGTGGGTGGTGTGCTGGCCGACCAGTGGAAGGACTTCTACACCGTGCCCACGGGCCTGCCCTCGACGGCGGCCCTGTTCGCGGCGGTACCGCGCGGCACCAATGCCGGCCGCGGCTCCAATACCAGCGGCTCGTCCAACATCATCACCAACGGCTCGAAGATCATCGTGCCGGAGGGCTACGGCCTGCTGCTGTTCCAGGACGGCGCGATCACCGCGTTCGTCGCCGAACCGGGTGGCTACGAGTGGCGTTCGGACGATCTGAACTCGCAGTCGATCTTCGCCGGCGACGGCCTGGTCAGCACGTTCATCAAGCAGAGCTGGGAGCGCTTCAAGTTCGGCGGCCAGCCGGGTTCGCAGCAGGCGGCGTATTTCGTGTCGCTGAAGGAACTGCCGGACAACCGCTTCGGTACCCAGTCGGAAATCTACTGGGACGACGGCTTCCTCAACACCCAGGTGGGTGCGGTCACGCGCGGCTCCTACACGCTCAAGATCGTCGACCCGATCCTGTTCGTGAAGAACTTCGTGCCGGCCAGCTACCTGCAACCTGGCCAGGTGTTCGACTTCACCGACCTGGACAACGCCGCCGCCAGCCAACTGTTCAATGAAGTGGTCGGTTCGCTGGCCCCGGCCTTCAGCCTGTACACGAACGACCCGGGCAAGGGCAACCGCATCACCAAGCTGCAGCAGGATTCGCTGGGCTTTGCACAGAGCCTGTCTGCCGCCGTCGAGCAGGGCTACCAGTGGAAGTCCGACCGCGGTCTGGCCATCGTCAAGACCGCCATCGTCTCGATCGAGTACGACGCCAACACCCGCGAACTGCTGAAGACCGTGCAGCGCGCCGATGCCCTGTCGGGTTCGCGCGGCAATTCCAACCTGCAGGCCAGCGTCGCCCAGGGCATTCAGTCGGCCGGCGAGAACGGCGGAGCGGCTGGCCTGGTCGGTGTCGGCATGGCCTCGGGCATGTTCGGTGTCGGCGGCATGCAGCAGCCGGTCGCCCCGGCTGCCGACGACCCGGTGGCCAAGCTGAAGAAGGCCAAGGAAATGCTGGATCTGGGCCTGATCACCCAGGGCGACTATGACGCCCTGAAGGCCAAGGCACTGGGCCTGTAACAGCAGGACGCACAACGAACATGTCCGATCCCCGAAACGGCCCGCCGCCGCTGCCCGGATCCGCGCCCGCGACGCCGCCGCCCTTGCCGGCGGCGTCGTTGGATGGGCCCGGTTCGCCGCAGGACGTCCCTCCCCTGCCCGGCAGCTTCCCGCTGGACACCTCGAAACTGCCACAGGCCATCCGTGATGAAGTGGAAGCGCCCGACCCGGTGGCCATCGATACGTCGGCCAGCGAGCTGAAGGACGGCCTCAACCGCTGCCCGAAGTGCGGTGCCACCGACATCCGGCCCAAGGCCGGCACCGACATCCTGGTCTGCCTGTACTGCCGTCACGAATGGCATGGCGCACGCGTCGAGGAAGAGTTCGGCCTAGGCGAGGCCATCGACCAGCTGCGCGGTACGGTCATTGCCTCCGGCGCACGTGACATCGACGCCGACACCTCGGCACTGATGACGTTCAAATGCACCGGGTGCGGCGCTGAAGTCACGGTCAATACCGAGAGTACGATGACGGCGCGCTGCCACTGGTGCCGCCATGTGTTCGGCGTCAACGAGCAGATCGCCAATGGCGCGGTGCCCGATGCAGTGCTGCCCTTCCATATCAGGAAGGACGATGCGGTCGCGCGCATCCGCCAGTTCGTCGACAAGCGCCGCATGTTCGCGCTGAAGGCATTCAAGGACCAGTTCACCCCGGAAAACGTGGTGGGCGTGTTCCTGCCCTACATGATCGTCGACAGCAATGTCAGCGCGGCCGTGGCCGGCAAGGGTGAGATCCAGACCCGGCAGTACACCGTGGGCAGCGAGAAGAACAAGCGCACCCTGTACGACGCAGACGTCTACCAGGTCGAGCGCCAGGTCGACTTCACGGTCGATGACCTGCCACTGGAATCCTCGGCCGAGCGCGGGAATCTCGATACCCGCGCCAACACCAACAACATCATCAACACCATCCTGCCGTTCGATACCAAGAACGCGGTGAAATGGAACGCCTCGTACCTGGCCGGCTTCACCTCCGAAAAGCGCAACCTGGATGTGGAAAAGCTGCGGCCGCGGCTGGAAGACCAGCTGCTGTCGATCGCCCGCGCACAGGTGGAAGGTTCGGTGAAGCGCTACAACCGTGGCGTGCGCTGGGAACAGGAGCAGCTGGAGGTGCATGGCACCCGCTGGGTGTCGATGTACCTGCCGGTGTGGTTGTACTCCTACCACCAGCCCGGCAAGAACGGCGGCATGCTGCACTACATCGCGGTGAACGGCCGTACCGGCGAAACCATGGGCAGCGTGCCCGTGCAGCAATGGAAGATGCTGCTGGCGGCACTGGCCACCGGCACCGTCATTGAAGCCCTCGCAATTGCCTTCCTGGTGGCATCGACATGAGCGACGACAGTGGCCTCTGGCTGTTGGCGGCAGGTCCGGCCGGCGCAACCGCGCTGTACTGGGCGCTGTACCGCTATTACCGCAACACCGACAAATCGCACTCCTTCGAGCACGAGACCGCCATCGAGGCCAAGCCGGTCACCGGCTCGGACCAGCAGGTAGGCCGGGTTACCGGTACCGAGGAAAAGCGTATCCGCGGTGACAATGTGTATGAGTACCGGAAACGGGTGGTGCGGGTAAAGCCCGACCCGTAGCGCCAGGCTCCGCCTGGCTGCGGGTAGTGCCGGCCGCTGGCCGGCATTCCTTCGGTTTCTGGGCGCCAAGTGGGAGCCGGCCAGCGGCCGGCACTACCCTTCGCTGGGCTGCCGCCGCGCACACCCTCACACCGTCTCCCGCCCCACCGGTTCGATACTCGCGCGGTCCGCCCTTCCGAGGATGCTGCAATGGCTGCCGTGCTCGCCCGTACCTGCCTGTCCGCGTTGTGCTGCCTGGCCCTGCCCGCCCTGGCCCAGGACGCCTCGTTCGGCTTCGGCGAACAGACCACCCACACCGACCAGACCACGCAATCCAGCAGCACCCGGACCCAGAGCAGTGGCGCGGTGACCACCCAGACCACCACCAGCGGCAGCTCGCAGTCCGGGTCACGCAGCGAAAGCAAAGAGATCGACGTGGGCTTCGGTTTCCACGACGACAACGACGACTGGGGCCGCGACCGCCACCGTGGCGGCCGCGATGTGCGCGACAGCGATCTGTTCGGCAGCTGGACGCTGGGCCAGGAGAACGGCAACACCTGCTCCATCGAGCTGAAGAACATCGAGTGGTTCGGCGGCTACAGTGCCTACGTGCCCGCCGGCTGCCCGGATGGCTTCTTCTCGGCCAACCGTTGGGTACTGTCGGGCAACCAGCTGCTGCTCACCGACACCAGCAACACCGTGTTCGGGCGCTTCCGCGCGTCAGGCGGTGGGCGCTGGACGGGCTACCGTGAATCGGATGGGGCGCGTTTGTACCTCAATCCCAAGGGGCACTGATCGCGCCGTGCACGCAATGGGCACGCGCTGATCGGGAAGATCAGGCGTCCGCCCCGCCCCGCAGCCGAAATGTCCGCTCCCACCGGTTCCCGTCTGGTCATCTATGCCGCCCTCGCGGGCAACCTGGCCATTGCCATCGCAAAGTTCATCGCTGCCGGCATCTCCGGCAGCTCGGCCATGCTCAGCGAGGGCGTGCATTCGCTGGTCGACACATTGAATGAACTCCTGCTGCTGTACGGGCTGCGCCGTGCCGGCAAGGCGCCAGACCCGGTACATCCATTCGGCTATGGCCGCGAGCTGTACTTCTGGAGCTTCATCGTCGCCCTGCTGGTGTTCGCCGCTGGCGCCGGCGTCTCGGCGTACGAGGGCATCCAGCACATCCGCCGGCCGGAGCCGGCCACCAACCACGCGTTGAGCTACAGCGTGCTGGGCATATCCATCCTGTTCGAGGGGGCCTCCTGGTGGGTGGCGCTGCGCGAGTTCCGGCGTACCAAAGGCAAACTTGGCTACTTCGAAGCCTTCCGCCGCAGCAAGGATCCGTCCACCTTCACCGTACTGCTGGAAGACAGCGCTGCGTTGCTTGGGCTGGGCTTCGCGTTGATCGGCCTGGTGGCCGCGCAGGTGCTGGATATGCCGGTGCTTGATGGTGTGGCGTCGCTGTGCATCGCCGGCGTGCTGGCCGCAACCGCCTTCCTCCTGGCCCGTGAAACCAAGGGCCTGCTGGTTGGAGAGCCTGCCCACCCTGCGGTGGCCGAGCGGATCATGGCGGTGGCCGAAACCGATCCGGATCTGCGTCGCGCGAACGGCGTGACCACCATGCAGATGGGACCGGAACAGGTCGTGGCCATGCTCAGCGCCGAGTTCGAGGACGATCGGCACACCCCACAGATTGAAGCCTGCATCACCCGCATCGAAACGGCGGTAAAGCGCGAGTATCCGGAGCTGGTGGCACTGTTCATCAAGCCGCAGACGCCCGAGGTCTACGCCGCCCGGCGCGCCACGCTGGCGGCACCGCCCGCGCCGGAATGACGCTGCGTCTGCGCCCGTTTCACCAGTCCAATGCCACAGTGCCACCAACATCTGCCCGAACCTGCCTCTACCGTGCCGGATTGGTTGCCCGCCTCTCTCCAGATCCTCCCGCGCAGCTTCTACCGGCGCCCGCCCGTCGAGGTTGCGCCCGAGCTGCTCAACAAACTTCTGGTCCGTGACGATGGCCGAACGGGTCGCATCGTTGAAGTCGAAGCGTACGCAGGCAGCGTCGATCCGGCGGCGCACTCCTATCGCGGGCAGACGCCGCGCACGGCCAGCATGTTCGGTGAGGCCGGCCACCTGTATGTCTACTTCACCTACGGCATGCACTGGGGCAGCAACGTGGTCTGCGGAGAGGTCGGTGAAGGCGTGGCGGTGCTGCTGCGGGCCGTCGAGCCGCTGGCGGGCCTTGAGCGCATGCACGAGCTGCGCCCCGCCGCGCGCCGGGATCACGATCTGGCCAGCGGCCCCGGCAAGCTCTCGCAGGCATTCGGGCTGGACCGCAGTTTCGACGGCGCCGACCTGGTGACTGGCAGCCATGGCATCGTGATCGCAAGCGATGGGACCCCGCCTCCGTCCGACCCGGTAATTGGTCCACGCATCGGCATCACCCGCGCGGTCGATTTCCCTTGGCGCTGGCACATCCGTGACAATCGTCACGTATCGATTCAGCCACGGCGTACTCCCGCCCCTGCGAGGAAACGATGATGACCCCGCTCGACAAACCACTGCGACGCGAACTGGACATCGATGGCCGGCCCCATACCCTCACCGTGGACCCCGAAGGCCTCAAGCTGGTCGAAAAGGGGCGACGCAAGGGCATCACGCTACGCTGGCAGGACCTGATATCCGGTGATGCCGCACTGGCCACCGCCCTGCAGGCATCGCTCCAGCAACACTGAGCGGGCGCGGCCACCTCACATCGGCATCACTCTGCCATGGCGATACATAACGCCGTGCGCACTAGCGTAGCGCCAGCCAGCTGCCGCAACCGCCCTCGCTACCCAGCCCTGAAAAGCGCCATGGACGAAGCCGAACGTCTGCTCGAAATCGAACGACTGCACCTGCTGGATACGCCCCCCGAGCCGGTGTTCGATGCCATCGTCGCCGCCGCCCGCGCCGCGACCGGCATGACCATGGGGCTGATCACCGTGGTGGCCGAAGACCGGCAGTGGTTCAAGGCCAATATCGGGCTGGAGGGCGTCACCGGAACGGCCCGCGAGATCTCCTTCTGCACGCATGCGATCCGCCACGACGAGCTGTTCGAGATACCCGACGCGCGCCAGGACCCTCGCTTCTCGACCAATCCCCTGGTGACCGCCGGGCCGCGCATCCGGCATTACGCCGGCATCCCGCTGGGCTCGGTCCATGGCGCACGCATTGGCACGCTGTGCCTGCTCGACCCGATGCCCGGCGTGCTGTCCCCCTCCCAGCGCGAACTGATGGTGCATCTGGCGCGGGTCACCACCCAGGTGCTGGAACAGCGCAGTACCCTGATGGCGCAGGTTGGCCAGGCGAAAGCGCTGCATCGCGAGCTGAAACGCAGCGAAGACTTCCTGGAGCGGACCAACCGCGCCGCCCGGGTGGGCGGCTGGGAGATGGACCTGGTCACCAACGAAGTGCGCTGGACCCGCGAGACCAAGCAGCTGCACGGCGTGCGCAGCAACTTTGAACCGACGCTCGACACCGCGCTGTCGTTCTATCGCGAAGACAGCCGCAACATCATCCGCGCGGCAGTGCAGCGTTGCATCGACGAAGGCACGTCCTGGGAGGTGCAGCTGCCAATGACCACCGCCGACGGGCGCGCGATCTGGACCCGGGTGGTCGGCAGCCGGCAACAGGTCGACGGCCATCCGCGTCTGGTCGGGGCGATCCAGGACATCACGGACGAGCGAGCCGCGCTCGACGCGCTGGAAGCGAGCGAGACCCGCTACCGGCGACTGTTCCACTACAGCCTGGGCCTGATCTGCACCCACACGCTGGACGGGACATTGACCTCGGTGAATCCCGCGGCGGTGCAGTCGCTGGGCTTCGAGGAAAGCCAGATGGTCGGGCGCAGCCTGTGCGACCTGATGCCACCGGAAAAACGCGAGGGCTTCAAGGCCTACCTCGCTCGGATCCAGGCGAACCACACCGACGCTGGCGTGATCGAGCTGATTGCCGCCGACGGTACGCGCCACTACTGGGCGTACCACAACGTGCTCGACAGCGAGGCCAGCCCGCCCTACGTGCTGGGGCATGCACAGGACGTCACCGCGCTGAGGATGCAGGAGCAGCAGCTGCGCGAAATGTCCTTCAAGGATCCGCTCACGCAGTGCTACAACCGGCGTTACCTGCACCGGCTGGATGAACTGATTGATGAGCGCTGGGCCTGCGTGATGTTCGATCTGGACCACTTCAAGCACATCAACGACACCCAGGGCCACCGCCGCGGCGACGCCGTCCTGGTCGAGTTCGCCACCTTCCTGCGCTCGCCGCTGGGCAAGGAGGAGACGGTGGTGCGGCTGGGCGGCGACGAATTCATGGTGGTACTGGTCGCGCCCGCGGATGGCCGGTTGAGCGAACTGGAGCACTGGTACCAGGACCACGCTGCGCTGTCGCCCAGCGCTTTCTCGATGGGTGCAGCCATCAATACGGCCGGTGAGCCCGTGGCCGACACCATCCAGAAGGCGGACAGCCGCCTCTACCGGACCCGCGCGCGCGTGCGCCGCGAGCGGCGCGAAGGCCCCGCCGCGCGTTGATCACGCCGGCCGCACCGTCACCCACGTCGGCGCGTGGTCGCTGGCCTTCTCCTGCAGACGCACCCAACGGTCGACGCCAGCGTCCTTCAGTCGCTCCGCCAGTACGGGATTCAACAGCAGATGATCGATGCGCAGCCCACGGTCGCGCTCGGCATGTCGGCGGAAATAGTCCCAGAAGGTGTAGATCGTGGCGTCGCCGTGCACCTTCCGCAGCGCATCGGTCCAGCCCTGCGCGAGCAGCCGCTCGAAGGCATCGCGAACCTCGGGCTGGAACAGCGCATCGCGGCGCCAGGCCTTGGGGTCGTAGACGTCGGCTTCGGTGGGAATCACGTTGAAATCACCCAGCAGCAGCGCCGGGTGCGGCAGTTCGACCAGGCTGCGCGCGTGCCGGATCAGGCGTTCCATCCAGCGCAGCTTGTAGTCGAACCTGGGCCCGGGCTGCGGGTTGCCGTTGGGCAGGTAGAGGGCACCCACGATGACCCCGTGCACCGCCGCCTCCAGGTAGCGGCTCTGCGTGTCGCTGGGCTCGCCGGGCAATCGGCGGCGGCTCTCGACCGGCGTGGTCCCGCGAGCCAGCAACGCCACGCCGTTCCAGCGCGCCTCACCTTGCCAGAGCGCACCGTACCCAGCCTCCTCCAACGACGCAGCCGGAAACGCCGCGTCGGTCGCCTTCAGTTCCTGCAGGGCAACCACGTCGGGCGATTCCCTGTGCAGCCAGTCCAGCAGCTGTGGCAGGCGCGTGCCGATGCCGTTGACGTTGAACGTGGCAATACGAAGCGTCTTGCGTCGGGCCATGCAGG
Organism: Stenotrophomonas sp. YJH_SMC_65; assembly: GCF_059369475.1. Lineage (NCBI taxonomy): Bacteria > Pseudomonadati > Pseudomonadota > Gammaproteobacteria > Lysobacterales > Lysobacteraceae > Stenotrophomonas > Stenotrophomonas sp. YJH_SMC_65. Next base: position 235,507 of record NZ_JCAFSR010000007.1, read on the forward strand.
AAGCCTCCTCGGTGCCGGGAATGAGCATTCACTCTGAGCGCCCGGGCATGCACGGGCCGTGGATGCCACGTCATGATGCGGTGCCATTCGTTTCACGAACCGCTGCCACGCGCGACAGCAGGCTGGTCACCCGTGAACAGTGCCGGAGAAGCCCATGGCGGTGCGTCCGCTGCGCGCCATCTACCAGATCGACCCCTACCTGTTCCGCGACAGCGACGGCCGCGGCTGGGGCACGCTGGATGGCATCACGGAAAAGCTGGACTACCTGCAGTGGCTTGGCATCAGCCATGTCTGGCTGCTGCCGTTCTACTGCAACGCCGGCCGCGATGGTGGCTACGATGTCAACGATCACTACCGTATCGATCCGCGCCTGGGCGACCAGGCCGCGTTCCAGCGCCTGGTCGATGCCGCCGACGCACGTGGCATCGGCATCATCGTCGAACTGGTGATGCAGCACACCGCCAGCGCGCACCCGTGGTTCGTCGCCGCGCAGCAGGGTGACCCGGCCTGGCGCCGCTGGTACCTGTGGAGCGACCACATGCCTGACGACGGCCTGCAGCCGATGTTCCCGCCGATCGAGGCCTCTGTCTGGACATGGGATGCCGAGGCCGGCGCGTTCAACCGGCACATGTTCTACCGGCACGAGCCGGACCTCGACCTGGCCCATGCGCCGGTACGCGAGGAACTGCTGCAGGTAATGACGTTCTGGCTGCAGCGCGGCGTGGCCGGCTTCCGCGTCGACGCGGTCCCGTACATGGTCGAGCGCGCCCGCCACGCGGACCCGCGCGACGACGGGCTGTGGCTGCTGGAGGCGATGCGCGCCACGGCAGACGCGCAGCAACCAGGGCTGCCACTGATCGGCGAAGCGGATGTCCGCGCGTCCCGCTACGGTGACTTCCTATGCCACGGGCGGCGGCTTTCGCACCTGCTGGATTTCCACCTCAACAATCACTTCTTCCTGGCACTGGCACGCGGCGATGCCAGCGAAGTGGCCCGGGTCATGGCCGAGTACGGCCCGCACGCGCCGCCGGACACACGCATTGCCTGGCTGCGCAACAATGATGAACTGGACCTGGAGCAGCTGGAGCCGGATGAGCGCGAAGCGGTGATGGAACGTTTCGCTCCTGAGCGTGGCATGCGCATCTATGGCCGTGGCGTCCGCCGCCGGCTGGCACCGATGCTGGACGGCGACATCGCATGGCAGGCAATGGCCTGGGCGGCGCTGCTGTCGCTGGGCCAGGTGCCGGTGATCCGCTATGGCGAAGAGATCGGCCTCGGTGATTGCCTGGAGCTGCCCGAACGCAATGCTGTGCGCATGCCGATGCACTGGCATGACGGCCCAGGGGCTGGGTTCACCGACCAATCGCGGCATGCCTGGCGCGCGCCACCGGCGGACGGCCCCTACGGTTACCGCACGGTGAATGTCGAGGCGCAACGCGCGATGCCGGACTCACTGCTGCTGCGGGTGCGCGAGCTGCTGCAGCAACGCAATGCCCATCCCGTGCTGCAGCAGGGGCCACACACGCTCGACCCACCCTCACCCGCGCTGCTGATGCTCCGCTTCGGTGAGGCACCCCATCAGGCACTGGCACTGATCAACTTCGGCGACAACCCGGTTGAGGTGGACGTACCCCTGCACGGCCCGCTGCACACGCTGGTGGGCCACGGCGCCAAACTGCAGGGTCGTCGCTGCTACCTGCAGGGCCATGGCTATACGTGGCTGGCTGCCGAGGGTGCCTGAGTGCGCAGCGCAGGCAGTACGTGTTCGGCGAAGTCGTCGATGAAGCGTTCCTGCTCGCGGTTCACGTTGTGCAGGTAGATGCGATCGAACCCCAGGGACTGCAGCTCCTGCAGCCAGGCCCGATGCTGGCCCAGGTCTGCCGAGACATGCACGTGCTCGCGCACCACCTCGGCGCTGACCGATCGGGCCTGTGCTTCGAACTGTTCGGGCTGGTCCAGGCCTTCGGCCAGTTCCGGCGGCAGCACGTTGGCGCTCCACTGCTCCATCGCGCCTTCCAGCGCCGCCTGTTCGGCGCGCGCGTAGGAGAGCTTGGCCTGCAGGTACATCGGCTTGCCCCTGCCGCCGCCGTCCTCGAACGCCGCCACCACACGCCGCAACTGCGCCAGTGGCTGGCTGATGGTGATCAGGCCATCGGCCCAGCCCCCCATCCAGCGTGCGGTTTCCTCGGTGACGGCCGCCCCCAGCAGCGGCAGGGGAAGCGCCGGGCGACTGTAGAGCCGTGCCTGGCGCACCCGGAAGCCACCGTCGTGGTCGACCTGCTCGCCGCCCCACAGCCGCCGCATCACCTCGGCCGCATCGCGCAATGCCTTCTGCCGCTCGCGCTTGGCTGGCCACGGCTGGCCGGTGATGCGCTCGTTCAGGGCCTCGCCGGTACCCAGCGCCAGCCAGATCCGGCCCGGCGCCAACTGCTCCAGCGTCGCCGCTGCCTGTGCCACCAATGCCGGGTGCTGGCGCAGCATCGGGCAGGTCACCATGCCCAAGGTCAATGCGCTCTGCACCGCCAGCGCGCCGGCCCATACCCAGCTGTGGCCGGACTGCCCTTGCGCAGTCGTCCACGGGTGGAAATGGTCCGAGAACATCAAAGCCTCGAATCCCGCCTGTTCGGCGCGCAGCGCCAGGCCCAGCAAGGTGGCGGGCGGGAACTGCTCATGCGATGCGTGGTAGCCGATGGTCATCACGGATTCCGTGCGGGGACTGGACACGATGGCAACACCCCTCCAGCTAAAACGGCGTCATGGAAACGAACACCTCCTGCATCGGGCATCGACGCTGGGCTATCGCCGAAGGCTACATTCCAGCCTGGAGCAACGGCCCGTCGCCGGAGATGCAGAGTCACGAAACCTGCTGCGTCCTCAATGCGGGCAACGAGGACGCGCATGTCACGCTGACCCTCTACTTCGAGGACCGCGATCCTGTCGGTCCCTACCGGATCACCGTGCCAGCACGACGCACCTGCCACCTGCGCTTCAACGACCTGCAGGATCCGGCGCAGGTACCACGCGGCACCGGCTTCGCCACCCTCATCGAATCCGACCAGCCGATCATCGTGCAGCACACGCGGCTGGATTCACGGCAGCCGGCCAACAGCATCATGACCACGATCGCCCATCCCTTGTGAAGCACCGTGCGCAGTCGTCCACGCTGCCACGACACCGCGCCCTCCGGCCGTTTACCCGCGCCTAGCGAGACTGCCGCCAGGTTCCCTTTCGGAGAGTGACGATGGCCCTGCCCGACTACCCACGTCCGCCCTTCCCGGCGCAGCAGCAATCCTTCCCCGGCAAGACCGCGCAGATGCAGCCCCGGCCGGACCACGGCGAGGACAGCTACCGCGGCCATGGCCTGCTGCAGGGCAAGAAGGCACTGATCACCGGCGGTGACAGCGGCATCGGCGCAGCGGTGGCCATCGCTTTCGCGCGCGAGGGTGCCGACGTCGCCATCGCCTTTCTTGATGGCGAGCAGGACGACGCCCGCCATGTGCAGCAGCAGATCGAACAGGCCGGGCGCAAGGCCGTGCTGGTACCGTGTGACATCAGCGACCCGGCGCAGGCGCGCTCGCTGGTCGACCGCGTGGCCAGCGAGCTGGACGGTCTCGACATCCTGGTCAACAACGCGGCCTACCAGCGCTACTACGAGCACTTCGACGACATCACCCTGGATGACTGGAAGCGGACGTTCGATACCAATGTCCATGCCGTGTTCAATCTGACGCGGTTGTGCGTGCCACACCTGCGCGGTGGCGGCGCGATCATCAACACCGCATCGGTCAATTCCAAGCGACCGACCCCGAACATCCTTCCGTACTCTGCGACCAAGGGCGCCGTCGCCAACCTGACGCTGGGGCTGGCGGGCCTGCTGGCCGAGCACCAGATACGCGTCAACGCCGTGCTGCCCGGCCCGATCTGGACACCGTTCATTCCGGCAGGCATGGCCTCCGAAGAGGTCGAGCAATTCGGCTCGCAGACGCCGTTCGGCCGCCCCGGGCAGCCCGCGGAACTGGCCTCGGCCTACGTGATGCTGGCTTCGGACAGCGCCAGTTATACCTCCGGTGCCTTGCTGACCATCTCCGGCGGCGCGGCAACGCTGTGACCGCCCATGGCCGGACTGCCTGCCTGGATAGCGGATTGGCTGCTGGTGGTGGTACCGGTGGCCGAGGTGCTGGTCATTCTCGGGGTGGCCTGGCTGATGGTGCGTGCACTGGCGTGGCTGCTCGTGCAGGCCCGGCAGCGCGGCAGGCTGGCTCCAGAGCTTCATGTGGGCCTGCGCCGCGGCGGTGCATTGCTGCTGTATCTGGCGGCCACGCTGCTGATACTGGAGCGACTTGGCGTTTCGCGCTCGGTGCTGTGGACCGCGCTGACCGGGTTCATGGCGGTCGGTGCGGTGGCGTTCTTTGCCGCGTGGAGCGTGTTGTCCAACCTGTTCTGTTCGTTCCTGATCGTGGCTACGCGACCGTTCCGCATCAACGACACGATCGAAGTGCTGGAAAGCGTGGACAAGCCGGGCCTGTGCGGCCAGGTGGTGGACATCAACCTGATCTACACCACGCTGAGTGACCGTGGCGAAGGCGCGCGCGGTTGCCTGCTGCGCGTGCCGAACTCGTTGTTCTTCCAGCGCATCACCCGGCACTGGGGTGACAGCGGCTATTCGCAGCTGCCGGGCAGCCTGCCGATAAAGGGCAAGGTGCGCTGAGTCGCTGTAGAGCCGAGCCCATGCTCGGCTCGCTGCGCGCAGCGCAGGGTGCGTCGCGGCCGAACGGAGCGCAGCCGAGCGTGGGCTCGGCTCAAGGTGCCACAGCGGGCGACCCTACTCTGCTGCCAATGCCTGGATCGGGTCCAGCCGTGCGGCGTTGCGTGCCGGGAAGTAGCCGAAACCGAGCCCGGTCGCAGACGAACATGCCAGCGCGGCGAGCACCGGCCCTGGCGTGAACAGGAAGGGCACCCCCAGCGACAGCAGGCTGGACAGCGCACCCACGGCGAAGGCCAGCAGTACGCCCAGCACGCCACCGGACAGGCAGATCAGCACCGCCTCGATCAGGAACTGGCGCAGGATGTCGCCCTGCCTCGCCCCCACCGCCAGCCGCACGCCGATCTCGCGCATGCGCTCCTTCACCGACACCAGCATGATGTTCATCACGCCCACGCCGCCAACCACCAGCGCCACCGCCGCGATCGCCGAAACCAGCGCCGCCATGGTCTGGCTGGATTTCATCACCGCCTTGCGGATCTGGTCCGAGTTGTAGATGAAGAAATCGCGACGACCATGCAGGCGCTCCAGCTCGGCGCCCAGCGAGGCCTCGGCGGCATTGGTGGGTACGTTGTCGCGTACGCGCACGGTGATGCTCTCCAGGCGCTGGCTGCCCAGCAGCCGGGAGGCAGCCGACGTATAGGGAACGTAGACGGTTGGCGTGGCCCCACCGGCGAATGCATTGGCACCCACCACGCCGATCACCTCGACCGGCATGCCGCCCAGCAGCACCGTGCTGCCGATAGGGTTGCCAGCGAACAGTGCCTTCGCTGCCTTCTGGTCGACCACGCCCACTGCCCGATGCGCCTCCACCTCGGCATCGGTGAAGAACCGGCCGGCCCTCAGGCGCAGCCCGCGCACGCGCGGCAGATCCGCACCGGCGCCCAGTACCTGCGTATTGGCTCGTCGGCCGCCCTGCAGTGCTGCTACCGAACCGCTGAGGTTGGGGCTGACACTGTCCACGTAACTCAGGGCGGCCAGGTGATCGGCATCGCCTACCACCAGCGTCTCGATCTCCGCCGAGCGCGGGTCACCGAAATCGGCGCCCGGGAAGATCTCCAGCGTGCTGGCGCCCAGCGCGTTTATCTGCGCCTCGACCTGCGCCTGCGCGCCTTTGCCCAGCGCAACCACGGTCACCACCGCGGCCACGCCGATGATGATGCCGAGCATGGTCAGCAGGGTGCGCAGGCGATGGGCCAGCATCGAACGCACCGCCATGCGCGTCGCCTCGCGCACGGCATCGATGCGGGCGCGCCGCTCGGTAGCCGCCGTGGATGTGCGCGCCGGTGCGTCCGAACGCTGCCGCACCGAAGGGCCTCGCTCCTGGCGATCCGCCACCACACGCCCATCGGCGATCTCGATCACCCGTGACGCGTGGGCAGCAATCGCCGCATCATGGGTGACCAGGATCACGGTATGGCCCTGCGCATGCAGGCGCTCGAGCTCGGCCATCACCTGCCTGCCACTGGCATGATCCAGCGCGCCGGTCGGCTCATCGGCCAGCACGATCGCGCCGCCGTTCATCAGCGAGCGTGCGATGGAGACGCGCTGCTGCTGGCCGCCGGACAACTGGCTGGGCCGGTTCGCGGTCCGCTCGCCCAGGCCGAGCGTTTCCAGCAGCAGGCGGGCACGCGTGGTGCGCGCATCGGCCTCCACCCCGGCATAGACGGCGGGCAAGGCCACGTTCTCGGTGGCACTGAGGTTCTCCATCAGGTTGTAGCGCTGGAAGATGAAGCCGAAGTGCTCGCGGCGCAGGCGCGCCAGCTGGTCAGGCGACATCTGCTCGGTCGCAGCCCCCTCCACGCGGTAGCTGCCTTCGGTCGGCCGATCCAGGCAGCCCAGGATGTTCATCAGCGTGGACTTGCCCGAACCCGAGGGGCCGATGATGGCGATGAACTCGCCGGCATCGATGCGCAACGAGACCTCCTTCAGCACCACCACCTCGCCGGCGGCCGAGCGATAGGCGCGCGATACGCCCTTCAATTCCAGCAGTGCGTCGGCCATGCTCACATCCCCAGCAGGCTGGTGGGTTCGGCATCGCCACCGCTGGGCGCCTGGCCGACCACCACGTTCTCGCCCGCTTCCAGGCCAGAGAGGATCTGCACCGCGGTGGCGGTGCGCAGGCCGGTAGTCACAGCGCGCTCGTGGGCGCGGCCTTTCGCATCGACTACCCGCACGGTTGCGCCGTTGCCGTTCTTGTCGTCGGACTCGCTCAGGGCGGTCAGCGGCACCTGCAGTGCATTGGCCACGCGTGCCAGCTGGATCGTCACTTTCACCGTCATCGAAGGCTTCAGCATCAAGCCCGGATTGGCCACGTCGAACAGCCCCGCGTAGTACACCGCTTTCGGCGTCTGCGCCGATCCGCCGCTGTTGCCGCTGGACGCGTCGGCAATCGACGACGGCGCTGGCTCAAGCTGCTGCAGGTGCGATTCATAGCGGCGCCCGCTCGGTCCCAGCGTCGAGAACCACAACGGTTGGCCGGGTGCGATCAGTTCCACGTCAGCCTCGGCGATCTCGGCGCGCACCGTCATCGTGTCCATCTGTGCCAGCATCACGATGGTCGGCGTGGTCTGCATCGAGTTCAGCGTCTGCCCCGCCTTGGTGACGATGGCCACGATGTAGCCCTCGGACGGCGACACGATACGCGTGTAGCCCAGGTTGATGCGGGCGGTTTCCACCTGGGTCACCGCCTGGTCGATCTGCGCCTGCAACGCAGCGGCATCCGCGCGCGCCGCATCGCGCGCCACACGTGCCGCTTCGAAGCCTTCCTGCGAGACCAGCCGCGACGCCACCAGCTGCGATTGGCGATCGTACGTGCGAAGGGCCTGGCGGTAGCGCGCCTGGCTGGCCGCATGTTGCGCACGCAGCGCGTTGGCGGCGGCTTCGGCACTGCGCAGGGCAATGCGCTGCGGTTGTGAATCCACTTCGGCAATCAGGTCGCCGGCCTGCACGTGCTGGCCCAGCACCACATGCAGGCGCGTGACCTGCCCGGAGACCTGCGCGCCCACGGCCACCAGTTCTTTCGGATTGACCCGGCCGACCGCCTGCACGGTCTTTTCCAGACCGGCGACCCTTGCCGGTGCGGTGATCAACGCGGCATCCTCGCCATCGGCAAACGCCCACCAGCAACCGCCGCCGGCAAGAACGGCCAGCGTTGCGGCAATGATCCAGGTCCTGCGGTTGTTCATCGAAACTTCCGGGGGTGCGTGCAGTCGCCCGGTGCGACCGCCAGGGCCGCAGTCTGGAAGCCCCAGGTGGATGTTTCTTGGAGCGGCTGTGGAGATTGGATGGAGACGCGACCGCCGTTCAGGGACCGCGTCGGCCGCTGAATCCATGGCCCGGCTCCACGCAATCTCGACACAATCTCGACCAAGTCTCCATCAACGGTCGCTAGCCTCGGCGGCCTCGCCGACTGCCAGCCTGCCGTGCCCCTTTCCTACCCGGACCTGCCACCCATCGATGTGCGCCGTGCCTACCTGGCGTGGTGTGCGCCTTCGCCGTGGTTGATCGCACTGGTGCTGGCATCGACCAGCACATGGATGTGGGTCGCACCGTATCCGCGACTGCCGTTGCTGGCCGGCTTCGGGGCCGCCGCCCTGCTGGGGTTCCGCAGTGACGGGCCCGGACGCACCCGCCGCTCCGGGTCGCTCGCATCGCTGGCCTTGATCAGCCTGGCGTTCTGGTCGGCAACACCTCCGGCCGCCAACGTCAACCTGCATCTGCTGCTTGCGCCCGCCACCGCCGTGGTCGCCGCCCTGCTGGCAGTGCGCCTGCGCGCCATCGTGGGCATGGCCTCGCGGCTGCAGGCCCGGGTGAACGCCACCCCCATGGCCTCGCGCTGGAACGCGCTGCCTGCCGCGGTGTCTACCCTGACGCTGCAGCAGCTGCGCGGCGCGGGTTCGGTGGACCCCAGCCTGCAGCGCTCGCTGGTGCTGGCCACGCTGGCCTGGGCGGCCAACGAAGAGGCGCAGGCCAGGGAACGCCGACGATGACCCTGCCCCTGATCCGGCCCCTGCCCGCCCTGGCCTCGAACCCGCCGTACGCCATGAAATACGAACCCCGTAACCGACAGCCCCCCTTGGTGCTGATCGCCGAAGATGAGAGCGAGATCGCCGACATCCTCGGTGCCTACCTGGCCCGTTCGGGCCTGCGCAGCGCACGCGCCGCCGACGGCGAGGCGGCGCTTGCCAGCCACCGCCAGCTGCGCCCGGACCTGGTACTGCTGGATGTGCAGATGCCCAAGCTGGATGGCTGGCAGGTGCTGAGCGAACTGCGGCGTCGCGGCAACACGCCGGTGATCATGCTCACCGCGCTCGACCAGGACGTGGACAAGCTGACCGGCCTGCGTGTGGGCGCTGACGACTACGTGGCCAAACCATTCAATCCCGCTGAGATCGCTGCACGCATCCAGGCCGTGCTGCGCCGCAGTGCCCGCAGCGTGGCCGAAGAACCCACCGGGCTGATCCGCCAGGGCCCGTTCGAGATCGACCTGCGCAGCCACGAAGTGACGGTCCGCAACGGCGAGCAGGCGCACGCACTGAACTTCACCCTCACCGAATTCCGGCTGTTGGTGCACATGGCGCGCGCGCCGCGCCAGGTGCATGCGCGGGTGGACCTGCTGCACGCCTGCCTGCCCGAGGGCGATGCGCAGGAGCGCACCGTCGACAGCCATGTCAGCAAGCTGCGGCGCAAGCTCGAGGATGTCGGCGTGATCGGCATTCCCGCCACCATCCGTGGCGTCGGCTACCGCTTCCTGGACTGAATGATGACTGCGAAAGGCAAGAGCATCGGCCGCCAGATCAGCCTGTCGATCACCGTGGCCTCGCTGTGTTCGACGGTGCTGTCGATCAGCGGCTTCTACCTGTTCTACTTCCTGCTGGAGGTGTTCTATCCGCGCTGGTATGACGAGCCGAAGTCCATGATGCCCTCCGGGCTGGAGTGGCTGTGGATCGGCCTGACCGCCACCGTGGTGGTGGCGTTGGCCACCCTGATCGCGTCTCGCCTGACCCGGCGCATCATCACCCCGTTGAATTCGGTGGCCGCAAGCCTGCGTCGCGTGGCCAGCGGTGACCTGGAGGCGCGCGCACGCGGCGGCGACACCTCGATGGCCGAGGCCGCCACGCTGGTCAACGACTTCAATTCCATGGCCGAGCGGCTCAGCCGGATGTCCGAGAACCGTGTGTTCTGGAACGCGGCCATCGCACACGAACTGCGCACGCCGATGACCATCCTGCGTGGCCGCCTGCAAGGCATCGCCGAAGGTGTATTCGAGCCGGGCCCCGAGCAGTTCAACAGCATGCTCACCCAGCTGGAGGGACTGACCCGCATCATCGAGGACCTGCGCGTGGTCAGCCTGGCCGAGAGTGGCCACCTGGATCTGCGCCTGCAACGCAGCGACGTCAGCGTGCAGGTGGCGGCGGTGGTGGAGGCGATGTCCGAGGCGCTGACCGAAAGTGGCTTCTCGGTGAGCCTGGATGCGCGGCCGTCGCTGGCGGACTGCGATCCGGCCCGCATCCGCCAGGCGGTGCTGGCATTGCTGGAGAACGCCCGTCGCCATGCCATCCCCTGCCCGCTGCGGGTGCGCGTCACCCTCGCTGAGGGGCAGTGCGCGGTGGCCGTGGAAGATGGTGGCCCCGGCGTGCCGGACGACCTGCGCGACAGCATTTTCGAAGCCTTCCAGCGCACCGATGTGTCGCGCTCACGGCAGAGTGGGGGCTCAGGTCTCGGCCTGGCGGTCGTGCGTGCGATTGCCGTGGCCCATCACGGAACGGCGCAGTGCCGAGCTACCGAGCGTGGCGGCAGTTCGTTCGAGATCCGCTGGCCGGTGCACGTGCGCCGTTGAGGCCGTAGACGCTGCCCTGGTAGCAGCCCACCTTGGTGGGCACCACGCGCGTGGCTGAACGCCGCCGATTTCTCCACGCAATCTCCATCATCCCTCCATGCCCGCTCCAAAGGGCTGCAGATACTGGGCGCTACCCGGCAGATGGCAGGCATCCGTCCCCTGCCCTGTCCCCGAACCCCCCAGGCATCCCATGCAACACCCCCACGATCCAGCGGCCGCCGCCGGCAGCATCGGCCAGCAGAATGCGGCCGCCACGCTCAAGGCCATCCTGCGCACCTACCCCTGGCAGCTGACCGGCACGTTCTCGCTGGTGGCGCTGGAGAACACCCTGCTGCTGGCCTATCCGTTGTTCGCCGGCTTCGCGGTAGACGCGATCATCAGCGGCAACATCGGCCATGCCATCTCCTATGCCGGCGTGGTACTGCTGTTCTGGCTGGTGGGTGCCGCCCGTCGGGCGGTGGATACGCGCACCTTCACCCGCATCTATGCCGATCTGGCAGTGAGCGTGGTGCAGGCGCAGCGCCGGTTGGGCCAGGCGACGTCCACTTCGGCGGCACGCGTGGTGCTGGCCCGCGAGTTCGTCGACTTCTTTGAAAAGCACGTGCCGATCATCGCCACCGCGCTGGCATCGATGTTCGGTGCAGTGGCCATGCTGCTGGCGATCGAGCCGATGGTCGGTGCCGCTGGCCTGGCCACCCTGCTCGGCGCCCTGCTGGTGCTGCCCTGGTTCGCACGTCGCAACGAGCAGTTGCACGGCCGACTGAACAACCGCCTGGAACACGAAATCCGGCTGGTCGACCGGGTCAGCCCCTCGGTGCTGCGCCGCCACTACACCACGCTGTCGCGCCTGCGCATCCTGCTGTCCGACCGCGAAGCCGGCGCCTATGTGGTGATCGGGCTGGCTGCCGCGGCATTGTTCGCGCTGACCATCGGCCGCCTTGCCACCAGTGAAGGCGTTACACCGGGCCACGTCTACGCGGTGATGACCTACCTGTGGACCTTCGTCGGCAGCCTGGACGATGCGCCTTCAATGGTGGATCAGCTTGCGCGGCTGAAGGATATCGGCCGCCGCGTCAGCCCCGGCATGGACGATGCGGACCACAAGGGCGCCGCTTGACCGGTCGCTGCCCACCTTGGTGGGCACCGATGAAAGCCAGCGCCAACCCAGGTTGGCGGCTGCCCGGCCTGAGCGGCGTTGCTCTGGTAGCTGCCCACCTTGGTGGGCACCGATGGGAGCCAGCGCCAACCAAGGTGGGCGGCTACCGGGCCTGAGCGGTGTTGCCCTGGTAGCTGCCCACCTTGGCGCGCACCGACGGGAGCCAGCGCCAACCAAGGTTGGCGGCTACCAGGGCTGAGCGGTGTTGCCCTGGTAGCTGCCCACCTTGGCGCGCACCGACGGGAGCCAGCGCCAACCAAGGTTGGCGGCTACCAGGGCTGAGCGGTGTTGCTCTGGTAGCTGCCCACCTTGGTGGGCACCGATGGAAGCCAGCGCCAACCCAGGTTGGTGGCTACCAGGCCTGAGCGGTGTTGCTCTGGTAGCTGCCCACCTTGGTGGGCACCGATGGGAGCCAGCGCCAACCCAGGTTGGCGGCTACCGGGATCGATAGATACCCATGCGCCGCTTGGCGCTACAGGAACTCTGCCATGCGCTGCAGCTCGTCGTCCAGCGCGCCACGAAATACCTTGTCGCGGGCCAGCGACTTGCCTGCATAGCCCACGCTCGACACCAACTCACCCTCGCGCACGCTCAAGTTGGCCCAGCCCACCACCTGCTCATGCCACAACACCGGCAGTGCGTAGTAGCCGTACTGGCGTTTCGGTGCAGGCGTGTAGGCCTCGAACTTGTACACCCAATCCCACAACAGCTCGAAGCGGCGGCGGTCCCACACCACCGGGTCGAACGGCGCCAGCAGGCGCACCTGCTCATCCGGTGCATGGCGGCGCGAGCGCGGATTCTCGTCCGCCGGCCAGTACCAGGTGGTGCCTTCCAGCGTGCAGCTGGCCAGTTGTTGCTTGGCCAGCGCCAATGCCTTGCGGGTCTGCTCGGCCAGGTGCGGCGCGCCATAGCCCAGCAGGCGCACCAGATAGGTCAGGCTGGCCGAGGGCAGCGGCGCGTACTTGCGCACCACCAGGTCGATCAGGGCGGCGGCACGTTCGATCTGCGCCTGTTCGCTGGAGTCGGGCTCGGCATGATCGGCCACCGCATAGATGCGCGTACCGCTGTCGCGCCGTTGCACCCGCAGCAGGCCGCGGTAGTGCATGCCATCCAGCAGATGCGTGCTGGCGTTGCTGGTGCCGCCCCAGTAGTTGGTCACCCGCCCATGCGCAAAGGCCTGGTCGACCTCGCGCGGGTGCACGCTGCCACGCTCGCGCACAAAGGCCAGCACGTCGGCCGCACGGCGATGGGTCTCGGCATCCCACTCGCGCTTGGAAACCCGTGGGTGCATCAGCGCCAGATGCTCGCGCGGCAGGAAGCCGTAGTTCACCAGGCAATCCTCTTCCACCGGCAGACGCGTGTAGCGGCGCTCAAGATCGCCCGCGCGGTAGTCCTTCACCCGGTGGCGCAAGGTCAGGTCCTGTGCGCGTGCCGGTGCGCGGATCGGGTCGGCCTGCACGAAGCCCAGCCGCCGGATCGCGGTCAGCAGCGTGGTCGGCTTGAACAAGGTGCGCGCCACCGCGTAGCGGCGAAGGTCATCGAGAGTGGGCGTGGCAGGCATGGCCGCATTGTATTCTCGACACTACGCGATCCGTCCAGTAGAGCCAGGCCACGCCTGGCTGGCGTCATGGTGAACGGCCGCGATCATCCACGCATGGCGTGCATCTACCGAAGCCGCGATACCTCCAGCGAACCGATCACCAGGGCCCGCATGCCCTGCTTGAACTCGGTGATCACCTGCCCTTCTTCGTCATCCGCAATCGCGTAGATGGTGTCGGCACCGGCGATGCAGTAGAACGCGATCGTGGCCAGCAGCCAGCGCGCCTTGTCCACCGGCAGGCCGAACACCTCGGCCACGTGCGCCTGGTGCGAGGCGATCTTTTCCAGCATCGGCGCGGTCGCCACCGTGCGCCGCAGCAGGTAGGGCGGTAGCCCGGGATGCGCCTTCACCACTTCGCACAGCGACTCCACGAACCCCATCAGATAGGCCTCCAGCCCACCCGGTGCGTCGACCGACGCGCGCGGAATCTGCCAGCGCTGGAACACCGCCTCCGCCACTAGGCGCTTCAACGCCTCCAGGTTGGCCACGCGCTTGTACAGCGCTGCCTGGGTCACCGCCAGTTCGGCGGCCACGTTGGCCATGGTCAGGTTGGGCAGGCCCAGGCGGATGCCGATGTCGGCCAGACGCTCCGGGGTGATGGTGGGCGGGCGGCCACGGGTCGGCGCCGTTGGATCGGGGTGCGTGCTCATACGGTGCCTGCTCTTACGGTGCGCGTCCATACCCTGCTGAGGGTGCCAGCAAAGGGACCCTCTTGTCCGCTTCGATTGATTTAGTTTAATTTACTCAACTAATTCGGAAGGCGTCCAGCACGCTGCCCGTGATCGAGCCCATGGCTCACCTCCCGCCAGGTCCCCACCCAGCCAACAACCCTGCGCTGCGCCCTTTCCCCGTGCTTGCCGTCGGCAGCGCGCCAGGCGCGCTCGCGCCTGCGATTCACAGGACTCTGGCATGACCGTTTTCAACTTCACTTCTGCACAGCATCGCGCTGCCGCCGCATCCTCCGGCCTGATGTATTCGCCGGGCATGGTCCGGCGCTACCGGGTGTCCGCCCTCGCGCTGGGGCTGCTGGCCTCGTTCGCCGCGCTGGCCGACGCCGCGCCGTCCACCCTTCCGTCGGTACAGGTGCAGGAACAACGCCGGGTCACTGCAGACTATGCGGGCGGGCAAGTGGCTGCCGGCAGCCGCGTCGGCCTGCTCGGCGACAAGGATTTCATGGACACGCCGTTCAATACGATCAGCTACACCGAGTCCTTCATCCGCGATCGCCAGGCCAAGGACCTGACCGACGTCATTGCCGCCACCGACCCCACGGTGTTCAGCAACGGCGTCACCGGTGCATGGAGCGAGAACTACGCGATCCGCGGCTTTGCCTCCAACACCAGCGACACCACCTTCAATGGCCTCAGCGGCATGGCGCCCTACTACCGCACCTCGCCGGAAATGTTCGAGCGCATCGAGGTGCTGAAGGGACCGTCTGCGCTGCTCAACGGCATGCCGCCGGGCGGCTCGGTCGGTGGCAGCGTCAACCTGGTGCCCAAGCGCGCAAGCGAGCAACCGCTGCTGCGGGTCAGTGCCAACTTCGCCTCCGATGCGCAGTTCGGCACTCACGTGGATATGGGCCGTCGCCTCGGCGCCGACAGGCAGTTCGGCATCCGCTTCAACGGTGCCTACCGTGATGGTGACGGCGCCGTCGGCAAGCAGCGCAAGAAGGTACAGCTCGGTTCGCTGGCACTGGACTGGCGCGGCGAACGTATGCGGCTGTCGGCCGATCTGTACAGCGCCGACGACCGCGTTGACGGCCCGGCACGGGGCGTCGGCCTGGCACCGGGCGTGGCCATTCCGCGCCCGCCACGCGGCGATACGCTGATCAACCCGGATTGGGCCTACGTGGACAGCCAGGACAAGGGCGCGATGGTGCGCGGAGAACTGGATGTCAACGATAGCCTGATGGCCTACCTCGCGTACGGCACCAGCAGGACCGACTACCGCTACAACGGTTCGATCAGCGCGCAGATCCTCAATCCAGCCGGCAACTTCACCACGGTGATCGGCCAGCTCGCCTTCGACATCAGGAAGCAGTCCGCAGATGCCGGCCTGCGCGGTTCCTTCCACACCGGCAACGTCGGCCACCAGTGGGCCGCCAACGTGACCCACTACCAGCACACCCAGAACGACTACGGCCGGCGCAGCGTACCCGGCTGGGACTGGACCACCAATCTGTACAACCCAGTGTGGGGCCCGGCGGCGCCGTTCGTGGCACCGCACATCTCGCATACCGAGCTGACGCTGGACAGCCTCGGCTTCGCCGACACCCTCGCCTTCGCCGATGACCGCGTGCAGCTGACGCTGGGCGTGCGCCGCCAGCAGGTGGTCAGCGAGACCTTCAACGTGTCCACGGGTGCACGCACCTCGCGCTACGACGAGAGCGCCACCACGCCGGCAGCGGCCCTGCTGGTGAAAGCCACCGACGCGATCTCCCTCTACACCAACTACATCGAAGGCCTCAGCCAGGGCGCCACCGCGCCGATGACCGCCGCCAATGCCGGCGATGTGTTCGCACCGTTCCGCACCAGGCAGAAGGAGCTGGGCCTGAAGCTGGACCTGGGCAGCTTCGCGCACACCTTCAGCGTGTACGAGATCAAGCGACCGAACAGCTACACCGACCCGGTCACGAATATCTTCTCGTTTGGCGGCGAGCAACGTAACCGGGGCGTGGAATGGGGCTTCTTCGGCGCACCGCTGGATGGCGTGCGCCTGCTCGGCGGCGTGGCCTACGTACAGCCGAAGCTGACCCGCACGGCCGGTGGCGTGAATGAAGGACGCATCGCCACCGCCGTGGCGCAGCGGCAGGCCAAGCTGGGCGTGGAATGGGATGTGCCGACCTTGCAGGGCCTGACCCTGACCGGCAATGCCACGGCGATGTCGAGGCAGTACATCAGTGCCGACAATAGCCTGTCGGTGCCGGGGCGTACGTTGTTCGACGTGGGGGCGCGCTACAGCACCACCGTGGAGGGTCGATCGCTTGCGCTGCGGGCCAGCGTGAACAACGTGACCAACAAGTCGTATTGGGGCATGCCGTTGTTGTCGAGCCTGGCGCTGGGTGCACCGAGGACGGTGCTGGTGTCGGCAACGATGGATTTCTAAGCTGGCGTGGAACCCCTGTAGAGCCGAGCCATGCTCGGCTCCGTTTCGTCCGCTGAGCCGAGCATAGGCTCGGCTCTACAGGACGTCGGGCAATCCGCGAACGGCATCCACGCATGGCGTGGATCTACGTGTCATTCCGGATGCAGGCGATAGATGGCGTGGCTGGTCAACGCCAATGCCGCCAGCTTCAGCCCTTCCATTACGCGATCGCCCACGTACTGTTCCGGGCCGCCATTCTGGCGGGCGCGTTCGGCCGCCAGCAGGATCTCCTGCACGATACGCAGCCCGGCCAGTGCACCGTCGGCGTCGGCCAACGTCAGGCAGCGGCCTGGCAGCTGGTGGCGCTCGGGCCAGGGCTGGCCGTCGGCAGCCGCGCCCAACCCGATGCGATGCAGCAGGGCCGTCAGGTTGTTGGGATCGGGCAGGATGTCGTGCCCCTCATCGGCATTGGCCGGGGCGCGCTGATGGGGAAACTCCGATGCGTTCATGGCAGGTCTCCGTGCAAGGCATGCGGGACCACCACCCTTAACAATCAAGGCGGCGGACGGTGCGTGGCTGGAATCCGGTGGTTGCGTGAAGACAGTCCGGTAGGCACGCTTGCGCGCGCCTCCACGCACCGCCCGCCATAAGGCGCGGACGGGTTGTCAGCCGGCGCCGCACAAGGCGACGCCGGCTGACAAGCGCGAACAACACAACCAGCGGGGATTCCAGCCCCCGGCCATCCTTTTTCGATGGCACCCCATCATGTGCACAACGGGGTGGCAGGCGCCAACAACCCAAGTGCAAAGACAGCAACGTTCACGCAGTGGCCGCATTGTCGCATATCGACAATCGAGCCGAAGATTCAACAACTTGCGCCACGCCAACGGCGGCGTTCCCCGCCCGCATCGGCACCACGCGTTCCTTGACCGCATCCGGCTTTCAAGACGCGCGACACGCCAGTTCCGACATTACACAAGCAGATGGGCAATCAACGCCAGCACCGCCAGATGTCCCACGTAGTACCCATAGAACATCCAGCGCCAGCGCGGCAGTTGCCACGGCACCCGCGTCGCCAGCACGACCACCGGAACGGCCAGCAGTGCCCAGCCGTTGTGGTTGGCCCAGCACGCCGCCGCAAGCGCGACCAGCAGCGGCCACCACGCCCGATGTCGGAACGCGATCCAGGCCAGCAACACGGCGCCAACGCCGGCCCACTGGTAGTCCACGAACATCGGCAGCACACCGGCAGCCAGCAACAGCAGCACAGGCCGATGGCTCGCAAGCGCATGCACGGCCACCACCGCCAGGGTGAAGGTGAGCAGGATGTTGAGCGGCAGCCAGGAACCGAACGCGAAGGCGTGCAACGGCTGCGCGATCAGCCCCCATAGCGCCAGCCGGCGGATCGATTTGCGCAGGTCGGCGCCCGGCTGGGCCAGGTTGCAGGCCATCACCAGCGCGAACAGCGGGAAGGCGATACGCCCCAGTTCGCTGACCACCGGCACGTAGCCCCCGAAGACCACCTTGGCCACGTGGTCGCCGGTCATGGCCAGCAGCGCGATCCACTTCAACAGCTCGCGCGCGCCGCTGCCGAGGCTGAGGTTGAACGTGGACGTCCCGGTCGTGGTCGCTTGCATCGCGGAAGCTTATGCGCATCGGCCAGCGCATTTCCAGCGCCGCGCAGGAGCCTGCCACTGCAAGCCGTAGATGGCGGCGCTATGCTGGCCGCCCCTGCTTGTGAGACACCCGCCATGCGCACCCTGTACCCGGCCATCGAGCCCTACCGCGAATTCGCCCTGCCGGTGAGCGATCTGCACACGCTGCATATCGAAGAGTGCGGCACGCCGGAGGGCATTCCGGTGGTGTACCTGCACGGTGGCCCGGGCGCCGGTATCTCGCCGACCCATCGGCGCTTCTTCGACCCGGCGCGCTACCGCATCGTGCTGATCGACCAGCGCGGCAGCGGCCGTTCCACGCCGTTCGGCGAGCTGCGCGACAACACCACGCAGGACCTGGTGGCGGACATCGAAAAGGTGCGTGAGCACCTGGGCATCGAGCGCTGGCTGGTCTATGGCGGCTCCTGGGGCTCCACGCTGTCGCTGGCCTACGCGCAGGCGCATCCGGAACGCGCCACCGGCCTGATCGTGCGTGGCGTGTTCCTCGGTCGTGAGATCGAGAACCGCTGGTTCGCCGAGGCCGATGGCGGTGCGCGCTGGATCTTCCCGGAGCGCTGGGACCGCTACGAGGCTTATATCCCGGAAGCCGAGCGTGGCGACATGATCGCGGCCTACTGGGCGCGCATGGATGGCCCGGATCAAGCAACCCGTATTGAAGCCGCGCAGGCCTGGTTGGGCTGGGAAGACAATGCGGCCACCCTGCAGCACGACGTGGATGCGCAATCCACCGATGATCCGCTGGATACCCTGGCGAAGGCCCGCATCGAAGCGCACTACTTCCGCAACGGCATCTTCCTGGAGCCGGACCAGCTGCTGCGCAACATCGATCGCATCCGCCACCTGCCCGGCGTGATCGTGCAGGGGCGCTACGACATCATCTGCCCGCCGCGCAGCGCGTGGGACCTGGCCAAGGCTTGGCCGGAAGCGCGCCTGGAGATGGTGACCTCCGGCCACAGCGCCAACGAGCCGGCCACGGTCGATGCGCTGGTGCGGGCGACGGATGCCTTTGCCGACCGGTTCTGAACGCCTGGGATAGTGCCGGCCGCTGGCCGGCACCCCGCAACACACTCCCGCGTGCGACTACGGGTTGGCGTCAAACACCACGGTCATGTTGCCCTCCCAATGCGAGCCTGGCGCCTTCAGCATCTCTGTTACGGCGTCCCGCCCTGCGGTGAACCGCAAGGTCGACCGCCGCTGCATCAGATAGCCATCCGGTGTGAAGCGCGGCGCCTGTGCGTCGTCGGGCGACAGCGGTGTATCCTGCGCCGGGCGCCCATCGCGCAGATTGCGCATGCCGGGCAGGGTGACGTCCACATCCACCGGTACAACCTCCCCAAGCGCGTGGTTGCGAATGCCGCAGCGATTGCCTGCGTCGTGCTCACAGCGCAGCTTCATGCTGAAGTCCATCGAGCTGGTCAGATGGAATGGCAGCTCCTGATAGAGGCGTGTCGGGGCACGGCCCTGATCGGTCCACTGCGCCCAACCTGCCTCCGGCGCCAGGTGCACCTGCGGATTGTCGCTGGGGAACCGTACCTGGAACTGGTGCGACACCGTGAAGCGGAACTTCAACGTGATCGGCTCGGTCGTGACGTCATCACCAAAGTCGATATCGCTGCCCGCGCCTCCCGCACTGTAGGTCAATTCTCCTTCATACACACCGTCGTTCAGCGACAATGGCGACGGCGCGGTTATGAGAAGGCCCAGACCAATCCAGGGCATCGCATAGTTGGCCGGCTGTGATAGCGGGTTATCTCCCTGAGAGTTGCACGGCTGCGGCATCTCAGGATTCTTCACTGTCCAGCCGAACCTGATATATGACCCGTAGCTGACGGTTTGAACGTAGCTGCATCCTCCACGCACCGTTCGAGTGAACACTGGATTGGTAACGCCTCCCGGTGTCATTTGACCACTGACGGTAGCAATCGTGATGCGGACCTCCGCTTCGCCACCCGTGGTGGTGTTTTGCAACATGACGTTGCGAGGGGCAGGCAAGCCAAGATAGAAGCGCTTGCGGACGTCGCCGTTATACTCGTAGGTCTTGTTCCACGACATCGGGACATCGACAGAGTAGGCACCATCCTCCGTGCAGAATTCTGGACGCCACGAACAGTAGATGCCAGGCGGCGTCGTGTTCCGGAAGACCATCCGGCCCGGGTCCAGGGCTGACGGGGCAAACTCTGCCGTGACCAGCACTTCTGCCGCACATGCACTTGCGGCCGCGCCAAGCCCAATCACGACCAGCCCTGCGCCTCGCAGCGCCGCCATCAGCGAGCGGATTCTCATTTCGTATGCTCCTCGGTTCTCGCGATCGACGGCGGGCATCCCGTCGCCCCCACCATCAACACATCTCCTTCCCTGGGGTAGCGCCCCTCCTCCATCGTCAGCGTGCAGCTGACCAGGTTGGGGTAGCGCAACTCCACCACCGGCGCACGGGCGCTCAGTTCAAGGGTAAAGAATCCATCCTCCTGGCTGACGCTGCGGCCGGCGTGGTTGATCACCTGCACGCCGCGCACACCGTTGCCGTCTGCATCCAGTACCTGGCCCATGACGGTGAAGGTGCGCAGCACGTCCAGCGTGGCATGCATCACGCCCCCCTTGTTGAGGTGATAGCTGACGACCGAGGGCTGCAGCGTTGCCGACGGCGCATGCCGCCCCTGGAAGTCGAACTGCACGTGGCCTGCGCGATACGCGGCCACCGGAACGAAGTTGCGGCCCGGGCGCAGCGCAACGCCGCCGCCGTGGCTGTCGTCCGCACGCAGGGCAAGATCGGGATAATCGCTGCGGACATCGACAATCAGCCCGGTGTCGGCGCTTCTGCCGCGCCCCTGCCCCAGCACGGCGGCGCGCCCACCGCCAATGACCACGGTGCTGTCGAGGTTGGCGGTGCCGCTGATGCGGCCCGACGCCGCGCCGCGGTAGACCTGCATGTCACCCTCCACAAACGCGCCCTGCAGCGAGGCACCCGCGCCTGCGCCCAGCCCGCCGCGTTCGGCGGTGACCGTGCCATTCACGCTCTGCAGTACGGCGCCGTCCACGCGCTGTGTGGAGGAGGCGGTCACATAGGTATCGCGGCGACCGGCATCGCCGGTGCGGCTGCCCAGGCTGCCGCTGTAGCTGCGTCGATCGCTGCCCAGCGAGACGCTCACCGTCAGGTCGATCCCGCGTTGCCGCCGATAGCCCGTGTAGCGGGCGCCGGGGCGGTCATAGGCGGAAACGCGCCAGTTGACATCGTGCTTGCCGAACACCGTCTCCCGGCGCCCGTAAGAGACATCGATGCCGGTCCCGCGGGTGAAGCCCGAACTGCGGGCCACGCGCAGGCTGGCAGTATCACGGTGCCCGAGGCGATGCGTGATCGAGACGGCCGTCGTGTCCTGCCAGCCGCCGCGGGTCTCCCAGCGTGGGGCGCCGCTGTCGTCTGCCACGACGCGCTCGCGCTGCTCCACCCAACCGCGCGCATGGTTGGCCACCACCGAGCCGGCACGATAGCGGTACAGGCCCTGCAGGTCCACGCCGCGCCCGGCGTCGCTGGAGGTATAGACATTGGTGTACGTGCTGAAGCGGTCACTGGCCTGCCAGTCCATCGACACACCCGCCGCATGCCGCGCGCCGATCCGCTGCACGGTGGCCCCGGCCACCGCACGGGAATGCAACAGGTAATTGACCACGGCACCGGCCGCGGCGCCGCCCTCGCGGGCGCTTCCGGCGCTGGCCAGCAACCCGCGCTGCTGCCCTGCGAACGCGCTGTAGCGCCACCGCCGGCTGGGATCCTGCCAGCGGCTGGGCTTGTGGATGGAGGCGCTTTCGCGGGACGCTTCGCGGCCGTCCTGGACCACCCGCAGTTCCACATCGTAGATCCCGCCGGGTAGCCGGCGCGTATCGATTTCCTGGATGCCGGGTTTGACGGCCTGCGTGGACAGCAGGTTCCCGTCACGATAGATCTCCACCACGCCTTCGCCACTGGCGGTGACATAGACGGGATAGACACTGGGGCTTCGCGTATCGGCCAGCAGTACGTCCGAGGATCCGAACATCAGGCCCAGCGCCGTATCGTTCTGCGTACCCGGTGCCCGGGGCTGGCGCACAATGCCCTCGAAGGTGGGCAGGAAGTAGCCGGCGCGAACGAAATGATCGCCCAGTTCGCGCTGGGCATACAGGGCACTGAGGTAGTGCTCGCTGCTGCCGGGCTGGGCGTAGTACTGGTAGCTGCCAACCGTGCTCCAGTGGCCGGCACTGCCGCGCAGTTCAGCGCTGTAGCGCACGGTGGCCTGCTGTTCCTGGCCGCCGTGCACGGCAAGACTGTTGCGCACGATCAGCCCCCGGCTGCCCGCGTCCGGCAAGGCGATGTGGCGCCCCTCCTTCTGCGCGCCGGCAGGCGTCAGTACACTCAGCAGCGAGTTGGACAGACTGTAGTGCAGCGCTGCCATGCCCCGGCACTGATGCCTACATACGCCCAGCGCCATCGGTTCAGCGAGTTGCTCGCCCCAACGGGCACGCTCGGTCTGTGCCAACCGGCTTTCGTGGCTGTCGCCAAAGCCGATCACCTGCACCCGGTTGTCTTCGTGCAGCAGAACCTCGGCGTCACCCAGATACTGCCCATCCAGCTCCACGCGCACGGTGAGCGGGTTGCCAAACAGGTGCTCGCGGAATTCGGCCGGCATGCGTTCGCGCTGCTGCAGCAGGCTGGGCAGCTCGCCCGGCGCGAGGCCGGCCGCCTGCGTTGACGTGGCAAGGACCACGGCACCGATCGCGGTCGCGAGCTGGGCCAGGCGGAATCGACGTTGGTTGGAGGACGAGAGCATGGGCGCTGTTCCGGCGTCCCCGCCGCGTCATTGGATGCGACGGGGCGCCTGAAAGGACTCAGGGAGTGATGTCGCTTTCGAAGATCATGTGGAACTGGCCACCGTAGCTGCCCTGCTTGTAGCCACCCGACGGCGCGGTCGGCGCGATGGCGAAGGCCAGCGACTTGCCCGCGGCGGCCTGGGCCGCGTTGGCAACGGTGATCTTGGCGGCGGCGGTTGCCGGAACCTCCACGTTGTCCAGCTTCACCACCAGGTCCACGACGTCTGCGGCCGACGCCATCTGTGCCGGCGACGTCAGGTAGGCGGTGATGGCAGCCGGCGACTTGATGTTGATGACGCGCCCGGTCAGTTCGCCCAGCGTTTCGCGCGCGGTGTCCCACGGCAGGTTCTGCGGCAGGCCTTCCCAGCCGTCAGGCGTGGACACCTGCAGGCCAGCGGTGTTCGGGACGTCGGCGGTCACGTTGACGGTGATCGACTTGGATTCGGTGGCTGCCAGGCTGACAGCCGGTGCGATGAGGGCTGCTGCGGCTGCAGCCAGGGCGTACTTCTTCAGGGACATGAAAATGCTCCGGGATCGGTGGATGGATACGATGGGATACGACGCCAGGACGAAGACACAGCCTCCCCGCCGGGCGCCTGGCGAACCCGGTGGGGACGTTGCAGAAAGGGGAGATGGGCGGACGATCAGCGGCGCGAGTCGATACTGCGCCGGTCGTCGCCCTCCCTCAGGTCGTAGCGGGCGAACCGGCTGTCGTCGGCCTGCAGCGCATAGGTTCGCCCGGGCCGGACATGGACGATGATGCCGGGCGTGCAGGCATCCGGACTGCTTCGCTCGCAGTACCGCAGGTTGTCCAGCACCACCGTGGCGTTGCCACCGTTGTGCACGTGACCGTCCTGCACACGGGTGTCATAGCGCGTGTTCCGCGGTGCCACGAACAGGATGGTGCCGTAGCCGGTGAACACGCGAACTGCCGAAGTCAGCCCGGTGATCTCCTGCACCTGCGCATCGCTGAGTGAGAATTCCTCGGCGCTGGGCACCACCGGAATGAAGCGGAGCCGGTAGTAGCGCTCCTCATCACGGTCACCGCGATAGACCAGGCGCGTCGCCTGTTGGCCGTTGGCGGCAATGATCAGGCGGCTGGGGCTGGCGATCACCCCGTGCGCGCCAGGTGCATTGCGTACCAGCGCCACGGTGTCCACTGGCGTTTCGACAACCTTGCCGTCTGCATCGAAGTGCATCTGGGTGACCTCAACGCGCACGTATGCGGTCACATCACCGGTATTGCGTATGCGCTTGAGCAGGTTGCTGTGCGCGGGCGCAAGATGATCGAACAGGAGACCCACGTTGATCTGTGGTGTCGTGGCATGAGCGCTGCTGGCGAACAGGGCCAGCAGGAGGAGAAGGAGTGCGCGTTGCATGACGAACCCGCGGGGAGAGGCGAGCGGTTAGTTTCACGGCAGATTTACAATCAGGCCATGCAACAACTTGCAAAAAGGTCAGATATTTCCGACCTCGCAAAGTGGCTCCGCCCAGGTCAACCCGGAAATCCTGTCCGCGCACTCGGCCGCGGCGGTCTGGCCCGTTGCACATCGCGACGGCACGCCCTGGAACAGCATCGGCGGCTGGCACACGCATGGGGCGTGCGGGTGAACGGGCGCCCACCGCCATCTGGCGACCCGGTCGGTTCTTCGCAGCTCGCTTACAGATCCGGGCCGAATATCCGGCCGTGGCCATCCAGACCCATGGCCCGCGTCCCCACTTCTGGAGCCTGTTATGACCGGTATTCGCTACGTTCCTGCTGTCCTCGTCATCACCATCGGCCTGCTGCTGGGCGCCTGTTCCAGAACCCAGGAGGCGAGCAAGGCCACCGCCGCCGAGGACGTCACCGAAGTGAAGCTGATACCGCCGTATGAGTCGCTGGACAAGAACAAGGACGGCATCGTCACGCTGGCCGAAGTGGATGCCGTGGCACCCGACTGGGCCGAGCGCCTGCATGCCTGCGATACCGACCGTGACAAGACGTTGACCCGTGGCGAGTACGACGTCTGCAAGCAGACCAGCGGCGCGCATTGACCCACCACTGAACCCTCGATCGGCACCGCATACGCCCGGCTATACCAAGGTATAGCCGGGCTAACCCACGGGCCTCTAGGACTACCCCATTCAGGGGCGGACAATAGCGCCACTGGCCAGGGCAACCCTGGCTGGCACCCTCCCCTCATGGAGACGCAGATGGACCCCGACCCTGCCGGGCGCACCGCGCCCCGGATGACCGCCTGTTGCCTGTTCCTGGCGCCTGCCCGCCGGTCCCTGCCTGCCTGAGTGACGGGGGATCGCCAGGCGCCGCCTGCCTGGAGATCACCCCCATGTCCTACAAGATCCTCTACATCACCCTGCGCCGCCTGATTGGCGAGCGCGATGTTGCCGCCCTGCGCAGCCAGCTGCTGCAGCACGGCCCGGTCATGTTCGCCCGTTCGCTGTCGCTCGGTTCGCCGCGCGTGGTGGCCGACGCGCTGTCGCTGCTGCCGATCAGCGAGCGGATCACCGTGCTGCGCCATCTGCCCTACCCGCTGCGCGATGCGATGAAGCCGCTATGCATCGGCGGCAGCCAGCGCCTGCACATGCAGCCGTGGTCGCCGGCGGTGCTGGCGATGCGCCACGCCTGATCTGTCTCACCCATTCCGTTCGTGTTCCGGCTGCGGCCGGCTCTGACATTCGAGGAGCGTCCCATGAGCCTGCTCAACGCCTGGTTCAACGCCTTCCTGCGCAGCCGTCGCGCAGGCAACCTGTTCCGCCGTCGTGCGATGCCCGAAGCCGGCTTTGGCCCGGGCAGCGCCGAAGCGGCGCCGTTCGCGCTTACCACCGGCCTGATCACCCTTGCCCAGCAGGAAGAAGCCGAGCTGCTGGCCACGCTGGAGTCGCATGCCGATGGCCTGAGCCCGCATGAAGCCGAGGAGCGGCTGGCCACGCTCGGCCCCAACGAGGTGGATCACGAAAAGCCGCTGCCGTGGTGGCGGCACCTGTGGCAGTGCTACCGCAATCCGTTCAACCTGCTGCTGACCGTACTGGCGGCGGTGTCCTGGCTGACCGAGGACATCAAGGCCACGATCGTGATTGGTGCGATGGTACTGCTGTCCACGCTGATCCGCTTCGTGCAGGAGGGCCGCTCCAACCGTGCCGCCGAGCGGCTGAAGGCGCTGGTCGGCAACACCGCGCGCGTGCTGCGCCGCAATCCGGGCACCGAGGCCGCCGATGTGGCCGACCAGTACTTCGGCGCCCACCTGCACAGCCGTCGTCCGGCTCGCCTGCTGGACCTGCCGATCCGTGAGCTGGTGCCCGGTGACCACATCGTGCTGTCGGCCGGTGACATGATTCCGGCCGATTGCCGCGTACTGACCGCCAAGGACCTGTTCGTGGCGCAGGCCGCAATGACCGGCGAGTCGCTGCCGGTGGAAAAGTTCGCGCACCCCGGCGACGGCCTGGCTGGCCTGCTGGAGCAGCACAACCTACTGTTCATGGGCACCAACGTGGTGTCAGGCACCGCCACCGCCGTGGTGCTGGCCACCGGCAACCGCACCTACTTCGGCACGCTGGCCCAGCGCAGCACCGCCACCGACCGTGCGCCCACCGCGTTCCAGGCCGGCGTCAACAGTGTCAGCTGGCTGTTGATCCGCTTCGCGCTGGTGATGGTGCCGTTCGTCCTGCTGATCAACGGCTGGACCAAGGGCGACTGGACCGAGGCGTTCCTGTTCGCGCTGTCGGTGGCGGTGGGCTTGACGCCGGAAATGCTGCCGATGATCGTCACCTCCACCCTGGCCAAGGGCGCGGTGCTGCTGTCGCGGCGCAAGGTGATCGTCAAGCGCCTGGATGCGATCCAGAACTTCGGCGCGATGGAAGTGCTGTGCACCGACAAGACCGGCACGCTCACCCAGGACAGGATCGCGCTGGAGCGCCACACCGATGTGTTCGGTCACGATTCGGAAGACGTGCTGAAGTTCGCTTACCTCAACAGCCACTTCCAGACCGGGCTGATCAACCTGCTGGACCGCGCGGTGCTGGAGCACGTGGAGCTGCAGAGTTCGCTGCGGCTGTCGCAGGACTACCACAAGGTGGACGAGATTCCGTTCGACTTCGAGCGCCGCCGCATGTCGGTGGTGGTGTCCGAGCGCGAGGACCACCATGAGCTGATCTGCAAGGGCGCGGTGGAAGAGATGCTGGCGGTGTGCAGCACCGTGCGCGAGAACGGCCAGGACGTGCCACTGGACGAGCGCCGCCTGGCGCGGGTGCGGCAGACCACCGAGGAACTGAACGAACAGGGCCTGCGCGTGGTGGCGGTGGCGATGAAGGAGACCGCGGCCAGTCAGAGCGCCTACTCGCAAGCGGACGAGTGCGGTTTGACCCTGGTCGGCTACGTGGCCTTCCTGGACCCGCCGAAGGAGTCGGCTGCGCAGGCGCTGCAGGCGCTGGCCGCACACGGTGTCGAGGTCAAGGTCTTCACTGGCGACAACGAACTGGTGACCGCCCGTGTCTGCGCACAGGTGGGGCTGGACGCGGACACCATCCTGACCGGCCCGCAGATCGAGCGCATGGACGACGGCGCGCTGTCGCGGGCGCTGCACCACCATCGCGTGTTCGCCCGGCTGACGCCGCTGCACAAGGAGCGGCTGGTACGCGAGCTGCGGGCGCAGGGCAAGGTGGTCGGCTTCCTCGGTGACGGCATCAACGATGCGCCGGCGCTGCGCGCAGCCGATATCGGCATCAGCGTGGACAGCGCGGTGGACATCGCCAAGGAGGCGGCCGACATCATCCTGCTGGAAAAGAACCTGATGGTGCTGGAGGAAGGCGTCATCCAGGGCCGGCGCACGTTCAACAACATGCTGAAGTACATCCGCATGACCGCCAGCTCCAACTTCGGCAATGTGTTCTCGGTGCTGGTGGCCTCGGCCTTCCTGCCGTTCCTGCCGATGCTGCCGCTGCAGCTGCTGGTGCAGAACCTGCTGTATGACATCTCGCAGATCGCCATTCCGTTCGACAACGTGGATGAGGAACTGGTACGCAAGCCGCTGAAGTGGAACCCGGCGGACATCGGCCGCTTCATGGTGTTCTTCGGGCCGATCAGCTCGCTCTTCGACCTGAGCTGTTTCGCGCTGATGTGGTACGTGTTCGATGCACGCACGCCGGCCGACCAGGGCCTGTTCCAGTCCGGCTGGTTCGTGGTCGGCCTGCTGACCCAGACCCTGATCGTGCACATGATCCGCACGCCGAAGGTGCCGTTCCTGCAGAGCATCGCCGCGCCGCCACTGCTGCTGATGACCGGCCTGATCATGGCCATCGGCGTGGCCCTGCCGATGAGCCCGCTGGCCGGCTACTTCAAGCTTCAGGCCCTGCCGGCCGGCTACTGGCCGTTCCTGGTGGCGATCCTGTTCGGCTATGCGGTGCTGACCACCGCGCTGAAGAAGTTCTACATCCGTCGTTACGGCTGGCAGTAAGCGCCCGCCGCTTTGTCCAGGGAGAAACACAATGGACATCAATCCGAACCTGCCGGCGTTCAACGCCGGCGCAACCCTGAGTTCGCTGATCAGCCTGTCGGTGGCGTTCGTGCTGGGCACGGTCATCGGCCTGGAGCGGCAGCTGCGGCAACGCACCGCCGGCCTGCGTACCAATACGCTGGTGGCGGTGGGTGCGGCAGTGTTCGTCGATCTGGCGGTGCGCTTCCATGACCTGTACGGCGGACCACCGTCGCCGCTGCATGTGGTGGCCTATGTGATCTCCGGCGTCGGCTTCCTCGGCGCCGGCGCGATCATGAAGGACGGCGCGCAGGTGTCCGGCCTGAACACCGCCGCCACCCTGTGGGGATCGGCGGCGGTGGGAGCCTGCGCGGGTATCAAG
Organism: Stenotrophomonas sp. YJH_SMC_65; assembly: GCF_059369475.1. Taxonomy (NCBI): domain Bacteria; kingdom Pseudomonadati; phylum Pseudomonadota; class Gammaproteobacteria; order Lysobacterales; family Lysobacteraceae; genus Stenotrophomonas; species Stenotrophomonas sp. YJH_SMC_65. Next base: position 264,316 of record NZ_JCAFSR010000007.1, read on the forward strand.
CTGCTGCCGGAAGCGGTGCTGGCCGCCGTCTTCGTGCTGGCCGCCAATACCCTGCTGCGGCCGGTGGTGAACCGCATCCAGCGGCAGCCGCTGCCGGAAGCGTTCAGCGAGGCGACCTATGCGATCAACGTGGTCTGCCAGCGCGAGCAGCAGGCCGAGGTGCTGGACCAGCTGTTGCTGCTGCTTGAGCAGGCGCAGTACCCGGTGCGCGCGGTGGACCAGCGCCCGTTCGGTGAGCGCGATGTGGAGATCGAAGCGGTGCTGTATGCCACCACGGTGGATGCCGGCGAACTGGACGCCGTACTTGCGACGCTGGCGACCACGCCCGGTGTGCTGCAGGGATTCTGGAACGCCAGCCTGGAGGAGTAGTGCCGGCCACTGGCCAGCAACACCGTGCACCGCTTTGGTAGGTGCCGACCTTGGTCGGCAGAGAACCTTCAGAGACCGTGTCCATCCCTGCGGTAGTGCCGGCCGCTGGCCGGCAACCTCATGAGCTCCGGCAACACCGTGCAGTTGCCGGCCAGCGGCCGGCACTACCAGGCATCGTTCTGGCTTGTGCCGACCAACGGTCGGCACCCACAGCACAAGAGCCTGCCGACCAGGATCGGCATCTGCCGATGGCGGCTTTGCTATCCTTTCACCCCACGCCAGGGAGCCTCCCGATGCCATCGCTGTCGCCCCGCCGCCCGCTGGTGCTGCTGGCCCTGATCGTCGTGATGGCGGCGATCTTCCTGATCGACACCATCACCGACTACGCGGTTGCTGCTGCCTGCTTCTACGCAGCGGTCATCCTCGCGGCATCGCGCGTGCTGGGTGCGCGCGGGCTGATCTCCCTGGCCATCGCCTGCATCGCGCTGACCGGGCTGAGTTTCTTCCTGACCCGCTTCGGCACCTACCGCATCGGCCTGGTCAATTCGGTGATCGGCATGCTGGTGATCGGCATCACCACCTACCTCGCCCTGAACATGGAAGCGGCCAAGGCCGCCGTGCAGGAAGCGCAGGGTCGCCTGCTGCGGGTAGCGCGCGCCTCCACCGTGGGCGAACTCACCACCTCCATCGCCCATGAAGTGAACCAGCCGCTAGCGGCCATCGCTAGCAGCGCCGAAGCCTGCCAACGCTGGCTGGCGCAGGACCCGCCGAACGTGGACAAGGCCCGACAGACCGTAGCCCGCATCCTGGCAGACGCGCACCGCGCCGGTGACGTGATCGCCCGCATCCGCGGCCTGACCCAGGGCGCGGCACCGGAACGGCGCGCCTTCGACCTGAACCAGGCGGTGGAGGAAATGCTGGCGTTGTCGCGCAGCGAACTGGACCAGCATGGCGTGGCCGTGGCCCTGCTGCTGGACGCCGACCTGCCGCCGGTGCAGGCCGATCGCGTACAGGTGCAGCAGGTGATCGGCAACCTGATCCTCAATGCGGTGGATGCAATGGAAGCCGTACCCGCAGGCGACCGGCGTCTGTCGCTGCTGACCCGGCGTGAGGGCCAACGGGTCAGCCTCAGCGTACGCGATCGTGGCGTCGGCCTGCCCGCCGACCATCCCGAGCGCGTGTTCGACGCGTTCTGGACCACCAAGTCGCACGGGTTGGGGCTGGGCCTCAGCCTGAGCCGCTCGATGATCGAGGCCAACGACGGCCAGATCCGCGCCGAACGACCGGCAGGCGGCGGTGCCTGCTTCGTCTTCGACCTGCCCGTCGCCACGGATGTCCACCATGCGTAAGCCCACTGCACCCATCGCCGATCCGGCGCCCATTGTCTATGTGGTCGACGACGATCCGTCGGTGCGCGCGGCGCTGGAAGACCTGCTGGCCTCGATGGGCCTGCAGGTGCGGGCCTTCGCCTCCACCCAGGCCTTCCTCGAACACGACCTGGAAGACGCGCCGGCCTGCCTGGTGCTGGACGTGCGCATGCCCGGCCAGAGCGGTCTTGAATTCCATCGCACGATGGGCAGCCATGGCCTGCAGCTCCCCGTGGTGTTCATCACCGGCCACGGCGACATCGCGATGGGTGTCAACGCGATCAAGGACGGTGCCATCGAATTCCTGACCAAGCCCTTTCGCGACCAGGAACTGCTGGATGCGATCCACAAGGGCATCGAGATCGACCGCCAGCGCCGCCGCGAGGGCGAGGCGCTCGATGCCCTGCAGCAGCGCTGGAACACGCTCAACGCGGGTGAGCGCGAGGTGGTCGATGGCGTGGTGCGTGGCCGCCTCAACAAGCAGATCGCCGGCGACCTCGGCGTCAGCGAGATCACGGTGAAGGTGCGCCGCGCGCAGGTGATGCGCAAGATGGGCGCGCGCACCCTGGTCGACCTGGTGCGCATGTACGACCGCCTGCAGGCGGGGACGCCATGAACGTCCACGTCGCCTTGCTGCGCGCGGTCAACGTCGGCGGCACCGGCAGGCTGCCGATGCGCGAACTGGTGGCGATGTGCGAGGACGCAGGCTTCGCCGATGTCCGCACGTACATCGCCAGCGGCAATGTGGTGTTGCGCAGCTCGCTCGACGAGGCGGGCGTGCGCCAGGCCCTCGGCCAGCGGCTCCAGGAATATGCCGGCAAGCCGGTAGGCGTACTGGTGCGTTCGGCCAGCGAGATCGCAGGCGTGGTGGCACGCAATCCGTTTCCGGATGCCGCCGGCAACCGTGTGGTCGCCCTGTTCCTCGACGGCAGCCTGCCTGCCGACCCGCTTGATGGCGTGACCGGCCGGCGCGACGAACAGCTTGCACTCGGCACGCGCGAGATCTTCATCCACTACGGCGCCGGCATGGCCGACTCGCGCCTGCGCATTCCCGGCTCGGCACAGGGCACGGCGCGCAATCTCAATACCGTCGCCCGGCTCGCGGCGATGGCAGCGGAACTCCGCTAGATCTCGTCCGGCAGGCTGTAGACCAGCCGGTAGTCATGGCGGCCCTCGCTGATGGTGATCTCCAGCGTGCCGCTCAGGCCGAGCAGTCCTTCACTGCCCGAATCGGGCACCACCACAACGCTCAGCTCCGGCCTGCCCCGGGTCATCAGTCCGTTGTGCTGCAGGGTGAACCCACCCTGGCGCCCGGCCAGCGTGGCCGTTACCCGCTCCATCGCCACGTAGCCGGCCGAGCCCTGCACCGGCGTGCGGAAGGCCAGCATCTGGCCGACGCTGCTGCCGTGCAGGTCGCCGGCGAAGGTCTTGTTGATCGACATCACCGCAATTGGGCCATCATTGCCACCGATCGGCCGCAGATCCACTTCAAACGTACCGTGTGCTTCGCCCTGCATCCTGCTCTCCCCTCTGGTCGGTTCAACGCTGCTACTTCTTCGTGGCCAGCACGATCACCCCGGCCAGCACCAGGCCGATGCCGCTCCACTCCCGCAGGCTGGGCCGCTCGCCCAGCAGAAGATAGGCCAGCACGATCACCAGCACCACGCTGAACTTGTCTACCACGGCCACCTTGGCCAGCTCACCGCTCTGTAGTGCGCGGAAGTAGAACAGCCACGACGCACCGGTGGCCAGCGCCGACAGCACCAGGAACAGCTGGGTGCACCCCGGCAGCAGCAACGGGTTGGATCATTTGCCGGTGACCACCACCAGCGGCAGGATCACCGCCGCCACCACCAGGGTACGGATGGCCATGGCCAGGTCCGGGTCGACACCCTTGACGCCGACATTGGCGAACAGCGCGGTCAGCGCTGCGAACACGGCGGACAGTCCAGCCCAGAGCAACCATTGCGGTACGTTCTGCACGAAGCCCTCGCTTGCCGCAACCGATGAGCGTGCGCCAACGCTACTCCACCCTGCCATCGGTGGGGCTTCACCTGCCCATCACCGCCGCTACAATGGGACGGAATCGCCAGGGGGGCGATCTGCAGGGAATGCGCCATGCTTGAACAGGACACCACCCTCGCCCAAACCGGGCCGTCGGCCCTTGACCGGGCCCACCTGTCGTGCGCCGCACGGCTGCCGCTCCCCTTCCCCTTCGTTTCGCAGCAACCTGCCCGTTCCGCGCGGCAGGTTCCTCATTGCCTGCCCTGACCGGAGCCGTCGAAATGTCCGAGAACACCCTCCTTGCCACGCCGGCCGCTACCGCGCCGATCAAGTACCTCGACCGCGCCATGGCCACGCTGCGCAGCCTGGGCCTGGCCGCTCCCCAGGACAACAACGCTCCGGCCATCGCGCTGGTCTCGCAGCTGTCCACCCTTGACCAGGGCCGCGTGGTGGCCATTGCCCGCGTGCTGCAGCAGTCCGGGCATTTCAATGCCGTGATGCGTGATGAAATCAGCTCGGCCAAGGTGTCCGACCGCTATACCGAGATCATCCGCGCCTTCGACAGCATCCGTGACGATGCCAGCACCATGGTCGAGCAGGTGCGCGACGGCAGGATCGACATGGGCGAGCGCCTGCAGAACCTGTGGATGAAGGTCACCCGCGGCGACATCCCGAGCCGGTTCGAGAAGATCCGCCGCACATTCCTGGAAGTCAGCCGCGATTCGGCCGAGCAGCTGCAGCGCGAGTCGCGCGTGCTGGAGATGTACGGCGACTTCCGCCTGTCGATCAAGGATGCCGAGATCCAGGCCCATGAGCTGTTGAAGCTGCAGGAGCAGGCGCTGGCCGATGCCCGCGAGGCGCTGAAGCAGGCGCAGCAGCGCGTGGAGTCGACCGATCCGGCCGCCGATGCTGCCGACACCGGCCGCCTGGTCATGGCCCGCGACGAGGCCCTGCGCAACAACCAGGCCGAGGAGTCGCGCTACCAGCTGGCCAAGGACCTGGCCGAGAACCTGCAGGTGAACTACGCCACCTCCGAGGCGATCATGCTGCGCGTGCACCAGTCGCACGAGATCAAGCGCCGCGTCAACGAGCGCTCGGTGGTGTTCTTCTCCACCAATGAAACCAGCTTCACCGCCTTGAACCTGGCCTTCACCACGCAGATGGGCCTGCACGAGTCCACGCAGGCGCTCAATGCGATGACCGAGGGCACCTCCAAGGGCCTGGAAGCGGTGGCCAACATTGGCGATGACGTGCTGCACGAGGGCCTGAAGGCCGGCTACGGCGCCACCATCGGCGTCGATTCGGTGCGCAAGCTGGTCGATGCGGTGGTGCGCTTCCAGGAGACCTCGCTGCAGGAGATCGAGCAGCTGCGCGGCCAGGCGACCCGCGACTCGGCCGAGATCGCCGAGTATGTCGAACAGGGCAAGCAGCGCTTCGCCGCCCTGCTGCAGGCGCCGCCGAGCCCGGAGCCGCGCTGAGGTGAGTGCGACGATGGCCCCTGCCGAGCTGCAGGATGCGCTGCTGACCATGGATGTGGTCGACCAGCTGCGCTACCGCAACGCCGAAATGAAGGCGCTGGCCGACAGCGGCCACGACAAGGCGACGCTGAAGCAGCGCCTGCTTGAGCTGTACCGCTCGCAGGGTATCGAGGTCTCCGACGAGATCCTTGAGGCCGGCATCCAGGCCCAGCGCGAGCAGCGCTACCTCTACACCGCGCCGCGTGGCTGGAAGGCGTGGCTGGCGCGGCGCTGGATTGATCGGGCCCGCCTGTTGAAGTGGGCGCTGCTGGCGGCCTTCCTGCTGCTGGTGCTCGGCATGCTGCTGTTCATGGCGCGCAGCTTCGGAGCGTTCGTGCACGAGAGCAACGTGCAGAAGAACGTGCAGGTGCTGAACGACAGGGTGGCCGCGCAGCAACAGGAGGCTGCTGCAGCGCGCGCCCTGCTGGCCGCACAGGAACAGGCCCTGCAGGGGCTGCTGCCACGTGCCACCGCCAGCGGTGGGCGCCTGCAGCCACTGGCCGAAGGCGCACAGGCCGCGCTGGCCGAAGCACAGCGGCGCTTCGCCGGGGTTCCCGCCGCACTGGCCGCACAGCCGACCCTGGTGCGCAAGGACAAGCTCACCCGGCTCAGCAGTGGTGGCAGTGCCACCGGCGAGCAGGCGGCCGCGCAGGTTGAGCAGCATCGGCAGGCCGCCGCGCAGCTGCTGGCGAATGCCAGGGAAACCCTGCCGCCGCTGACCGAGCGGGTGAACATGCTCGGCCAGGCGATCGAGGCCAGCGAGCTGCTGGATACCACCAACGCCGCTGCAAAGGCGGCACGCCTCGCGCCGGATGCAGAGCAGGCGCGCGCACGCGCCTACACCGGCGGCGACGTGGCACTGCGCGCGGGCGACATCGCCGCGGCCGGCCAGGCGGTAGCGACCCTGAAGGAGCTGATCGGCAGCGCCGACACGCTGGCCGCGCTCAACGAGCGGTTGGCCCAGCTCAAGGCCGACGGCCTCGCCACCGGTGTCGCCGGCGAAGACCGCAAGCGCTTCGAACGTGCGCTGGAGCAGGCCGCCCGCCTGATCCGGGTCGAGACGCTGGCCGAAGCCGGGCCGGCCCTGGACGAGGTCAGCCAGCTGGTGGGGCTGCTGTCGCAGACCCTGGTCTACCGCATCGTCAACCGTGACGATGAACGCACCGGCGTCTGGCGCTACAACGAGAAGGCCAATGGTGGCCGCAACTACTATCTGGTGACCGAAGCGCTGGACGAGGCCGGCAATGCTGCCGAACTGCCGATCCGCAACGAGGAAACCGGCAAGGAGGAACGGGTCTCGGTGTTTGCCGTACGCGTGCCCGAGGCCACCTACAACCGCGTTGCCGCCGACAAGCAGGACAACGGCATCATCGAAGACGACCAGATCGGCAGCAAGCCGCGCGGCAGCCTGTCGCCGCGGTTCCGCATGCCCGCCACCGGTGGCTACATCACCCAATGGTGATGGGTAAGGAACTGACATGAGAGACCTGAACGACGCGATTGCCGATGTCGAAACCGATATCGGCCAGGTGCAGGCACAACTGGCCGCGCGTGGCGACCAGTGCCGGGAGCTGATCAAGGAACAGGAAGCGCTGCACGGGCGGGTCCGCGACGACTTCAACGCCCTGGCGCGCCTGCAGGCCGAGGCCGCAAACAATGCGCCGCCGATGCTGGCCCGGGACCTGCTGCAGCAGTCCAGCGCCGATCTGCAGCGCCGTGACCGCAAAGCGGCGGTGCTGGACGACGAACTGCAGGCGCTGCTGGACATCGAGCAGTCGTTGCAGCAGCGGTCGCAGGAGGCCGTTGCCGCACGCGACGCCGCCGGCGGACGCTGGCAGGCCCTGCAGGACCAGGTGGACACCACGCTGGAAGCGGAACCTACCTACAGGGCGCTGCAGGACGACCTGCAGCTGGCCGTGGCGCGTGCCGACACGGTCGAGCGCATGGCTTCCTCTGCCCAATCGGAGCATGACGCCAAGGCCGGCGCCTATCAGGCCGACCCGATCTTCATGTACCTGCACCGGCGCAGCTACGGCAGCACGGCCTACCGCGGCTGGCCACTGGTGCGCACCGTCGACGGCTGGCTGGCCGAACTGTGCGGCTTTGACCGTGCCCGTCGCGAGTACGCCACGCTGGTCGAGCTTCCGCCCTATCTGCAGGAACATGCCCGACGCGCCCGCGACGACGTGGAGGCGGCCCGCCAACCGGTACAGCAGGCCCGCGATGCCGCCCTCGCCCGCGCCGGTGGCGACCCGCTGCGCCAGCAGCTGCAGACGGCACAGGGCGCAGTAGCGCAGGCGCTGCTGGCCGAGCAGCTGCATCGTCAGACCGTGGATGCCAAGCAGGCACAGATCGACGGCTTCCGCAGTTGGACCGATGCCGAAGGCAGCGCCCTGCTCACCGCGCTGGCGCGCACGCTGTCGGCCAAGAGCATGGACGACCTGTACCGGCGCGTGGCCGCCACCGCCTCCGGCGAGGACGATGCCGTGCTCGAGCGCATCCATCGCAGTCGCCTGCGCCTGGGCGAGATCGATGGGATGGTAGGCGAGCACACCCGCGAAATGGCCGTGCTGAAAAAGCGCCTGGACAGCCTGCAGGCGGCGCGGAGGAGCTACCAGGCGGCAGCAGACATCGAGCGCCAGGCCTACGAGGCGCCGAGCTACCGGGCCGCCGCGCCGGCCACCGTCGCCGCATCCTTCTTCAGCACCACCAGCAGCCGAAGCACCACCCGCTCCTCTGGCGGCCTGTTCGACCTGCTTTCGGGCGGTTCCAGCAGTTCCGGCTCGGGTTCGAGCTCCAGTTCGAGCTCCAGCTCCAGCTCCAGTTCCAGCGGCAGCAGCTTCCACAGCGGCGGTGGTATCAGCGGCGGCGGTGACTTCAAGACCGGCGGCGGGTTCTAGCCCGGCAACGGCCGGGTGCGCCGCTTCAGCCGCGCATCCAGCAACCCCACGCCCAGCAGCACCAGGCTGGTCAGCCATCCGGCGGCCAGCAGGTGCATCCAGGGCAACACCAGGCCCAGCATCAGTAGTGCGGCGGCGCCCAGCAGGTGCGAGCGCGGCGCGCGCCCATAGACCACGTGCTTGTACAGGGCACTGCCCAGCAGATAGATCAGCGGGCCCGCCACCATCACCGTGGCGTACACCGTGGTGACGGCCGCCGCCGGATGGTCCATGACCAGATCGTTGCCCACCGCGGTGGCGATGATGCCGGCGATCAGCAGGGCATGCACGTAATGGAAATTGGCGCCCATCCGGCCCGGGTCTTCGGCGTGGGTGATGGCCTCTGTGGCATCGCGGCTGGAGATGCCGAAGTACAGCCACCACATGGCAATCGTGCCAGCGAAGGTGGCCAGCACCGCCGAGATCACCTGCAGGCTCCAGTGCTCGACATCGCTTAGCACGCCCCCGGTGGCCAGCAACGTCTCGCCCAGTGCGACGATGACGAACAGCTGGCAGCGTTCGGCCAGGTGACCGCCCTCGATGGTCCAGTCGCGGGTGTGCGACCGGCCCATGCCCGGGAACGCGAAGCCGAACATCGGCGAGATGTATTCGCAGGCCGCCGCCATCGCCCACAGTGCCAGCCGCAGGTGGCCCTCGGCCGCCGCGCCGGCCAGCCAGAAGCAGGCCGACACGCTGACCCAGGCCAGCATGCGGCGGAAGTTCGGCGCCAACGTATGGTTGCGGCCGACTTCCAGCAGCACGAACGCGGTGCGTCCGACCTGCATCGTGGCGTACGCCCCGGCGAAGATCCACGCACGATCGGCGAACGCCTCGGGAATGGACGAGGACATCAACAACGCCAGCAGCATGGTGGCGAACATCAGGCCCCGGATGCGCGGCGCCTCCGGGTCGAACCAGTTGCTGACCCAGCACGCGTACTGCCAGCCGAGCCAGACCGCGAACCACAGCACCAGGGTCTGCAGCACGCCGGCCAGATCCAGGTGGTGCAGCAGATGGTGGCTGAGCTGGGTGACCGCGAACACGTAGACCAGGTCGAAGAACAGTTCTTCGTAGGTCACGCGGGCATGATGGCCATCGCGGTGGCGCAGCGCGGGCAGGCGCAGTCGGGTACTCATGGAACTCCTTCAGCGCGCCAGGCGCCAGTACAGGAAACCGGCCAGCAGCGCCGGCACGGCGAATACCAGCAACAGGATCGGCAGCTCCTCGCGTACCGCGTAGCCGGCCTTGCTGACCCCTACCCACATGTTGGCCACGGCCACCAGCAGCCAGGTGGCGATGAAGGCGATCAGTGCCGTGGGCAGCTGCGAGGTGCCCGTGCTCCAGAGATGGCCAAACAGCACGAATACCCCCAGCAGCAGTACGCCACCCAGCATCACCATGAGCACGTGCATGGTCCACCTCCTTGAGCCTGGTAGCAGGCTAGCCCCGGCCGATTCTGCGCTCCAGCCCGTGGAGGTGGATTCACAATCCATGGCCAGCGAACAATCCCTGGGCAGGCTGCGGCGCACCTTATCGCAGCCATGAATTATTCGCGAAACGGTCCGCCCGGCCCGCGTGGTAGTTTCATCCGACCCTGCCCAGACACCTCTCCGCCATGCGCCTTTGCCTGACGACCCTTGCCCTGACTGCCACACTTGCCTTTGATGTGACTGCCGCCGACGCACCGCTGCCGCAGCTGCAGGCCTACACCGTGGACGCCTCGTGGCTACAGCCGATGGCACCGCTGCAGATTGCCGACCACACCTGGCAGATCGGCACCGAGGACCTGACCGCGCTGCTGGTGCAGACCGCCGACGGTGCGGTACTGCTCGACGGCGGCATGCCGCAGATGGCCGGTCACCTGCTGGACAACATGAAGGCACGCGGGGTGGCAGCACAGGATCTACGGCTGATCCTGCTCAGCCACGCACACGCCGACCATGCCGGGCCAGTGGCGGAGCTGAAGCGCCGTACCGGCGCCAGCGTAGCGGCCAACGCCGAATCGGCCGTGCTGCTGGCGCGCGGTGGCAGCAACGACCTGCACTTTGGCGACAGCATCACCTTTCCGCCGGCCAGCGCCGACCGCATCATCATGGATGGCGAAGGGGTCACCGTAGGCGGCATCGCGTTCAACGCGCACTTCATGCCGGGGCACACCCCAGGCAGCACCGCCTGGACCTGGACCGATACCCGCGATGGCCAGCCGGTGCGCATCGCCTACGCCGACAGCCTGAGTGCGCCGGGCTACCAGCTGCAGGGCAACGCCCGTTATCCCCGCCTGGTCGAGGACTACCGGCGCAGCTTCACTACGGTGCGCGGCCTGCCCTGCGACCTGCTGCTGACGCCGCATCCGGGCGCCAGCAACTGGAACTATGCCGCGGGTGCAGAGGCCGGAGCCAACGCCCTGACCTGCAAGGCCTACGCGGATGCGGCCGAGAAGAAGTTCGACGCACAGCTGGCCAAGGAAACAGCCACGGCACGCTGATCCTGTAGAGCCGAGCCCATGCTCGGCTTGCCGGCCAAACACAGCCGAGCATAGGCTCAGCCCTACACAAGACGCGTCGAAGGGTGCCGGTCAGGACGACCGGCACCCGCCTTCCATCAGCCACCCTGCCCGTGCTGGGCAAACGGCTCGGTGCTGCCGTCGGTCCGCACCAGCTCGACGGTGTACGACTGCACGTAACCATCCGGCATTTCCATGCCCGGCGAACCGGCCGGCATGCCGGGCAGCACCAGCCCGCGTGCGGCCGGGCGTTCGGCCAGCAGGCGCTTGATGTCCTCGGCCGGGATGTGGCCTTCGACCACATAACCGCCGATCTCGGCGGTATGGCAGGAGGCCTTGCCGACCGGCACGCCCAGGCGGACCTTGATCGGATTCATGTCATCGGTATCGCGCACGTCCACCTGGAAGCCCGCGGCCTTCAGATGGTCGACCCAGATACCGCAACAGCCACAGCTGGCGGTCTTGTGCACGATGGCCACCGGCAGGGCCGGATCGACCTTGGCCGGGCTGGCCTGGATCGGTGCCACCGGAGCCTTGCTGGCGACCGGTGCGGCGGCGGATTCTTCGGCGGCACGTGCACAGGCGGTGGTGGCCAGCACGGTGCCCAGCAGCAGGCCGAGGGAGAGAGAACGGTTCATTGAGTGATTCCTTTGCTGAGGCGGGCAACGCGGCCCGCCGCCCGCGCATCGAAGGCGCAGGCAGAGGCGAGAAAGAGTCGAACAGTCATGGCAGGCGCTCGAGCGCCTGCAGGACATCACAGGATGGGGGGACGCAACGGGTCCGGCATCGGCGGCGATGCGCGTTGCTGGGAACGGGCAGCTACAGGCGCCTCACGCCACGGCGAGGCGGGCGTTCCACTCAACGTGGCCAGCATGCCAAGGCAGGCTGGCGGGCATTCGCACTCACCGCTCTGGCAGGCCGCCCGGGCCGCATCATCGCAGCAGCCGGCTGCCGCCAGCGCAGCCGCGTGCGGTGCAGCGCAGTGATCCTGGTTGGCCGACCCGCCGTACGAAGACGAGCCAAGCGCCAGCGCCGGTGCATTCAGCACCAGGGCAACGAGCAGCATCCATCGCAGCAGCAGGCCAGGCAGGTTCACCCGCCGATGATAGCCGATGCGCGTCACGCAATCGCCGCCGCCATCGCCCGCATCCGCACCGGGATCGACTTCGCTGCGGGTGTGCCGCTGATCCGGTCGTAGTAGTCCAGCGGCAGCAACGGGTTCAGTTCCGGGTAGTAACCGGCCAGCGCGCCGCGCGGCATCGGGTAGTCCAGCACCGTCAGGCCCTCGATGCGGCGCTGCACGCCATCGCCGCTGATCGTCTCCAGGCTGACCAGCGCTTCCTTCTCCAGCCCGCGCGCCAGCCGGTCCTCGATATTCATGAACAGCACCATGCGATCGTTGTACACGCCGCGATAGCGATCGTTGTAGCTGTAGATGGTGGTGTTGTACTGATCATGCGAGCGTACCGTGGCCAACCGCAGCATGTCCGGATCGTGCAGCGGATCGTCCACGTCCAGGCCGGGCATCACCAGGATGTTGGCCTTGCCATTGGGCGTGGGCCACACCCGGCGGCGCGGCGGAATGTCCAGATGGAAACCGTGTGGCTGCTGGATGCGCTCGTTGAAGCCGGTGTAGATCTCCGGATACACCGCGGCAATCAGCTCGCGGATGGGCGCGTAGTCGTGCATGCAGCCGGCCCAGTCAACCCTGCTGTCCGGCAGCGTGGCCAGTGCCATCCGGCAGACGATCTCTACCTCGGGCAACACCTCGGCACTGACCGGCTCCAGTACCCCGCGCGACGCGGTTACATTCGACATCGCGTCTTCGATGGTGACGAACTGCTCGCCGGCCGGCGTAACGATGCGTTCCGAGCGCGCCACCACCGGCAGGATCAGTGCATCGCGGCCATGGACCAGGTGCCCGCGGTTGAGCTTGGTGGCAATGCCCACGGTGAGCTCCAGGCCACGCATTGCCTCATACGCACGCGGGGTATCGGGCACGGCATGGATGAAGTTGCCACCCAGGCCGATGAACACCTTGGCGCTGCCGTCCAGCATCGCCTCGATGGATTCGACCACGTGATGGCCGTGCTCACGCGGCGGGTCGAAACCGAACACCTGCTGCACGCGGTCCAGATAGGCCGGCTTGGGCTTCTCGTCGATGCCGACGGTGCGGTCGCCCTGCACATTGGAATGCCCACGGATCGGTCCGATGCCGGCGCCGGGCTTGCCGAAGTTGCCACGCAGCAACAGCAGGTTGGCGACCTGCTGCAGCAGGCGCGAGCCATACTGGTGCTGGGTCAGCCCCATGCCGTAGCAGATCACGGTGGCCTTGGAACGGATGTAGATCTCCGCACAGCGGCGGATCTGCGCCTGCGAAATGCCAGACACCTGCACGATCTGGTCCCAGTCCTGCGCCATCACGTCCTCGCGCAGCGCCTCCAGGCCCACCGTGTGTTCCGACAGGAAATCATGGTCGAGCACGCGCTCGCCCTGTGCCTCACGCTCGAACATCACCTTCATCATGCCCTTGATCAGGGCCAGGTCGCCGCCGATGCGGATATGCACGAACTCGCTGGTGATCTCGGTCGAACCGAACGTGGCCATCTGCACCACGTCCTGCGGCTCGGCGAAGCGGATCAGCGCACGCTCGGGCATCGGATTGACCGCCACGATCGGGATGCCGCGTTTACGCGCCTCGACCAGGTTGCTCATCATCCGCGGTGAATTGGTACCGGTGTTCTGGCCGATCACGAAGATCGCCTCGGCATGCTCGAAATCCTGCAGCACGATGGTGCCCTTGCCCACCCCGATGGCCGGCGGCAGGCCACGGCTGGTCGGCTCGTGGCACATGTTCGAGCAGTCCGGGAAATTATTGGTGCCGAACTCGCGCACGAAGATCGAATACAGGAACGCGGCTTCATTGGGCGTGCGGCCGGAGGTGTAGAACTCGGCCTGGTGCGGGCTGTCCAGCGCCTGCAGGTGGCGGCCGATCAGCGCGAAGGCATCGTCCCAGCTGCACGGCACGTAGTGGTCGGTGGCTGCGTCGTAGCGCATCGGCTCGGTCAGCCGGCCCTGCATCTCCAGCCAGTAGTCGGTCTGCGCCATCAGTTCGGTCACGGTGTACCGGGCGAACAGTTCGCGGCCGGCGCGGAACTGGGTGGCTTCCCAGGCCAGTGCCTTCGCGCCGTTCTCGCAGAACTCCAGCTTCTTGCGTTCGTCGGCATCGGGGAACGCGCAGCTGGGGCACTTGAAGCCACCGGGCTGGTTCATCGCCAGCAATGCCTTCGATCCCTTGCCGATCACACTCTGCTGCAGCAGCACCTTGGCCGTGGCGCCGGCGGCACCCCAGCCTCCGGCGGGCTGGTTGTAGGGCTTGTAACGCGGCGGTTTCTGCTCGGACATGTTCGGGAACCTGGCAGTAGGAACGCAACAACGAACGGCACAACGCGGTCCGGCGGTGCATTCAGTGGCACGACCAGCCGCACAGTCAAGCACGGCCCACGGCGCTTCGCCAGAGGGCACAGGCTGATTTCAGCACAACCTGCCATGGCAACGGTTACAGCCGCGTCTGCGCGCGACCACTGCGCTATCCTCGAAACCGCAGGCGGTGGCCCGCCCGCGTTTCTCCCTTGTCCGGACGCGCTGCATGCCTGATTCGATCCCGCCGCACACCCCGCCTGCCGGCACCGCCCAACGCCCGTTGCAGCGCTGGCGCGGCGGCACGCAACAGCAGCAGGTCGACGTGGTGGCCGAGGAAGTGCCGGTGGCGCTGCGCTACAACGATGCCGCCTTTGCCGTGATGATGGCCACACCCTGTGATCTGGAGGACTTCGCACTCGGATTTTCGCTCAGCGAAGGCCTGATCAGCGCGCCCTCGCAGCTGCTGTCGATCGATATCCACCCACAGCTGGAAGGCATCGAGCTGCAGATGACCGTGGACGAGGCTGCGCCCGGCGCAAACCTCGACCCCGACAAGGGACGCCTGCTGCCCGGCCGTGGTGGCTGTGGCCTGTGCGGCACGCGCCAGCTGGAAGAAGTGCTGCGCCCACTGCCGCAGATCCGCGAACGCCGCAGCTATTCCGCCACCGCCCTGCAGCGGGCGTTGGCCAGCCTGGCGCAGCACCAGCCGATGAATGCGGCAAGCGGCTCGATCCATGCCGCGGCCTGGGCCGACGCCAGTGGGCGCATCGGCTGGGTACGCGAGGACGTCGGCCGCCACAATGCACTGGACAAGCTGATCGGCGCCCTGCACCACAACGAACACGCCATCGAAGGCGGCCTGCTGGTGATTTCCAGCCGGGCCAGCTACGAGATGGTGAGCAAGGCAGTGCGCGCCGGCGCCAGCGTGCTGGCGGCAGTGTCCGCGCCGACCGCGCTGGCGATCGATCTGGCCCGCAGCGCCGGCCTGTGCCTGGTCGGGTTCGCGCGGGCAAGCGGGTTCAATGTGTATACCCATCCGGAGCGGCTGCAGGCGCACGACGGCCACGCCCGCTGAGGATGGCCGGGAGCACTGCGTCCCCCGGCCCGGTACGCCTCAGCGCAGCGCGACCTTCGGGAAGTCCACCGGCACGTCGAACGCCACGTTGACGTAGTTGGTGAACAGGTTGAGCGCCACATGCGCGAGGATCTCGACGACCTGCTCATCATCGAAGCCGGCCGCGCGCAGCGCCTGCACGTCGCCGTCGGCGATCTGCGCACGCTGCTCGACCACCTTCAACGCGAAGTCGAGCGCCGCCGCAGTGGCCGGGTCGCTGGACTGGCCGATCTGCGCGGCAGCCATCTGCTCACCGCTGGCGCCGGCCTTGCGGCCCAATGCCGTGTGCGCGGCCAGGCAGTACTCGCAGGCGTTGCGGTTGGCGATGGCCACGGCGATCTGCTCGCCCAGCAGCGGCGACAGGCGACCGCCGCCCAGCGCGCCGAACGAACCCCACATGCTCTGCAGGGCAGCCGGCGAGTTGGCCACGGCGCGGAACATGGCCGGGGTGGCACCGAAGGCAGCGTGGACCTGGCCCAGCAGGGCCTGGCGGTCGGCGGTGGTGTTGGCGGCATCGATCAGGGGGACACGGGACATGGTGGATCTCCTTGGGAAAGCGCCCGGGATTGGACGACCCGCTCATCCTAGGTAGACTCCCTGGACGCAACATCCTCAATTCGCCACATATGTTGTCCATACGTCCATGCGCATGCGCACCGCCACCCCTGCGCCAGATCGACTCTCCTCGCTGCTGGAACGCTTCCGGGTGCAGGCGGCGCTGTTCCACAGTGGCCCGCTGTGCGGGCAGCATGTCTTCGAGCCGCAGCCCGGTCGTGCGTTCCTGCACATCCTGCGCCAGGGTGAGATGGAAGTCCGTCATCTTGGGGGCGATAGCGCGCTGCCCCGCTTGAAGATCGATACACCCAGCCTCCTGCTGTATCCGCAGCCGCTGCACCATGTGTTCTTCAACGCTCCGCTGGACGGCCCGGATTTCACCTGTGCCACGCTGGATTTCGATGGTGGCGCGCGCAATCCGATCGTGCAGTCGCTTCCACCGGTGATGGTGGTGCCGCTGGCCGCGATCACCGAACTGGATGACACCCTGCAGCTGCTGTTCGCCGAAGCCGATCGCCAGCGCTGCGGGTCACGGCTGCTGACCAACCGCCTGTTCGAGGTGGCGCTGATCCAGATCCTGCGCTGGGTGGTCGACCACCCGGATGCAGCCGGCGTCAGCCACGGGTTGATGCGGGGGCTGTCCGATGCGCGGCTGGCACGCACGCTGGTGGCGATGCACCAGGCACCGCAGGACGAATGGACGCTGCCGCGCATGGCCGCGACCGCCGGCATGTCGCGCAGCGCGTTCGCGGCCGTGTTCAAGGACGTGATGCAGGCAACGCCAGCCAGCTACCTGCTGGACTGGCGGCTGAGCCTGGCCTGCGCGCAGCTGCGGGCCGGCGTGGCGGCCAAGCAGGTGGCGATCGAGGTGGGGTTTGCCGATACCGCATCGTTGTCGAAGGCGTTCCGCAAGCGGCTGGGGGCTTCGCCGAGGGCGTGGCTGGCCGCGGGCGCCGCGCAGGCTGGGTAAAGGCGAGGGGGTAGAGTCGACCGCTGGTCGACTATCGCGCGACGCGCGGGATTTTCGTTGTCCGACCGAAGGGCAGTCGACTAACGATCGACTCTACCGATGCGGCATTTTCGTGATCTGACCGAAGAGCAGCCGACCAGCGGTCGGCTCTACCACGGGCGATGTCGGCGCGCCGGCTGCCCGCTCAACTGGACGTTCCATCGGGCTTCGCCAGCAGCCCGGCGATCCGTTCGGCCACCTGGGCGCGCACGCTTTCATCCAGCTGCCCCTCGTACATCGCCTCGTAGATCCACAGGCCGTCGGCGGCCAGCCGTGCCACGAAATTGTCGAGCGCGGCCGGGTCGCTCTGCCCGGCCGACGGCGGCAGCGGCGCCCAACGCCGTACCGCCGGGCCCCACGGGCGCTCATCGGCGTCCGGGTCGGCCGATTCGAGCATGAACATCAGCTCGGCACGGGTAGCGCTCTGCGCCGAGACGCGCACGAAGGTCTGGTAACGCTCCAGCGCCGAGGCTTCGTCTGCACGCTTGCCCAGCAGCGTTTCCATCGACGTCTCCCAGGCCTGCACCAGGTGCTCGTCGATGCCGCGCAGCAGCGCCTCGCGCGAGGGGAAGTGGTACAGCAGGCCGCCGCGGGTCAGCTTGGCCTCGGCCGCCACCGACTCGAAGGTCACTGCGCGCACGCCATCACGATTGATCACGTTGACGGCGGCGTCGAGGATGCGGTCGCGCTTGCTGGTTCTCATCGCGTCATTTTACGCGATCGGCCGCACCCACGCGGCCGCCGACGCGCCCGCGCAGCAGGCGCGCGATGATCGAAGCGCCCAGCGCCAGCACCACCGTGATCACCAGCAGCACGATCTGGTAGCCGCGGTCATACGCGGCCGTGGCCAGTGCGAACCACTCGCCCTGCCCGCTTTCACGTGCCACGTGCAGCGCCTGGGTGAAGCCTTCCCGTGCAAGCGCGGGCATGTCGGCCGAGACCGGCAGGAATGCGCCATACACCGCCGCGCTCAAGCTGCCCAGCATCGCCACCGCCAGCAGGCCACCGAACTCGTAGGACACCTCTTCCACCGACGAGGCCATGCCCGCACGGTGCGCCGGTACGTTGTTGAGGATGGCGGTGGACGCCACCGAGATGGCCGAACCCATGCCGAAGCCGGTGATCGCCATGCCGGCGACCACCCAACCGAGGCCGTGCGGGAAGCCGAATGCCACCACGCCGACACCCAGCGCACCTGCGGCCAGGCCGCCACAGATCAGCGGGCGCAGGCCCACCCGGTGCAGGATGCTGCCGCCCAGCAGCGCACTGGGCAGGCTGCCCAGCGCGGCCACCGACACCAGCAGGCCCGCCTGCAGCGGAGAAAAGCCCGCCACCAGCTGGAAGCGCTGGGTAGTGACCAGCTGCAGGCCGGCCATCGCAAACAGGGTGAACACCGCCGACAGCGTGCCGGCCAGGAACGCCGGATTGCGGAAGATCGCGAAGTCCAGCAGCGGGTGCGGCAGCTGCTGCTGGCGGCGCGCGAACGCCGCACCACTGATGGCGGCCAGCAGCAGCGCGCCTGCACCCAGCGCATACGACGGCGGCGTAGCGATCAGTGACTTGATCGCCAGCACCAGGCCGGACAGTGCAGCCAGAGCCAGCAGCGACGAAACCAGGTCCCACGGTCGCGAGGGGTCGCGCTGGCCTTCCGGTGCCAGCAGCAGCGTGGCCACGAACGCGACCACGACCACCGGCACGTTGATCAGGAACACCGAGCCCCACCAGAAATGCTGCAGCAGCCAGCCACCAATGATCGGGCCAAGTGCCGCACCGACGATCGCCACCGAACCCCAGATCGCGATGGCGATGTTGCGTTCGCGCGCTTCGTGGAAGCTCAGGCCGATCAGCGCCAGCGTGGCCGGCATCATCGCGGCCGCGCCGACCGCCAGCAAGGCGCGCGCGGCAATCAGCTGCCCTGCGGTGTCGGCGAACGCCGCTGCCAACGATGCCACGCCGAACACCACCAGGCCGATCAGGAACATGCGGCGGTGGCCGATGCGGTCGCCCAGCGTACCCGCGCCCAGCAGCAGGCCGGCCATCACCAGCGGATAGGCGTTGATGATCCACAGCGCCTGGCCGGCACTGGCCGAGAGTTCTTCGGTCAGCGTGGGCAGGGCGGTGTAGAGCACGGAGTTGTCGAGCGTGACCATCAGCAGGCCGGCGGCAACGGTGAACAGCAGTGCCCAGCGACGGGCACGCGACAGGGCCGGAGCACCGGCCAAGGGCTGGGACAAAGCCATGGGAGAACCTGATGGGGGTGGATTACGATCATAACTATACAGGATGTCCTGTATAGTTATGAAGGCGGCGACAGCGGCTCAGATTGCGGTCCGGGCAATGTTCATGTTGCCGTGCCCCTCATGCCGGGTCTTGGCTGGTGTCCGGGATCATCACCGGCAGTCTTCCGGCAGCGCAGCAATCGCCGCTACCACCGCCGCCTGCATGCCCTGCCCCACGGCCATGTCCAGCTCCCCGCCCGTTGCCCCGTGCTGGCGCCGCAGCTCGTCCTCGCACAGGCCGCGCACCTGCGCGCGGGCATTCGCGCGCAGGCTGCTGCACCGCCAGTCGGTGCCACCCAGCGGCAGCACCGAATACACCACGCTGTTGCAGGCGTTGCCAGCGCGCTGCTGCAACGACCGTCCACCAAAGTCCCGGGGTTCACTGCTGCGCTGCGGGTCGAAGTAGCTGTCCGGGAAGGTGCGCGCGTACTGTTCGATGTCCAACGCCATGCTGCGCCCACCGGCCAACGGCATCTGCAGCGGCTGCCCGCACCGCGTCGCATCGGCGCGATGCTGGATGTACTGGTAGATCGGCCGGTCCAGCGATGGATCCTGCTGGGTCACCGCGCTGACTCCCGCCAGCACCGGCAGCGATGCACGATTGGCCATGCGCGCCAGCAGCCCCGCCTGCGCTGGCTGGCAGCGGTCGCGCACTGTTGCCGCAAGCAGGAACAGCACGTCGTTGCGGAACGCGTGGTCGTCACCCAAACGCTGTTCGATGCGCTGGCTGGCGTCGGACGCCGGTGCTGGAAACGCGACCACCGGCGGCGCGGTGGGTGCGCGCTGCCGCTGCCACCACACCAGCAGCACGACTGCGCTCACCAGCACCCCGGCAGCCAGGATCCAGCGCATGCGCATCAGTCGTGGATCGCCGTCAGCGTGGCCGCTGCGGCATCGTAGGAAGCGCTGGCAATGTCCGCATCGAAGCGCTTCACCTGCAGGCGGCCAGCCAACCGGTACGGGTCCCAAAGATCGCCCAGCGCGATCGGCGTGGCCAGGGTCACATGGATGATCTGGTTCGGTGGCGGCGGCGGCACGTGGATGCACGCACCGTAGAACGGCACGAACAGCAGCTCATCGACCAGCCCGGCATCATTGGTGCCCAGCGGTACCACGTAGCCATCCAGATCCACCGCGCGACCGTCGACAGCGTCGACCACGCGCGAAGAGCCGAACTGCTTGGCGCGATCCGGGCTGGAATGGTCGATTTCCTGCCCCGGTGGCGTGCCCGAGCCGGTGTCGTCGATCAGTCCGCCCACCCCGTCCATGCCATTGCGTGACAAGCCGATCTGCGGGGGCGGGCGCTGATAGGTCACTTCGTCCGGCCGCAGCGCGTCCCAGCGGTCGATAGGCGTTTCGGGCGCGGCGGAGGGCAACGGCTTGTCGCGCGGCGTGGCCACCACGGCATCACCGCCCGGTGACGTGCAGCCTGCCAACCAGACGCATCCAAGCAGCAACACAGCGCTACGGTTCATAGGGCCTCAGCTGGGCATCGCGCATGGTGTAGGCGGAACCGGCCAGATCATCATCCAGCCGCTCGTCACGCAGGGTGCCGGCCAGGAAGAACGGCGAGTACATGTCCGGCATGGCGATCGGGCGCGGCAGCACCACGTGCACGATCTGGTTCGGTGGCGGCGGTGGTACGTGGATGCAGGCGCCGTAGTACGGCACGAACAGGAATTCGGTCAGGCGCCCGTCCTGCGCAGTGGCCAGCGGCACCACGTAGCCGGGCAGGCGCACCGGACGCTGCAGCACCGTATCCACGGTACGGAACGTGCCGAATTGCGGCATGCGCCGGTTGCCGTTGTGCTCCACCTCCGGGCCCTCTCCGCGCTCCAGCGCGGCCAGCTCGTCCTTGGGCATCATCTGCAACCAGTCCAGTTCCTGCTCCGCCGCATCCGCAGCGCCAGCGTGGTCGACAACCGGCGGAGGTGGCAACGCCTGCACACCGGTATCCACCGGCCGCTCGCAGGCTGCCAGCGCCAGTACCATCGGCAATGACAGCATCCAGCGCATGCTCAGCCTCCCGGCGACAGGCCATCGGCCAAGGTGCGCCGGTAGGCCAGCAACGCCGGCACCAGCCCGGCCACCGCGCTGATCGCCAACACACCCGCCACCCAGGCCAGCTCGCGGCCATCCGGCCAGACATGGGTGATGGACAGGCCGAAGGTGGCCAGGGCCCAGCCGCGTCCGGCCATGCTGGCGGCCACCAGCAGCGCCAACGCCAGCACGCAGGCCACGGCACTGGTCGCCACCGCTTCCACTACCAGCAGGCCGGCGATGTAACCCGGCCGCGCGCCGGTCGCACGCAGGATCGCCATCTCGCGCCGCCGCTGCTGCAGCGTCGAGACCAGCAACGCCACCAGCGAGACCATGCCCAGCAACACCACCAACGCGCTGATCAGCTGCAGGGCGCGCTCGGCCGTGCCCAGCGACTGCCACAGCTGCTGCAGCGTCACCCCGGGCAGGATCGCCAGCATCGCCTCTTCGGGATACTCGTTGATCCTGCGCTGCACCGAAAAGGTGGCGATGCGGGAGTTCAGGCCGAGCATGAAAGCGGTGATGCTGGTCGGGGTCAGATCGAGGTGGCGCGCCTGCTCGGCACTGACGCTCTGGCTGCGCGGCTGCACACCCGAGCGCCAGTCGACGTGGATGGCCTCGATCGCCGGCAGCGAGACCAGCAGCGACGAATCCACCGGCGTGCCGCTGCGCTGCAGGATGCCGGAGACCCGGAACGGCTTGTCGGCATGCGTGGCCAGCGTCACCGCGCCGGTGCCGTGCGCCAGCACGATCTCGTCGCCGAGGCCGACCTTCTGCGCGCGTGCCACCTCCGCGCCGATCACCGCGTCATACAGATCATCAAAGGGCCGCCCCTGTGCAAAGGCAAGCGCATGACCGGAACCATAACGATAGTGTTCAAAGTAGCCGCCAGTGGTACCCACTACCCGGTAGCCGCGCCAGGAATCGCCCAGCGACAGCGGCACCGCCCACTTCACCTGCGGCATTGCGGACTGCGCCTGGTAGGACTGCCAGGACACGTTGTTGGTGGGGTCACCGATATGGAACACCGCGTACAGCAGCAGGTTCACCGGCCCCGAACGCGCACCGACAATCAGGTCCGTACCCGACACCGTGCTGGCGAAGCCTTCGTGCGCCTGCGTGCGCACACGCTCGACACCCAGCAACAGCACCACGCTGAGGGAGATGACCAGCACGGTCAGGCCCACGCTCAACGCGCGGCTGCGCAGGCTGGCCCAGGCAAGCTCAAGCATGGTCGGCACCTGCCTGGTTGATCTCGGACAAGGCGATCGTGCGGTCGAACAACGACTGCAGGCTGTCGTCATGGCTGACCACCAGCACCGTGGTGCCGGCCGCCTCGCATTGCGCCGACATCAGCTTCAGGAACGCGGTCGCCGCGTCGCGGTCGAGCGCCGAGGTCGGCTCATCAGCCAGCAGCAACGCCGGGCGGCCGATCAGCGCGCGTGCCGCCGCCACGCGTTGTTGCTGGCCGACGCTGAGCGTGCCGGCGCGGCGCTGCATCAGCCCGGGGTCCAGCTGCAGGGCCTGCAGCAGTCGCGCGATCTCGGCATTCAACGGCCCGCTGATGCGCGCACTGCGCAGGCGCGAGAAGCGCAGGCCCAGTGCGATGTTGTCGCGCACGCTGAGAAACGGCAGCAGGTTGAACTGCTGGAAGATCACGCCCAGGTGGTCGGCGCGGAAGCGATCCCGCGCGGCACCACGCATCGCCTGCAGCGCGTGGCCGGCGACCTGGATGCGGCCGTTGCCGGGCAGCAGCACGCCCGCCAGCAGGCCCAGCAGCGTGCTCTTGCCACCGCCACTGATTCCGCGCAGCAGCACGCTGCTGCCCTGCTCGATCCATAGCCGCGGCACGTCCAGCACCAGCCGCCGGCCATAGCCGAACTGCACGCCATCCAGCACGATCACCGGTCGCATGCTCACGGTGCCAGCACCACGCGCAGATTGTCCGCAGTCAACACGCTGCGGTTCTGGCCATGGGCGGTGGTGCTGTTGACGATCACTTCGTGCAGGCCCGGGAATACTGCGGGCAGGCGCACGACGATGGCCCGCAACCCGGCAGGCTTGGTGCACTGGTACCGCAGGGTTGCGCTGAACCCTGCGTGGCGATGCTGACCGGGCGGCGGCGCGGCAGCCATCGCACCGAAGCCCTCGGCCCTGGCATCGTTCGCG
This sequence comes from Stenotrophomonas sp. YJH_SMC_65, assembly GCF_059369475.1. NCBI lineage: Bacteria > Pseudomonadati > Pseudomonadota > Gammaproteobacteria > Lysobacterales > Lysobacteraceae > Stenotrophomonas > Stenotrophomonas sp. YJH_SMC_65. The sequence goes on from NZ_JCAFSR010000007.1 coordinate 287,604, forward strand.
ATAAGGCGGCAGCCCGCGGCGGTGGGCAAGGTGACCCAGCTGCCGCCCTGCAGCAGCGCAGTCGCACGCGCCAGCGCGGCCTGCTCGGTTGCATTGGCCGGCGGCCGCTCGAAATCAAGGATGCCGATGCCGGGCGCCTGCAGGGCGAATTCCAGCGTCTGCTGGTCAAGCGCAAGATCAACGGTGGCCTGGCCGTGTACGTGCGCACCGGGCTGGCGGACATCATGGGCCTGTGCAGCGCTGGCAGCCAGCAGCAGGAAAAGAGCAGCAGAACGCTTCATGGGAGAGGCTCCAATTGTTACTATGTAACATTATGGACCACATCCCCACGACGCCTGCAAGGGCCCTGGCCCAGCCGCCAGCTTCGGCACGCTGGCACCCCCGCTTCGATCTAGCCGGGGCCTGGCTGTCCCTGGCCTGCGCCGCCCATTGCATCGCCCTGCCCCTGCTGTTGGCCTTCGTGCCGGCAGCGATGATGGCGCTGCGCTCGTTCCAGCACCCCGGCCATGGCGCGATGACGTTTCTGCTGATGATGTCGCGCTGGGAATGGCTGTTTGCGCTGCTGGCCTCGTCGCTGGCCTTGGCGAGCACTTCGGCCGGGGTTCACCGGCATGGGCGCTGGCGACCTGCAAGGCTGGCCTGCGTCGGCGCCCTCCTGCTGTTGCCGGCCTCGCTATACCTGCCGCTGAAGGAATCACTGCTCTGGCATGGCGTGGCGACAGCTGGTGGTGGCGTGCTGCTGGCATGCGCGCACATCGGCAACCGGCGCGCGCTGCACAACCGCCGGTAGTGCCGGCCGCTGGCCGGCAGCTGCGGGATCCCGGCAGCCGGCCAGCGGCCGGCTCTACCCCTCCATGCATGGGCCACGCATCAGGTGATACACAGCTGGTAGTGCCGGCCGCTGGCCGGCAGCCCCAGAGACCCGGCAGCCGGCCAGCGGCCGGCTCTACCCCTCCATGCATGGGCCACGCATCAGGTGATACACAGTTGGTAGTGCCGGCCGCTGGCCGGCAGCCCCCGGGACCCGGCAGCCGGCCAGCGGCCGGCTCTACGCCGCCTTATTCGTCAAACGGACGCTGGCCGAGCGTCTGCGTCACGTGGTCGACGAAACAGGTGATGCGCGCGGCCAGCGCGGTGTTGCGGTAGTACACCGCGTTGATCGGCTGGCGCACCTCCTGCGTCTGCTTGGCGAACAACTGCACCAGGCGGCCGTCACGCCGGTCCTGGCGGGTCAGGAAGTCGGACAGGCAGGCGATGCCCAGCCCGGTCACCGCCATCTGCCGCAGTGTCTCGCCACTGGACGAAGCAATCGCCGGCTCAATCACGAAAGGGCCGCCATCGGCATCCTGCAGCGGCCATTCGTTCAACGAACTGGGCTGGGTGAAGCCAAGCAGGTCGTGCTCGCGCAGCTGCTCCACCCGCGTGGGCGTGCCACGCCGGCGCAGGTACTCGGGGCTGGCCACCACGCGGATGCGGCTGTGGCCGATGGGCCGCGCATGCAGGGTGGAATCGCGCAGCACGCCAATGCGGAACGCTACGTCGGTGCGCTTCTCGATCAGGTCGGTGATGCCTTCATTGGAATTCAGCTCCAGCTCCACCTGCGGGTAGCGCTCGCGGAAGCCCTCCAGCAACGGCACGATGACGTGCAGCATGAACGGCGTGGCGGCGTCTACGCGCAGGCGCCCGACCGGCTGCAGCCGCCGCGCGGCCATCTGTTCCTCGGCCTCGTCCACCGTGGCCAGGATCGTGCGCGCGTACTCCAGGAATGCGGCTCCCTCCTCGGTCAGCTCCAGCCGCCGCGTGGTCCGCCGCAGCAGCGTGGTCTGCAGCTTGTCCTCCAGCCGCGCCAGGGTGCGGCTGGTGGCGGAGATGGTCAGCTCCAGCTCTTCGGCCGCGGCAGTGATCGAACCGCTGTCGACCACGGCCACGAAGGCCTTCAGCTCATCCAGGGTGGTTTTCATTTTTTACCTCGGCGCAAAAGCGTTTCCCGTATACACGGCTTAATCAACAAATGTAAAGCGCCCACACTTCGCCCTGTCCCGAGCCCACCGGCTCTCAACGAAGTCCCTGGAGTCCATCATGAGCGTTCCTTCCTTTGGCGTCGGCACCTTCCGCCTGACCGGCCAGATCGTCATCGATTCGGTGCGCAACGCCCTCGACGTCGGCTACCGTGCGATCGATACCGCGCAGATCTACGGCAACGAAGCCGAGGTCGGCCAGGCCATCGCCGAATCCGGCGTCCCGCGCAACGAGCTGTTCCTGACAACCAAGATCTGGGTGGACAACTACGCCGCCGACAAGCTGATCCCGAGCCTGCGCGACAGCCTGGCCAAGCTGCGCACCGGGTACGTCGACCTGCTGCTGATCCACTGGCCGGCGCCGGGCAATGGCGTTGAACTGCGCGAGTACATGACCGCGCTGGCCGAAGCCAAATCGCTGGGCCTGACCCGTCAGATCGGTGTGTCCAACTTCAACATCGAACTGACCCGGCAGGCCATCGAGGTGGTCGGCGCCGGCGAGATCGCCACCAACCAGATCGAACTGAGCCCCTACCTGCAGAACCCGGCACTGACTGCCTTCCTGCAGGAACAAGGCATCACCGTCACCTCCTACATGACCCTGGCCTACGGCAAGGTGCTGAAGGACCCGGTGCTGGCCGCCATCGCCGACAAGCACCAGGCCACCGTCGCCCAGGTCGCGCTGGCGTGGGCGCTGCAGCGGGGTTACTCGGTCATCCCGTCCTCGACCAAGCGCGAGAACCTGGCCAGCAACCTGCTTGCCCAGGACCTGCACCTGGATGCCGATGACATGGCCGCGATCGCCGCGCTTGACCGCAACGGCCGCGAAGTCGATCCGCCGGGCCTGGCCCCGGCCTGGGACTGAGGAGCCTCGCCATGGGCAGTGCGTTGACGCGGCTGCAGGCCGGTGGTTTCAGCATCGGCATCGAAGCACCGCTGGACAATGACTGGACGCCGCTGGGCGAACAGGCAAGACGCGCCGCGCGACGCCTGCCCGGCGAACCGGACCTGCAGCGCCATGCGGAGCTGGCACGGTTGGCCGACCGCCTTGGCTTCCGTGCGCTGTGGGTACGCGACGTGCCGGTGTACGACCCGGCCTTCGGCGATGCCGCACAGGTGTTCGAGGTGTTCAGTTACCTCGGCTACCTGGCCGGCATCACCGAGCACATCCTGCTGGGTACCGGCGCAGTGGTGCTGCCGATCCGCGAGCCGTTGCTGACCCTGAAGTCGGCACGCAGCGTGCAGCGGCTGAGCGGTGACCGCCTGCTGCTGGGCGTGGCCAGTGGCGACCGCCCGGTGGAGTACCCGCTGTTCGGCCGCGACTTCGACAGCCGTGGCAGCCGCTTCCGCGAGCAGATCGCACTGCTGCGCGAAGGCGCCGCCGCGCACCTGCCGCAGGGCCTGGACGTGCTGCCCGCGGATGGCCCGGCCCCGCCGCTGTTCGTGGCAGGCCTGGCCCAGCAGCAACCGGCGTGGATCGGCCAGCACATGGATGGCTGCCTGGCCTACCCGGGCACGCCGCAGGACCATGTACAACGCGTGGCGGCCTGGCGCGCCGTGGCCGGTAACAAGCCCTATGCCAGCTTCATCCACCTGGACCTGGTTGCCGATGCCGATGCTCCTTTGCAGCGCTGGCGCTTCGGCCTGCGCGGCGGCCGCAACGCCCTGCTGGCCGAGCTGCACGCCATGCGGGCGGCCGGTGTCGACCACATCGGCCTGCAGTTCCGCCGCAACGAACGGCCGTTGGCCGAAACCTTCCACGAAATCGCCGAGTACGTGCTGCCGCACTTCCCGGCCCACGCCGGCGCCGCTGCGCCGCATGCCCCGCTTGCCGCCCCCGCGACGGCCTGACAGTTACCGGAGCTTTGCCATGAAGATGAAGACCCTGGCCGCGCTAGCGCTGGCTACCCTGCCGCTGTCCTTCCAGGCCACTGCCGAGGACTGGTACCCCTCTGCCTACGGCGCCAACGACGAGATCGGCGCGGCCAACCTGCTGACCGCCGACGTGGTCAAGCACGCGGTCTCGCTGGTCAGGACCGGCAAGACCTATCCGCTGGCGGTGCCGGTGGACAAGAACCTGCCCGCGTTCCGCCACCGCAGCTTCCGCCTGTACAACGTGCAGGTCGGCCAGCAGGCTGGCAAGTCGCTGGGCCCCAACAAGTTCACCTTCAACGATGAACTGGTGAACGCCTGGACCGGCGTTGGCACCCAGCTCAACGGCATCGGCCATATCGGCATCGACAACGTCTACTACAACGGCAACAAGGCCGCCGACTTCGTCACCGTGGACGGGGTGCGCAAGCTCGGCGTCGAGAAGGTGCCGCCGATGGTCACCCGTGGCGTCGTGCTGGACATGACCACGTACTACGGCAAGGCGATCGTGCCCGGCGGCACCGAGTTCACCGTGGCCGACATCCAGGCCGTGCTGAAGAAGCAGGGGCTGCGCCTGCGCAAGGGCGACGTGGTGCTGTTCAACACCGGCTGGCTGGAACTGATCGGCAAGGACGACAAACAGTTCCTGGAAGTGGAACCGGGTATCGGCATGGAGGCGGCGAAGTGGCTGGCCGACCAGGGCATCGTCGCCTTCGGTGGCGACACCTGGGCCTCGGAGGTCTACCCGAACCCGAACGGTGCCGAGGAGTTCCCGATCAACCAGTACATGCTGGCCAAGCGTGGCATCTACAACCTGGAGCTGATCGACAGCCGTGCCCTGGTGCGCGACAAGGCCTGGGAATTCCTGTTCGTACTCGGCCAGCCGCTGTACGTCGGTTCGACCCAGGTCAACATCAACCCGGTGGCGATCCGATGAACACTGCCCCCGCCTTGCCGTTGTTCGCCGACCGCCGCTTCCGCGTCAGCTATGACGGCCTGGCCGCCGACAATGTCTACAGCGCCGATGGCCGCCACGTGCAGTACGCCATCGTCTCCGGCGCCTATGCCGGTGCGCGGGGCGAAGCCGCCTGTGAATGGCAGCGGATCAGCGACGGGGTCTATGCCATTTCGTGGCAGGAAGCCGATGGCGCCACGGTCGTGCATGTCGATGACTTCGCGGGCGGGCATTCGCTGGCCTGGTTCACCGCCACCGATGGCAGTTTCCATCGCATGCAGGGGCCGCTGCACGCGCTGTGATGCGGGCCAGCGGCCGGCACTACCCCCTGCGGTCGGACAGCTTCGCGTGCCGCTCCGGTAGTGCCGGCCGCTGGCCGGCACCCCCGGTCTGCTCGAACACCCCGGCCACCCAGTCGATGAACACCCGCAAGCGTGGGGACGGCGTGCGGTTGCGCGGGTAGACCAGGCTCAACGGGCTTGGGGTCGGCGGCGCGTCCGGCAACAGCTCCACCAGCTGCCCGCGCGCGATATACGGGTCCATCCGGTAGCGCGGAGCCTGGATGATGCCCAGGCCCGCCAGCGCGGCGCCGAGGAACGCATCCGCACCGGACACACGCACCCGCACCGGCAGCGGCACGTAGCGCACCTGCCCGCCCTGCTGGAACTCCAGCGGAATCAGCTGGCCGGTGGCGCTGGAGCGATAGCCCACCATTTCATGGCCACCCAGCAGGGACTCGATGCTGCCTGGCACGCCCTTGGCCTGCAGGTAGCCCGGCGCGGCCACCGTGACCTCGCGCAGCATCGCCAACCGGCGCGCCGCCAGATCGCTGTCGGCCAGCGTGCCCACCCGCAGCGCCGCATCCACGCCTTCGCGCAGCAGATCGACATAGCGGTCGCCTTCGCTGACCTCCAGTTCGATCTCCGGGTAGCGCTGCAGGAACTCCGGCAGGTGGGGAAACAGCAGGTGCCGGCCCAGCGTGCCATGCACCTCAATGCGCAAGGGGCCGCGCGGCGGCGCGTCACGGAAGGCGGCCTCGGCGTCGTCCATGTCGGCGATCAGGCGCAGACAACGGCCATAGAAGGCCTCGCCTTCCAGCGTCGGCACCACCAGCCGCGTGGTCCGGTGCAGCAGGCGCACGCCCAGCCGCTGTTCCAGCGCCTTGATCGCGTCGGTCACCGTGGCCCGCGGCAGGCCCAGGTCCTCGGAGGCCCGGGTGAAGCTGCGGCGCTCGACGATACGGACGAAGGCGCGCATGGCCGTGAAGCGGTCCATTGTTCGGCTATCCGGATGATGTTGGCGGATTATGCAGGATTATCCGAAAGCGCGATTTCGCGAAGATGGCGCTGCGCCACTTCGGCGTGTCCCCGTGGAAGTCACCATGACCCTCTCCCCCGCCCGCTCTGTCGCCTTGGTCACCGGCGGATCCCGTGGCATCGGTGCCGCCATCTCGCGTCGGCTCGCCGCCAATGGCCACGCGGTCGCGATCAACTATGCGGGCCGCCGCGACGACGCCGAAGCCTTGGCGGCCGAACTGAACGCCGCCGGCGCGCAGGCCATCGCGCTGCAGGCCGATGTGTCCGATCCGCAGGCGGTGCGCCAGCTCTTCGACGCCATCGAAGCCCGTTTCGGCGGCATCGACGTGGTGGTCAACAGCGCCGGGGTGCTGCAGCTGGCACCACTGGCCGATACCGACGACGCCCTGTTCGAGCGGGTGATCGGCATCAACCTCAGGGGCGCCTTCAACGTGCTGCGCGAAAGCGCGCGACGGGTGCGCGACGGTGGCCGGCTGATCACCCTGTCCACCAGCGTGGTCGGCATCCGGCTGGAGAACTACAGCGTGTATGCGGCCAGCAAGGCGGCGGTGGAGACGATGGGCGCAATCCTCAGCAAGGAGCTGCGCGGGCGCAACATCACCGTGAACGCCGTGGCGCCCGGACCGACCGCCACCGATTTGTTCCTGGATGGAAAATCGCCCGAGCTTGTCGAGCGGCTGGCGAAGATGAACCCCCTGGAGCGGCTGGGCATGCCGGAGGACATCGCCGGCGCGGTGGGGTTCCTGGCAGGTGCCGATGGCGGATGGATCAACGGCCAGGTGCTGCGCGCCAACGGCGGGATGGTATAGATCGCACAGGTGGCATCCACGCATGGCGCGACGCCCTTGTAGAGCCGAGCCCATGCTCGGCTGCTCTTCGCGCAAAGGCCAGAAGCAGCCGAGCGTGGGCTCGGCTCTACAGGTAGGTCAGGCGATGCGCCCCTCGCGGCGGCGATGCACCCAGTAGTACAGCGTCGGCGCGGTGGGGTTCCTGGCAGGTGCCGATGGCGGATGGATCAACGGCCAGGTGCTGCGCGCCAACGGCGGGATGGTGTAGATCGCACAGGTGGCATCCACGCATGGCGCGACGCCCTTGTAGAGCCGAGCCCATGCTCGGCTGCTCTTCGCGCAAAGGCCAGAAGCAGCCGAGCGTGGGCTCGGCTCTACAGGTAGGTCAGGCGATGCGC